>CAYQAG010000104.1:0-1587 GCA_964415425.1 uncultured Rhodospirillaceae bacterium | reverse complement strand
CAAAATCGCCGAGATCGTGAAGCGCCAGGAGACCCTGGCTGCCGCGCGCGGCACTTGGGAGGCGCATTGGCAGGAGATCGCCGATCTGATGGCGCCGATGCGCAACGATATCGTCGCCAAGCGTTCGGCCGGCGAGAAGCGCCAGCAGAAGATCTTCGACGGCACGGCCTTGCTCGCCGCCGACAATCTCGCCGCCGGGCTTTGGGGCATGGTCACCAATTCCGCCAACGATTGGTTCGCGCTCCGCGCCGGCGATGAAGCGGCCAACGAGGATTACGAGGTCAAGGCCTGGCTCGCCTTCGCCACCCAGCGGATGCGCGACGTCTTCGCCATGAACGGCCAGCGCTTCTATAGCCGGGTGCTCGATCTCTATGCCGATCTCGTCGTCTTCGGCACCGGCATCTTCTATGTCGAGGAGCGCGTCGGGCGCGGCATCCTCTTTCAGACGCGGCCGCTTTCCGAATGCTATATCGCCGAGAGCGAGGCGGGCGAGATCGATACGGTGATCCGCAAGTTCTCGCTCACCGCGCGCCAAGCCTTCCAGCGCTGGGGCGAGAAGGCGGGCAAGAAGATCGCCGAATGCGCGGAGAAGCGCCCCGACGAAATCCATTCCTTCCTGCATGCCGTCATGCCGCGCGCGGAGGCGCGCTGGGGTCGCCTCGATGCGGAGAACATGCCCTTCGCCAGCCTCTATATCGAGCCCGGCGAGATGTCGCTGCTCGACGAGGGCGGCTATCGCGAGTTTCCCTATATGGTGCCGCGCTGGTCGACGAAATCGCGCGGCCTCTATGGCGATAGCCCCGCCATGCTGGCGCTCGCCGATACCAAGATGCTGAACGTCATGGAGAAGACGAACCTGATCGGCGCGCAAAAGCGGGTCGATCCGCCGATCCTCGCCCCCGACGAGAAGACGGCACGGGGCGTGCGCACCCATCCCGGCGCCATCATCTATGGCGGCATGAACGCGCAGGGTCAGCAGATGTATGCGCCGCTCCACGCCCAGGCCGATGTCGCCCTCGGCGCCGAGCTTGCCGAACAGCGCCGCAACGCGATCCGCGAGGCTTTCTTCCATTCCCTGATGATGATGGTGCAGCAGCCGAACCAAACGGCGACCGAAATCCTCGCGCGCCAGGAGGAAAAGCTGCGCCTCATGGGACCGCATCTCGGACGATTGCAATCGGAGTTTCTCGATCCGCTGATCGATCGCGTCTTCGCCATCATGCTGCGTGCCAATCAGTTCGGGCCGGCGGAAGCGATCCCGGAGGCGCTCGCCCAAACC
This sequence comes from uncultured Rhodospirillaceae bacterium, assembly GCA_964415425.1. Classification (GTDB taxonomy): domain Bacteria; phylum Pseudomonadota; class Alphaproteobacteria; order Dongiales; family Dongiaceae; genus Dongia. Next base: position 308 of record CAYQAG010000104.1, on the reverse strand, counting down.
GACCTCAAGGTCGAATACGTCTCGCCGCTCGCCAAGGCGCAGAAGGCGAGCGAAGGCGGCGCCATTATCCGCGCGCTCGACGCCATGGCGCCGCTGGGGCAGATGCGCCCGGAAATCTGGGACAATCTCGACGCCGACAAGACCGCGCGCAAAATCGCCGAGAGCTTCGGCGTCCCGGCCGATCTCATGGCCGATCCCGAAGCCGTGCAGGAGATGCGCGAGGCCCGCGCCCAGCAGCAGAACGCCATGGCCGCGGCCGAAGCCGCCAAGCCCGTCGCCGGCGCGGTCAAGGATATGGCGGCGGCGCA
>CAYQAG010000103.1:0-1627 GCA_964415425.1 uncultured Rhodospirillaceae bacterium | reverse complement strand
GATTCCGTATCGATCATCATGATTTTGCCGTCCGGGCCGGCGAGACCGCGCGCCAGAAGCAACGCGGAGTAAGTCTTTCCTGAGCCGGACTGACCATAAAGGCCTATCAGCAGCTTCGAGGATTCGCGAGAGGCGGGACGAAAGACAAGCGACATTGTCGGCTCCTATAGCGGGGCTTGAAGGGCGGCGGCGGTGCGCAATTCTTCGGTTGAAAACTCTCGGCGCAATTCCTGGGCTTGCTGACGCTCGATGAAGCGGCGCTCATGCCAGATCGGCGGAGAAACGAAGTTGATTTCCCCCGGATATCCTGGCCAGTTGCCCGTCGCGAGGCAGCGGCGCCAGATATCGATTGCTTCCTCGACCCTGGCGTCGGCATAGTGTTGCGCCTGAGGATCGAGGGCGACGACATTCACCAGATAAGGCGGCTCCGTCTCTTGAACGACAAAGCGGAAATCGACTTCCTCGCGATCAAATGAATCTTCGACGGCTCGACGATAGAAGGCTTCCTGAATATCGAATCCGAGATTGAAAAGCTGACGCGCACCCCATTCGCCGGCGCTTCCGTCGGTCGTCTTGTAATCCCAGATCGTGCCATCATTGCTCAGCCAATCGAGGCGGGCACGGCACCAAATATCGCCTTCTCGCCAGATAAGAGTCTGCTCAGCCTTGCCGTTGCGGAAAGCGTTTCTGGCAGATCGATGCGATTTCAGTGCGTCTTGAAGCACGGACGCCATGGCCGAAGCGCGCTCGAATTGCTCTTCTAAAAGCGGGAGGAATCCGCCTTGGATCGCAGCATCGCGGGCCTCGCGCGCTTCCTTCGTGCGGTAATTCTCAGCCTCGATAATCTTGACCTTTTCCCCGCCCTCAAGAACGATGGCGTGGGCCGCAGAGCCGAGATCGAAACCGCGATCCTCGTCGCTCTCGAAGGCAGGATTTAATCGGGGGTGAGCGATCCAAGCGTGTGCCGGAGTGCGATCGACAAGGATCTTTGCGATCGAAGCTGAAAGCGATGGTTGGGGGCAAGGATCGGCGTGATATTCGGCGGCCAGAATATCGTAGATACCCGGCTCGGAGATGCGCTTCATTCCCGGTTTTCCTTCTCGATCATTCTAGACTGCCCTGCCCCTGGCGCATCGCACAGCGCGGCGGATGCCGTGGCTTCGTCGGCAAAACGAGCAATGCCGGCGCGTCGAATCGCACGGCGAGTCTCGGCTGCTTTGCGCGTTATCCGCATTGCCTCCCGATGCGCGCGTTTCCATAGGTCAGTCATTGCATCACCCCAGCCGTGATCACGGGCAGCAGCAGAATGCCGGCCCATGCGATCAGAGCGAGGCAGTGGTCAAGGATTCGTTGACGGGTCATGCTCTCCCCCTCATCTTAACCGCCGCATCGCGCAACTTTCGGAGTTCTGCGCTCACGAGATCGGCCATTGCGAGATCGCCGCGCGATTTTTCGTAAGCGCAACGGCGGGTCAGCGTTCCGGCCTCTCGATCAATGTCGAAATTGATCGCGCGCCATTCCGCAGCGCGGGCCGCTTCGTCGCTGCCGTGGCGGAGTCGTCGCCATTCTCGACGAGGAAGCGCATCGTAGCGCAGCATTAGGGCTTCGCGGGCTTCGGGGGTCATGA
>CAYQAG010000102.1:0-1708 GCA_964415425.1 uncultured Rhodospirillaceae bacterium | reverse complement strand
CCATGCGCCAGGCTTTTGCGCTATTGACGCGTTTCTCGTGATGCTGGGTGAGGCGTCCCACCACGGCGAGCTTCGCACGCTCGTCATGCTGGAAGGCGATCGCGCCATAAACATGGACGGCCTGATAATTCCAGGTCGGGACATGCCGATGATGCTCCGGCTTCGAGGGATAGAAATTCGGCGAGATATAGGCATCCGCGCCGCGAAAGATCGCCAGCACTTCCGCGCCGGGCGCGATTAGGCGGTGCATGTCGTTCGCGAGCGCGACATGGCCGATCAAAACGCCGGGCGATGCGAAGAGCAGGGGAATATGATTGGCGATCAGCCCCGCTTTCGTCTCGGCGACGATAATGGCAAGCGGCGCTTCGGCAATGATCGCCGCGATCTCGGCCTCGTCGATCTCTTGAAAATGCGGCGGGATATACATGGCTGGAATTCCTTGCACGGTCCGTGGCCTTATTCGCATTCGACTGTTCTAAGCCTAGCTAGGCAATTGATCTAGATTGGTTTTTGCCCCCAACATTGAAAGCTGACTCACGGGCTGTCAAAATCTTACGGTGTTGATTTTAAAGGAAGAATAGCTCGGAAATTTTTATGCAATTTCAGTGCCTATCGAGGTCGGTCGGAAAAAAACCACCTCGATACTCAAAATAATAGCGCTCGTTGATATCCCGAGCTATGGCGACCGATGATTGACCGCGATCAGCTGCTCCGTAAATTGAGATCGCGGACGGCAATGAACGCGCGATTAGTCTCTGCGGCGCGGCGTGCCTTCTCCTCCAGCACATCGATCAACGACATCTTGCGCGAGAGAACCTCGTACAAGTCAAGTCCATCAGCGCAAATCAGATTAGTTTGCCGCCCACGCGAAAACGCTTCTAGCCCATCGGCCGTAAATCCAGAATTGCTGACGAACAGACCGCGCGACCATGACGCCTTACCCGCGACTTTTCCGGAGAAGGTCATCAAATCGGCAAAGCCAATCTTTGGCCCATGCCATTTGGCTTCGACTAAGTAGGTTTGCCCCTGCAGCTTGAAGCTCCCGTCGATCTGTTCTCCTACAAGCCGAAACGCGCCTCTCGGCGCCAGCCCGAATCCGGCGAACAGATCGTTTAGAAATCCCTCGAAGCGAAGGCCCCGCGCTTGCGGGTCTAGCCCCGCGATCTCGATGAGATGCGTCACCAATTCTTGTGCTTTGGCCGCGCTCAGCGTTCCAGCCGCCTGCGGCGGCGGTTCACCGGCCTTCGGCTGCGCGAGGCTGTTAAGGAAGCCGGGGTCAAGCAATTCAGGTATCTTGAACCCCACACCGGGAAGAAGGCTGTTCAGCCGATCAATTTCGTCGCGAGTCAAGGGATTTCCCTTGCCGCGGCGATAGGTTATCGCCTGCCGGACAATCACCAAGATCAACTTCGTAAAATATGAGCGCCGATGCTCAAGTGTGGATATCAGGAGCTGGACAATTGCCGGTCTTTTGCTACCCGGAACCCACAACTCACCGACCCCTGCCAATGCCGCCGCCAATGGAAAAGCGGTTTTGTTGTTTCCGCTTCCCGGCAGGAAATCGTAGAAAAGATCAGCTAGATCTTCGACGGTCTGCGCTTCGCTAAATGGCAGCATGGCTAGTCGCCCTTGGGCCCCGCATTTGCGTTTCAAGCTTCGAGGGATAGAAATTCGGCGAGATATAGGCATCTTCGCCGCGAAAGATCGC
>CAYQAG010000101.1:0-1713 GCA_964415425.1 uncultured Rhodospirillaceae bacterium | reverse complement strand
TGGCGCGCCGCCTGATCGACCCCGTCATCGCCATGATCGACGGCTATTGGCTCCAAGCCATGATTTACGGCGCGGGTTTCGACCGCGAAGCGGCGCGCAATGAGGCGATCCGAATGCTGAAGCGGCAAATCGCCGAGTGCGGTCATCCGCCTTCTCGCGCTGGTTAGGGCATTCTCCGCGCCGCGAGCTTCGCATCCAGGCGCGCCATCATCTTTTCCTGCGATACGCTGGGGCGTGGATCGTCGATGGCCGCGGCGATCTCGCTGGCGAGCCATTCCGCATAGGCGGCAGAGCGATGGGTCATGAGCATCGCCTCGGCGCGCACTGTCTTGGGACCGTTCGAAAGCCGCTTCAGCAGAAAGCCCTTCCGGCGGAGCGCCGCCGAGGGCTGCCAGAAATGCCGCCGGGTCCCGTCGGCGCGCTGGCGATAGGTCAGATGCGGTATCTTCAAGCGGGCCATGGCTTTATCTCTATCGCGAAGATTTAGAATTTAGAGTTGAGCCGAGCAAGCGGATAGAAAATCAGCCAATAAAGGGGCCAGATCAGCGCCAGGACAGCCCATGAGATAACGGCGATCGCGCCGTCCGAGAAGTGGCGAATTTTCTTCCACTCGACAAAAGCAAAATAAACGAAATTCGGCACGATCCCGAAGGTCCATATATCGGCCGCGGTGTAGAGCCATCCGCCGTTTCCCATGATCCTCTCCTAATCGAAGGCGCCGACTTTCCAGGCGAGACAAAGCATGCCGGCGATCCAAATCGCCAACAGCAACGGCACGCGGGGTTCGACGTATTTGTCGAACAGCCAATTGAATTCATTAAGCCAAATGTAAAAAGGATCTTGGCGCGCCAAGCGCGCTTCCTCGGCGATCAGTCGCCGCGCCGGCGGCGGATCGCTCTCGGCGAATTTGTCGAACTGATCCTCCCACCACGCCTTGCCGGAATCCGATCGGCGGCTTTTTCCCGCGTCGCCGACGTCGTCGAAATTCGCGTCTTCCATGGCGTCACCTAAGCAGGGCGAAAGATCAGCCAATAAAACGGCCAGACGAAAGCGAGGACGATCCAGGAAAAAATCGCAGCGGTGCCATCCCAGAAACCGTCGATCGCGGCGCCGTCATGCCTGCCGAAATAGGCGAATTGAACCGGCACGCCGATCGTCCAGAGATTGGCGGCCATGTCGCCCCATCGGCGGTATATCATCGTCTCTTCTCCCTGGCCGTCAGTCCCAGAAGAAATCGATCTGGTAGCCAATGAACATCAGCAAAGCGAGCCAGAGCCAAATGAACGCCGGGCTCTCCCCAAAATCGCGCCAAGCCTCGCCCCACCATTACTTGCTGTAACGCGGCGCGGTGCGCCATTCGGTTTTCTCATTCGGCTGCGACATCTTTTCCTCCCTCGGTTTCCGGCCCATCGTTTCAAAAACCGAAATGCAATTTAGCCAAGATTGGGGCCTGTCGGCAATTCCTGTATTCTACTCTGCTGCGCGATCTCGCCGCTTTGGAAGCGCAACGCAAGGCGCTTCGCTCGCTCGGCGATCCGCGACCGTTCTCGAGTGGCGCATCGACGAGGAATCGCATCGGCGCATGGGCCTAAAAAGCGCGGGGCCTGTCTTGCGACAGGCCCCGTGCGACTTCCCAGGATACGATAGCGCCGAAGGATTTAGCCGCTGATCCCCGGCATCAATTTGGCTTCGGTTTTGCGGTTGCGCGCCAAT
>CAYQAG010000100.1:1545-1825 GCA_964415425.1 uncultured Rhodospirillaceae bacterium | reverse complement strand
GCCGCGTCGGTCTTGCGACCGAGAGGCGGCTTGCCGCCTTAGGGAGTTGTCAGCTCCGAGCGGCAATATGGCCGAGTCGGCGGCAGGCGTCAAGCGGGTCATGGCCTGGCTTCGCCGATCGCGTCGACCATGCGCCCGAGGATCGACGCCGGCGCGCCCAAGGCCTCGCGGCCGAGCTTGGCGGCAAGCCCCGAAGGCGAAGCCCCGGCGCGCAGCACCATCGAAACGAGGATGCAGGCATCGTCCACTCCTAGACTGACCGCTTCGGTGGCGAGGCGCA
>CAYQAG010000100.1:0-1535 GCA_964415425.1 uncultured Rhodospirillaceae bacterium | reverse complement strand
CCAGCATCGCTTCCATCTCGCTGCCCGTCTTATGGCCGTCGGCGAAGATTTCGACCGCTTCGCCGGTCGCGGGATGGAAATTGACCGTCAAGGTCCAGCGCCGATCGCGCCAGAGAATATCCAGCGCTTCGCCCGCGCGGCGCGACGGCAAGGCGGGGATCATGCCGCTTGCCTTTCGAGCGCCGCCGGCGCGCCGGGAGATGGCGGCGGCGCCGGCGGCGGCGGCAAATGGCCGGCAGGGAGGCCCCGGTCCATCATGCCGCTCCCCCCGTTGCTGGGCGCAGGGGATCGCTGGCGGGAGAGGAAACCGCCTTTGCGCCGCGCGACGCGGGATAAAAATCTTCGGGACGCAAAGCCCCGCCTGTCGCCTCGCGGATGCGGGCGAGGATGGCGGGTTTCGGCACCTGGCCCTTGCGCTCGTAGCGCCAGAGAGTCAGAGCCGAGAGGCCGAGCTGCGCGGCGAAGGCCTTGCGGGTCAGTCCGGCCCGGCGGCGCCAGGCGGCAAGGGGCGTTTCGGCAGGGGTCATCGTCTCTTCCCTTAATCGCTTCCGGCCTATATTACAGAATCAGTAACATTTAGCAAACGAATTTGTTATCGACTTTACCGAAACCTTGGAAAGAATCCTCCAGCCATGGAACTCCCCCATCTCGTCGATCTCCGCCGCAAGCGCGGCTGGACCCAAGCCGAGCTCGCCGAACGCTGCGGCACTTATGTCATGATGATCGGCCGCCTCGAGCGCGGCATGCGCGTCATGACGCTCCCTTGGGCGGAGCGCCTCGCCCGGGCGCTCGAGGTCGAGCCCGAGGACATCATGTTCGCCGCCTCCTCGCCGCGCGTGCCGATCGCGGGCGAAGCCGATGCGGAAGGGCGCGTCGCGCCGCTCGCCCCGCCGCATTCCCTCACCATTCTGCCGCGCGCCATGAAACGCGAAGGCACCGAGGCGATCCGATTAGGCCCGGATGGGCTTTTCCCCTATCTGCCGGGCGGATTCCTGCTTTTCTATCGCCGCGGCGATACGCCCGAATCCATCGCCGAAAAGCTCTGTCTCGTCGAAACCCTGGACGGGCAAAGCCTGATTCGTCATTTGGCGCAAGCGGGCGCCCTCAATCGCTTCACCTTATGCGGCCAGCCGGGCACAAGGCCGCAGGAGAATGTCGAGCTTCGCCGCGCCTTCCCGATTCGGGCGATGATCGACGGCAATCTCGTTCCCATCGTGGCGCCGGAAACGAATCCCGGCGAGAGGGATCGTTAAAGAAAGTTACAGATTCTGTAATATCCCACTTGCGAAAAGTTACAAATTCTGTAACATCCCCATCGCGGGATCGCCCGGGCCGCTGTCAAAGCCGGGCCCCAGGATGGGAGAAAGCCATGAATATCCTCGACCGAATCGGCCGTATCTTGCTGGCCGCGCGCCTCCGCCGCGAACGCCAAGCCATGCTCGATCTGCTTCCCCTCGCGCGCCGCCTCTCGCCCGCCGAGGAGGCCGTGGTCCTGCGTTCGGGCGACTTGCTGATCCCCGAACGCGACGAGCGCG
>CAYQAG010000099.1:0-1922 GCA_964415425.1 uncultured Rhodospirillaceae bacterium | reverse complement strand
GCCGGCCCGTCGGGCTGGGGGCGAAGCGAACTTTGACCGACATCAGGACACGCAGACTCTTTCATCGCATCGACGCTAGACCGGATCAACCGGCCCTGAAACCGTTGGTGATCGGATAACGCCGATCGCGCCCGAAAGCCCGCCTGGAAATCTTCACGCCCGGCGGCGCCTGTCGCCGCTTGTATTCGGCAAGATCCAGCAGGCGCCAGACTTTCAGCACCGTTTCCCGGGAATAACCTTTGGCGACGATTTCGTCCACATTCATCTCGCGCTCGACCAGGAATTCCAGGATCGCATCCAGAATTTCGTAAGGCGGCAGGGAATCCTGATCGGTTTGATCGGGACGGAGTTCGGCCGAGGGCGCGCGCGCGATGACCCGATCCGGCATGACCGGGCCCTCGGGGCCGAGCGCGCCCGGCGGACGATGGGCGTTGCGCCAGCGCGCTAAACGAAAAACATCGACCTTATAGACATCCTTCAGCGCCGAGAAACCGCCGCACATATCCCCGTAAAGCGTCGCATAACCGACCGACATTTCCGATTTATTGCCGGTCGTCATCAGCATGGCGCCGAATTTGTTCGAGAGCGCCATCAGGATGAGGCCGCGCGCCCGGCTTTGGATATTTTCTTCCGTCGTATCGGGCTTATGTCCGGCGAAAAGATCGCGCAGCAGATTGTCGAAAACATGCATCGCGGGTTCGATCGGGATGACGTCGTAGAGAATGCCGAGCCGCTCGGCCACGGAAGCCGCATCTTCGAGGCTGGCATCGCTGGTATAGGGCGATGGCAGCATCACCGCTCTGACGCGCTCCGGCCCCAAGGCATCGGCGGCGATGGCGGCGGAGAGCGCGCTATCGATCCCACCCGAAAGGCCGAGGATGATTCCGGGAAAGCGGTTTTTTGTCACGTAATCGCGCAAACCCAGCATCATCGCGCTATAGATTCGCGTTTCCTCGTCCGGCAAGGCGGCGATCGGCGCCGGCGCGCAGACCCAGCCGCGCTCGCCTTTCGTCCAATCGGTCGGCGTCAGATGAGAAGCAAAAGCCGGCAGCCGGCAGCGCAAATCGCCCGCCGCGCCGAGGACGAAGGAATCGCCGTCGAAGACGAGCTCGTCCTGCCCGCCGATTTGATTGAGATAGACGATGGGAAGACCGGTTTCGCGGCACCGTTCCTCGGCGATGGCAAGGCGGGTATTGTCCTTGCCCCGCTCGAAGGGCGAGCCGTTGGGCACGAGCAGAAGATCGGCCCCCGCCGCTTTCAGATGCCGGGCGACGTTGGGAAACCAGAGATCCTCGCAGACCATCACGCCCAGATTCGCGCCCCTGAAGGGGATCGGCGTCGGAAGTGGACCCGGAGCGAAAACGCGCTTCTCGTCGAAAACGCCGTAATTCGGCAATTCGTGTTTGAAGACCCGCGAGGCGATCCGCCCTTCCGCCAGCAGCAGGCAAGCATTGTGAAGCCGCCCTTCCTCCACCCAGGGCGTTCCGACCAGCAGCGCCGGCCCGTCGGAAGTCGCGGCGGTTAGATCGAGGATCGCCGCCCGGCAGGCCGCCTGGAAAGCCGGTTTCAAGACGAGGTCCTCGGGCGGATAGCCGCTGACGACGAGTTCCGGCGCGAGGATGAGATCGGCGCCCAGCGCCTCCGCCTCCGCCTGGGTGCGGCGCAGCAAGGCAAGATTGCCGGCAACATCCCCGACGAGGGGATTGACCTGAGCAAGGACGAGGCGAAACCGCGATTCCATGGCGATCTTCTATCAGCAGCGCGGTCGCTCCGGTAAGGGTCTAGGCGCAAGGCAGCGATGCCGGCGATTTCTGACTTGACTTTTCCATGAACTAAACTAGAACATATGCGGTAGATATCGGACGGTAGCCCACAAAGTCTTGAGTTTGTCGCCCGGATATCTCGGAAAATAGGCAGGGATG
>CAYQAG010000098.1:0-2281 GCA_964415425.1 uncultured Rhodospirillaceae bacterium | reverse complement strand
TCCGGCCATCGTAAATCCGCGCCGCCCGTGCAGCGGCAAGCCGAGAGATCAGGCGGTCGATGCGCGGAATGCCGAAGGTCATTCGGCCTTCTCCGACGGAGAGCTCAAGGCGGCTTGCTTCGCGGCGATCAAGCCTCGAAGCTTCTCAGCGCCTTCGGGTTGATCGCGGCCGAGATTGGCGATGGCGGGATCGTGCATCGCCTGCCATTCCGCAAGAAAGGTCGCATTCGGCACTGCCGCGATCGCCGCGCTGGCTTGGCGATAGAAGCTGCGCCAGTCGGGCTTGCCGTCGGCGCCGATCGCGACCGAAATCTGTTGCGGCATATCGATGGCCGACGCCGAAGCTGCCGGCGTCGCTGCCGTCGCAGCGGCGCACCAAGCGGCCAAGCCCTTGCCGGTCTCGATCGAGATCGGCTGACCGACCGGAAAGACCGGCTTCATTTTCGGGTGACTGCATTTTGTTAAGCGGATCGTGTGATCCTGAAGGATTTCGGCATGAGCGGTAAGCTCGAAGATGAAATCGTCGGCCTGTATCGGAGTCGCGAAATCATCCTTGATGATGGCGGTTTTGCCGGAACCGTCCTTGACCTGACGAGATTTCCGCTTGGCCCGAAGGCAAACAATCACGTGGCACTTCGATTGCAGCAGCCGAAGCATAAGCCGCTGATGCTGCAGCTTCGCATCTTTCCAGCAATGAAGGCCGGGCTTGCCTGTGCGCTCCTCGACCTGGCCCGCCATGTGAACGACGCCGCCGATTCCCTCCCATTCGTGAGAGACCGAATCGATGACGAGGACAGAGGCCCCGGCCTTTTCGGCATCATCGATCGCTTCGATATAGGCTTGCGGCGAGAAGGGCTGATTGAGTTGACCGACGATATAGCCGCCGGGAATCATATCGGCGTAAAGCTCGCCTCGCCTGGATTCCGTATCGATCATCATGATTTTGCCGTCCGGGCCGGCGAGACCGCGCGCCAAGAGCAAGGCTGAATAAGTCTTGCCGGAGCCGGACTGACCGTAAAGTCCGATCAGCAGCTTCGAGGATTCGCGAGAAGCAGGTCGAAAGACAAGCGGCATGGTTGGCTCCTATAGCGGGGCTTGAAGCGCCGCGCCTCGGCGCAGTTCTTCGGTTGAAAACTCTCGGCGCAATTCCTGGGCTTGCTGGCGCTCGATGAAGCGGCGCTCGTGCCAGATCGGCGGAGAAACGAAGTTGATCTCCGCCGGATATCCGGGCCAGTCAGAAGTCGCGAGGCAGCGGCGCCAGATATCGATCGCTTCCTCGACCCTGGCATCGGCATAATCTTGCGCTTGAGGATCGAGTGCGACAACATTCACCAGATAAGGCGGTTCCGTCTCCTGAACGACGAAGCGGAAATCGACTTCCCGGTCGAGCAAAGCCACAACGCCACGGCGATAAAAAGCATCTTGGATATCGAAACCGAGATTGAAGAGCTGGCGTGTGCCCCATTCGCCGGCGCTCCCGTCGGTCGTCTTGTAATCGTAGATCGGGCCGTCATTGCTCAGCCAATCGAGTCGAGCCCGGCACCAGATAGCGCCTTCCTTCCAGATTAAGGTTTGCTCCGCTTTGCCGTTGCAAAAGGCATCGCCGGCAGCCTTATGCGAAATCAGGGCCGCCCGGAGCGCAGACGCCATGTCGATAGCGCGCTCGAACTGTTCCGTCAGCAGAGGGAGGAATCCAGCTTTTATCGCGGCATCGCGGGCTTCACGCGCCTCCTTGGTGCGATAATTATCGGCCTCGATAATCTTGACCTTATCGCTGCCCTCAAGAACGATGGCGTGGGCCGCAGAGCCGAGATCGAAACCGCGATCCTCGTCGCTCTCGAAGGCAGGATTTAATCGGGGGTGAGCGATCCAAGCGTGTGCCGGAGTGCGATCGACAAGGATCTTTGCGATCGACGCAGACAGAGACGGTTGAGGACAAGGGTCGGCGTGATATTCGGCGGCCAGAATATCGTAGATACCCGGCTCGGAGATTCTTGTCATTCCCGGTTCTCCCCATTCGCGATTTCGAGTAGGACATCGGCATGGCAGGGTTGATCGAGGGGGCACCAGCAGGCGAGGTTCCTGCCGCGCAGTTCGGCGCGAATGTCGGATGCTGAAAAAGGCATCCTTCCCGTCACGAGCCTTTCGGCGAAGCGTTCAACCGCAGTGCTATAATCAAGGATTCCGCTCGTTCGGAAGTCCCGCTTGCCCGCCTTATATCTGTTTCCCCATTTCGTCGGTCTTCCGACATAAACGCAGTCGCGACCATTGATCGCGCGGC
>CAYQAG010000097.1:0-2530 GCA_964415425.1 uncultured Rhodospirillaceae bacterium | reverse complement strand
GACCCGATGGCGAAGATCGGCGCCGCTTTATCCTCGGCGAAGGGGCGCGGCAGCAGTCGGATGATGGTCGCGATATCCCCGGCGACCGATTGCGCGAGACGCCGTGTCACCGTGTTCCAATGGCTATCGTAGAAGACCCAGGCGGAGACGATCTGCAGCAGCACGACCGGCGTCACGATGATGAGGATCGAACGGCCGAGCAGCGATCGCGGCAGCAGCTTTTCGAGGCCGCGTCCGGCGCCGGCGATGGGCGAGCGATCCCGATCCGGCATGGCGGCGATCAATCCGGCTGCAGAATATAGCCGATGCCGCGCACGGTCTGCAGATAGCGCGGGAAACGGGGATCGGTCTCGACCTTGCGGCGGAGCCGCGTCATTTGAACATCGACTTGGCGGAGATCGCCATGGCCGCCGCTCTCCGCCAAATCCTCGCGGCTTAGCGATTGGCCGGCGCGGCGCGCGAGCCGAACGAGCAGATCCATCTCGCTTTCGGTGAGATGCACGGGCGCTTCGCCTTTATAAAGGCGGCGCTTATCGATCTCCAAATGATAGCCGCCGAAACTGACGATCGCCGCCTGCGCCGCAACGGGCGGCGTCTTGGCGCGCTTCAGAATGGCTTGAATGCGCAGCACCAATTCCTTGGGCTCGAAGGGCTTGGTCAGATAATCGTCGGCGCCGCTTTCGAGGCCGGCGATGCGGTTTTCGCTTTCGCCCATCGCCGTCAGCAGCAGGATCGGCACCGCGCTGGTGCGGCGCAAATCCCGCGCGAGATCGAGTCCGCTTTCCCCCGGCATCATGATATCGAGGACGAGGAGGTCGAAGGCGAGACCGGCGAGCTTGGTGCGCGCGGCCTTGGCATCGTGAGCGAGCGAAACGCGAAAGCCCTGTTCGGCGAGATAATGCCCGATCAATCCCGCCAGCCGCCGATCGTCATCGACGACCAGCACATGCGCCGCCGCTTCCGCCGCGATTCCGGTTTCGGAGATATCGGTCATGGGATCGATCACTTGGCCGCGGCGCGGAAGCGCGGCCGATCCCTCTCGTTGACGAGACCGAGCAGCACTTTGCGGAATCCTTCGACCGCTTCCGCCCCCGCACCCTTATAGGCGGCGGCGATGAGGGCGCGCTGATCCTCGGTCAAGCGGCGTTCTAATTCGGCGCCGCGTTCGGTCAGGCTGAGCAGCCTCTGCCGGCGGTCGGTAACGCCCTTGCGCTGCACGATGAAGCCTTGCCGCACGAGCTGGGAAAGAACCCGGGATAGACTCTGCTTGGTGATCTTCAGGATGGCCAAGAGATCGGCGACCGTCATGCCGGGATTGCGGCCGACGAAATAGATGGCGCGGTGATGGGCGCGGCCGAAACCGAAGGCGGCTAGGGTTTCGTCCGCCTTGGCCGTGAAATCGCGATAGGCGAAAAACAGCATCTCGATCCCTTGGCGCAATTCGTCGTCGCGGAGGAAGAGGGGGTTGGGCTGGGATTTTATGTCAGTCATGTTGACTTATTTTTCCTGCAAGCCTAGGCTAGCCTCTATATAACCCGAGAGCGGGCCGGTCGGGGCGATTTTTCCGCCGCGCCGATCGGGCGCCGCCACGACAAGGGAGGGGAAAATGAGTCTAGTGCCTTTCGACGATCGCGACGGCGAAATCTGGCTGGATGGCGAATTCGTTCCCTGGCGGCAGGCGCAGCTCCATGTCCTGACCCATGCCTTGCATTACGCCTCCGCCGTTTTCGAGGGCGAGCGGGCCTATGACGGCCGCATCTTCAAATCCCGCGCCCATAGCGAGCGCCTACATGCCTCGGCGAAGATTCTGGGATTCGATATCCCCTATTCGGCCGAGGCGATCGACGCCGCCAAGGCCGAACTCGTCCGCCGCATGGGCTTCGCCAATTGCTATATCCGCGCCATCGCCTGGCGCGGCTCGGAGATGATGGGCGTCTCCGCGCAGAAAAGCCGCATTCATTGCGCGATCGCCGTCTGGGAATGGCCGGCCTATTTCTCGCCCGAATTGCTGGAAAAGGGCATCCGCATGAAATGGGCGCCCTATCGCCGGCCGGCGCCCGATACCGCGCCGACGGCCGCCAAGGCGGCGGGGCTTTACATGATCTGCACCATCTCCAAGCACGAGGCCGAGCGCGAGGGCTATCAGGATGCGATGATGCTCGATTATCGCGGTCAATTGGCCGAGGCGACGGGCGCCAACGTCTTTCTCGCGATCCAGGGCGAATTGCATACGCCCAAGCCCGATTGCTTCTTGAACGGCATCACGCGCCAGACGGTGATCGAATTGGCGCGCCGCCGCCAGATCAAGGTCGTCGAGCGCGCGATCCAGCCCGAAGAATTGGCGAAGGCGGAGGAAGTCTTCCTCGTCGGCACGGCCGCCGAAGTCACCCCGGTCGGCGCGATCGGCGATTATCGCTTTACCGTCGGCGCCCTCACGCGCCAAATGCGCGAGGATTATCTGCGCGAAGTCAGATGTTAGATGACAGAGGGCAGATGACAGAAGTCAGATGACAGAAGTCAGATGACAGAA
>CAYQAG010000096.1:0-2533 GCA_964415425.1 uncultured Rhodospirillaceae bacterium | reverse complement strand
TCGGTGATGAAAAAATTGGCGGTCTTGGGGTGGTTCTTCAGCAGCCGATCGTATTCGTTCAATTCGAAACGCTGCTCGACCTGGCGCAGATTCCGCTCGACGACGCCGACGGGAACGCCGGTCGCCTTCGAGAGGCCAAGAGCCTTCGCGGTTTGATCGGGATTGGCATCGCTGGCCAGAATCCCATTGCGGCGCAAGGTCGTTCGCTCACTCTGCATTTTCTGAGCGACCAAGGCGTCATAGGGATTCGCCGGCGGGGTCTCCGGCTTAGGCGGATTAACGACCAACTCGCCATCCATCTTATTGCCCTTTCTTTCTGGCGAGCTTGAGAAGCCAGAGATCAATAATGGCCTGATCGTTTACCGGCTGTTCGACGCGAGTCAGGGCATCGCGGAATCCGGCCTGATCTTCCTCAGGCACGTCGTCGATGGTGAGTTCGTAGCGAAGCTTCTCGGGATCGTTGCGGAGGTCGGTGCCAAAATCGAAGTTATCTTGCTCAGGAATCGCAACCATAATCGCCTTATCGACGATGGCCTGTTGCTCCTCCGGCGTGGCTGGGCGCTTATTGGCTCTCTGAAACGCGATAAGCTGATCCTGAACGAAGCGCTCGATCTTCTCGGCCTGCTTCTTACCGTCAATTCCCTTCGTGTCGATCCCGAGATTGACGATGGCACCATCGACCATCTGGCCAATGTTGCGCAGCGTAACCTCGTGTCCGTCGCCCTTTTCGATTTCGGCCTGGCGCTCGGCGAATTGCTTCATATCCGAGAGCGAGAGCGTGCCGTCGATGACATATTGATTGAGATCGAGCGAGGCGAATTTCTCCGGTTCGCGCGTGGACATGCGGAATAGCTCGCTCCAGGTCGCGGAATCGGTTTTGACCTCGACGCCCTTCAGCCTGTCGTCGTAATAGCCCTGAAGCTTCTTTAGATAATCCGGCCCAAGCCCCTGCAGCACCTCCACCGGCAGCTTATCGGGATTACCCCCGTCGAGAACGAAGGCCCAGGCCTTGCCCTCCAATTCCTTCTGTTGCGCTTTTCTCTCACCCTCGATAAGCGAGAAATCTTCCTTGAGTTGGCGAATCGCGACCTCGCGATCCTCGGGCGACATGTCCTCGGGCAGCGCTGCGATCATATCCATGAGCGTCGGTTCAGATTTCGTTGCTCCGCCGCCGCTGCCTGCATCGCCTCCGCCCTCCAGCATTCGCCGCGTTTCCGTCTCGCGCTTTTCGTAGGTGCTGCGAATGACGTCACGGAACTCGCCGACCGTCATGTCGAGATTGCCGCCATTATCGACGATAGCGCTTTCGGCCTTCTTGGGGTTGTCGTAAACTTGGCGTAGCACATCGATGGCTTTGGCATTGGGATCGGCCTTGAGCAAGGCGGGGCCGCCGCCTTCGCCCTGTTGCCAATAAGCATAAACCTCCCAATTCTCGGGGTCGCGGCCGAGGAATTTCTTCGCGAGGGCGGCGCGGCGGGCTATTTCCTGGGCTTGCTGTTCCGGAGTGGCATCCGGATTGTCGAGCAACTGGGTTCCGTTCTTCGCTTTGGAATCCGTCCCCCAGGAACTTTCCACGCCAAGAATCGTTGCCGAGAGCAGGGGATCGGCGCCATTTTTCTCGGCTATGCCGGCGAAGGTAACGGCATTATCGCGCTGCTGCGCCGTAGCGGCACCACCCCCGCCCGGCGCATCGCCGCCACTTCCGCCTGTCGCAACGGTCTTGCGAGCCTGATCGATGCCGGCAGCAACGCGGAAGGGCTGCTCGGCCTTATCGATATAGGTATCCAATTCGTCGTATTTTTCCGATTGGATCGCGGCCTTATTGGTGTTGTAATAGGCCATCGCCGCGCTTGGGTCTTTCGCCGCCAGCGATTTGATGATGCCGATATGGGCATTACTGATCGCAGTCGGTCGCTTCTCGGCAACCCAGGATGCCCCCATGACCAGACCCGCGACCTGGAACGTGCGGTCGATATTGGCGATGGCGCGCGTATCGCCGAGACCGGCGGCCTGGGTGAAGTTATTGATCGTGTCGAGAATCTGCCCGCCTCGCCAGTCCTGAAGCCTGGCCGTTTGATCGCCTTGCGCCCGACTGAGGAAATTGCCGCGATAATTGGCGAGCATGGTCTCGGCAAGGTAAGTCGCCCTCGATCCCCGCGCTTGAGCACCCGAGCGGAAATTGGCGCTCGCTTGATCGAAAATCTTGCTCATATTCTCGACATGGCCGCTGCCGTCGGGCGACATCTGGTCTTTCGCCTGGCGCTCGGCATCCGATAGCTGCAACTCGAAATCGGAAGCGGCCTTCATCAAATAGAGCTTGTCGTCGAGTTCCTGCGCCTGCTCTTCCTCCTGCATCCGCTGCTCGCCGATGCGGTTGAGGCTCTGTCCGATCGCGGCGCCGAAAGCTTCCGGGCCGGGAACGGATTGCGGCAGATTCCGAAGGACGCCGATCTGCTGGGTGTAGCGGGCGATGGAAGGCATCTCGGCCTCGCTTTCAGTTCACGGGATTGCGACAGGCGCGCGCGGCATCGCG
>CAYQAG010000095.1:0-2541 GCA_964415425.1 uncultured Rhodospirillaceae bacterium | reverse complement strand
CGGCCGAAGCCGCCAAGCCCGTCGCCGGCGCGGTCAAGGATATGGCGGCGGCGCAGGCGATGATGGGACAAGGGGGCACGGCGTGAGCGATGAAGCGAAAATTGCGGCCATTCGCATCCTGACACAGGCGCGCCAATGGGACTTGCGTGAGATATCCGCAATTTATGGAATTGGCTGGGCTTACGATTCGGTCGCCGAGGATATGCTTCGATATTCCCCCAATATTGCTTTTGCTACGGATGGCGAGCCGGTTGCCATAGGCGGCCTTTATGATTCCGACGAGCGATTAGAGGCTTGGCTGATCGCGACGCCGCGATTTCCCGAAATCGCTTCCGCCATCACAAGAAAAGCCCGCGCGGCTCTAAACGCATGCCGATTGCCGGTGACCTGCCGATCCCATGCCGAGAACCGACCCGCGCATCGCTGGCTTGAATATCTCGGCTTTCGCAGAGCGCGCGATTTGCCTGCATTCGGCTTGACGCGCGAGGACCATGTGGAGTTCGCTTTTGAACCGTAACGATATCACGCGCACTTGGCTCATTGCCCAGCATGGCGAAGCCAAAGCAGAGAAAGTTGCCGCCGCCTATCGGAATCTCTTCCGAACGAAATCCGCCCAACTCGTTCTAGCCGATCTCGGTACGCTGGCGCATGAAGTCGAAACGAGTTTCGACCCCGACCCTTATCGCACGGCCTTCAACGAGGGTCAGCGCTCGGTGCTATTGCATATCCTCTATCTGGCAAGATCGATGCCGGCCGAAGGCCTTATCGCCGATAACGAAGGAGAAGCGCTATGAACGAACCGATCCCGGCTATGCCGGATTCGCCAACGATAGCCGGCAGCAATCTCGGCAATAGCGTATCGGGAAATGCCGAGGCGAACCCGCAGGCCAAGTCTGTTGCTTGGCGCGATCATTTGCCAATCGAATATCGTAGCCATGCGGCTTTCGCTCATATCAGCGATCTTGGCGCCTTGGCCAAAGAGCATATTCATCTGCAAAGCCTGATCGGCAAGAAAGGCGTCGTTATACCGAGCGCCAATGACGCGCCGGAAACCTGGGATCGCTTCTACAAGGACCTCGGCCGGCCCGATAAACCGGGCGGCTATGAGTTCAAGAGGCCGGAAGCCATTCCCGAGCAATTCTACGATCAGGAATTAAGCGGGCGATTCGCCGATTGGGCCCATGCCGCCGGACTTACGGCGAAACAGGCGCAATCGCTTCATGACGCCTACGCCGCCGAAGCCGCGAAAGCGGCCAATAGCGAATTGCTCTCCGCGGAGCATAATGTCCAGGCTGCCGAAACTTTGCTCCGCCAAGAATGGGGTCCGGAATTCACCGCCAAGATGGCGCTTGCCGAAAGAGCCATCAATCTCGGCGGCGAAGAACTGAAACAAAACATCCGCTCCTCAACCCTACGCAACGACCCTGCCTTTATTGCTTGGGTTGCCAAGCTTGGCGAGCGATTGGCCGAGCATAAGCTTGTCGACGGCCTCTCTGGCAACGGCACGATGTCGCCCCAAGAGGCGCGACAAGCGATCGCCAAGCTCGATGGCGAAGCCGTGAGCGGCGGCCGACACCATCCGGCTAATGACGTTCTACATCCCGAGCATTTTTCCTGGAGCCAGAAGCGGCGACAGCTCTTCGCCATGGCCTATCCGGAGGCGTGACTTGGAAAACGCCGAGCTTCGCTTCCATTGTCTGAAACTAGCTGCCGAGATGCGCCAAGTTCTCTCCAGTGATACGGATATTCTGGCGCGCGCCAAAATCTTCTACGATTGGTGCCAAGAATCCGAGATTCGAAAAATTGCAAATTTCCCAGCCATGTCCGGGAAAGAAAAACGCAAGGCAGCTCGCCGTTAAGATCGCGAGTCTTGCTGACCATCCGAAAGCGGATCGCAAGAGCCCGGCGTTACGGGCAAGGGTGCGGGTCCGACAGGGCGAGGCCGATCCTATCCGGCCGCCGCCTTCTGAGCGGGGAGTCCCTCCGAGCATTTCCAAACATAGCCGCTGCGCGCCGATCCTTTCGGCGGCTTCGGCGATTCTCATCAACCCCTCGCTTGGAGGTTTTCCATGTCCTTCCAGATCACGACTGCCATGGTGCAGCAATACGGGGCGACGGTCATGCACCTCGTCCAGCAAAAGGGCTCTCGCCTGCGCGATTGCGTGCGCACCGAGATGCTCGCGGCCGAGTTCGGCTATTTCGATCAGCTGGGAACGGCCGCCGCCCAGAAGCGCGTGACGCGCCACGGCGACACGCCCCAGGTCGATACGCCCCATTCCCGCCGTCAGGTTTCGATGGAGGATTACGAATGGGCCGATCTCATCGACCAGCAAGATAGATTGCGCACGCTGGCCGATTTCACCTCGCCCTATGCGCAATCGGCGGCCTTTGCCCTAGGGCGCTCGATGGATGATATCATCATCGCCGCCGCGACCGGTGCTGCCAAAACCGGCAAGACAGGCACGACTTCGGTCGCGCTCCCGGCAGGGCAGAAGATCGCGACCGGCGTGAACCCCAATGGCGGTCTCACCATCGCCAAGC
>CAYQAG010000094.1:0-2885 GCA_964415425.1 uncultured Rhodospirillaceae bacterium | reverse complement strand
AGGGACTTGCGGGGAAGGAGAAAGAAGAGATGAGCGCAATTCTGACCGGCTTTGGAAAATGGATCGATTTCGACGCGCCGGACGTTGCGGAGATCGACATTGACGATATCTATTCCGCGCTGTCGAGCATCAAGCGATATACGGGCCACAGCCTGTTCTCCGTCGCCGATCACTCCTGCCTCGTCGCCGATCTTGTCGAGGAAGCCTTCCCAGGTAACCGCCACGCCACTATCTGGGCGCTGCTGCACGACGCGCACGAGGCTTATACCGGCGATATATCTTCTCCGATGAAGATGGCGCTTGGAAAGTGGGCAGAGGAAAGGCTCGCGCAGATTCAATGCAGTCTCGATTGGATTATTATTCGCCACCTCGGAATCGAGGGCGCTTTGAAAATGCCACCGTATCACCGACGTCGCGTCAAAAGATGCGACGAGATCGCGACCCTGATCGAGCGCAACTATTTCCTGCCCGATAGCCCTCGATGGCCGAAACAGGATATCGCGCTTTCGCCAAAGATCGCGGCCAACATGCGCGAGGCGAAAATGATGCTCGGCCGCTATCCGGGGAAATCGTGGCGCGTTCGATTGAACGAGGCCGTTGCCATCCTCTCGGCATCGTCGGAGAAAAAGCCCGATGCAGCCTGACTTCGCCGCAATCCAAGGCACGTTCTCCGAATGGCGGATGGTGAAATCGCGCTCCGTCCTTCAGCTTGTCGTCGAGGTGCCGATTGAGCGCACGGCCGACGTGCTGACCGCGCTCGGCCAACCGATTCCCGGTCAAGAGAATTGGGTTGCGATCGCGAGGCTCGCGCCGTCGGTCGCGACGACGGCAAGGGCGGTCGAGGGGACGGCGGAACCGCAATCCGAATCTCGCAAGCGATGGAACGAGCTTCCCGCCGCGCAGCGATGCGCGATGCGCTGCGCCGATGCCGCCTTTCAAGAATGGCTCGGAATCTCCGCAGGTCTCGGCCCGCATGGATGCGCCAAGGAAGCGGCCCGCATAGTCCGCGAGACTCTCGGCGTCGAATCGCGTCGGGAATTGACCGACAATTCCGTCGCCGCCGAAATCTTTGAGCGGATGGATTCCGCATTCCAGCGCCGCGTTTCGTTTCGTCAATTCCTTGACGGCGAACGCTTCCGGACTTTTTACGAAAGGAGAGATTGAATCGTGAAGCCAGACAACATTATCGACTTCCCGCCGTCATGCTCGATGCGTCCCGAGCAAGCCATCGGCACATGCGCCAAGGTGAAGTGGCGTAATTTTATCGGTATCGGACTTACCGAAGATGGCGAATTCGAGGTCATCAACAGCGACATGACGGCCGAGCGCGCGCTTTGGCTGATTGCCTGGGCGCAACGATGGGCGCTCGGCCTCGATGATGAAGACGACAGCGACCGAAAGGAGACCCAGATATGACCGCCAGCTTGCATCCCCTGCCCGTGACGACCCGCGACCGCATCGGCGAAGCGTGGTCGCGTCTCGATCGTGCGCGCCGCGATCACGGCCTCGCCCAGGATCGCTATGCGCGCGCCCAAGTCGAATATCGCGCCGCCTTCGAGGATTCTGTTCGCGCTCAAGTCGAGTTCGAGTTAGCTTCGGAAAACTTCGCCGAGGCGAGGGCGATTGGTCGGATGTAATGCCCTATGCTCCCCGATAAACCCTTCACGCCCGAGACCCTGGCGGAGCGGTGGGATTGCTCGCCGCAATCGGTGAGAAAGCTGTGCCGCGACGGGGGCTTGACCGCCTTCCGGGTCGGGCGGGATTATCGCATCCCTGTTGATTCGGTCGCGGATTTCGAGAGGGCGGCGCCATGCAAGATTTCCGACTCGTCAGATATCGCGGAAAATGGTGCCTTTATTGGCGGGACGGCGGACGCCCCCACCGCCGCTCCACGGGTTACGATGCTGTCCAGGGAACGCGCGCGGAGGCAGAGGCGGCCCTTGAAAGTCTGCGCGCCGAGCAGCGACGATCCGACGCCGCCCCGCGCGGCGTAATCAATGTCGCGGCTATCCTGACTGGCTATCTCGCCGGCAAGCCGGGTGTCATCCCGCGACCGACCGTCGCGCGATTCTTCGGCCGCATGATGGCCGATCATATCGACCGCCGAGCCTGCGCGCGATTCGTCGCCGAACGAAAAAAAGCCGGCGCCTCCGACGCGACAGTCCATACGGAGCTTTCCTTGCTGCGGACGGCCCTGCGATGGGCCGAGCGCGAGCGATGGATCGACCGCGCGCCGTGGATCGAGCGGCCGCATCGCGGCGCCGCGCGCGAACGGTGGCTCACCGTCGAGGAATGCGATCGCTTGCAGGCGGCGGCCGCCTCGCCGCACGTCCGGCTGTTCATTGCCATCGCGCGTTATACCGGCGCGCGGTCGGGCGCCATCCTCGGGTTGACGTGGGATCGCGTGGATTTCGCGCGCGAGCGAATCGATTTCCGCGACCCGACGCGGCCGGAGAATCGTAAGCGCCGCGCCGTGGTCAGGATGAGCGCACAGCTCGCGCCGATCCTACGCCAGGCGGCCGAGGCGAGGACATGCGATCACGTCGTCGAATACGGCGGCGGGCCCGTCGCCAGCATCAAGCGCGGGTTCCGCGAGGCCGCACGGCGCGCCGGCATCGAGGCGACGCCGCACACGCTTCGGCATTCCGTCGCGACATGGCTCCGCCATGCGGGCGTCCCCGTCGCGGAGGCGGCGCGGTTCCTCGGAATGACGATTACGACCTACGATAGCACCTACGCTAAACATTCAACCGACTATCAGTCGGCGTCGGTCGAGGCGCTCGATGCGCAATCCTCGACGGTAGACAGTGCCCGGCGTGTTCAAGTGAACACGCGAACCGTGAACGGATCGAGAAACAAGGCCCGAAAGCCGTCGAATCGTCGGC
>CAYQAG010000093.1:0-3422 GCA_964415425.1 uncultured Rhodospirillaceae bacterium | reverse complement strand
CCGACGAAACTTCCCTCGCGCCGCGCCAGCGCGACCCAGCAATCCTCATCCGCCAGCATGGCGGTGAGATGCGCGGCGATCATGCCGGCGCTGCCGGCAAAACCTTCCTCGCGGAAGAAAGCGAGCAGAAGCGCCGCCGCCGCTTCCGCCTTCGCGGCATCGCAACGAACGATCTCGATCTCGGGTTTAGATACTTCCGCCATGCGACTCTCTATTTCTTAGCGTGGCTAGATAGATTCTAAATGCGGCCGAAGGCTATCGACGGCCAAGACAAGGCCGGCCGCTTCCATATCGAGCAGCAATGCCGATGCGGTCTTTTCGGGTCTGTTGAAGCGCAATCGCATTTTCCGAATGGCCGCTACCGCGCGCCCTATGTCGAGCGCGAGGGTATCGGCAATGAACTCGTCGGCAGAGCGCGCTTCGAGATTGACAGAAGCCAGCAGATCGGCCGGAAAGTGTTTCAGATTCTCGGTGACGATGGTTGCGGCTTCCGCTTTCACGGCGGCGGCGAGCACATGCGCATCTTCGGGATCGGGCATGGCATGGCCGATCGAAAGGAGATGATCGAAATCGGCAATTTCCGCTTCGGCGAAGGCGCGGCGCATTCGCGCGATCTGTTCGGCGGCAATGCTCGTCGCCGCTTCGGGCGCTCGGCCTCGGACGATAAGAATGCGCGCGATCGCGCGTTCGGTTTCGGCCAATATGCGCGCGGACCAGCGGATTCGGAAAAACTCGGCTTCGGCCAAAGTCAGCAGCAGATTGCGCGGCAAGACCTTCGCCAAACTACAGGCATCGATGAAGGCCGTATAACGATTGGCGAACACGGGTTACAGGCTATCGGCATCCTGGGCGGCGAAATCGGCCAAGGCCCGGCTGCGCTCCCGGTCGCGATCTCGCTTATATTCGAAAAGGTCTTCCGCCCGGATTCGCCGATGCCGACCGACCCGTTGATGCGGGATCGCGCCCTTATCCAATAGAGAGATCAGAAAGGGGCGCGATACGTTGAGGATATCGGCGGCTTGTTGCGTCGTCAGCATCTGGCCGATCGGCACCAGGGTCACGGCATCGCCGCGCCCGATATGGCGCAGCAATTCCGTCAGCAAGGCGGCGATGCCGGGCGTCAGGGTGATCTCGACCGATTCCCGGCTTGGCTCGGCGAGTAGGCGAATCTTCGCCTCGCCGGTCGAATAGGCCGCGAGAATCCGGCGCAACTGATTGGCGGCTTTTTTCTCGTCGGCGGAAGGGAGATGCCCGCCAATCTCTTCCGCAAAGGCCGATAGGGTCATTCGAACACCTTCATCGTCACGTGATGAAATCATATACGATTATTCGCAATAAACGCAATAAACAAAATAAACGCAATGCCGGGTTTTCTTGGCGACTGGTCTGCGATTTCCGAACGTATCCAATATCTTGCGACACCTCGTGGCGGGAGCCTTGCGCTATATCGGGCGATTCCCGGCCGCTGCCGCGAAGGGCGCAACCTTGATCCTTCCCGCCTGCCGGCGAGCTTGGGCGATGTCATGGCTGTTCTGCATCCGCATCAGCGTGTCCATGGAAACGCCAAACGCCTTTTCCACCCGCAACGCCATTTCCGGGGAGAGGCGCGCGCGCTCGTTAAAAAGGGCAGAAAGCGCGGCGCGGGTAACGCCCAACGCCTTCGCCGCTGCCGTCACGGTCAACCCCAGGGGAGCGACGATCTCATGCTTGATGAACCCGCCGGGATGGGCCGGGGCCTTCATTCGGATGCCGGTCGTGGCGTTCATGGATTCTGTCCAGGCCAGACAATAGACAACTTGAAGCGGGTGAAAAGGGTTAAGCCTCCGATCTCAGCTTTGGCAAGGGTTCTATAGCATTCTGGCATTGGGAGAAACGAATCTTTCTAAGGGTTGAAGCGGCGCGGAAGATTTGAACTGACCATAAATACCCGTGAAGGCTCTCACATCGACACAGCATCTTGTTATCGCCCTGATAGCGCAAATTATTGGAGGATACTATAATCGCGAGTCGCAACCGCAAGCGAGGGTATTACATGACTACCGCAAAAATCGATTTCTCCTTCGGCAATCTTTCCTTCTCTGGGGAAGGCGAAGGGGCGTGGCTAGCCAGTCAACTAGATAAAATATTGCAAGCCGCTCCCAAGCTGAGCGAACTTCACGTACTGACCAAAACGTCAGAGCCGAACAATACTGCCCCTGCGGCGGACTCAATAACAGAATCGCTCGCAACGTACCTCAAATCCAGACAAGCAGATACAATCCAAAATCGTAAATTTCTTGTGACAGCGGACTGGCTGCGGCGTAGAGGGAGCAATTCGCTGACGACATCTGCCGTCACCAAGGCTTTATCTGATAATCAACAGAAACGGCTTGGTAATGCTACGGAATGTTTAAACCAAAATCGCAGAAAAGGATTCTGTGAGAAACAGGGTAACGGATTCTATATCACGGAAGAAGGGTTACAAGAGGTTACGCGCAAAATATGAACGCAAGCGCAGCACTCTCTGCCATCCCAGCCGGGTTGCGTGATCCGTTGCTTCAAGAGTACCGCGAGATCACGAAGAACTATGCTGAACACCGCTGGTCTCAATCGGAGTTGAGCGGCGGAAAGTTCTGCGAGATCGTGTACACTATTCTTGCAGGTCAGCCCCCGGATGCTTACGCTGCAAAGCCCACCAAGCCGAGGGACTTCCCTAACGCTTGCCGAGCTTTGGAGAATAAAACCTCCCTCCCTCATAGCTTCCGAATCCTCATTCCCCGGATGCTGCCCGCGCTATACGACGTGAGGAATAATCGCAGCGTAGGGCACGTGGGAGGTGATGTAGACCCAAACCACATGGATGCAACAGTAGTTCTCTCGATGTGCAACTGGGTGATGGCAGAGCTGGTTCGGGTCTTCCACAATCTGCCGATTGCTGAGGCACAAGTCTTGGTCGATAGCATCGCGGAGCGGAATATCCCGCTAGTTTGGCAAGGCGGGGACTTGAAGCGCGTACTTGATCCCAATGTTTCTTTGCAGGATCAAATCTTGCTTTTGATCGCGTCCTCGCCTGGAACCGTCGCCGCAGCCGAGTTGCTTCGTTGGGTGGATTACGAGAACAAGGTCTATTTCAGAAAGATATTACGAAAGCTACATGACAGTCGGTTGATAAATCTGTCCAGTGATGAGAAGCAGGTCCAAATCTTGCCGCCAGGCATGAAAGTTGTAACGGACTTTATCTGTGCACGTGGCTTAGTCGTTTAAGCTAGGCTTCTAGTCCTCAGAACTTAAGAGATGGTCAAGATGCCAAGCTGCAGAGGAGGGAGACCACATGGAGCAGCTGTCGGTTACTAAATAAGCCAACGAATTGACCATAGGGATAATAAACCTGGAGCGGGCGAAGGGATTCGAACCCTCGACCCCAACCTTGGCAAGGTTGTGCT
>CAYQAG010000092.1:0-3447 GCA_964415425.1 uncultured Rhodospirillaceae bacterium | reverse complement strand
CCGCCCTTGCCGGTTCATGGGGAATGTGTAGACTGCGCCAAACGCAAGCGAAGCTTGGGGGAATGGCGGGCGATGCGGATCGGCGTGACCAAGGAAAGACGGCCGCATGAGGGCCGCGTGGCGGCGACGCCCGATAGTGTGAAGAAATTGATCGGCCTTGGTGCCGAGATCGCGATCGAAGCCGGGGCGGGCGAAGCGGCAGCCATTGCCGATGCCGCTTATGCGGCGGCGGGCGCCAAGATCGCCCCCGATGCGCGTTCGGCCCTCGCCGAGGCGGATATCGTCCTCAAAGTGCAGCGGCCGCTTACGGCCGGCGAAGGCGAGATCGACGAATTGGCGGCGATGAAGCGCGGCGCCTTGCTCGTCGCCATGCTCAATCCCCATGGCGCGCGCGCCAGCCTCGAGCTTTATGCCCGCGCCGGCATCGATGCCATGGCCATGGAATTGATGCCGCGCATCACCCGCGCGCAAAGCATGGATGTGCTTTCCTCCCAAGCCAATCTCGCCGGCTATAAGGCGGTGATCGATGCGGCGGCGGAATTCGGCCGCGCTTTTCCGATGATGATGACGGCGGCGGGCACGATCGCCCCGGCGCGGGTTTTCGTCATGGGCGCCGGCGTCGCCGGCTTGCAGGCGATCGCGACCGCGCGGCGCTTGGGCGCCATCGTCTCGGCGAGCGACGTTCGCCCCGCCGCGAAGGAACAGGTGGAAAGCCTGGGCGCCACCTTCGTCGCCGTCATCGACGAGGAATTCCGCCAGGCCGAAACTGCCGGCGGCTATGCCAAGGAAATGAGCGCTGCCTATCGCGAGAAACAGGCCGCCCTCATCGCCGAAACGATCAAGAAACAGGATATCGTCATCACGACGGCGCTGATCCCCGGGCGGAAGGCGCCGGTCTTGGTCGATGCCGCCATGGTCGCGTCGATGAAGCCGGGTTCGGTCGTCGTTGATCTCGCCGTCGAGCAAGGTGGGAATTGCGCGCTTGCCGAAGCCGGAAAGATCGTCGTCGCTAATGGCGTGAAGATCGTCGGCCATGCCAATATGCCGAGTAGGCTCGCTTGCGATGCGAGTGCGCTTTACGCCCGCAATCTTCTCGCCTTTCTGGGCCTCCTGATCGATGTCAAGACGAAGACGCTCGCCATCGATTGGCAGGACGAAATCGTGAAAGGCGTGGCGCTGACTAAAGGCGGCGCCATCATCCATCCGGCTTTCGCCGGTTAACGGTAAGCGAGGACCTCATGGCGGAATCGCATCTTCCCTTCGTGCAATTGTTCACGATCTTCGCGCTTGCCTGTTTCGTCGGCTATTACGTCGTCTGGCGCGTGACGCCGGCCTTGCATTCGCCCCTCATGGCCGTCACCAATGCCATTTCCTCGGTCATCATCGTCGGCGCGCTGATCGCCGCGGGCACGCTCGGCGGCGAAGGCGAATTCGGCTTCAGCCAGATCATGGGTCTCGTCGCCGTCGCGCTCGCCGCCGTCAATATTTTCGGCGGCTTCCTGGTGACGCAGCGCATGCTCGCCATGTTCAAGAAGAAGGATCAGAAGCGCGGCGGAGATAAAGCATGACCGGCTTTTCCTTCAGCCTGGATGCGACCGGCGCCGCCTTTCTCTATCTCGCGGCCGGAATCGCCTTCATCATGTCCTTGCGCGGGCTCTCCAGCCCCGAAACTTCGCGCGGGGGGCTTGCCTACGGCATCGCCGGCATGGCGATCGCCATCGCGACGACGCTGGGCCTGCCCGGCATGGCGATCGCCGCTTATCTCCCCATCGCCGTCGCGCTCGCCATCGGCGGCGGATGCGGCATCCTGATCGCGCGCCGCATTCAGATGACGGCGCTCCCGCAACTCGTCGCCGCCTTCCATTCCTTGGTGGGCTTGGCCGCCGTCGCCGTCGCCGCTTCCGCCTTCGCCGATCCCGGCGCCTTCGCCATCGGCGCAGTGGGCGCAATCCATGCCGGCAGTCTCGTCGAGATGGGCCTCGGCGTTGCCATCGGCGCCGTCACCTTCACAGGCTCGATTATCGCCTTCGCCAAATTGCAAGGACTGGTCTCGGGCGCGCCGCTCGTCTTTTCCGGCCAGCATATTCTGAACGCGCTCTTGGGTCTCGCCATCGTCGGCCTCATCGTCGCGCTCATCTTCCTGCAATCGCCGGCGATTTTCTGGGTGCTGGTCGCCGTCTCGCTGCTGCTCGGCTTCCTGCTTATTCTCCCCATCGGCGGGGCGGATATGCCGGTCGTCGTCTCGATGCTGAATTCCTATTCGGGCTGGGCGGCTTGCGGCATCGGCTTCACGCTTTCCAATCCGCTCCTTATCGTGACGGGCGCGCTGGTCGGCTCCTCGGGCGCGATCCTCAGCTACATCATGTGCAAGGGTATGAACCGCTCGATCTTCAACGTCATCCTGGGCGGGTTCGGCACGGATTCGGGTGCTGCCGCCATCGGCGGCGCGGGACGCGACCGGCCCGTGAAATCGGGGAGCGCCGAGGATGCCGCCTTCATCATGAAAAATGCGAGTTCCGTCATCGTCGTCCCGGGTTACGGCATGGCGGTCGCCCAGGCGCAGCACGCGCTTCGCGAAATGGCCGATCTTTTGAAGAAGGAAGGCGCCAAGGTTTCCTACGCCATCCATCCCGTGGCCGGACGCATGCCGGGACATATGAACGTGCTGCTGGCCGAAGCCAACGTCCCCTATGACGAGGTCTTCGAGCTTGAGGATATCAATCGCGATTTCGCTCAGGCGGATGTCGCCTTCGTCATCGGCGCCAATGACGTGACCAATCCCGCCGCCAAGACCGATCCCAAGAGCCCGATTTACGGCATGCCGATTCTCGACGTCGAATTGGCGAAGACGGTGCTGTTCGTCAAACGCTCCATGGCTTCGGGCTATGCCGGGGTCGAGAACGAACTCTTCTTCCGCGATAACACGATGATGCTGTTCGGCGACGCGAAGAAGATGTGCGAGGAAATCGTCAAATCCTTGGGCTAAGCGGGCGATGCCGAAGAGGATGCGCGCGGCGACCGCGAAGCGGCAATCGGCAATCAAGCCGAAGGCGAAACCGCAAATCCGCGAGGGCGGCTGTCTCTGCGGCCATATCCGTTTTCGTGCTTTCGGCAAGCCAGGAAAGCCGCATAGCTGTTCCTGCTCGATCTGCCGGCGCCATTCGGGGGCGCCTAGCCTCTGCTGGGTCGAATACCCGAAAGCGCGCGTGAAATGGAACGGGCCGGGCGGCGCGCCGGCACTTTATCGTTCGTCCGATTATTCGAGCCGCGCTTTTTGTCCCCGTTGCGGCAGCACCTTGGGCGCCATCGACGATGCGCCCGTCGTGGCCCTCGTCATCGGCGCCTTCGATAAGCCCGATGCCCTCGCCTTGCGGCCGCTCGCGCATTCCTTCCGCGATGCCGCGCCCCATTGGTGGCGAATCGCGATCGCGTCCTGAAAGGGGAAGA
>CAYQAG010000091.1:0-3536 GCA_964415425.1 uncultured Rhodospirillaceae bacterium | reverse complement strand
GCGCTCGGCTTTGCCGCCGCCGCCCAAGCCAAGACCCTGGTCTATTGCTCGGAAGCCAGCCCCGAAGGCTTCAGCCCGCAATTGTGGGATACGGGGACGACGATCGACGTCGTTCGGCCGGTTTTCAATCGCCTCGTCGAATTCGAATTCGGAACGACGAATATCCGCCCCAGTCTCGCCGAATCTTGGGAAGTTTCGGATGATGGGCTCTCCTATACCTTCCATCTGCGCAAGGGCGTGAAATTCCATTCCTCCAAGACGTTTGCGCCGACGCGCGACTTCAATGCCGACGATGTCGTCTTCAGCTTCATGCGCATGTTGGACAAGAACAACCCCTACAACCCCGTCTCGGGCGGCGCCTATCTCTATTTCGAAGGCATGGGCATGCCCGACACCATGAAGTCGGTCGAGAAGGTCGACGATTATACGGTGAAGATTACGCTGACCCATGCGGAAGCGCCGTTCCTGGCCGACCTCGCCATGGAATGGGCCTCGATCCTTTCCGCGGAATACGGCGATACGCTCATGAAGGCGGGAACGCCGGAGAAGATCGACCTCGAACCGATCGGCACCGGCCCCTTCGTCTTCGTCGATTATCAGAAGGACGCGACCATCCGCTATAAGGCGAACCCCGATTACTTCCGCGGCGCGCAGAAGATCGACAATCTGGTCTTCGCCATCACGCCGGACGCCGCCGTGCGCAAGGCGAAGCTGGAAGCCGGGGAATGCGATGTCATCGTCGGCCCGGCGCCGGCCGATATCGAAGCGCTGAAGGCCAATAAGGACGTGACGGTGATGGAGCAGGAAGGGCTGAATATCGCCTATCTCTCCCTCAACGTTTCGAAGCCGCCCTTTAACGACAAGCGCGTTCGCCAAGCCATCAACATGGCCTTCGACAAGGACGCGATCATTAAAGCGGTCTATCTGGGCGGCGGCAAGCCGGCCAAGAACCCGATGCCGCCGACGATCTGGGGCTATAACGATTCGATCGAGCCCTACAAATACGACCCCGAAGCGGCCAAGAAGCTGCTGGCCGATGCCGGCGTTTCCGATCTTTCGATCGATCTCTGGTATATGCCCAAATATCGCCCCTACAATCCCGACGGCAAGAAGATGGGCGAGTTGATGCAGGCCGATCTCGCCAAGATCGGCGTCAAGGCCAATCTCGTCACCTTCGAATGGGGCGAGTATCGCAAGCGCATGGCGGCCGGCGAACATCAGGCCGGTCAGATCGGTTGGACCGGCGACAATGGCGATCCGGACAATTTCCTCTATCTGCTCGGTTGCAACGGCAAGGCCGAAGCGCCCGATCAGAATAACGCCAAATGGTGCAATGCCGATTACGACAATCTGCTGCGCCAGGCCAAGGAAACCGCCGATGTCGCGAAGCGTACCGAGCTTTACATGAAGGCGCAGGAAATAGCCCATGAAGAAGCTCCTTGGGTGCCGATCGCACATTCGATCGTCTATCTGGCGATGAGCAGCAAGGTCACGGGCTATGCCATGGACCCGCTGGGCACGCATAATTTCGAAGGCGTCGACAAGGCGGAATAAGCCTTCCGATCTGCCGGCTGGCGGTGGCGACAAGCCGCCGCCAGCCATTTTTTTTAGGCATCGCCATACATCATGTTCAGATTCGTCCTCACGCGTTCGCTTATGATCATCCCGACTCTGCTCGGCGTGATCGTCCTGACTTTCGCCCTGATTCACGCCATTCCGGGCGACCCTATTCTCATTCTGCTGGGCGATAAGGTTCTCGACCCCGAACAGCATGCCGCCATTCTTCATAAGCTCGGTCTCGACGCGCCTTGGCCCGTGCAGTTATGGGATTACCTATGGCGCATTCTACATGGCGATTTCGGCCATTCGATCGCGACCAAGGAAGCCGTCCTTAAGGAATTCCTGACCCTGTTCCCGGCAACGCTGGAGCTTTCCTTCTGCGCCATGGCCTTCGCACTCATCATCGGCCTGCCGGCCGGTATCTTCGCCGCTCAGAATCGCGGCACCGTTTTCGACCATGCCGTCATGGGCGGGTCGTTGATCGGCTATTCGATGCCGATATTCTGGTGGGGCTTGCTGCTGATCCTGCTGTTTTCGATCAAGCTCAGCTGGACGCCGGTTTCCGGGCGGATTTCGCTCGATTATTATTTCGAAGATCCGACCAATTTCATGCTGATCGACGCTTGGCGCAGCGGCGAGAAAGGCGCGCTCGTTTCCGCGCTTTCGCATCTTATCCTGCCGACGATCGTGCTCGGCACCATTCCGCTCGCCGTCATCGCTCGCATGACGCGCTCGGCCATGCTCGAAGTGCTGAGCGAGGATTACATCCGCACCGCGCGCGCCAAGGGGCTGGCCAGCTTGCGCATCGTTTCCGTCCATGCCTTGCGCAATGCGCTTATTCCCGTCGTCACCGTCATCGGCCTGCAAGTCGGCGTGTTGATGGGCGGTGCTATTCTCACCGAAACTATTTTTTCCTGGCCGGGGATCGGTCGCTGGCTCTACAATGCCATATTCAGCCGCGATTATCCGACCGTTCAAGGCGGCGTATTGCTCATTTCGATCGTCGTCATTCTGGTTAATCTGACGGTCGATCTGCTTTACGGCCTGCTCAACCCGCGCATCCGTCACGGGAGATAGGCATGAGCGACGCCGCCGCGACGACCGCCGTGCCCGTCAAGACCGCCGCCGTTTTGTCACCGCGTCAGGAAGTATGGCTGGCGATGCGCAACAATCGCGGCGCGATGATAGGTCTTGGTTTCATCGTACTGATAATCTTCTGCGCGCTCGCGGCGCCACTGATCGCGCCCAGGGACCCGACGCTCACCGATACCGCCAATTTGCTGGCGCCGCCAGCGTGGCTCGAAGGCGGATCGTGGAGCGCGCCGCTCGGTACCGACGCGCTCGGGCGTTGCCTACTGTCGCGACTGATTTACGGGTCGCAATTATCGCTGCTGATCGGCTTGATCGTGGTGACCTTGTCGCTCTCGACGGGGGTAATGCTCGGCCTCATTTCCGGTTTCGCACGCGGCCGGACAATCGACAACGTCATCATGCGCCTCATGGATATTACTCTCACCATGCCTAGCCTGTTGCTGGCTATCGTCGTCGTCGTCATTCTCGGCCCCGGCCTTAGCAATGCTATGATCGCCGTCGCCATAACCAATATCCCGCATTATGCGCGCCTGACGCGGGCTGTTGTCATTATCGAATTGTCGAAGGATTACGTGACCGCATCCAGGGTCGCCGGAGCCAGCAAGCTGCGTCTTATGCTGAATGTCGTGCTGCCGAATTGCACTGCGCCGCTGATCGTGCAATCGACTCTGGGGATTTCGGCCGCCATTCTCGATGCGGCGGCTTTGGGCTTTCTCGGTCTCGGCGCGCAGGCGCCGACGCCGGAATGGGGAACCATGCTGGCCGATGCGCGCGATTACATGCAACGCGCCTGGTGGGTCGTGACTTTCCCCGGCCTCGCTATCATCGCCACCGTTCTCGCCTTCAATCTGATGGGCGACGGACTCCGCGATGCGCTCGATCCC
>CAYQAG010000090.1:0-3566 GCA_964415425.1 uncultured Rhodospirillaceae bacterium | reverse complement strand
GGGATCGAGCGCATCGCGGAGTCCGTCGCCCATCAGATTGAAGGCGAGAACGGTGACGAGGATGGCGAGGCCCGGATAGGTAACGACCCAAGGTGCGGATTGAATGAATTTCCGCGAATCGGCAAGGATCGTACCCCATTCCGGCGTTGGCGCCTGCGCGCCGAGACCGAGGAAGCCCAAGGCCGCCGCGTCGAGAATGGCCGCCGAAAAACTGAGCGTCGCCTGCACGATCAATGGCGCTGCGCAATTCGGCAGCACCACGTCGAACATGAGGCGCCCAGTGCCGGCGCCCGAAACGCGCGACGCCGTGACGTAATCCTTGGCCAATTCCGACATCACGGCGGCGCGCATGAGGCGCGCATAATGCGGAACATAGGTAATGGCAACGGCGATCATCGCGTTCATGAGGCCAGGCCCAAGAATAGCGACGATAACGATCGCCAAGAGCAGGCTGGGTACGGCCAGCAGGATATCCATGAAGCGCATGATGCCGATATCGGCACTGCCGCGATAGAAGCCGGAAAGGAGGCCGAAGCCGATACCGAGCGCCAAAGAGAGCGTAACGACGATCGAGCCGATAAAGAGCGACAGTCGCGCGCCGTAAATGATGCGCGACAGCACGCAGCGTCCGACATCGTCGGTGCCGAGCGGAAAGGCCCAGGAGCCGCCTTCGCTCCAGGCTGGCGGCTGCAGGAAATGCTCGCGGAATTGTTCGATCGGACTATGCGGCGCAATGATATCGGCCAAGGCCGCGATGGCGAAGAGAGCGACGATCACGATCAATCCCAGCATGGCGCCGACATTGCCGCGCATGGCAAGCCACACCTCGCGACGCGGCGAGATCGGCTGTGCGACGGGAGTGGAATCGGCGGCAATCGTGGCGGGATCGGTCATCCGGATCGACCTATCGTCTATGACGGATTCGGGGATTAAGCAGGCCATAAAGCAGATCGACGCCGAGATTGACGGCCATAACCAGCGTGGCGATCAGCAGAACTCCGCCCTGCAAGGCCGGATAATCGCGCCGGCCGATGGAATCGACCAGCCATTTGCCGATGCCGGGCCAGGAGAAGGTCGTCTCGGTCAGGATCGCGCCGCCCATCAGCGTTCCGACCTGAAGGCCGATCACGGTGACGACGGGGATGAGGGCGTTGCGCAAAGCATGCAGGCCGACGATGCGCAGCCGCGATAGGCCCTTGGCGCGGGCGGTGCGGATGTAATCCTCGCTCAAGACTTCGAGCATGGCCGAGCGCGTCATGCGCGCGATCACGGCGAGCGGAATGGTGCCGAGCACGATCGTCGGCAGGATGAGATGCGAAAGGGCGGAAACGAGCGCGCCCTCCTCGCCGGAGCGCCAAGCGTCGAAGAGCATGAAGCCGGTGCCATCGAAGAAGTAATCGTTGCCGATCCGTCCCGAGACGGGCGTCCAGCCGAGCCCTTGCGAGAAGATGAGGATCAGCAGCAATCCCCACCAGAAAATCGGCATGGAATAGCCGGTCAGCGAAACGCCCATGATCGCGTGATCGACGAAGGTGCTGCGGCGCAAGGCGGCGAAGATGCCGGCCGGAATCCCGAGCCCGATGGCGAAGACGATGGCGAAGAGGGATAATTCCAGCGTCGCCGGGAAGAGAGTCAGGAATTCGCTGATGACGGGGCGCTGCGTGATGATCGAGATGCCGAAATCGCCATGGGCGATTTTGCCGACATAATCGGCAAACTGAACGTAAAGCGGCCGATCGAGGCCCATATCGTGCAGCAATTGCGCATGCCGGGCGGGGTCGATGCCGCGTTCGCCGACGCGCACCTCGACCGGATCGCCGGGAACGAGGCGGATCAGCGTGAAGGCCAGCAAGACGATCCCGAGAAAAGTCGGGATGACGAGACTGACCCGAGTCAGAAGGAAGCGCAGCATGGCTGGATGTATAGGCGAATGCGGCCGGAATGCAATCGGTAATCCCAAAGAAAACGGCGGGAAGCCTTAAGCTTCCCGCCGTTCAAGGACGATCTTAGGCTTAGCCTTCGATGTCGACGCCCTCGAAGATATGCGTGCCGAGGGGATGAACCTTATACCCCTTGACCGTCTTCTTCATGGGCATGAAGACCACCGAATGGGCGATCGGCAGCCAGGGGGATTCTTCGTGGAAGATTTCCTGGGCCTTCATGTAGAGTTCGGTGCGCTTCGCGACATCGGCGACCTGGGCCGCTTCGTCGATCAGCTTGGAGAAATCCTCGTTGCACCACTTGGCGACGTTGGAACCGCCCTCGCGCGCCGAGGTGCAGGAGAGCAGAACGCCGAGGAAGTTGTCGGGATCGCCGTTATCGCCGGTCCAACCCAGAAGCCCCATCTGGTGCTCGCCCGCCTGCATGCGCTTGCGGTATTCGCCCCATTCGAAGGTCTTGAGTTCGGCGGTGATGCCGACTTTCGCGAGATCGGCCTGCATCAATTCGGCGATTTTCTTCGCGTCGGGATTGTAGGGACGCTGCACCGGCATGTACCAGAGATCGGTCGTCAAATTGGAAACGCCGGCTTCGGCCAGAAGCGCCTTCGCCTTTTCCGGATCGAACGGCCACGCTTCGATGGCGTCGTTATAGGACCAGATCGTCGGCGGGATCGGGTTCTTGGCCGGCTGGCCGGCACCCTGATAGACCGCCGCGACGATGGCCGCCTTGTCGATCGCCATATTGATCGCCTGGCGGACGCGCTTGTCGTCGAAAGGCTTCTTCTGCACATTCATGGCGAGATAGCCGACATTGAGGCCGTTCTGCTCCATGACTTGCAGATTGGGATCGGCCTTCAGCTTCTCGATATCGGCCGGTGACGGATAGGGCGCGATATCGCATTCGCCGGCCTGGAGTTTCGCCATGCGCACGGCCTGATCCGGCGTGATGGCGAAGACCAGCTTGTCGATCTTCTGCGCGCCGCGGAAGTAATCGGGATTGGCGGCATAAAGAATGCGCGAATCCTTTTCGTAAGCGCGCCAGATGAAGGGGCCGGTGCCGATCGGTTCTTGATCGACCTTCTCCGGCGTGCCGGCGGCCATCATCGTATCCATGTATTCCTTGGAATGGATGGCGGCGAAATCCATCGCCAGATTGGCGATGAAGGGCGAATTCGGCTTGGTCAGGGTGAACTTCACCGTGTTGTCGTCGATCTTATCGATCGAGGCGATCAGGTCCGGCATGCCCATGTCGTTGAAATAATCGTAGGCGCCGCCCGAGACCTTGTTATAGGGATCCTCCGCCTTCCACATGCGGTTGAAGGTGGCGATCACGTCATCGGCGCCGAAGGGATTCTTCGCCGCGAAGCCGGCGCGGGCATGGAAGCGGACGCCCCTGCGCAGATGGAACGTGTAGGAAAGCCCGTCATCCGAAACTTCCCAGGATTCGGCGAGGCCCGGGATGATATTCGTCGTGCCCGGCTCGAATTCGACGAGGCGGTTGAAAACCGGATAGGCGGCATCGAAGCTGGTACCCGTCGTATTGATCTGCGGGTTGAAGTTTTCGGGGCTGCCTTCCGAGCAATAGACCAGGGTCTTGGCTTGGGCGGCGGCGGCAAAGCCGAGCGC
>CAYQAG010000089.1:0-3986 GCA_964415425.1 uncultured Rhodospirillaceae bacterium | reverse complement strand
GCGCCATGTCCAAGTCGCCGTAATGGTGATAGAGAAGGCGAAGCGCCTCGTCGAGCACAAGCGCGACGTCATCATCCTTCTGGATTCGATCACGCGCCTGGCACGCGCCTACAACACCGTCGTCCCTTCATCGGGCAAGGTGCTGACGGGCGGCGTCGATGCCAATGCCCTGCAGCGTCCGAAGCGCTTTTTCGGCGCGGCGCGCAATATCGAGGAAGGCGGATCGCTGACCATCATCGCGACCGCCCTCATCGATACCGGCAGCCGCATGGACGAAGTCATCTTCGAGGAATTCAAGGGCACCGGCAATTCGGAAATCATCCTCGATCGCAAGCTTTCCGATAAGCGCACCTTCCCCTCGATCGACATCACCAAGTCGGGAACCCGCAAGGAGGAATTGCTGGTCGATAAGGGCACGCTCTCCAAAATGTGGGTGCTGCGCCGCATCCTGATGCCGATGGGCGTCGTCGATGCCATGGAATTCCTGCTCGACAAGCTGAAGCATTCCAAGACCAATAACGACTTCTTCCAATCGATGAATCAGTAAGCGGAAGTCAGAAGTCAGATGACAATAATACCCTCTCCCCCATTGGGGGAGAGGGTAGGGTGAGGGGGAGAATTTGCAATGACGGCAAATCCTCGAAACTCAAGCCCTTCTCTTTCTATAAAGAGGGCCCGCCGATTGCGGGTCGATTCGACCGATGCCGAGAAGACTCTCTGGCGCCGATTGCGAGGACGTTTGCTGCTGGGGCGTAAATTCTATCGGCAGAAGCCGATACCGCCTTACATCGTCGACTTCTATTGCTACGAGGAAAGACTCGTCATCGAACTCGATGGCGGTCAGCACGCCGATATCAAGAGTCGGAATTACGATCTGCGACGAACGCATTTCCTCGAAATGCGAGGCCTCCGGGTAATGCGTATTTGGAATGGCGATGTCCTCGCCAATCTCGAAGGCGTTTTGCAAACGATCGCTTTGCGGTTTGAGAAAGAGTGATCTCTTCGCCAATCTCCCTCACCCGACGCTTCGCGTCGGCCTCTCCCAGAGGGAGAGGCAAAAGAATCGGCCTCCTACCCTCTGATCGCTGTAACTCGTCCTCAGCCCATCCGTTCGACCTTGAGGAAAGAGCCGTCGATCCCCGTCACGCGGATGCGCGTTCCGGCGGGTTGATCCGCACCCGCGACGCGCCATTCGCTATCGCCGAGCTTGGCGCGGCCGCGACCGTCGATGATGGGCTCGCTCAAGGTCGCGATCTGCCCGATCATCGCCGCGCCGCGCCGATTGAGCGTCGCATCCGCGCTCGCCGATTGCAGATTGCGGCCGAAGAAATACCAAGCGACGACCGAAAAGCCGGACAGCAAGGCGAAGATCAGAACCTGATATTCCCAGGCGATATCGGGCAGAATGACCCCAACGAGGCCGGTCACGAGCGCGGCGCCGCCCAGCCATAGGAAGAAAAAGCCCGGCGCCAGGATTTCGATCCCGGCGAGCAGTGCCGCCAGAATCAGCCAATGCCAGAATTCGAGAGCGAAACCGTGCATCATGCCGCAATCTCCCTTAAAGGGTTAGCTTGCCGCCGCGCTTTCGGCGTAATCCGCGATCACGCCGCCGGCGAAGTTTAGACTTACGCTTTCGGCGAGGATTTAAGATTACGCCTTCGGCGTCCAGGCTCCCGCCGGATTGGCGCCCATGGCCTTGCCGCCGCTGATCGCCTCGCGCGCCAATTCGCCGATCCCGCCCAAGGCGCCGATCACCGAACTGGCTTCGAGCGGCATCATCACCAGCTTCTGATTGGGCGCGCTGGCGACGCTTTTCAGCGCCTCGACATATTTGAGGCCGAGGAAATAATTGACCGCCTGAATGTTGCCCTTGGCGATCGCGTCGGAGACCATCGCCGTCGCCTTGGCTTCGGCCTCGGCGGCGCGTTCGCGCGCTTCCGCTTCGCGGAAGGCGGCTTCGCGTTGACCCTCGGCGCGCAGGATGGCGGATTGCTTGTCGCCCTCGGATTTCAGAATGGCGGATTGCTTCTCGCCCTCGGCCTTGAGGATGGCGGACTGGCGCAGACCCTCGGCCTCCAAAATGGCGGCGCGCTTGTCGCGTTCCGCCTTCATCTGGCGGCCCATGGATTCGACGAGATCGTGCGGCGGCGCGATATCCTTGATCTCGATGCGCGTCACCTTGATGCCCCAGGGGCTGGTCGCCTCGTCGACGACATGCAGCAATTGGGTATTGATCTTGTCGCGCTGGGAAAGCAATTCGTCGAGATCCATCGAACCCATCACGGTGCGCGTATTGGTCATGGTGAGGTTGAGAATCGCGTTTTCGAGATTGTTGACCTCATAGGCCGCGCGCGCCGCGTCCAGCACCTGGAAGAAGACGACGCCGTCGGCGCTGACCATGGCATTGTCCTTGGTGATGACTTCCTGGGTCGGAACGTCGAGCACGGTTTCCATCATGTTGATGCGCGCGCCGACGCGGTCGAAGAAGGGGATGATGAAATTGAGGCCGGGACGAAGCGTGCGGATATAGCGGCCGAAACGCTCGACCGTCCATTCGCGGCCCTGCGGCACGGATTTGATGCCGGCGAAGGCGAATAGCACGCCGAGCACGGCGAGGATGGCGACGAAGATCGCGAAATTGCTGATTTCGAAGGATTGGATCATGGCATCGTTCCTGATATCGCTCTTTAGGCGGCCGCGCGGGATCGCCGGCGCATAACCCGCATAGATAAAGGGTTTTTCGCGGGATTCAAGAGGCCGCGTCCGGCGGGGCGGATTTTTCCGGAATAAACGGCGTCTCGGACGAGTGGTCGATTTCCAGCGATTCGATATCCTCGCCCCGCCGCCGAATCTTGTCGGTCGAGATGCGGATCTGCCGCAAATCCTCGATCGCCTGATCGAAATGCTGCTGCAATTTGCCGACGCGCTGATCCAGCCGCTCGATATTGACGACCATCTCGCGCGCCTTGGCCTGAATGACATGGGCCTGTTCGCGCATGCCGACATCGCGCAGCAAGGCCCGCATCGTCGTCAGCGTCGCCATCAGCGTCGTCGGCGAGACGATCCAAACCCGCGCACGCGACGCTTCGTCGACCAAATTGGGAAAGCGGGCATGGAGTTCGGCATAGACGGCTTCCGAAGGCAGGAACATGAGGGCACCGTCGGCGGTTTCGCCAGGCACGATATATTTTTCGGCGATGCTGCGGATATGCGAGCGGATCGCTTGCGTGAAATCGCGCCGCGCGGCATTAAGCGCCGCCTCGTCTTGCGCTCCCGCCAGCGCGCGATAGGATTCCAGAGGAAATTTGGCGTCGATGGCGATGGCGCCCGGCGGATTCGGCAATTTCAATAGGCAATCGACGCGGCGATTATCGCCGAGCGATGCTTGAAATTCGTAATTGCTGGGCGCCAGAATCGTCTTCACGAGATCGGCCAATTGCACTTCGCCGAAAGCGCCGCGCGCTTGCTTGTTGCTCAAGATATTCTGGAGATCGACGACCTGACCCGATAATTCGGTCAGGCGCTTCTGCGCGGCATCGATCGCGGCCAAGCGTTCCTTGAGATCGCTTAAGGATTTTTCCGCCTCGCTGGCGCTTTCGCTCAAGCGCTGCGTCACGCGATCGCCGAGATGGGCAAGCCGCGTCTCGATCGTGATTTGGGCATTGGCTTGGATCGCTTGGATGCTGGCCGCCAATTGCTGCAACTGACCGGCAAGCTGGGCCTGGCCGGCTTCCGTCGCGCCATGGCCGCGATGCCGGAACGCCCAGGCGATGAGGAAAGCGGCGAGCAGGCCGACCCCGAGACCGATCAGCAGCGAGGCATCGAAATTGGGCAAGCGCTTTTCTCCCGCGCGCCGGGATCGGCGCTTGACCTTACCTTAGCCAACCCATAGGTAATTTCCATGGCAAAACTTCCCATCCTGACCGCGCCCGACCCCCGGTTGAAGACGATCAGCCAACCCGTCGAGCAGATCGACGGCGAGATTC
>CAYQAG010000088.1:0-4003 GCA_964415425.1 uncultured Rhodospirillaceae bacterium | reverse complement strand
TCTTTTCGGAATTCCCATTCCCTCACCCCGACCCTCTCCCTCGCTTGTGCGAGGGAGAGGGAGCTTCCCTGACTTCTGACCTCTGACTTCTGGTTTCCGACTTCCGACTTCTAACCAAGGTTGAGTTCCCCGCCGCGCCTATGCCACAGTAACGCGATGAGCGATTCGGGCGATTTTCTCGTCTTTACCGGCGGCAAACTCTTCACCCGCGATTTTTTGATTCGCGGCATCGTCGAAACCGATTTATGGCGGGCGACGCCGCCGGAAACGATCCGCGCCTTTGCCGATGCGGCGCGGTCGCGCCTTGCGCCTCATGCCGATGCGGGACTCGGCGATCTCAACGAAGCCAATACCGAGGACAAGATCGTCAAGCCGTTGATCGCGGCCTTGGGTTGGGGCGAGGATTATTCCGCCCAGGAAGCGGCCGCCCGCACGGGGCGGAGCGACGTTCCCGATCTGCTGCTCTTCGCCGATGCCGCCGCCGCCGAAGCGGCCAGGCGCGAGCGCCGCCCGGATAAGCGTTACGCGCTGGGTCTCGCTTTCGTCGAAAGCAAGAAATGGCACCGACCGCTCGACCGCCGGGACGGCACGGCGGGCGAGGGCATCCCCTCATCGCAGATGATCCGCTATCTCGGCCGCGTTTCGGCGCTGACCGAAAACCGCGTGACCTGGGGCATTCTCACCAATGGCCGGCTCTGGCGGCTCTATTGGGCGGGCGCGCCCTCGATCAGCGAGGATTACTTCGAGATCGACCTTGCCCTTCTGCTCGATCTCCCCGGGATGGCGGGCAAGCTTTTCCGGCCCGATGCGGAAACGCGCGATCATTGGCTTAAGGTCTTTTATCTGATGTTCGGCCGGGTCGGGTTTCGGCCCGATGCTTCGGGGCGGTCCTTTCATGCCTTGGCGCGCGAAGAGGGCAAAATCTGGGAAGCGCGGATTCGCGAAAATCTCGCCGATCTCGTTTTCGCGCGAATCTTTCCCGCCCTCGGCCAGGCGCTCTATCGCGGCGATCCCGCGCGCCCCGCGCGCCCCGACGCCGGTTATCTCCGCGATCTTCGCCAGGCGACGCTGATCCTGCTCTATCGCCTGCTCTTCGTCTTCTATGCCGAGGATCGCGACTTGCTGCCGGCGCGCGATCCCGCCTATGACGATTACAGCCTGCGCAAATTGCGCGCGGATATCCGCCGCCGCATCGATATGAAGGACGTCTTCGCCGAGGATATCGGCCGCTATTACGGCCAATTGCGTCAGCTCTTCCGCGCCATCGACAAAGGCTCGGCCTCGCTCGGCCTGCCGCCCTATAACGGCGGCTTGTTCGATTCCGAACGCACGCCTTTCCTCGAACGCGTCGAAATCGGCGACCGCGCCATGGCCGAAATCGTCGACGGGCTTTCCCGCCCCGACGGCCTCTGGGTCAATTACCGCGATCTTTCGGTCCAGCAATTGGGCTCGATCTACGAGGGCCTGCTGGAATATGATTTCGCGATCGGCGATAAGGACGCGATCGCCGTCCGGCCCAATCCCTTCGCGCGGAAATCGAGCGGCAGCTATTACACGCCCGACGATCTCGTCCGTCTGGTCATCCGTCAGGCCCTCGATCCCACGATCGCGGCCAAGCGCGATTATTTCGCCGCACGGCTGGCGGCGCTCGGAAGCGATCGGCGAGCCAAGGCGGAGCGTCTGCGCGATCTCGCCGCCGCCGATCCCGGCCGCGCGCTGCTCGACCTCAAGATTTGCGACCCCGCCATGGGGTCGGGGCATTTCCTGGTCGATCTCGTCGATTATCTCGCCGATCGCGTGATCGAGGCGACGGAAGCGGCTTCGGCTTCGGCCGCGGCAGCCGGCTTCGCCTACGAATCCCCGCTTTTCGACGAGATCGCCGCCATCCGCGACCGCATCGCCGAGGCGGCGCAAGCGGGCAAATGGAAGATCGACCTTACCCATCTCGACGACAAGCTGATCCTGCGCCGCATGATCCTGAAGCGCGTCGTCCACGGCGTCGACAAGAATCCGATGGCGGTCGAACTCGCCAAGGTTTCGCTCTGGCTGCATACCTTCACCGTGGGGGCGCCGCTATCCTTCCTCGACCATCATCTGCGCTGCGGCGATTCGCTGTTCGGCGAATGGGTGCGCCCCGTCCTCGACGAGATGCGGGAAACCGCGCATCTGCTCTTCAATCCCTATATCCAGCAGGCGCGCAATGCGGCGGGCGTCATGGCAAGGATCGAGGACGCGACCGACACCGATATCGGCGAGGTCGCGCAATCCGCCCGTCATTTCGCCGCGATGCAGACGGCGACTCGCGCCCTGACCGATATTCTCGACCTGCGCCAGGCCCTGCGCTGGCTGGGTTTCGCGGGGCTGGCCGATCATCCGGCTTTGCTCGCGATTTTCGGCGGTCAGCGCGGCGATCTCGACAAGGCGCTTTCCGCCGATCTCGGCCCCGGCGACGAGGCGGCCGACCGCCAAGCGCTCGATGCGCATCTGGAAGCCCTCCGGGCGGAAAGCGGCAAGGGCAAGGGCCGCATCAAAACCGCGCTTTCCAAGGCGGAGACCGAACGGATCGGCGATATTATCATCCGTCTCGCCCGCGCCATGAAGGCCCGCGAGCATTTCCTGCATTGGCAGGCGGCCTTCCCCAATATCTGGAGCGATTGGCTGTCGGCGGAAACGCAAGGCGGATTCGATCTTGTCATCGGCAATCCGCCCTGGGATCGCATCAAATTGCAAGAGGTCGAGTATTTCGCGGCGCGCCGCCCGGAAATCGCCCATGCCCAGACCGCCGCGCAGCGCAAGAAAGCCATCGCCGCCCTCGAAAAATCTGGCGATCCCCTTTACGGCGATTATCTCGCGGCCCGGCGCGGCGCCGAAACCATGGCCGAGATCGCGCGCGAAAACGGCCATTATCCCCTGCTTTCGGGCGGCGACATCAATCTTTATTCCCTTTTCGTCGAGCGCGCGCTCAGCCTGCTGAAGCCCGAGGGCATCGCCGGGCTGATCGTCCCCTCCGGCATCGCCGCCGACAAGACGGCGAGCGCCTTTTTCAGCAGCATTGCCGTTTCGGGCCGCTTGGGCGCGCTGTTCGATTTCGAGAACAAGGGCAAATTCTTTCCCGATATCGATAGCCGCTTCAAATTCTGCGTTCTCGTCATGGGCGGAAAGGCGCGCCGCTTCGCCGAGGCGCGCTGCGCCTTTTTCCTCCACGACGTCGCGGGGATCGAGGATCCCGAACGCTGCTTCCCCTTGAGCCCGGCGGATTTCGCCGCCGTCAACCCCAATACCGGAACGGCGCCCATCTTCCGCAGCCGGCGCGATGCGCGCCTGACCGCCGATCTTTACGCCCGCCATCCCATCCTGGTCGATCGCCGCAAGAACCCGCCGCTCGCGCAATGG
The DNA here is from genome assembly GCA_964415425.1 of uncultured Rhodospirillaceae bacterium. Taxonomy (GTDB): domain Bacteria; phylum Pseudomonadota; class Alphaproteobacteria; order Dongiales; family Dongiaceae; genus Dongia. The sequence continues at coordinate 610 of CAYQAG010000088.1, read as the reverse complement.
CCGGTCAAATACACGACCATGTTTCATATGGCTAATGATTCCCATCTCTTTAAGACGGCGGAAGAATTGGGCCAGGACGGATTTTATCCCGTCGATGCCAAAACCTGGAAAAAGGGGAGCCAAGCTTTTCGTCCGCTCTATGTCGGTCGAATGATCAATCAATTCGATCATCGGTTCGGCGGCGTCGAATATGCCCCGGAGAATGTGCTGAATCGGTTTGTCGGGAATGTGTCTGCCGGAGAAGAAAAAACGAGTCCCGATTTTTTCCCCCGCCCTTTATTCTGGGTCGAGCAATCGGAAATGCCCGATCCGGGCCGATTGAATTGGATGATCGGGTTTCGTGATATTGCGCGAACCACCGATGTAAGAACGGCTATCGCCTCCATTCTGCCGCGCTTTCCTGCCGGACATACTCTGCCGTTGCTGTTGCCGCGAACCGAGGCGGAGAACAGTGTCACGGCCTATATCCAGCAAGGCCCGGTCATCGTTGCCAATATGAACGCTATCGTTTTCGATTATGTGCTGCGGCAAAAGTCCAACTCGACTCATCTGACATGGTTCATTCTCGAACAACTCCCGGTTATCGCGTCTTCGGCCTATGCGACGAAGA
>CAYQAG010000087.1:0-4271 GCA_964415425.1 uncultured Rhodospirillaceae bacterium | reverse complement strand
CGGCCGAAGCCGCCAAGCCCGTCGCCGGCGCGGTCAAGGATATGGCGGCGGCGCAACAGATCGTGCAGCAGCAGGGGGGCGGGGCATGACCGGCCTTCCCGCACCCCTGACGCCGCCGGATTGCGACCTCCGGGGCCTGCCCTTCATGCCGCTAGATACGGCCAGGCTGCTCGATTCCGATCTATTCGCGATCTCGACCGGCGACGAGTTCAAGGCCGCCGTCGCGCTTTGGTGCAAGGCATGGCAGCAAGTCCCGGCGGCGAGCCTGCCCGACGATCCCCGCATCCTGGCGTACCTCTCCGGGGCCGGAACGCGGTGGGGCAAAATCAAGGAGGTCGCGCTCCGAGGCTGGATCAAATGCGGCGATGGGCGTCTCTATCATCCGACGATCGCCGAGAAGGCAATCGAAGCCATGCAGCGCCGCCGCGAGTTTTCCGAAACCTCGGGTAACGACAGGGATCGCAAGCGCCGGTATCGCGATCGCGTCAAGGAATTATCCGAGAGATTGCGCGCGTCAGGCATCGTCCCGCCGCGCGGCGCGTCCCTGCAACAGCTTGAAGGGCTGCTTGCTGGGACGGATGCAGGGACAGTGCGGGGACGCTGTGGGGACGCTGTGGGGACGGATTTGGAGACGATGCAGGGACAGTGCGGGGACGCTGTGGGTATGGCTAAGACAGGGACAGGGACAGAGAGAGAGACATTATCCTCGCTCCGCTCGGATACCCCCTGTGGTCCCCCATCGGATGGACAGCGAGGGGACGCGTCCCAGCAAGACCCCTCGAAACCGCCCATCGCCGAAACGGCGGAACCCGAGGAAACCCCAGCAATTCCGGCATTCCTGCAACGCGGTCAGCACGAGGAGGCCGCTGCGATCGAGGCTTGGAACGCCTTCGCCGGCGAGCACGGCCTAGCGAAAGTCCAGAAACTCACCGATGCCCGGAGAACGCGGCTCCACCGTCGCCTGAACGATCTCGGCGGTCTCGATGGATGGCGAGCAGCTCTCGATCGCGTCGCGGCTAGCTCGTTCCTTCTCGGCGAAAACAAAACCGGATGGCGAGCCGATTTCGATTTCCTGCTGCAAGAAAAATCCCTGACCAAGCTGATGGAGGGCGGCTATGACCGCAGTTCTCGCTCGACCGGCGCCGGCAATGGATTCGTCGCTCTCGCTGCCGAAGCTTTCTCTGGCCCTCTCGAAGGTGATCTCGCTCTACGAGGATGACGCTCGATGGACGCTGCCCGAGAGGCTGACCCCAGAGACCATCGAGGAGGCCCGCCGCGCGCTTCCAGGGGCCGAGGAATTGATGCGCCCGGCCTCGGCCAAGCTGATCGCCAAATGGCTGACCGCGCTCGGCATCCATTGCGCCGGCACGATCAAGGAAGCCGAGGCCGAAGCGAGGGTCGCCGCTTACGGGAGAACTTTGGCCGATCTCGCCGCCCCGGCCTGCTTCTTCACCCGCTCGACGCTGACCGCCGCGGCGCAGAAGTTTCCCTATTTCCCCGATTTCTCCAATCTACAAGCGTTCCTGGCCGAGGAGACAATCGACATTCGACGGACAGCGGAGCGGCTGCGGAAAATCGCCGAGGCCAAAACGACGCCGCGACTGACCGACGATTGGCCGCACAAGCGAACGCCGGAAGAGAAAGCCAATGCCGAGAGGTGGTTTCGGCATATCCGTGAGGTCATAAAGACATGACGCAAAACGGACATAATCTATCTCACCTGCGCGCTATTGCGCGGCCATCGATCGTTTCCGCCGCCGACGATTGGGAATGCGCGGCGATGGCAGCAATGCGCGTTCTGAGGAACGCCCGACCGTTCGACAAGCGCGAGATCGCGGCGCGCCTTGGCGAGGATTGGGAATCGCGCGCCAGAGACGACATTGCCGGCCGAGACTTCGATATCGCTTACGCGGCGGATTTCGAGCCGGTCGCGATCGGCGGCATTCACCTCTCGACCAATGGCCCCGAGCTCGATTTCTGGGAAGCCTGGCTCATCGCGACGCCGCGCTTTCCAGAAGTGTCGCTCGCCGTCACGCGCTGGGCGAAGGAAGCCCTGTCCGATCTTGCCGGCGACGGCGCGCCGATCCTCTGCCGCTCTCACGCCGAGAACCGTGCCGCGCATCGCTGGCTCGAACATCTCGGCTTTCGCAAATCGCGCGATCTGCCGGCATTCGGCCTGACGCGCGAGGATCATGTGGAGTTCGTCTATGACCGATAAGCCAAAGCCGTCTATTAATGTCATGGCGCGGCGCCTGGAACCGAGCGATTCCCTCGACGATTTCCCGACGCCACCTTGGGCGACCCGCGCCCTGATCGAGCACGTCTTGCGACCATTTTTCGGCGCGACGCGCTCGATGGATGCGCTGGAGCCGTCCTGCAATCGCGGTTACATGGTGAGGCCGTTGCGAGAGTTCTTCTCGTTCGTGCAACATTACGACATCCACGATTACGGCTTCGGCCCTGTCAGAGACTTCCTGACCTTTCCGCATGAGCCCGGTTCCGTCGATTGGGTCATAACCAACCCACCATTTCGCTTGGCCGAAAGATTCATCTTCACGGCGCTCGATGCGGTCCAGCCGAAGCAGGGCGTCGCCATGTTGGTGCGAACATCGTTCCTCGAAGGTCAGAAGCGATGGGAGAGAATCTTCACCGATCGGTTCATGCGGCCGTCCTTGGTCGCTCAATTCGCCGAGCGCGTCCCCATGGTCAAGGGGCGGTTCGATCCGCTCGCATCGACAGCGACGAGCTACGCCTGGCTCGTTTGGAAACTGCCGAGAATCGATATCCGAGAGCCGACCGAAATCGTCTGGATTCCGCCATGTCGAAAGGAGCTTGAGGGGTCGAGCGATGGCGATCCCTTCGTGCCGCTTCAAGAGCAATGGCGGAGAAAGCAAGAGGAGTCCGATAAGTATTGGCAGGAGCATCTTAAAAAGCTTCGGGCTCAAGAGGGGCCCCAGAAGGCGGCGACCGCATGACCCGCGATCCCGCCATCCGCGCTTGGCTCATTGCCCAACATGGCGAAGCGAAGGCCGAGAAAATCGCTGCCGCCTATCGCGATCTCTTCCAGGCGAAATCGGCCCGGCTGGTACTGGCCGATCTCGGCGCTCTGGCGCATGAAGTCGAAACGAGCTTCGACCCCGACCCCTATCGCACGGCCTTCAACGAGGGCCAGCGCTCGGTGCTGCTGCATATCCTCTATCTGGCAAGATCGGTGTCTGACGGCGCCACCGAGATCGACGAGGAATAATTTTCGGCATAATTTTCTCAACCCACGAAAGGAAAGACCATGACCGACACGAATACCGCCACCGGCACGAATGCGGCTGCCGCTGACGCCGCCGCTTCCGGCCAACAGCAAGCCGCCGCCGCGACCGCAACCTCCTGGCGCGACGGACTTCCTGCCGAATATCGCGGCCATGCCGCTTTCGCGAACATGTCCGACCTCGGGGCGCTCGCGAAGGAACACCTCAATTTGCAGGGCTTGATCGGCAAGAAAGGCGTCGTCATGCCTGGCGCCGGTGACGCGCCGGAAGCCTGGGATCGCTTCTACAAGGATCTTGGCCGGCCGGACGCGCCCGAGGGTTACGAGTTCAAGAAGCCGGAGGGCGGCGCCTATTCCGACGACCTCGCCAAGCAATTCCGGGCGTGGTCGCACAAGGCCGGGCTCTCGCCGCGTCAAGCCCAGGCGCTGCACGATTCCTACTTCGCCGAGCTAACGCGCCTAAACGCCGAGGCAGAAACAGCCGAGAAGCAACAGATCGAAGCCGCGACGGCGAAGCTCAGGGGCGAATGGGGCGCGGCCTTCGACGCCAAGATCGCGCTTTCCGAACGCGCGATCGATCTCGGCGGCCCAGAACTATCGAAAGCGATCAAGGCGTCCGGCATCCGCAACGATCCTACCTTCATCGCCTGGGTTGCCAAGCTCGGCGAGCGCCTGGCCGAGCACAAGCTGATCGATGGCGCCGCGAATGCCGCCATGACGCCCGCCGAAGCCAAGGCCGCGATCGCCAAGCTGGACGCCGAGGCGATCGCGGGCGGGAACAAGCATCCAGCGGTCGACAAGCTGCACCCTGAGCATGCGGCCTGGAACGATAAGCGGCGGCAACTCTACGAGATGGCCTATTCGGAGCCGGCGCGATGAAGAAGCCACCGCCCCCGCCAATGCCGCCGGAACCGAAGCCCACACGCGATCCCGCGCTGCGCATCGCTTGCCTCAAGCTCGCCGTCGAGACTCGCCGCCCGGTCGACGACGACGAGGCCATCATGCGCCG
>CAYQAG010000086.1:0-4387 GCA_964415425.1 uncultured Rhodospirillaceae bacterium | reverse complement strand
AAAAGCCTCGCGGCATCATCGAGACGGGAACGCCATCATGGCCGCCAAAACGCGCATCGAATCGGATTCCATGGGTAAAATCGCCGTCCCGGCGGATCGCCTCTGGGGCGCGCAGACGCAACGGAGCCTGGAAAATTTCCGCATCGGCGGCGAGAAAATGCCGATCGGCTTGATCCATGCCTTCGGCCGGCTGAAACAGGCCGCCGCCCGCGCCAATATGAAGCTCGGCCGGCTCGACCCCAAACTCGGCGCGGCCATCGACCAAGCGTCCGGCGAAATCGCCGCCGGCGAACTCGACGCCCATTTTCCGCTCGTCGTCTGGCAGACGGGATCGGGCACGCAGACCAATATGAACATGAACGAGGTCGTCGCCAATCGCGCCAACGAAATCCTGGGCGGCAAGCGCGGCGAGAAATCGCCCATTCACCCCAACGATCAGGTGAATTACGGCCAATCCTCGAACGATTCCTTTCCGACGGCGATGCATATCGCCGCCGTGGCGCAAATCGCAACCCGATTGCTGCCCGCCTTGCGCCAGCTGGAAAAAGCGCTCGCCGGCAAGGCGCGCGAATTCGCCAAGATCGTCAAGATCGGCCGCACCCATCTTCAGGACGCGACGCCGATCACCTTGGGTCAGGAATTCTCCGCCTATGCGACCCAGATCGCGCTTGGCCAAGCGCGCATCAAGGCGGTTCTGCCGCGCTTGCTCGCCATTCCCCAGGGCGGCACGGCGGTCGGCACCGGCCTCAACGCCGCCAAGGGATTCGATAAGGCCTTCGCCGCCGAATTGGCGAAATTGACCGGCCATGCCTTCAAGGCCGCCGTCAACAAATTCGAAGGCATCGCCGCCCACGATGCCTTCGTCGAATTGTCCGGCGCCTATAACGTGATCGCCTGTTCGCTGATGAAGATCGCCAACGATATCCGCCTCTTGGCATCGGGACCGCGATCGGGCCTCGCCGAGATCAATCTGCCGGAGAACGAGCCCGGTTCCTCGATCATGCCGGGCAAGGTCAACCCCACCCAGGCCGAAGCCGCGACCATGGTGGCGGCGCAGATCATGGGCAATCATGTCGCCATCAGCATCGCCGGGGCGAGCGGGCATCTCGAACTCAACGTCTTCAAGCCGGTCATCATTCATAACGTGCTGCAATCGGGAACCTTGCTCGCCGATGCCGCCCGGAGCTTCGCCGAAAACTGCATTCGCGGCATCACGCCCAACGGCCCGCGTTTGCGCCAATCGCTCGAACAATCGCTGATGCTGGTGACGGCGCTCAACACGAAGATCGGCTACGACAAGGCCGCCGCCATCGCCAAGAAGGCGCATCGCGAGGGAACGAGCCTGAAAGAGGCGGCGATCGCGCTCGGCTATGTCTCGGCGAAAGATTTCGACCGCTGGGTGCGGCCCGAAGACATGCTCGGCCCGAAATAACCCCGCCAACTTCACACGCGATTCGACCGGAGATGATCCATGGCCGCCTATCAATATATTTATGTCATGAAGGGATTGAGCAAGATCTATCCCGGCGGCCGCAAGGTGCTGGAGAATATCTGGCTCTCCTTCCTGCCCGGCGCCAAGATCGGCGTGCTCGGCCATAACGGCGCCGGCAAATCGACCCTGCTGAAGATCATGGCCGGCATCGACAAGGATGTCGGCGGCGAGGCCTGGGCGGCGGATGGGGCGAGCGTCGGCTATCTGCCGCAGGAACCGCAGCTCGATCTCGCCAAGGATGTGCTCGGCAATGTCATGGAAGGCATGGCCGCGACCAAGGCCCTGCTCGACCGTTTCGAGGCGGTCTCGGCGAAATTCGGCGAGGAATTGAGCGCCGAGGAAATGGATGCGCTGATCGCCGAACAGGGCGAGTTGCAGGAAAAAATCGACGCCGCCGAAGGCTGGGATTTGCAGCGCCGGGTCGAGATCGCCATGGACGCCCTGCGCTGTCCCCCGGGCGATGCCGAGGTCGGGAAATTATCGGGCGGCGAGCGGCGGCGCGTCGCCCTTTGCCGGCTGCTGCTTTCCAAGCCCGATCTGCTGCTCTTGGACGAACCCACCAATCACTTGGATGCCGAATCGGTCGCTTGGCTCGAACGTTTCCTGCACGATTACCAAGGCACCGTCGTCGCCGTCACGCATGATCGCTATTTCCTCGACAACGTCGCCGGCTGGATTCTGGAACTCGATCGCGGCCAGGGCATCCCTTTCGAGGGCAATTATTCGGGCTGGCTCGAACAGAAGCGCAAGCGCCTGGAACAGGAGCAGAAGCAGGAAAGCGCCCGCCAGCGATCGCTCGATCGCGAATGGGAATGGATCAAGCAGAGCCCGCGCGCGCGTCAGGCGAAATCCAAGGCCCGCATCGCCGCCTATGAGCAATTGTTGGCCGGCGAGAACGAGCGATCGATGGAAACGGCGCAGATCTATATTCCCGCGGGTCCCCGCCTCGGCGATCTCGTCATCGAGGCGCAAAACCTCAACAAGGGATTCGGCGATCGCCTGCTGATCGAAAACCTTTCCTTCCGCCTGCCGCCGGGCGGGATCGTCGGCGTGATCGGCCCCAACGGCGCCGGCAAGACGACGCTCTTTCGCATGATCACCGATCAGGAAAAGCCCGATAGCGGGTCGTTCAAGGTCGGGCCGACCGTCAAGCTCGGCTATGTCGATCAATCGCGCGACAGCTTGGCCGCCGATAAGACCGTCTGGCAGGAAATTTCCGACGGCCATGACGAGGTCGAACTCGGCAAGCGCAAGATGCCGAGCCGCGCTTATGTCGGCGGCTTCAATTTCAAAGGCGCCGATCAGCAGAAGAAAGTCGGGCAGCTATCGGGCGGCGAGCGCAACCGCGTGCATCTCGCCAAGATGCTGAAATCGGGCGCCAATGTCCTGCTGCTCGACGAGCCCACGAACGATCTCGACGTCGATACCTTGCGCGCGCTCGAGGAAGCCTTGCTCGATTTCGCCGGCTGCGCCGTCATCATCAGCCACGATCGCTGGTTCCTCGACCGCATCGCCACGCATATCCTCGCCTTCGAGGGCGATTCCCATGTCGAATGGTTCGAGGGCAATTACCAGGATTACGAAGCCGACCGCCATCGCCGCCTGGGCGCCGAAGCCGACCAGCCGCATCGCATCCGTTTCAAGCCGCTGACCCGCAAATAGCCGCGCTTTCGCCGCAATCGGGCGCCATCCTCGACCGATGGCCAGATTGCCCCGACTTTGCTAGGATGTTGGGCGCTTAAGCCAAGGCGAGGTCGCGATGCTGAGAGTGTTGAAGATCCTGGGCGGAATCCTCGGGCTGATCCTTTTGGCCCTGATCGTCATCCCCTTCTTCATCGATCTCAACGATTACAAGACCGAGATCGCCGCCAAGGTCCGCGAAGCGACCGGGCGCGAATTGACGATCGGCGGCGATATTTCGCTTTCGCTTCTGCCGCTGCCCGGCCTTTCGCTAAAAAATGTCGCCTTCGGCAATGCGCCGGGCGCGCATTATCCGAACATGGCCGAAATCGGCGAATTCGAGGCGCATGTCGCGCTGGGGCCGCTTTTCTCGGGCCGGGTCGAAATCACCGACATCACGTTGAAGCAACCGAAAATCTATCTCGAAAGCCTCGCCGGCGGCGGCGGCAATTGGGAAATCACGACGCCATCATCGGCAGCGGCGCCAGCGACGCCGGCAAGCCCGGCCGATACCGGCGGCGGCTTCGATCTTTCCATCGCCCGCGCGACGATCGAGGAAGGATCGATCCTTTACCGCGATAATGCCAGCGGGGCCGAACAGCGCATCGACGCGCTTTCGCTCGAACTCGCTTTGGCGAGCCTCAAGGGCCCCTTCGCGGCTTCGGGAAATCTGCGCTATGGCGAATTGCCGCTTGCCCTCAAGCTCGATCTCGGCGCGCTCGATCCCGCGCAACCCATTCCGCTTGCGCTCGACCTCGCTTTGGGCGAGGAGACGGCGCATATCGGCTTTACCGGGCAAGCTTATCTAAGCGCGCTCGAATCCACGGATCGCGCGATTCTTGCCGGCAAGCTGACGGGATCGGGCGCCGATGCCGGAAAATTGATCGCCCTCTTTTCCGGCACGCCGCCAGCCGCAGCAAACGGACCGATCGCGCTTTCGGCCGAACTTGCCGCCAATCGCAGTCTCGTCAATCTCGGCAAGCTTTCCTTCACCCTCGGCGATCTCGGACTAACGGGCAATGTTCTCGCGCGTCTTACGCCCGCGACCAGCATCGAGGCCGATCTCGCCATGACGCGGCTCGATCTCGATAAATTGCTGCCGGCCGCTACGGCTCCCGACGCGTCAGCCGCGCCCGAAGCCGCGCCGACACCGGCCGGCTTCGCCTTGCCGCAAGGCTTGGCCGTCAAGGCGAAGATCGCCATCCAGCAAATCGT
>CAYQAG010000085.1:0-4470 GCA_964415425.1 uncultured Rhodospirillaceae bacterium | reverse complement strand
GCGCCAACAATTCCGGATCGACATTCCCGCCCGAGGCGATGACGACGACATCGCGTCCGGCTAACGCGCGCCTATGACGGAGCGCGGCGGCGAGCGCCACCGCGCCGCCCGGTTCGAGAATCAGTTTCAACTCGCCGGCCGCCAGCGCCATCGCTTGCAAGACCCGATCGTCGTCGGCGACCCATCCGTCGGTCACGAGCGCGCGATGGATCGGAAAGGTGAGTTCGCCGGGAAGGGGCGACATCAGCGCATCGCAGATCGAGGGCGCGCCCGCCGGATGACCGCGGCGCTGGCCCGCCGCCAGCGACCGGCGGAGATCGTCGTATCCCGCGGGCTCGGCCGCGTGAATGCGGGTTCGGGGCGCGAGCGATTTCACCGCCGTGGCGATGCCGGCGATGAGGCCGCCGCCGCTCACCGGCACGACGATATCGTCGATCCTCGCTCCCAGCGCGGCCGCTTGGGCCAGGATTTCAAGGCCGATCGTCCCCTGTCCCGCCATGATCGCCGGGTCGTCGTAAGGCGGGACGATAAGCGCGCCGGTCGCGGCGGCGATGGCGCCGGCGATGGCGGCGCGATCCTCCTTGCGGCGATCGTAAAGCACGATCCTAGCGCCGAGCGCGCGGGTGCGATCGATCTTCACGCGCGGCGCATCGCGCGGCATGACGATGGTGGCGGCAAGGCCGAGATCGCGCGCCGCCGCCGCGACGCCCTGAGCGTGATTGCCCGAAGAATAGGCGACGACGCGCCCAAGACCGGGATCCCGGGCAAGGCCGATCAGCAGCTTGTTGGCGGCGCCGCGAAACTTGAAGGAGCCGGTGCGCTGAAAGGTTTCCGCCTTGACGAAAAGACGAAAGCCGAGTTTCGCATCGAGCTGCGGAAAGGCGAGCAGCGGCGTCATGACCGCACGGCCCCGCAAGCGGCGCGCCGCCGCGCGAATATCGCGCAGCGAGATCGCGAGATCGCCGCCGACCTGTTCGCCGCGCCGCGTCACGGCACGGCCCCCCGCCGAAGATCGGCCATCAGCGCCAGCGTCGCGCCGGGATTGAGGCGCGCGCGATAGACTTCGAGATTCTCCAATACGCGCATCACGTAATTGCGCGTTTCGTCGAAGGGAATGGCTTCGATCCAATCGACGACATCGACATCGGCGGCGCGCGGATCGCCATTGGCGGCGATCCATTCCCGGGCGCGCGCCGGACCGGCATTATAGGAAGCGATGGCGAGAACGTAGGAGCCGCCGAAATCCTCGATCAGATTCGCGAGATAGAGACGCCCGAGGCGCATATTGAGAATCGCATCCTCGACCAGCATCTTGGTCTTGAATTTCTTGACGCCGAGTTCCTTGGCGAGCGGTTTCGCCGTCGCCGGCATCAATTGCATCAAGCCCATGGCGCCGGCCGGGCTGACGATATCGGCATCGAAAACGCTTTCCTGACGAATGACACCCAGCACCAAAGCCGGCTCGACGTTTTTGCCGGGCGGCAATTTGATGATCGGGAAAAGATATTCCGGCAATTCGACGCCCTGCGCGCGCGCCTCCTTGGCGACCATGACGGCGACGTCGCGCGCCTTGGCCTCGATCGCGATCGCGGCGATGGCGGCGAAATCCGCCGGCGTTTTCGCTTGGCGCAGCAGAGCCATGGCGAAGGGGCGGATGCGTTCGGCTTCGCCGATCTGACCCAATTGACGCATGATCTTCGCCATTTCCCGATCGCGCCAATGGGGATCGGGTTGGGTCTTTTTCGGGAAGGGAATGGCGGGCTTCGCTCCCGGCAGGGATAAAGCCGCCAATTGGCCGTAGAAGACCGTGCGATTGGCGGCCGCCTTCTCGTACCAGGATTGCGCTTCGCTTTTATGGCCGAGAGCGAGTTCCGCACGTCCCGCCCAATAGGCGGCGCGCGCGCGCGTCAGCACCGTCTTCGCCCCGGCATGCAGGCGCGCGAAATGATCGAGCGCCACGTCCGCCCGGTCGAGAAAGCGCAAAGCGATCCAACCGGCGAGGAATTCGCCTTCGATGAAGGATTCGCCGGTTTCGCCGCCATGCGCCGCCGCCAAGCGATAGGCATTCGCCGCATCGCCCGCCGCCAGCGCCGCGCGCGATGCGCGTTCGAGCTCGCTCCAGATTTCCTCGCCCCGACCGGCTTGGCGCGGCACTTCGGCGAAGAGGGCGATGGCTTTATCCTTATCGCCGGCACGGCGGTAATAGCGCGCAAGATCGACGACCAATCCCGGAACCCGCAGCTTTTCCGCCGGCACGCTGGCGACCGCGCTCAGCGCATCCTCGGCATCGGCCGCGAGTTTCAGCCGCGCGAGGCCCAAGGCGCGCTCCGCCGCATCGAGGCGCGGCAATAGGCGTTCGGCCTGCTCCGTCTTCTTGCGCCAGAGCAGCCGATCCATCCGTGCCGCATGATCGGCGGGGCCGAGAATGCGGCCGAACCGGTCGAGGAATTCCGTTTCTTCCGCTTCGGAAAAATCGCGCTCGATCCAGGCCGCGCGGACGATGTCGCGCGCGCGTTGTTCCGCCTTTCCGGCCATCAGGGCATTGGCGAGTTTGAGGGCCCCGGCGGCGGTCAGCGGCTTGCGTTCGCCGAACCAAGCGAGGATCTTGGCGCTGGGATAGGTTTCCGGCATGGCGCGCTCGGCCTGGGCCAGCAAGGTCTCGCGCTGCGGCCAATCGGGATTTTCCTGCAAGAAGCGATTCATCGCGTCGAAGGATCGCCCCGGTCCCGGCCGCGTGAGGTCGAGCCAATGCACGACCTTGGCGAGCAGCGGATTCTTGGCCCCGGCGGCAATGTCGATCGCGTCTTGCCAACGATCCTCGGCCAAGGCGGCGAAGGCGCGCCGATAGATCGCCGCATCCTTGGCGCCGAGCTCGCCCGAATCGGCCGCGACCGGTCCGGCGTAAAGGCCAATCAGGATCGGGATCGCGCCCGCCAAGCGGCCGAGAAAGCGAAACCGTTTGCGCCGATCCATCGGGTTCCTCATGCCTCGCCTCTTCGCGCGACTCGATTCGCGAACTTCGAGGATAACGTTTTTGCGCGTTGCGCGCGAGGCGCGAGGCCGCTATTTTCGTTCCGCAAACCGACGGCAGGCAGGTCATGTTTAAAGGCTCGATCACGGCGCTCGTTACGCCCTTCCGCGACGGCAAGGTCGATGCCGAGGGATTCCAAGCCTTCGTCGATTGGCAGATTCGCGAAGGCATCGACGGCGTCGTTCCCGTCGGCACGACCGGGGAAAGCCCGACCTTGAGCCATGAGGAGCATAAGCTCGTCGTCGAGCTCTGCATCGCCGCCGCCGCCAAGCGCGTTCCCGTCATCGCCGGCACCGGTTCGAATTCGACCGAGGAAGCGATCGAGCTTACGCGCCATGCCGAAAAGGCCGGCGCCGATGCGGCGCTCGTCGTCCTCCCTTATTACAATCGCCCGACCCCGGAAGGCCAATTCCAGCATTTCAAGGCGATCCACGACGCGACGCGCTTGCCGATCGTCATCTATAACGTGCCGCCGCGCAGCGCGGTCGATATGTCGGTCGAGACTATGGCACGCTGCGCCGGCCTACCGCGTATCGTCGGCGTCAAGGACGCGACCGCCGATCTCGCGAGACCGATCCGCACCAAGCTCGCGATCGGCGGCGATTTCTGCCTGCTTTCGGGCGAGGATGCGACCGTGCTGCCTTTCCTCGCGCAAGGCGGCCATGGCTGCATTTCCGTCACCGCCAATGTCGCGCCGCGCCTGACGGCCGAATTGCATCGCGCTTGGCGGCAGGGCGACATCCAGGCGGCCATGGCGCTCAACGAACGCCTGATGCCGGTCAACGACGCGCTCTTCTGCGAAACGAGTCCGGGGCCGGTGAAATTCGCGCTCTCTCTGCTCGGCCGATCGCGTCCCGATCTCCGCCTGCCCTTGGCGCCCATCGCCGCCGCCTCGCGCCAGAAGGTCGAAGCGGCCTTGCGCCAGGCGGGCCTGCTGAACTGAGCGAAGGCGGCCGGTTTCCGGTTCGGCCATGACCCGCGATCCCTCGACCCAACGTTACGCGGCGCAGAACCGCAAGGCGCGCTACGATTACGAGATCGGCGATTCCCTGGAAGCGGGTCTCGTTCTGACGGGATCGGAGGTGAAATCCCTGCGCCTCGGCCGTTGCAGCATCGCCGAAGCCTTCGCCGCCGAACGCGACGGCGATTTCTGGCTGATGAACGCGCATTTCCCGGAATACGAATCGGCCAATCGCGAAAACCACGCGCCGCGCCGCGCCCGCAAATTGCTGTTGAAACGGCGCGAGGCGAAGCGCCTGATCGGCGCCACCGAGCGCGACGGCATGACGCTGATTCCGCTTGCCATTTATTTCAACGATCGCGGCATCGCCAAATGCCAGATCGCGCTGGCGCGCGGCAAGAACCGCATCGACAAACGCGCCAGCATCAAGGAACGGGACTGGCAGCGCGAACGCCGGCGCTTGCTGAAAGTCCGCAGC
>CAYQAG010000084.1:0-4707 GCA_964415425.1 uncultured Rhodospirillaceae bacterium | reverse complement strand
CTCTCGTTGCGGCGGGAATGTCCCCCTAACGATCCCGAAACCGGTCCGGGCTTTTCGGACAGGGTTTCGCGAATCCCGCCTTCTGGGCTTCGCCAAGACGGCGTTGTCTTTATGGGCGGCTTCGGCTATGACCGCCACCGCAACGGTTTTCCCGGAATGGCTCGATACCCCCATGGATCATCTGGACAGATTGGAGGCGCAGAGCGTTTTCATCCTGCGCGAGGCCTTCAACCGCATCGATAAGCTGGTCATGCTGTGGTCGCTGGGCAAGGACAGCAATGTCATGGCTTGGCTCGCCAAGAAAGCGTTTTTCGGCCATATCCCCTTCCCGCTCATGCATATCGATACGGGCAAGAAATTCCCGGAAATGTATGCCTTTCGCGATCGCTATAGCCGCGATTGGGGTGTGAAATTGATCCTTGAGGATTGCCCGCCGGTCGAGGCGGTCGATCCCAGCTTGCCGCCCGCCGCGCGCTCCGCCGCGCGCAAGACGCTCGGCCTCAAACAGGCGATCCACAAACACGGATTCACCGGCATTATCGCCGGCATCCGCCGCGACGAAGAGAGCGTGCGCGCCAAGGAGCGCGTCTTCAGTCCGCGCGCCGAGGGCGGCGCCTGGGATTTCCGCGACCAGCCGCCGGAATTTTGGGATTACTACAACAGCGACATCCCGCCGGGCGCGCATCTGCGCGTGCATCCCCTGCTGCATTGGACGGAACTCGATATCTGGCGCTATATCGAGCGCGAGGGCATCCCCGTGGTCGAGCTTTATTTCGCCAAGAACGGCAAGCGTTATCGTTCGCTCGGCGATCAGGACATCACTTTCCCGATGGCCAGCACAGCCAGCAATATCGCCGAAATCATCGCCGAACTTTCCGCCACTTTGGCGCCCGAGCGCGCCGGTCGCGCCATGGATCGCGAGACCGAGGACGCCTTCGAACGCCTGCGCGCCGCGGGGTATATGTGACATGAGCGCGCCGCATACATCGCCGCGCGATCTGATGCGCGTCGTCATCGTCGGCCATGTCGATCACGGCAAATCGACGCTGGTCGGTCGTCTTTTCCACGACACCGGCTCGCTGCCCGAGGGTAAGCTCGAAGCGATCCAGGCCATGTGCCAGCGGCGCGGCATGCCCTTCGAATGGGCTTTCCTGATGGACGCCTTCCAGGCCGAACGCGATCAAGGCATCACCATCGATACGGCGCAAATCTGGTTCAAGACGGCGCGGCGCGATTACACCATCATCGATGCGCCCGGCCATCGCGAATTCGTGAAAAACATGATCACCGGCGCGGCCAGCGCCGAAGCCGCGGTCATGCTGATCGATGCGGGCCAGGGCGTGCAGCAGCAATCGCGTTTGCATGCTTTCCTGCTCAGCCTGCTCGGCATCCGTCAGATCGTCGTCCTCATCAACAAAATGGACTTGGCCGATTTCGCCGAAGCGCGTTTCGCCGAAATCGCCGGCGCCTATCGCGCCTATCTGGAGCAATTGGGCATCCGTCCCGATTACATCATCCCCATCGTCGCGCGCGACGGCGACAATATCGCCGACCGGTCGCAGCGCATGGCCTGGTATCGGGGGCCGAGCCTGATCGAGGCGCTGGATAGTTTCGCCGCGACGCCCAGCCTCGAAAATCTGCCGCTGCGCCTGCCGCTGCAGGATATCTATAAATTCGACGACCGGCGCATCCTCGCCGGCCGCATCGTCAGCGGCCGGCTTCAAGTCGGCGATCGCCTGCTGTTCTCGCCCAGCAACAAGACGGCGCGCATCGCCAGCATCGAAAGCTGGTCGGCGCGCCAGCCGGAAATGGCGATCGCCGGCCAATCGGTCGGCATCACGCTCGACGAACCGCTGTTCCTCGAACGCGGCGAGATCGCGAGCCATCGCGAATCCCCGCCGAGCGAGACCAATATCTTCGGCGCCCGCCTATTCTGGCTCGCGGCCAAGCCGCTGGAGGTCGGCGATCATTTGCGCCTGCGCCTGCAGACGCGGGAAATCCCCGTCAGCGTGCATTCGGTCGAACGGATCTACGATTCCGATTCGCTGGCGACCCGGCCGGGCTCGGCGGTCGAGCGCAATCAGATCGCCGATGTCGTGCTGCGCTCGCCCAACATGCTGGCGCTCGACGATGCGCGGCAGAATCCGCGCACCGGCCGTTTCGTGCTTGCCGACGGGCGCCATATCGTCGGCGGCGGCACCATCTCGATGGAGCATTACCCCGATCAGCGCAGCCGAGTCGAACCGCAAAGCCGCAACCTGACCGCGGTCGCGCACCGCCTCGACCGCGAAATGCGCGATCGGCGCAACGGCCATATCGGCGGCGTGCTGTGGTTCACGGGGCTTTCGGGCGCCGGCAAATCCACCATCGCCATGGCGGTCGAGTTGGAATTGTTCCGGCGCGGCTTCCAGACCTATGTCTTCGACGGCGACAATATCCGCCGGGGCCTGAGCGCCAATCTCGGCTTCGCGCCCGAGGATCGGGTCGAGAACATCCGGCGCGTCGGCGAGGTCGCGGCGCTCTTCGCCGATTCCGGCCAGATCGCCATCACCTCCTTCATCTCTCCCTATCGGGCGGATCGCTATCGGGCGCGCCAAGCGGCGGGTCAGAATTTCCACGAAATCTATATCAAGGCCGATCTTTCGACCTGCGAAACCCGCGATCCCAAGGGGCTCTACCGACGCGCCCGCAAGGGCGAGATCGGCGAGTTCACCGGCATCTCCGCCCCTTATGAGGCGCCCGATAACCCCGATCTCGTTGTGGATACGGATCGCCTATCCGTCGAGGCGGCGGTGCAATGCGTCGTCGATTATGTCGAGGCGCATTTCCGTCTGAAATCCTGACCCTCTATATCTCATTGATATATATATATTATTCCTCACTCTAAGCGATGAACGTCGGGTAGAGGGAGCCGGTCGTTTTTGCTTGCGCCGAGCGCGATCCGCGCTTATGGTGCCCGGACTTGATTCGCTCTCGGAACCCTGGCCGAAGGCTAATGGACCGGGGAAACCTTGGAGAGGGATCGGGAATGGGGGCCGCATCCGCCGCATCGCGGGGTTCCGGCGCTCTTGGGGTTAAATGAAGATCGCGCCGGCCGGTCCGGCGATCGTTTGATGGCATGAAACCTTTCAGGGCATGAGTTCCGGGGCATCCCCGGTCGATTGCCCGATTCGGTCAATTCAACTTTGGAAACGGGGGCGACATGCGGGATTCGAAGCGAGATTCCAGCCATACCCTTCGGCATCGCCATCCCGCCATCGGTTTTGCGCGCCCTTCCGGTCGCCGCTCCGCCTCTTTCCGCCAGAGTTTGATGCTGACCAGCATGGTCGGCGGCTTGGCGATCTTCGCGACCGCGCTCGGCCTCGATTCCTGGCAGCGCCGCGCCGCGACCGAAGCGACCAATTTGCCCGCTGTAACGGCGGTCGCCCCGTCTTCGAGCGCCGATGCGATCCGAAATTATTTCGTGGTCCTTACGACCGCGAAACCCGCACTCGCCGCGCCGGTTGCGGCGAAGCCGGCCGACCAATTGCAGGCGCGGCTGCGCGATCTCGGCGACGAGCTTTCGTATGCCTCGCTTTATAACCGCTCGCTCGATACCCGCCTCGCCTTGGCGGCGACGGGCTTCGCACCCGACGGCGCCGGCAATGGCGCCGCGACGCTGACCGAAGCCTCGGCCTGGACGAGCAGCGATTATTCGCCGATTTCCCGCGAAGCCGCCTTGGCGGCCGATGCCGGCGAAAGCCGGCCGCAAACCCCGCTCGCCGGCTCGGTCGAGACCGAAGCCGCGATGCCGAGTTTCGCCGCCATTCCGGAAAGCGAAATCCTGCGCCAATTGCAGCAGACCCAGCGCGCGCTCGAAGCCGTCATCGCCCAGCGCAACGCCCTGCAGCAGACGCAAACCGCCCAGAGCGAGGAGATCGCCGATCTTCAGCAGCAGATGGCGTCCCTCCAGGAAGATCAGGCGAATTTCGTCGCCAGCGTCACCGAGCGTACGCGCGACAGTCTCGAAGTCATGGAAAAGACGGTCGCCATGACCGGCCTTAACGTCGATACCCTGATTGCCGCTGCCGCCAACGAGGGCCAGGGCGGTCCCTTCATTCCCGATCCCGATGCGCTGACCGATGCGACCGGCGCCAAACTGAAGGCCAGCGTCGCTGGCCTCGACGACGAGGTCGAGCGCTGGGAGAAATTGCAAGTCGTGCTGCGTTCGGTTCCGCTTTCGGCCCCGCTCGATCATTATTCCATCACCAGCGGCTTCGGCGCGCGCGTCGATCCCTTCAACGGCGCCCGCGCCCGCCATGAGGGCCTCGATTTCGTCAACGCGCTGCGCTCCGACATTCTGGCGACGGCGCCGGGCACGGTCGTCTTCGCCGGCTGGCAGAGCGGTTACGGCCGTATGGTCGAAATCGATCACGGCCTCGGCATTCATACGCGCTATACCCATCTCGATTCGATCGATGTCGAGGTCGGCGCAATCGTCGATTACCGTCAGGTCATCGGCAAGCTCGGCAATTCCGGCCGCTCCTCGGGCCCGCATGTCCATTACGAAGTCCGCTTCAACGATCGGCCGCTCGACCCGATGGGTTTCCTGAAGGCCGGCCGTTACGTCTTCAAGGGCTAAGCCTTTTTCTCCGTAGCGCGCCTGAGCGCGCGCGCCAACAATTCCGGATCGACATTCCCGCCCGAGGCGATGACGACGACATCGCG
>CAYQAG010000083.1:0-4751 GCA_964415425.1 uncultured Rhodospirillaceae bacterium | reverse complement strand
TGTTTAGACCGGAGACATGATTGACGGCTGTTCGGGGACATGGTTGACGGTTTTCAGTCATCTGTAAACGGGTCATTGAGATCGATGTGGGCGATCTGCTTTGCGGCGAAGAAGATGCCGTATCGGCCGTCGCGATCGGTCGGTCTGAGGGCGACGATTTCGCCGGCGAAGGCGCCCGGAACCTTCCAGGGTCGGCCTTTGAAGGCGATGTAGTTTTTGGTGGTTCCGACCCGTCGCAAGATGTCGCCGGGTTGATAAAGGATTTGGGGGAGCTTTTCGGGCATTGGTCGTGGGCTGAGGCGATAGCGTTCGGCGGGGACTTTCTGGTCGAGAGCCTGGTGGGGGCGCACCGTATTGTAGATCGGCCGCCATTGATCGAAAGCCCGTTGCGCTTGTGCGCAGTCGCGGAACCGGTTCAAGGCGAGCACTTCGGCCTTGAGGGTGCGATGCAGGCGCTCGTTCTTGCCTCGGGTCTGAGGATGATAGGGTCGGCTGTGAATGACATCGATCCCGAGTTTGAGCAACCAAACGCCGAGCTGCGTCCAGGTCTGACGCGGCCCGTTGCCCCAGGGCGACCCGTTATCGACCAGCAGGGCCTCGGGCAGTCCGTAGCGGCGGAACGTATCGGTCAGGCAGGCTTGAACGCCAGCGCGCCGCTCGTCGGCGCAGGCAGCCAGGCAGAGCAAGAAGCGGGAATGATCGTCGATCACCGTCAGGGGGTGGCAATAGGCCTCGCCCGACAGAGCGAACTTGCCCTTGAAGTCCATTTGCCACATCAGGTTCGGTGCCGGATATTCGAAGCGGCCGGTCGCGCGCGGCGCAGGGCAGGCCTCGATCCGACCATGTCGGACCAGCACCCCGTGGATCGTCGAAACCGCCGGCGTCGATAGGCCCTCGCGCGCCAAGCAGCAAGCAATCTTGCGCGCCCCCCAGGCCGGATGCGCATCGCGATGCCGCAAGATCGTCGCCGCCAGCCGATCATCCAGGCGGCCCGGACTATGATGCGGGCGGCGCGAGGCGTCGGCATACCAGCCTTCCGTCCCAGAGGCCGAACGCGCTAGCCATTTATATCCCGTCTGCGCGCTGATCCCGAACCGGCGACAAAGCTCCCGGCGGTTCGCTCCCTCAACAGCGGCTAAAGCCGCAAACTCGCGACGTTGCTTCATCCTCGACACCTCTTGCCACGGCATGTTCCGGCCCTCCCAGTCAACATGCCGGAAGTGTCAACCATGTCCCCGAACACCTGTAACCTATCTCCCCGGTCTAAACAGAAGGCCGACCATGACGGCGGATGAAGACGGCGGCAAAGCAAAAGCGTAAGCAATTAAGACATAGTTGGTATAAACCGGCGCTCAACCTTCGTTGCGGCGGAACAGGAATTCGCGGCCGAGCTTCACGCGCTTCACGCCGTCATACTCGATGATATCGGCGGTCGCATAGGTTTCCGTCCAGCGTTGCGGCAGGAAGGATCCCGTGCCGACGATATCGATCGGCGCCGCCGCCTCGGCCATGACCTTGCATTTCGCGGGATCGAAGCCCGAGGAAGCGACGATCGCGACGCGATCGAACCCGGCCGCGTCGAGCGCATCGCGCAAATGCCAGATCGCCGCCGCCGAAACGCCGGCGCCGACCAGATGGCGAAGCTCCGCCTCGCTGCGATAGCCGCGAATGACCTTCGGCACATGGCGTTCGAGCGCGGCATAGGAGGCGGCGGGGTCGAGCCCCTCGATGAAGCGGCTGCCCGGCGTATCGAGGCGCATGGCGAGCCGGCCGGAAGCGGCCAGATCGGGAAAGCGCCGCGCGCAAGCGAGCGAATCCGCGATCTCGCGGCCGAAATAATCGACCAGAACCGTCATCGGCTGATCGGGGAAGGTCTCGTGGAACATTTCGGCCGCGCGCTGGGTCGAACCCGCATAGCCGATCAAGGCATGCGGCATGGTGCCGAAACCCTCGGCATTTCCGAAATAATGGCTGGTCGCCGCCGTCGCATTGCCGATGAAGCCCTTGGCATTCGCCTTGCGCTTGGCGCGGGCCGAACCCACCGCCGCCGCATAGGCCATGATCTCGGCCATTTCCAGCCCGGCGCAATGGCGCGCATCCATGGCGAGAAACGCCGATTGCGGCAGGTCGGCGCACATGGTGAAGGCGTTGAAGGCCGCGACGCAGGCCGGGCCAAGCTTCATCAGCAATTGAGTTTCGAGATCGACGAGATGGCGGAAAGAGCCGCTAAGATAGAGGATCGGTTCGCCCGCCCCGACCCAGCGGCCTTCGGCATAGACGAGGTCGATATCGAAAACCGCGTCGCGCGCGGCCGCCATCGCGTTTAGCCAATCGATGGCGAGGCGCGGCGCCGAAACGACCGGCCGGCGCATGAAGACGGCATAAGTCACCCGGCAATCGCCGAAGCGTTCGACGATGGCCTTGGTCTTCAGGAAATAATGATCCGCCCAGGCGGGAATAGCGGCCGATACGGGGCCGGCTACGGGAGAAAGCGCGCCGGTCTTGGGATCAAGAGGCTTGGGCGATTTTTCGCTCATGACCCGCGCGCTCCGCCTTCAATTGCTCGGCCAACAGGAAAGCGAGTTCCAGAGCCTGACTGGCATTCAAGCGCGGATCGCAATGGGTGTGATAGCGATCGGCGAGCGAATCCTCGGTCACCGCCTTGGCGCCGCCGATACATTCGGTGACGTCCTGGCCGGTCATCTCGATATGGATGCCGCCGGGATACGTGCCCTCGGCGCGATGCGCGGCGAAGAAACCCTTGACCTCGGCCAGGATGCGGTCGAAGGGACGGGTCTTGTAGCCGGATTGCGATTTGACCGTATTGCCGTGCATCGGATCGCAGGACCAGACGACTTGCGCGCCTTCGCGCTTGACCGCGCGCAACAGGATCGGCAGGCGCGATTCGACTTTATCGTGGCCCATGCGCGCGATCAGCGTCAGCCGCCCCGGCCGGTTCTGCGGATTGAGGGCCTCGATCAGGCGCAAAAGATCGTCGGCTTCGAGGCTCGGCCCGCATTTGAGGCCGATCGGATTCTCGATGCCGCGCATGAATTCGATATGCGCGCCGTCGAGCTGGCGCGTGCGATCGCCGATCCACAGCATATGCGCCGAGCAGCCGTACCAGCGCCCGGTTAGACTGTCGATCCGCGTCAGGGCCTGCTCGTAATTCAGCAACAGGGCTTCGTGACTGGTGAAAAATTCCGTCTCGCGAATCTGCGGCACATTCTCCGAAGTGAGGCCGCAAGCCGCCATGAATTCCAGCGTTTCGCTCAAGCGGTCGGCCAATTCCCGATAGCGATGGCCGAGCGGGGAATCGGCGACGAAATCCAACGTCCAGCGATGCACCTTATGGAGATCGGCGAAGCCGCCTTGCGCGAAAGCGCGCAAGAGATTGAGCGTCGCCGCCGCCTGATTATAGCTTTGCACCAGACGCTCGGGATCGGGGCGGCGCGCCTCCGGGGTGAAATCGATGCCGTTCACGATATCGCCGCGATAGCTCGGCAATTCCACGCCGCCGATGCTTTCCATCGGCGCCGAACGCGGCTTGGCGAATTGCCCGGCCATGCGCCCGACCTTGACCACCGGCAAGGCGGCGCCGAAGGTCAGCACCACGGCCATCTGCAGCAACACGCGGAAGGTATCGCGGATATTATTGGCGGAAAATTCGGCGAAGCTTTCGGCGCAATCTCCGCCTTGCAGCAGGAAAGCCTTACCCTCGGCGACGGCGGCCAAGGAATCGACGAGATGGCGCGCCTCGCCGGCGAAGACGAGCGGCGGATAGCCCTTGAGCCGCGCCTCGACCTCGCCCAAGCGGGCGGGATCGGGATAAGCCGGCATCTGCGCCGCCGGTTTCGCGCGCCAGGATTCGGGGGACCATTTGGTCATTGTTAACCTCAACTTGCTCAAGCGGTTAAGTCTAGCCGCGCCCGACGGCACGATCAACCCGGCGCGCCGATGGGGTTTTCGGGTCAGACCGGCCGGCGCATCGTGACGAATTCCTCGGCCGCCGTCGGATGGATGGCGAGCGTCGCATCGAATTGCGCCTTGGTCGCCTTCATCTTCACGGCGATGGCGATCGCCTGGATGATTTCCGGCGCATCCTGTCCGACCATATGCGCGCCCAGCACGATGCCGCTTTTCCGCGCGACGACGAGCTTCATCAAAGTGCGCTCGTCGCGCCCGGAGAGCGTGTGTTTCATCGGCCGGAATTCGGCTTTGTAGATATCGAGCTCGCCATGAGCCGCGCGCGCGTCTTCCTCGCTCAAGCCGACGATGGCAACGGGCGGCTGGCTGAAAACCGCCATCGCCGCCGTCTCGTAATCCATTTTCGTATCCCGGCCGCCGAAGACATGATCGGCGAAGGCTTGGCCCTCGCGGATCGCGACCGGGGTCAGATTGAGCCGATCGGTGCAATCGCCGATGGCATGGATATTGGCGATTGCCGTCCGCGAATAGGCATCGACCTTGACGGCGCCGATTGCGTCGCGTTCGACGCCGATAGCTTCGAGGCCGAGCCCCGCCGTCTTCGGCCGCCGGCCGATGGCGAAGAAAACGCAATCGGTTTCCAGGCGCTCGCCGTTTTCCAGAATGGCGGTAAGACCGGCGGGGGTCTTTTCGATCGCGGCGATGAGCGGCGATTTGAGGCGGAGATCGATCCCCTTCTTGCGCATTTCCGCCGCCAGAAAGTGGCGGATATCGGCATCGAAGCCGCGCAGGATTTGCTCGCCGCGATAAAGCTGCGTCACGCG
>CAYQAG010000082.1:0-5132 GCA_964415425.1 uncultured Rhodospirillaceae bacterium | reverse complement strand
TCTTTTCGGAATTCCCATTCCCTCACCCCGACCCTCTCCCTCGCTTGTGCGAGGGCGAGGGAGGCTCTGCCCTCTGCCCTCCGATTCAGAAAAACGACGCCAACAACGAAGCGGCGATCGCGAACATGGTAAGGGCGATCAACCCGTCGAGCAGGCGCCAAGTGCCGGGCTTGGCGAAAAGCGGCGCCAGCAATCGCGCGCCATAGCCGAGGCTGAAGAAGAAAACGAAGGAAGATAGGCTTGCGCCGAGGCCGAAGGCGAGCTTGGCGATCCCGGCATGGCGGGCCGAAATGCCGCCCAGCAGGATGACCGTATCGAGATAGACATGCGGGTTGAGCCAGGTGAAGGCGAGGCAAGCCGCGATCGCGCGGCCGAGCGAGGGCGCCTTTGCGTTTTGCAGCGTCATCGCCTGCGGTCGCCAAGCGGCTTTGAGGCGAAGGGCGCCATAGACGCATAGAAAGATCGCGCCGGCTCCCGCCATCAGCGGCGGCAGCCAGGCGAAATCGTCGATGATTCGGCCGAAACCGGCGACCCCGGCCGCGATCAGGATCGCATCCGAGAGCGCGCAGACGAGAACGATGGCGAGGACATGCTGCCGGATCAGCCCCTGGCGAAGCACGAAGGCATTCTGCGCCCCGATCGCCAGGATGAGGCTGAAACCGAGAAGGAAGCCCTCGATCGCGGGACTAGCGGGCAAAGCGATCCGTCGCTTCGATCAAGCGGTCGAGAATGCCGGGCTCGTCGAAGGCGTGACCGGCGCCGGGCACCATATGGAATTCGGCTTCCGGCCAGGCTTTATGCAGTTCCCAGGCCGTGGCGGGCGGCGTCGCCATGTCGTAACGCCCCTGGATAATGATGCCGGGAATGCCGCGCAGTTTATGCGCATCGGCCAGCAATTGATCGGGGCGCATGAAGCCGCCATTGACGAAATAATGATTCTCGATCCTGGCGAAGGCGAGGGCGAAGCGATCGCCGGCGTAATCGGCGGCGCGGTCGTCCTTGGGGAGGAGGGAGATGGTGCGTCCCTCCCACAGGCTCCAGGCCTTGGCGCAGCGCAATTTCTCCGCCTCGTCCGCGCCGGTCAGGCGCCGGCGATAGGCGGTCATGAGATCGCCGCGCTCGGCCGGCGGAATGGGGGCGACGAAATCCTCCCAATAATCGGGGAAGATCAGCGAGGCGCCTTCCTGGTAATACCAGCTAAGCTCGAAGGGGCGCAGCGCGAAAATGCCCCGCAAAACGATTTCGCTGACGCAATGGGGATGGGTTTCGGCATAAGCGAGCGCCAGCGTCGATCCCCAGGAGCCGCCGAAGACCAGCCAGGATTCGACGCCCATGATCGCGCGCAATTTTTCGATATCGGCGACGAGATGCCAGGTCGTATTGTTGTCGAGGCTGGCATGGGGCTTGGAGCGCCCGCAGCCGCGTTGATCGAACAGCAGCACGCGATAGCGTGCGGGGTCGAAGAGGCGGCGATGCACGGCGCTCGATCCCGCACCCGGTCCGCCATGCAGGAAGATAGCCGGCTTGCCCTTCGGATTGCCGCAGATTTCCCAATAGATGTCGTGGCCGTCCTCGGTCTTGAGATGGCCGCTGGCATAAGGTTCGATCGGCGGATAGAGATCGCGCTGCATGTTTCTTCGTTCCTCTAAGGACGGGGGGTTAAGGCTTGGTCTTGCCGGGGAGGCCGTATTCCGCCCAGCGTTGCGTCACGCGTTCGACGATTTCGGGATCCATGGCGATTTTGCGGCCCCAATCGCGCTTCGTCTCGGGCGGCCATTTGTTGGTGGCGTCGAGGCCGATCTTGCTCCCCAAGCCGTCCTCGGGCGAGGCGAAATCGAGATAATCGATCGGCGTATTCTCGATGATCGTCGTATCGCGCGCGGGGTCCATGCGCGTCGCGATCGCCCACATCACATCCTGCCAATTCCGGGGGTCGATATCCTCGTCGACGACGATCACCCATTTCGTATAAAGGAATTGCCGCAGGAAGGACCAGATGCCCATCATCACGCGCTTGGCGTGGCCGGGATAGGCCTTGCGGATCGAAACCACCGCGATGCGGTAGGAGCAGCCCTCGGGCGGCAGATAGAAATCGACGATCTCGGGAAATTGCCGCACGAGCAGCGGCACGAAAACCTCGTTCAGCGCCTGGCCGAGAATGCTGGGTTCGTCCGGCGGCCTTCCGGTGAAGGTCGAAAGATAGATCGCGTCCCGGCGCCGCGTGATGGCGGAAATCTCGAAAACGGGGAATTTCTCGATTGCATTGTAATAGCCGGTATGATCGCCATAGGGTCCCTCGTCGCGATAATCGTCGAGCGCGACATGGCCTTCGAGCACGATCTCGGCGCTCGCCGGGACATGGAGCGGGATCGTCTGGCAGGGGACGAGATCGAGGCGCTTTCCGCGAATAAGCCCGGCGAAGGCATATTCCGACATCGTCTCCGGCAAGGGCGTGACGGCGGCCAGAATCGTCGCGGGATCGGCGCCGATCACGATGGCGGCGGGCAAAGGCTCGGGGCGCGACGCGGCCGCCCAGCGCCGATGATGCTGCGCGCCGCCGCGATGCTTCAGCCAGCGCATCAGCGTGCGGTTGCGGCCGATCACCTGCAGGCGATAGATGCCGAGATTGTAATCGTCCTCGCGCTCGTCGCTCGGCCCTTTGGTGACGACGAGCGGCCAGGTGATGAGCGGGGCGGGTTCGCCCGGCCAGCAGGTTTGGATAGGGAATCCTCCGAGATCGATTTCCTCGCCGAAAATCCGAACCTCTTGGACGGGGCCGTCGGCGACGATCCGGGGGCGCATGGCGAAGGCCGATTTGACGAGCGGCAGCATCTCCCAGGCTTCGCGCAATCCTGCGGGCGGGCGCGGTTCCTTGAGATCGGCCAGCATTTCGCCGAGCGCCCGCAATTCGTGCGCCTCGCGCCCCATGCCCCAGGCGACGCGCTCGACGGTGCCGAAAAGATTGACGAGGACAGGAAAATCGTAGCGCCGTCCCGAACGGCGCGAGACCGGATTCTCGAAAAGAATGGCCGGCCCGCCTTCGGCCAGCAGCCGGGACTGGATTTCCGTCATCTCCAATTCGGGATCGACCGGAACGGCGACGCGCCGCAAGCGCCCCGCCCCCTCCAATCGAACTAGAAACTCGCGCAAGGATTCGTAAGCCATGAAACCCAAATTAGCGGGTTTTCCTGGGGGCGGGAAGGGTGGGGAATTGGCCTTCTATCCTCAGCCTAGGGAGGCTGCGAGCTTTAAGGGGATGGCGGGTTATCTTTCACGAAAGCTTCGATCTTGCTCTTGAGTCGATTGTCAATCTCGGCCAAGCCAAGGCATGGCTCCGGTTTTTGCATTTCGTCGTGCAGTTTTGAGGCCGCGTCTCTGATCAACATACGATAGTTAGCATCATTTATCAGCGATAAAGCCAGGTTCCGCACAATGCCCTTGCCGATAGCCGGGTCCGAACAGGCGAGGTCAGTAATTATTTTAGCATAGCCTTTGACGAAATCTGGTGCATCGGCGGGCGCAGATTCGTTGCAAGGTAAGGAAATGGTTGCAGTTCCGATTTCTGGTGCAATAATATATGATTTAATCCTTTCCATGATTTCGTCGTCAGTATTGTATTTTACAAGATGTGATCGTAAGTCAAACCAAAATTTTTTTCGATCATCTGCGAGCCAAACAGCTTTGTCTAAAATATTAAACCAAGCTTTACCGCATGCAACCATCGTGGAACTCGCCGACCGTAGATCGACGGAATGGAAAATAGCATAATCAAGGTTTGTGAAGGAAAAGAAGGAGCCTTGAAGTTTCGCGTTACCAAGCGACGCTCCTTGAAGCCCTGTGCCATCAAAATGAGCGCCTTGAAGTTGCGCATAGTTAAGCGAAGTGCCTTGAAGTTGTGCATAGACAAGCGAAGCGCCTTGAAGCTGAGCGCGGTCAAGCGAAGCACCTTGAAGCTGCGCATTACCAAGTTTAGCACCTTGAAGCTGCGCTTGATCAAGCAAAGCGCCCTGAAGCTGTGCGTCCCGAAGCGATGCGCCCTGAAGCCACGCGCCGATAAGTATGGCGCTGCGAAGCTTAGCACCTTCAAGTGACGCGCCTTGAAGCTGCACATACCAAAGCGAAGCATTCTCAAGTTGTGCGCCGTCAAGTTCGGCGCCCTGAAATTGCGTGCCATTTAGTGAAGCGCTCTGAAACTGCGCATTATTGAGCTTTGCAAATTGGAGGCGAACAGAATCCATCCAGGCGCCGGTAAAGTCGCTATCGATAAAGTCGGCAGCAAATAGCCGGCTATTCCGCAAATCAGCAAATCGAAAGTGCCGATTCTGCGCCGAAAAACCATAGAATATGCGTCTGCTTTCCGCTATTTCTTCTTTGTCGTCAAGGTCAAGCTTGTCGATTAACGATGGATCGGCACTTTCCCTCAGTACCGTGGCGTTTTGGAGGTCGATATATCGGCAGCCGAATTCATGCAAAAGAGGACAGAGCGTGGAGTCGAGAAGATTGTCAGCAATTCGTTTCGATAAATCATCCTGCCATTGCGAAGCGATGAAAGGGGTTGGTTTCAAATACTCAGAGAACAATCTCTTCTGATACTTCTTGATTTCATCTTGATTCACAGTCTCGGGCAGATTGATGATCTGACACCAAGTCAAGAAAATAATCGTTGGCGAGAAGGCAAGGCTTCCTAATACCCAAAACGACCATCTTGCTACCATTCTCAGAAGACTCTTATGTGGAAGAGCTTTGAGGATTTCGTCCAAGCCAAACCAGAAGATAAACCCTAAATCAACGAGGACGGCTAGGCGATGCGTCATGGTGATAGCATCGCTTTGATAGCGCAAGAAGCTGATCTGAGCGGCAATCAATATGAAGAGCGGCAACCATATCGTGATGCGAATGACAATCCACAATAAGGCATTGCGGATATATTCAAGCGCGCGCCCCTTTCTCCCGCCAAGCTTTTCGTCATCGATGAAAAGCTGCACATACATGAAGCCGTGCAGGCGGCGGCGCCAGAGATCGCGGCTGGCGGCAAGACGAACCTCTCTATGCAGCAAGGTGTTAAAGGCAATTAGGCGTTCGCGGAGCACATGGAATTGCAAGAGGACATTGACGTGGAGGAAAAGGAAGAC
>CAYQAG010000081.1:0-5566 GCA_964415425.1 uncultured Rhodospirillaceae bacterium | reverse complement strand
CATCGCGATTTTTCTTCGGTCTCGGCATTTTATCCTCCTCTCAATAGACCCGCGCCTGGGGCGGGAAAGCGGGCACGTCTTGGCTCAAGGGCTGAAGATGGACGGGGCGGTAATCGATCCTGACCTCGCCCGCTTCGTCGAGCCAAGTCACCGTATGCTTCAGCCAATCCGCATCGTCGCGCTTGGGGAAATCCTCGCGCGCATGGGCGCCGCGACTTTCCTGGCGATTGGCGGCGGCCGCGACCGAGACCAGAGCCTGAGCGAGGAGATTGTCGAGCTCCAAGGTTTCCATGAGATCGCTGTTCCAGATCAGCGAACGATCGGCGATCTTCAACCGCGCGCGATCGGCATAGAGCGCGCGCATGCGCGAATGACCGGCGGCCAAGGTCTCGCCGCTGCGGAAGACGGCGCAATCCTGCTGCATGGTTTTCTGCATGGCGAGGCGCAATTCCGCTGTGCCGATATCGCCCGCGGCATGGCGGAAGCGATCCAATCGCGCGATGGCGGCCTCGCCCGCCCCCTTCGGCAAGGGCCGGAAATCGGTCGATCCCCGCAGAATCTCCGCCGCACGGAGGGCGGCCGCCCGTCCGAAGACGACGAGATCGAGCAGCGAATTCGAGCCCAGACGATTGGCGCCGTGAACGGAAACGCAAGCCGCCTCGCCGATCGCCATCAAGCCCGGCGCGATGCGATCGGGTTCGCCGGACATGGGCGCCATGGCTTCGGCGTGATGATTGGTCGGAATGCCGCCCATATTGTAATGGCAGGTGGGAAGAACGGGGATCGGCTCGCGGGTGACATCGATTCCGGCGAAAATGCGCGCCGTCTCGGCGATGCCGGGCAGGCGTTCGTGGATGATGCGGGGATCGAGATGCTCGATATGGAGATGGATATGATCCTTCTCCGGACCGCAGCCGCGCCCCTCGCGGATTTCCAGCGTCATGGCGCGGCTCACCACGTCGCGGGAAGCGAGATCCTTGGCCGAGGCGGCATAGCGTTCCATGAAGCGCTCGCCCGCCGCATTGGTGAGATAACCGCCCTCGCCGCGCACGCCCTCGGTGATGAGGCAGCCGGCGCCGTAGATTCCCGTCGGGTGGAATTGGATGAATTCCATATCCTGCAAGGGAAGACCGGCGCGCAAGGCCATGGCATTGCCGTCGCCCGTGCAGGTATGGGCCGAAGTGCAGGAGAAATAGACGCGGCCGTAACCGCCCGTCGCCAGCACGACGAGCCGCGCATGGAAGCGATGCAGCGATCCGTCGGCGAGATTCCAGGCCATGACGCCGACGCAGGCCCCCGCTTCGTCGCGGATGAGGTCGAGCGCGAAATACTCGACGAAGAAACGCGCATCGTGGCGAAGCGCCTGCTGATAGAGCGTATGCAGGATAGCATGGCCCGTGCGGTCGGCGGCGGCGCAAGTGCGCTGCGCGATGCCCTTGCCGAAATGCGTGGTCATGCCGCCGAAGGGGCGCTGATAGATGAGGCCGGCATCGGTGCGGCTGAAGGGAACGCCGAAATGTTCGAGTTCGATCACCGCCGCCGCCGCCTCGCGGCACATATATTCGATAGCGTCCTGATCGCCCAGCCAATCCGACCCCTTGATTGTGTCGTACATGTGCCAGCGCCAATCGTCCTCGCCCATATTGCCGAGCGCGGCGGAGATGCCGCCTTGCGCCGCGACCGTATGGCTGCGGGTCGGATAGACTTTCGAGATGCAGGCGGTATCGAGGCCGGCCGCCGCCATGCCGAAAGTCGCGCGCAAGCCGGCGCCGCCGGCGCCGATGACGACGACGTCGTGGCGATGATCGTGAATGGGATAGGCTTGGCCCGAAAGATGCGGGCTGGCGGGTTGCTTGGTCATGGTGCCCTCTCCCCGCTCACCCGACGAAAGCGATGGTCATCAGCGCGACCAGAGCGGTCGCGGCGAGGGCGACGCTCCCGAGCGGCAGGAGAACCAGCAGCGCGAGGCGAAGGATGCGGCCATGAACGTAATCCTCGATCACCACCTGCAGGCCGAGGGCGAGATGGTGGAAAAGCGCCAGCACGAAGAGCGCCATCGCGCCGAAGGCGAAAGGCTGCGAGAGCCAGGCGGTAATCTCGGCCTGATCGGCGCCCGCGCGGCAGACGAGATTGAGAAGCGCATAGAGGCCGAGCGGCAAAAGTGCCACCGCACTCAAACGCTGCGCGCCCCAATGCCGCGAGCCGCCGCTCATCAGAAAGCTCCCATCCGGTAATAGGCGGCCATCCAGACCAGCAAGGTCAGCAGCGGCGTCCCGATCAGGACGAGATAGCCCGTGACCGTTGCGGCGCGTAAGCCGAGGCCCAGCCCCGCATCCCAAGCAAGATGCCGCAATCCGTTCAGCAGGTGATAGAAAAAGGCGAGCGACCAGAAGAAGAGCAAGGCGCGGCCGAGGATCGAGGCATTGAAGGCTTGAAGGCGGGCAAAGGATTCGTCGAGGGCGGCCGCACCCACCAGCCAGCAGACGAGATAGAGCGCGCCCAGACCCAAAGCCAGACCCGACAGGCGATGCAGAATCGAAGTCAAGGATGTCAGTTGCGGCCGGTAGATGGAGAGATGCGGCGAAAGGGGTCGAGGATGGCCGGCCATGTCATGTCCCGCAACGAATGGGCGAAGCGCGAAGCCGCGGCGCCGGAGATCGCCAGTCGAGAGGCGCAATCCGCCTTTGCCGCACTGCAACAGAACCCGATTCTGATAGCCCTTTCCGGGGCCAGCGTCAATCGACCCGGCGCGGCATCAATCCCCAATAATCGAAATCGAGAACGACGCTTCCAGGATATTTTCCTGTCGCATCGGGGCCGGGAAAATCCGCACAGGGCCGATCCTTGGCCGCGACGAGACGCAGGCGCAACGCGCCGAGATCGCGCCTGCCCGCGAGCGGCGCCTTATCCAGCACCTCGCTCCAGGCATAAAGCGTATCCCCGGCGAAGACCGGGGCGACATGGCGCCCGCCATTGATCGCGGCGATGCGGAAAAGATTGGCAAGCCCGTTCCAGGAAAGCGCGCGGGCGAGCGAAAGCACATGGCCGCCATAAACGAGGCGCCGCCCCCAGCGCCCCGCGCGCTGCGCATAAGCATCGAAATGAACGCGGGCATTGTTCTGATAAAGCCGCGTCGCCATCATGTGATCGGCCTCTTCGAGCGTCATGCCCTCGCCGTGATCGATCTTCTCTCCAATCGCGTAATCCTCCCAAAGATAGGGCGATCCCGAAGCCTCGCGATCGTAGCGGGTGAGATCGAGACCAGCCGGCAAAGCGAGATCGTTTGCGCCGAGGGCGGCGGCGAAACGCGGAACCTCAGGCGCGGATGCGGGCGATTCCGCGTTGCGCTTGCGGACCATGACCCAGCGGCGGAAATCGAGGATCGTCGCGCCCTTCTGATTGCGCCCCAAAGTCCGCACGTAAACAATGCCGCTATCGCCGGCGGCGTTTTCCTTGAGGCCGAGGATAGTGGATTCGGCGACGAGCGTATCGCCGGGATAGACGAAATCCCCGAACCGCCCCTCGGCATAGCCGAGATTGGCGATGGCATTGCGGGAAATATCGCCGACCGAGCGCGCGAAAACGAGATGGAAGAGGAGCAGATCGTCGAGCGGTGCCGCCGGAAGGCCGAGCGATTGCGCGAAGAGATCGCCGCAATTAAGGGCGAAGCGCGACCCCGTGAGGGCGATGTAAAGCGCCGTTTCGCCGCCCGCGATTTGGCGCGGGATCGGATGGCGAATGACCGCGCCGAGGCGGAAATCCTCGAAGAAATTGCCGGAAGTCGCTTTTTCCGTCATCTGCCGCTCGTCGTGAAGAGAACCGAACCTCAATCGGTCTAAACCAAAAACTCGGCTAAGGGAACCGGCCCCCTTTCGGCGATTGAAAGTGGCTATGGTGCCGCGCATACTCGCGCGACGGGCTTATCCTTAGAGATGGGAGATTCCTCATGGCGATCCTTTCCGGAACGATCACGGCGGGCAATGATAAGATCAAGGCAGATAGCGCGAACGATGTGATCGACGCGCTCGGTGGGAACGATGCGATCGACGGCGGCGCGGGCAACGATACGCTGATCGGTGGGATTGGCGACGACACGCTAATCGGGGGGCTGGGCGACGATATCTATGTGGTCGATTCGGCGAAGGATAAGGTTACGGAGAGCGCGAAGAATGCCGCGGGCGGCGGGGTCGATCTGGTGCAGGCGAGCGTTTCCTGGAAGCTCGGGGTCAATCTCGACAACCTAAGTCTGATGGGCGTCGGCAATATCAACGGGACCGGCAACGAGCTTGCCAATACGATTACGGGGAATGCGGGCGCCAATATCCTGGATGGCGGCAAGGGCGACGATACGCTGATCGGGGGCCTGGGCGACGATATCTATGTGATCGATAGTTTGGGCGATACGACGACGGAATTAGCGAATGGCGGCAACGACACGCTGAAATCCTCGGTTTTGCTGAATGCGACGCGGGCGGAGATCGAGAATTATACCTATACGGGCAAGCTCGCTTGGATCTTCGATGTCGGGGCGGGCACGGCGCTCGGGGACGGGAATAATCGTCTGATCGGCGGGTCGGGCAACGATACGCTGAAGGGCCAGGGCGGGAACGATTGGCTGGATGGCGGCAAGGGCAAGGATAGTCTCGATGGCGGGACGGGCGACGATACTTATGTGATCGACAGCCTGGGCGATGTCGTGATGGGCGAGGCTGCGAACGGGGATGCGCATGATCTCATTCGCTCGGGGATCGCGATCGACCTCAATCTCGCGGCCTATGCGGGGATCGAAGACGTGACCCTGACGGGCAAGTCGGGGGTGAAGGCGACCGGCAATGCCGGGGCGAATATCCTGATCGGCAATGAGGGCGCGAACACGCTGGATGGCGGATCGGGCGATGACACGCTCTCGGGCGGCAAGGGGAAGGATCTGTTGATCGCGGGTTCGGGCGACGATCGCATCGATGGCGGGGAAGGCGTCGATATCCTGAAGCTCTCCGGCATGCGGGACGATTACACTTTGCGGGTACTGGCGAATGGCTCGCTCGCCATCGTCGATAATAATGCCGGGGACGGGGATGACGGCACGGACAAAATCGCCAATATCGAGACCTTGCAATTCCGGGATGCGAAGATAGCGCTCCCGGCGCTGCTGACGGATAATGCGGCGCTCGTTCCCGATCTCGTGGCGGAGAATGCGGTAACGGGGAGTGCGACGGGGATCCAAGCCGGGGCGAGTTTTGCCGGGGATGCGCCGGCTTTCTTCAGCCTTGCCGACGATGCGGGGGGAAGGTTCCAGATCGATTCGACGACGGGCCTCGTCACGGTGAAGAATGGCGGCCTGATCGATTACGAGACGAGCGGCGGTCAATACACGATCCTCGTTCGCGCCGCCGCCGAGAAAGGCCCGGCGCTGGAGCGGGAATTCGTCGTCAAGGTGGCGAATGCGAATGACGCGCCGGTGGCGGGGGCGGTTTCGGCGCAGGGGATCGAGGATGCGCAAATCTTCGGCCTGCTCGCGGGATCGGATGTCGATGGCGATGCCTTGAGCTATAGCCTGGCGAGCGGG
>CAYQAG010000080.1:0-5573 GCA_964415425.1 uncultured Rhodospirillaceae bacterium | reverse complement strand
ACCACGCTGAAGACTTGGCCGGTCAAGAGACCCTCGACCGATTTCACATAGGCCTGGGCGACGCGCTTGCCTGGGACAGCTTCGTGGCCGAGGAAATAGGGGCCGTAAGCGGGGAGGGATTCTTCCAGCACGCCGGGGCTGACGATATTGATGCGCAGGCCGCGCGGCAATTCAATGGCCGCCGCCTTGACGAAACTGTCGAGCGCACCGTTGACCAAGCTGCCGGCCGCGCCGTAGCGGATCGGATCATGGGTGAGAATGCCGCTCGTCAGCGTGAAGGAGGCGTTGTCATTGGCGAAATCCCGCCCGATCAGGAAAAGATTGACCTGACCCATCAGCTTGCTTCTAAGGCCGATCGCGATTTCCTTTTCGGTCAGCTTCGCGAATTCGCCGAAATGCACGCGCCCGACGGCGGAGATCAGCGCGTCGAATTTCCCCGTCTTCTCGAAGAGCCGCCGGATCGAGGCCGCATCCTCGATATCGACCTGATAATCGCCGCCTTTATTGCCGACGCGCAGGATCTGATGGCGCGGCTTCAAGGCTTCGGCGACAAGCGCGCCGATGGTTCCGGTGGCGCCGACGACAACGATCTTCATGAGCAGGGTTCCTTTCCGACGATGATGCCCATCAGTCTAACCCGCGCGATCGCGCTCGGCCAGACGTTCCATGAGGCTATCGGCGAAGGCCTCGGCGCGGCGTTCGCCCTCGCGCCAGCGGCCAAGCCCGACGATCTCGTTGAAGGCGGCAAAGCTCAGCATCTCCCCGGCCATGGCCGCCGTATCGCCCGATTGGCGGATTTCGGCGTAAAGGCGGCGGAGCGCATGCGCCGCCATGTAGCAGGAGGCGGTCGGATAGGCGACGGCGGCATAGCCGATTTCCTGCAAACGCCGCGCCGGCAGAAGGGGGGATTTCCCGCCCTCGACATGATTGGCGAGGCAAGGCGCCGGGATTTCGGAGCAGATGCGCGTCATTTCCTCGATCGAAAGCGGCGCTTCGACGAAGATGAGATCGGCGCCCGCTTCGCGATAGATCTGACCGCGCTCGATCGCGGCTTCCAAACCCTCGATGGCGCGGGCATCGGTGCGCGCCATGATGATGAGATCGGCATCGACCCGCGCGTCGAGGGCGGCCTTGATCTTCGCCACCATGTCGGCGACCGGAATGACGCGCTTGCCCTCCATATGGCCGCAGCGTTTGGGCGCGACCTGATCCTCGATGAAAAGCGCGGCCACGCCCGCGCGCTCGAAGGCCCGCACCAAGCGGACGACATGAGCGGGCCCGCCATGGCCGGTATCGCCGTCGGCGAGCACGGGCAGGCTGGTCGCCTCGCACAGCCGGTCGTAATAATCGGCCATTTCCTTGAGGCCGAGTTGCGCGATATCGGGCGCGCCGAGCAGGCTCGCCGTCGCGCCATAGCCGCCGGCGGCCAGCGCCTCGCAGCCCGCCGCCTCGGCGAGCCGCGCCGAAAGCGCGTCATGCACGCCGGGCAAAAGCAGGATTTCCGGTCGGTCCAGCAGATGGCGGAATTGCGTGGTGCGTCGCATGGCTCGCCCTCGGGTTGCGCGCCGCCATCATAGCGGGATATGGATGAGGGCGACAATCTCGGCGAGGGTAGGGAGATTCGCGGATGGCGAAAGGATCATGGCGTTTGGCGGGTTTCGCGGCCGCGCTCTTCCTCGGCGGCTCGGCTGCGGCCGAGGCTCACGACATGGATGGCATCTTCAGCCGCTATCACATGGCGATCCGCGCGGCGGAAGCCTGCCGGGGCGCGGTTCTGAAGGAGGCCGATTGGCGCACGCTTTCCGCCTATATCGACAAGAAGACTCATTTCGAGCTCGGCGCTGGCTGGCGTCTCTCGCTGATCGAGGGCGCGAAGATCGACACCCGCCTCATTCTCTTTTATCAAGGCTGCGAAAGCGAACGCGCGCAATCCCTGCTCGCGCTTTACGATTCCGAATTGGCGCCGCTCATTCGGTAAATTCGGGAATGGCGATCAGCGCCGGGCAGTTGCCGGATCCGGATTCCGCGATCGGCATCGATCGGTCGAGGCTAAGATGGCGACGCCCGGCAAGGCCGATGCGAATTTCGACGAGCGCGCCTTGTCGGCAAATCATCCGCAGCGCCGCCGGATTATCGGCGCCCCAATCGCGCATGAAAGCGGCGAGGAGATCGCCGCGCGATAGGCTGCGGCCGCGCGCCTTGCGGATGGCGGCGGCGAGGTTGCCGCGATTGACCGCGTCGAGAAGGCGGATCGCCGTCGCGAAATAAGCCTCGGCCGCGAAGCCGGAACAAATGCCGTGTTTCGCATATTCGTATTGGTCGAGGCCGCGCTCGATTCCCGGCATGACGCGCGCAAGATCGCGCCGGAGGGACGCCGTCAAGTCAAGCGCGGGCAGTTTCGTCCAATCGCCGGCCTCGCCCAGAGCGCGCGAAATTCCGGCGGGATCGCGGCAATAATCGTCCTTGCCGCTTTTATAGCGATGGTCGCCATCGATATCCCAATTCGGCCAGAGGCCGTGCAGGACAAAATTCGATCGCGGAAAATCGCCGGGATGACGGCAGGAGGGAAGCTTGCCTTCCGCCTTGCCGCCGCAGAATCCGGGATACCAAGTGAGGGCGAGGACGAAACCCTCGCGGGCAGGAAAATCGACGGCGCCGGCCGGCGAACCCGCGAGGAGAAGGCTCGCCAGGATTAAGCCAGCGGCGAGGCGCCCAAGCCGCACCATCGCCGAAGGCCAGTTCACTTGAATTGAACTTTGGCGATCTCGTAGCTTTTGGAGCCGCCGGGCGTCGCGACCTCGACGGTATCGCCGACCGATTTATTGATGAGCGCGCGCGCCAAGGGCGCGGTGATGGCGAGCCGCCGCGCCTTGATATCGGCCTCGATCTCGCCGACGATCTGATAGACGAGCTTTTCCTCCGTATCCTCGTCGATCAGCGTGACGGTCGCGCCGAATTTCACCTGCTTGCCGGAAAGCTTGCCGACATCGATGATATCGGCGCGCGCGATGCGATCCTCAAGCTCCATGACGCGGCCCTCGATGAAGGCTTGGCGCTCGCGCGCGGCGTGATATTCGGCATTTTCGGAAAGGTCGCCATGTTCGCGCGCCTCGGCGATGGCGCGGATGATCGCCGGCCGTTCGACCGATTTCAGATGTTTCAATTCTTCTTCCAAGCGGACGTAACCGCTCGCCGTCATGGGAATCTTGGTCATGGCTTTGTCCGTTTCGGCGCTCCCGACCGGTCGGCCGGGAACGAGGCTTACCGCGTAAAATACGATTGCAGCGGGGCGACTTCAAGGTCTCCGCTGGCCATGGCCTTCAGGGCTTCGACCGCGGCGAGAATGCCGGCGAGCGTCGTATAATAGGGAATCTGCCCGGTCAGAGCGTGGCGCCTGAGGCTGAAGGAATCGGCGATAGCCTTGGCGCCGGCGACGGTATTGAAAACGAGTTTGACCTCGCCCGCCTGCATCGCATCGACGATATGGGGCGAACCCTGATGCACCTTATTGACGGCGCGGACGGCGAGACCGCGATTCCTAAGGTAAGCGGCGGTTCCGGGCGTCGCCAGAATATCGAAGCCGAGGGCGATCAATTCCCGCGCCGCTCCGGCGATGGCGGGCTTGTCCTTGTCCTTGATCGAAATGAAGACCGATCCCGTCTTCGGCAGATTGAGTCCGGCGCCAAGCTGCGCCTTCAGAAAGGCGCGCTGGAAATTGCGGTCGATGCCCATGACCTCGCCGGTCGATTTCATCTCCGGGCCGAGGATGATATCGGTGCCGGGGAAGCGGGCGAAGGGGAAGACCGCTTCCTTGACCGCGACATGGCGTGGGCGTGGCGGCAAAAGATCGAAGGCATCGAGGCTTTCGCCTGCCATCACCCGCGCCGCGATCTTGGCGATAGGAAGACCGGTCGCCTTGGCGACGAAGGGGACGGTGCGGCTGGCGCGCGGATTGACTTCGAGGACATAAATATCCGCGCCCTTGATGGCGAATTGCACGTTCATCAACCCGACGACGCCAAGCCCCAGCGCCAGCGCCTCGGTCTGGCGCCGCAATTCGAGAATGGTGGCGAGCGCCAGCGAATAAGGCGGCAGCGTGCAAGCCGAATCGCCGGAATGGATGCCGGCTTCCTCGATATGCTCCATGATGCCGGCGACATGGACGTTGCGCCCATCGCAGAGCGCATCGACATCGACCTCGATCGCATCTTCGAGATAGGAATCGATCAGCACCGGATTGTCGCCCGAGACGATAACCGCATTTTGGATATAGCGCCGCAATTGATGGGGATCGTGCACGATTTCCATGGCGCGCCCGCCCAGCACGTAAGAGGGCCGGATGACGATGGGATAGCCTATCCGCTGGGCGACGGCTTCGGCCTCGGCGGCATTGCGGGCGATGCCGTTCGCCGGCTGGCGTAGGCGAATCTTTTCCAGCAAGGCTTGGAAGCGCGCGCGATCCTCGGCAAGGTCGATCGCATCGGGCGAAGTGCCGAGGATAGGAATCTGCACGGCTTCCAGGGCCTCGGCGAGTTTCAGCGGCGTCTGCCCGCCGAATTGCACGATACAACCGAGTAGGGTCCCGCGGCTTTGCTCGACGCGCGCGATCGCGATCACGTCCTCGGCCGTCAGAGGCTCGAAATAAAGCCGGTCGGAGGTATCGTAATCGGTCGAAACGGTTTCCGGATTGCAATTCACCATGATGGTCTCGATGCCGGCCTCGCGCAGAGCATAGGCGGCATGGACGCAGCAATAATCGAATTCGATGCCCTGGCCGATGCGGTTGGGCCCGCCACCCAGGATCATAACCTTGCGCCGGTCGCTGGGCGCGGCTTCGCATTCGGGTTCCTGCAAGCCGTTATCCGCGTAGCCGGAATACATATAGGACGTATTCGACGCGAATTCGGCGGCGCAGGTATCGATGCGCTTATAGACGGGCGCAATGCCGAATTCCCGCCGCCATTCGCCGATTTGAGCCGCCGGACAATCGGCGAGTTCGCCGAGCCGCGCATCGGAAAACCCCATTTTCTTGAGAGCGAGCAGGCTTCGGCGATCGCGTTTCAGGCCGGTGCGGCGGATTTCCGTTTCGGCGGCGACGATTTCGGCGATCTCGCCGACGAACCAAGGATCGTAGGCGCTGATCGCGTGGATTTCGGCGATGGAAAATCCCTGCCGCAGGGCTTCGGCGATGACCAGCAGGCGATCGGGCGTCGGCCGCGCCAAGGCGGCGCGCAAGGTCTCGCGATCGGCTTGCGCCAATTCGGGTGGCGTGTTCAATCCGGTAAGGCCGGTTTCCATCGAGCGCAGGGCTTTCTGCAGGGCCTGTTGGAAATTGCGGCCGATCGCCATCGCCTCGCCGACCGATTTCATCGAGGTCGAAAGCAAGGGTTCCGCGCCGGGAAATTTCTCGAAGGTGAAGCGCGGCATCTTGACGACGACGTAATCGATGGTCGGCTCGAAAGAGGCCGGCGTCACGCGGGTGATATCGTTCTGCAATTCGTCGAGC
This sequence comes from uncultured Rhodospirillaceae bacterium, assembly GCA_964415425.1. Classification (GTDB taxonomy): domain Bacteria; phylum Pseudomonadota; class Alphaproteobacteria; order Dongiales; family Dongiaceae; genus Dongia. The sequence continues at coordinate 67 of CAYQAG010000080.1, read as the reverse complement.
GTGTAGCCGATGGCGAGCTTGGCGGCGATCTTGGCGATCGGGAAGCCGGTCGCCTTGGAGGCGAGCG
>CAYQAG010000079.1:0-5590 GCA_964415425.1 uncultured Rhodospirillaceae bacterium | reverse complement strand
CGCGATTGATCGCGCGCAGTTCCGCAGCGCGCGCCGCTTCGTCGCTGCCGTGGCGGAGTCGTCGCCATTCTCGACGAGGAAGCGCATCGTAGCGCAGCATCAGGGCTTCGCGGGCTTCGGGGGTCATTTCGACAATTCCATCATCAGGTTTTTCCACAATCGACCCGGCCCCATGTTCCAAACGTTCAGAATTCGCAGGAAGTCCCCTTGCCTGGATGCGTGGATTTTGCGGAGGGCTTCGCGGGCTTCGGGGGTCATGGTCGAGGCCTCAGGCGATCAATCAGCGCAGCGAGATCGGCGGCTAGGCCCTTCATGCCGAGGCTTAGCGCCCGCTGTCGTGGAGACCTAGCAGACAAGCCAGGCAGCGCTTTCTGCGCCCTCCTGACATTCGCCAGCGCGGATTTCAGGGCCGCGATTTCAGGGGAGTCGGTCATGGCTTCACCTCATCAAACTGCGAAAAGTCTGGCTTCGGACACCATGCGACGATTGAACTCTCTTCGATTAGACGGCCCTCGCCAAGTGTGCCTGACCCGAGAAGAAACCAATTTTGGGATTGATGGAATCCATAACTAATTTCGCAATCGCCGCCATAGCGACCGAGAAAAAGAAACTCGTCGTCGGAATCCTTCGGAAACTCCGACATCGGGCGCCAGTTAATGACGGTGCATTTGGTCATAGCCATCACTCCGCAGCTTTCAGGGATTGCGCGCGCTCGATCGGCGCGAAGGCCATCAGGCCGATGAAGACTTGCTCGCCATCGACGGCAACGACCGCCGCCTGAGCCGTATCGTCGCGAGTCCTAATGAAGACCACATCGCCGACCCCAAAGACCTCGTGCGCCGACGCGAAATAGGATCGAGCGGAAACCGGCGGCGCGGAAAGCACTTCGTCGAGCCGGTCGGTCGTCCGGTAATGCCAGAGCGTGAAGCCGCCGCCGTAGGTCAGGGTCGTCAGATTGTTCGCGTCGAAGGCCACGTTTCCCTCCATCTTCTCCCCGAGAAAGGCCCCGGCCGCGATGGCCGGGGCAGTTTCACCGGGAGGCAACCGACGGGAGAATGCGCCGGTGAGAGAGGATATAAGGTTTTTCCTTATGTCTGTCAATAGGAATTTCCTAATTTCTTTCGATCACGATTTCGTGATCGGCGCTTGATATCCGAAAAATGAATCGGGACAATGGGTTGCTAGACTTTTACAAGAAAGCGCCTCCATGCTAAGACCCCATTGGGCCGTCTGGGCCATGCCGATCGTCATGCTGCTGATCGCGCTGGCTCCGCTTCCCTATGCCTATTACATGGTCTTGCGGGTGGTCGTTTGCGCCGCCGCCGCTTTCCTGACCGTCATCGATTACGAAAGAGCCGGCCGAGTGAGCGGCTGGGCTCTGGCCTTGTTCGGTCTGGCGATCCTCTTCAATCCCATCGTCAGGGTCCACCTAACGCGCGAAATCTGGATGGCGGCCAACCTGTTATCGGCGGCGCTCCCTTAAAAACCTCACACGATCAGCGATTGTTTGCATGGCTTAGGATTAAGAAAAATCTTGCCGATTCTGATAGCAAGGATTGGCCTTGACATTGCCAAAGGTTATTCCTAATATCATCATATGGAAAAACCTAATGACGGTCTCGTAGAGGCCATCAAGCAAGCTGGCGGGATCACCGCTTTGGCCCGCTCCATCGGGATCAAGCCGCCGTCTGTCGCGGAGTGGCGCCGCGTCCCTGCCGCTCGGGTGATCGCGGTCGAGAACGCGACCGGCGTCCCCCGTGAGCGGCTGCGGCCCGATCTTTTTTCACGTGAAACCCAAGCAACCCAAGCGGCGGAGTGAAGGATGCTTGCCTGTTCCACCGCGATAGGGGAACGGGCGGGGGATTCGCAATGAACGCCCCCGCCCGCATTGTTTCCGAATTCGGCTCCTCTCCTTTCACGCCGGAACAATCTCAAGCGAGGAACCGAATGTATTCCCCTTTACACCGAACTTTATCGGCGCCCGTCGCGCGCATCAGCCGGGCCGAGCTTTCGGCCAAGATCGCCGAGACCCTTCAGCGCCACTATGCCCCCTTCGCCTCGGCCCCCAAGCGGATTGCGCGGGATGCCGGCGCCAGTCCCGATGCGGCGGAGAACTGGCTCGCCGGGCGCAATCCGCCGGGGCCGCTCCAGTTGCTGCGATTGATGGCCGCCGTCCCGCCGCTCGCCGCAGAAATCCGCCGCCTGACCGCCGCCGAGGCCGATGGCGATCCAGATTTCGCGCGCGACCTAGCTGCCGTTCAGCGCCTCGCCGCTCGATTGGCCGATGGGGGCGAGCGATGAGCAATCCCCGGCGCTTCTTCCAAGGCCAGCGCGTTCGGCACATGGACGGGCGCGAGGGCATCGTCACAGCCGTCGAGCGCTTCACGCTGAAAGTCATGCTCGACACCGGCGGCTTCGAGACCTCGATCGTGGGCTATTGGCAGCCGCTTCCCTCGCCGGCGAGGCTTTCGGCATGACCCACCAGCGCGATAGGAAACAGGTCAAGGGTCGCAAGATCGATTTCGAGGCGATCTTCGGGCGGATCGCCGATGGCGAGACGCTCAAGGGCGTCTGCCGCGATTTCGATATCCCCGAGGCGACCGTCCGTCTGCGCATCCTGAAAAGCAAGGAATTGAGCGAGCTACACAGGCGCGCAAGAGAATTACAGGCGGAATCCTGGGCCGACGAGATGGTCGAGGAAGCCAATAAAGCGACGCCCGACGATTGGCAGTCGCAGCGCCTGCGAATCCACACCAAGCAATGGCTGATGAGCCGCAATCACGTCGCGCGGTTCGGCGACAAGGTGCAATCGGAGATTTCCGGCAGCGGCACCGTTCAACTGTGCTGGGCCAAGGAAGAGAAACCGGAGGGGGCGTCGTGACCGATACCGTCATCCCCCTTTACGCTCCACGCCCCGAGCAAGCGCGGCTGCATCAAAGCCTGCGTCGCTTCAACGTGCTGGTCGCGCATCGGCGCTTCGGCAAGACGGTCTTCTGCATCAACGAGACCTTGCGCGCGGCGGCGACCTGCCAGCGCCGCGATCCGCGCTTCGCTTATGTGGCGCCGCTCTATCGCCAGGCCAAGGATGTCGCCTGGGAATATCTGAAACGCTACGCCAAGCCCATTCCGGGAACGCGCATCAACGAAAGCGAACTCCGCGTCGATCTTGCGAACGGCGCGCGCATCCGCCTCTACGGCGCCGAAAACCCGGATTCGCTGCGCGGCATCTATTTCGACGGCGTGGTGATGGACGAATACGCCCAGATGAGCCCGCGCGCCTGGACGGAGATCATCAGCCCGGCTCTCGCCGATCGTCAGGGCTGGGCCATCTTCATCGGCACGCCCAAGGGCCGCAATGCTTTCTGCGATCTCTACGAGACCTATCGCGACCGCATGGCTTCGGGCAACCCCGATACCTTCGCCGTCATCCGTCGCGCCAGCGAGACCGGCATCCTACCCGAAGCCGAGCTTGCCCGCGCCAAGGCGGATATGACGCCGGAGGAATACGAGCAGGAATTCGAATGCAGCTTCCAAGCGGCCCTGCTCGGCGCCTATTGGGGCCGCGACATGGCCGCAGCCGAGGCCGAGGGACGGATCGGCGCCGTACCGCACGATCCCCGCTATCCCGTGCATACGGCCTGGGACCTCGGCATCGGCGATGCGACGGCGATCTGGATGGCGCAGACGATCGGCCGGGAAATCCGCCTGGTGGATTTCCTGCAAGCCTCGGGCGTCGGCCTCGATTGGTATGTCCGCGAATTGCAGCGGCGAAACTATGTTTGGGGCGATCACCTGTTGCCGCACGATGCCCAGGCTCAGGAATTGGGCACCGGGCGGACGCGGATCGAAATCCTGCAATCGCTAGGCGTCAAGGCGCGCATCGTTCCGGCGCATCGCGTCGATGACGGCATCGCCGCCGTCCGCGCGCTTCTCCCGCGTTGCTATTTCGATGCCGTCAAGACCAGGGATGGGATCGAGGCGCTGCGCCAGTACAGCCGCGAATGGAACGAAGTATTGCAAGTCTTCAAGCCGCGCCCGCGCCACGATCGCTGGAGTCATGCGGCCGATGCCTTCCGCTATCTCGCGCTCGGCCTCGACGAGCCCGAGGAGCGTCGGCATCGCGAGGGCGTCTGGATGGCCCGCGCCGGCAACGAAGCCTACGACCCCCTGAAATGGTGAGACCATGGCCCTAAAGCTCGGAAAGCTTATCAGCCTTGCTGCCTCCGACAGTTTCCCGCCGGAAGCCTCGATGCGCCCAGAACAGGCCATCCAGAATTGCGCCAAGACGAAGTGGCAGCAATTCCTTGGTATCGGCCTCACCGAAGAGGGCGAATTGGAAATCATCAACAGCGACATGACGGCCGAGCGCGCGCTTTGGCTGATTGCCTGGGCCGAACGATGGGCGCTCGGCCTCGATGACCACGACCACGACAACGACTGAAAGGAGACCCAATCATGACCGCCAGCCTGCATCCCTTACCCATCACGACCCGCGATCGCATCGGCGAGGCTTGGTCGCGCCTCGACCGGGCGCGCCGGGATCACGGCCTCGCTCACGATCGCTATGAGCGCGCCAAGGCCGAATATCGCGCAGCCTATGAGGATTCGGTCCGCGCCGCTGCCGAGTTCGAATTAGCCTCGGAAAACTTCGCCGAGGCGCGAGCGGCGATCATGTAAGTGTCTCTGCGAGGGCGCGGCGTCCGTAAGTCGATTATCGATGCGAGATCATCGATTGGCTTGCGGGCGCCTCTGCTCTCTCAAATCTAACCGGAGGTTCCCATGTGCTTCTTCTCTGCCCCCAAGCCGCCGAAAATGGACAAGGTCGTCGGCCAATCGTCCAGCGCCGAAGCCGAGCGCGAGCGGCGGCGCTTGCTCCAGGCGCGCGGCCGATCCGCGACCATCGCCAATACCGGCGGCGCGCTCGGCCTCACAGGTTCCGGCGCGTCCTATTCGCCGCAAGCTGGTTCCGGCGGGACGCCTGGCAATGGATAGCGACCCGCGCCCACGCCGAGGCGGGAGCCTGCTTTGGTCGAAAGCGGATGAGGAAATCCTCGCGCATGCTTTCGCCGAAGGCCTGTCCGACGCCGAGATCGCCGAGCTTCTGCCGGAAAGAACCGCAGAAGCCATTCGCCGCCACCGCGTGGCGCTTGGTTTGTCGCGACACCGCCGCTGGACGCGGGACGAGGACGACGCGCTGATCCGCCTCAAGATCGAGGGGCTTTCGTCTCAAGAAATAGCCCAGCGCCTGCCCGGGAGAACGCTAATCGCCGTGGAAATCCGCATCTACGACATGCGCAGATTCGGCCTATTGCCGCTCCCCGATGGAGCCGAGGCGGCGCCGGCGCGCAAGCCAAGCGCGGATAAGGTTTTCGCCGCCGCCCTCGCCGCTTCCGCCGGCCGCTTCGACGACGATTCCAAGGCGGGCCGACCCGACCGGCGCAAGTTCAGCCGCCCAGAAAGCCCCTATTTCCCGTCCTATCGCAGCAATATGGGCTGGGCCGCGCCCTAAAGGAGATCGACGATGATCGAGAAAGCCAAAATCGCCGAGATCGTGAAGCGCCAGGAGACCCTGGCTGCCGCGCGCGGCACT
>CAYQAG010000078.1:0-5831 GCA_964415425.1 uncultured Rhodospirillaceae bacterium | reverse complement strand
GATACCGGCGGAGCGACTTGAAAAGTCAAGCGTTTTGCCACCAGTTCCGCATCCGTTCGCACCAACAAAATCAATGACTTAGCGGCCAAGTGGCAAAAGATTTCAGCGCTTCGGCGGCGGCTGGATCAGCATCTCCCAAAGGCTTAAATCCTCGCCCTCGACCAAGGCGCGGTAGAGGCCGTCGGCCGTCTTGAAGGCTTGACGGCTTGGAAGCTGAAGCCCGATGCCGGCAATATCGACTGCCGAGCGCGCCACGGTTCGGCCGCTGGCGCCATCGCTCGTAACGCCCTTGATTGCCGTGTTGAATGCGTCCAGCGCATCGCTGGGAGCCCAGCCGGTCGCCGCCGAAACGACGTCGCGAACGCCAGCCAGCCCGCCGGAAATCCAGGAAAGATGCCCATAGAGCATCCACTCCCACCATTCTTCGTCTTCGTCAGGAGGCCCGCTGGCAATTAGCCGCCCAAGCGCCATTGGGATCGTGTTGATGAGAAGCATGTTGAGCAGGAAGCGCAGCGGGTGAATCTGGCCGCGCCTTACGCCCTTGACCTGAGAGACGTTCAGATTCCAGATCGTGTTGAAATAGCCCATCAGCGAGGTCAGCAGCCTCTTGTATTCGCTGCCGCGCTGGATATTGGCCAAGTCCTTCGAGAGGCCGGCGCCCATGCTTTGCCGGATCGTCGAATCGGCGTAAGAGACGGCTTCCTCATGGTTGTTGGCCGGGGCATCCTTGGCCTCGCCGGCCATGGCTTTATTGTAGGCCGCCGTCCAGGCGATCGTTGCGGTGAGCTGATCGGTGAATGCCGGCATCGCCATCGCCCATTTCGTGACATTGGCCTTGATCTCCTTCCGGGGGTCGAGCGCATCCATGATTTCGCGCATGTCGCGGCTGGAATTGCGCAAGCGTTCGGCCATCATGGGGGATTGCTCGGCAGCCCAGCGCCAAGCCTTCGCCAACTGAGCCGGATTGGCGAGGAGAGGGAGCGCGTGCATCGCCATCCGCTTTTCGCCGATCAAGGCGATAGCCGGGAAAAGCCCGGTCACGTTCTGCACGGCATTCACCAAGTTCAAGCCCATGCGGGAAATCACGAACCCGCCGCGCAAGTGACCGACGATTCGCTCCAAGCTGTCGCGCGGGGCGATATTGCCGGCGGCGATGGCGCGGATCGTCTCGTCCATCGCCTGCCGCACCTCATGGCCCGCCGTGGCGTTCAGGGCCTCGACGACCCGTGCATCCGTCAAGAGCCGATGCGCGTCGACGACCGCCTTCCGATGCGTCAGATCGTGAATGACGTCGTTGATGTGGCCAAATAACACGCCGATATCGAGATTGACAGGATTGGCGCCGAAACCGACGCGCTCGATGGTGTGCCCGTGGCGCGTCGCCGCGCGCGTCGAGCCGCCGCCCATCATCTGCTTGAACAGTTCCCCGACTTCATGGCCGTATTTGCGGGGGCTGACGGCAGGATCGCCCTTGATCGGATAATAGCCGCCGCGATAGATGCCGTGCCGGGTGATCAGCGGCAGGGGCGCGACCTTCTCCGGCGCCACGCCGTTCATATCGCGTTCGAGCGCGGCGATCTGCGGCCAGAAACTATCGACATAGTCCCAGATCGATTGCACGAAATCCAATTCCTTCTTGCTCAATCGGCCGATCGCCTGGCGGAGCGCTTCGGGGGAATAACCGTTGCCCCGAATCAGCGCGTCGATATTGCCCTCGTTGCCCATGTTGAGGGCGAGCGCGATCAAATCCCAACGCGACATCACGCGACCGAGTTCCGGGATATTCTCTCTTGTCGCCATCCGCTTCTTTTCGGCACGGGTGAAGACGCCGAAGAGGTCGCTGAGTTTTCGGGTCGCGGCCGATTTCATGCTCGCTTCTTCGTCGCCGGCGCGATTGAGCGGCTCATAGAGCGTCCGCCACCACGAACCGCGCTTGCCGCCGTCGAACTCGATGGCGAGATTCTCCAACTTGCGGTGATCGGCGAGGAAGCCGCGCAGCACGGAAAGCCATCGATCCTTCCACGATCCGCGCAACCTTCCATGCTCCGGCACGTGCTCGCGAACGCCATCGGCCATTGCGCTCGCCGCTTCGTCGAACTCCCGCTTTTCCTTGGCGGCGAGCAATTCCTTCTTCAGGCGCCCGAGATGCTCGATATTTTTGACCGCGTCGCGAATCTCCATCAATTCGCTGACCGTCATCTCCGAATAATGCTTGCGGAACGCCGCATCGCGCAGCCTATCGGGAATCGTCGGCGGCTGACCGTCGGCTTCGCGCTCGGCGATCCAGGTCGCCAGATTCTTCCTCCGCTCGACCTCGGGGCCGGAAGCCTGCCGAAAATCGAAGCGCTCCAGCAACCCATGGATTTGATCCAGATAGTCCTGATCGATGCCGCGCGCGGTCTTGAGGGCGGCGAGGCGGCGAAGGTATCGGGTCGCCTTGCCGACTTCCTCAGCAGCCTTCTTAGCCTCCATATAGAGCATGTGATTGACGACTTGGCGCTGCTTGGCCTGGAACGCCTTCTTGAGACTCTCGGGCGTCTCCTTGACCAAGAGGGCTTGCTGCGCCTCCCGACCGGCCTGGCGCTCGGCGCGGAGGAAGCGGCCGGCGGCGCTGCCGTCCCGAGATTTCATGCCGGCGATCTGCTGCTTCGCCCAGTCGCGAATCGCCTCCAGCGAGGGCGGGACCATCCCGGCGCCGGATTGCCGCCCGAGGGCGCGCAGCTCGTCGATCATGAGGGAGGCCATATCCTCGGAATGGACGGCCTCCATGGCCTCGCGCTCGATCGTGCCGTCGTTCAGGGCATCGCCATGCTTTTCGATCATGCGGCGATGCGATTCCTCGTCGATCCGCCATTCGAGAACGGATCGCGGATCACCGAGCGAGCGAAGCTCCTTGCGCTGCGCCTCCAAAGCGGCGAGATCGCGCAGCAATTCGTAGCCCGTATCGTAGCCGAGAAGCGGCGCGATCAGATCGGGATGAAGCCCGCCCTCGTCGGTCATCAAATCGACCAGGTCTTCTTGCGACGTCGCACCCTTCGCCGTGACGCCGCGCGGCAAATCGGGGCCGATCCCGCGCGCGGATTGCTCCAGGGAAAGCTGCGGCGCCGTGCCGGGCGCTTCGTGATGCTGATTCCAAACCTCGGCAACGGCGGCGCGGTCGAGCTTCGGCCAATCTTTGGCGCCCAAGCTTTGCAGCGCCGCCCAATCGCGCATCGCCGCGAACTGGGCCCGAATCTCTTCCTTGATCTTGGCCTCTTCCTCTTTCCATTCCTTGGTCTTCCGCCGCTCGATATCCTTCATGGCGGCGGCGAGGACGCGCTCGTTGCGCTTCGCCTCGATCGCGCGGAACTTCTTCAGGTAAGCCTCGAATTGCGGCGCGCTCATTCCGCCCTTGGCCTTGGCTTCCTCGGCCGTGGCGAAGGCAGGCTTAATTTTCTGCGCTTCCGCCTTGGCGGCGATCTGCGCGTCGGTCGCCAGCAATCGATCGAAGACGGCGCGGATTTCCGGCGTCAAGGGTGCGTCCAGATTGCGAATCGTCCTATAGATGCGCAGCAGCCAGCGCCTGAAACGCTCGAATACGCCTTGCAATTCGATGCTGGGCGCGATGCCCTCGAAAAGATAAGTCTCGCCGCCGCGCGCCCACTTCTCTTCCTGCGCTTTATTCAACTTCTCGCCCGGCTTCGCGACCAACCAACCCTGGACCTGCGCCCAATCGTCCTTCACTTGTTGCGGCGCATCGGGCCTTGCGGCGTCCTCCTCCAATTCTCGGCGCCAGGCATGCACGAGCTCATGAACGACCGTCGACTCGTCCCGACCCTTGAAAAGATCGATGATGTTTTTAATGCCCTTGGCGAGATTTCCGAAAGTGATGCGGCCGCGCGGCGCCTCCTCTTTGACATCGCTCCTGTCCTGAAACAGGCGATCGATCGAGGACTGGAGAAGCGCCGCCTGCTGATTGAGACCGGCGAGGATTTCCACGGGTTCGAGCGGCTTCTTGCCGAAAAGATCGACGACTTGCTTCTCGGCCTCAGCGACGTAATCGGCGAGAGATTTCTCGATGCTGGCGCGTCCGGCCGCCCGGCGGAGCTTCTCGTCGCGGAAAAACAGGCCGAGAAAGGCCTTGGCGGTATCGCTCGGCCCCGAATCGAACATGCCGGTCTGATTTAGAACGTCGCTGACGATCATGCCGTCGGCGCGCGCTTTCTCGACCAGGCGCACGGCCTCCAGAAGATCGGCGGTCGCATCGACCGCCGGCGATATCTTTCCCTCCGCCGCCCGCGCGCGCATCCTTGCCCATATGGGCGCGACATCGAGCAGGGCACCGCCGATCGCCTTGATATCGTTATCGGTCGATTCGATGAGTTTTGCGATCAGGCGGGCGTTTCCGTAAGCCTTCGCCAGCATGGCGGCTTCGATGCGGCGCAAGCCCTGCTCGTTGACGTTGCCGGCGGCGTCCATGAGGGCGGCGCGCTCGCCTTCCGGGAAGCCTTCCATGACCGCCCGCACGAAATCGGCATTCTTAGCGAGCGAAAAATCGCCGCCCTTGTAGAGATCGAGCACCCCGTCCTGCATGTGGCGGGCATCGTCGAGAGCGGTTTCGGTGGCGCTCTTCGCGGCCAGCCCTTCCGCATTGGCTTCGCTCGCGAACTTGCTGCGCTCCTCCATCGACATCGGCGTGACGCGACGACGGATCAGGACAGGCTCCTTCATTCCCTCCGTGCTGTGCCCCAAGCTCTCGATATGCGCGCGATAGGCCGCTGCTCGTTCGGGATGCTGGGCATAGGCGCGCCGCAACGCCATGACGCGACCATTGCCGGATTCGACGATGCCGTCCTCGCCGACGACCGGGGCGCCATGCGCCGCCAGCGGACTCTCGCCGAGAAGTTCCGGGTTGAGTTTGGCGGCATTCGCCATGACCTGCGCCTGATAGGCGGCCTTCGTGCGATCGCGCGGCTGCAGTTCCGACGGAAAGGCCGGGTTCTCGTTGAAATCGGCATCGTGGCTGGCGACGAGCGATGAAGCCTCGACGACCTCGTATTGAACATCGACGGCCCGGCCGGCCGAGGTAAAGGCCTTGCCGCCGCCCTCTTTCGATTGCGGCTTCGCCGGGCTGGTTTCCTGTTTCTGCGAAAGCCGGGCCAGGATATCGGCGACCTGCCGCTCGTCCACGCTCTGGACATCCAAGCCGAGACCGGCGAGAAGCTTGTTGAGCGCCTCGCTGGCGGCCGTGACTTTGGCGGCGGCAGGATCGGCCGGGGCAGATTCCGCGTTGACCGTCGATCCCTCGCCGGTCGCATCGGGATTGGCGCTATCGGTCGGTTGCGCGGCGGCGCTGGTTTCGCCCTTGGCCTCCCTGGCCTTCGCCAGAACGGCCGTAAGCTCCTGGCCCGTCAGATTCTCCAATCCCTCGGGAACGCTGCGAACATCGAGATTGGCGAGCTGGTAAGCCTCCCAAGCGTTGATCCCCAGCCGCTCGCCTCTCGCGGCATAGCGCGCCGCGGCCAGGGCGGCAGTCGCCTTGATGGTCTTTGCCGGAGCGCCGGCGGCGGTCAGTCGCGCCACGAAATCCTCATAGACGCGGCGGGCCGGTTCCTCGGCCTTGGCTTCCTCGGCCATCTGCGCTTCGATCTCGGGCCCGGCTTCGGCCAAGAGTTTTTCAGCCAACGCCTTGGCCTCGGTCTCTTCCTTGATCGAAAGCCCGCCGATATCCAACCGGATATCGTTCCTCAGCGCCTCGTGCACGCCGTTCGCCGACGCCACGGCGAGATATCGAGCGGCGGGAATGACGATATCGGCGCCGGCCGCATCGGCGATTGCCAACTGATCCTCGA
>CAYQAG010000077.1:0-5835 GCA_964415425.1 uncultured Rhodospirillaceae bacterium | reverse complement strand
CGCGATGCCGCGCCCCATTGGTGGCGAATCGCGATCGCGTCCTGAAAGGGGAAGACGAGCGCCTCCGCACGTCTTGGATTGACCGATCTAACGACAACGGCCCGCAAGCGGGCCGTTGGGTGAGCCGAAGCTCCAGTTTGCTATTTGCTAATTATTCCATGGGTACCCGGCGCATCCGGTCATGGTAAGCCCAAATACTCTAGCCAATTCCTAAGAAGTTTGCAATACAATTTTCGCGGGGAATTGGAGGCCGATATGGGAGCGAAATTTTCTTGGCGATTGGCTCTCGATACGGGGAGCGCCAGCATTGGCTGGGCGGCTTTCCGCGAGGATGAGCAAGGCAGAGTCGTTCGCCTTCTGGATGGCGGCGTGCGTCTCTTCGATAGCGGCCGGAATCCGCAATCCAAAATCTCTCTGCTTGCCGAGCGCGGCCTCAATCGGCGTGCACGCGGCCGAATCCGAGCACGGAAATGGCGGCGCGATCAGTTGCGCCGCCTGTTGCAAGATCGCGGTTTGGCTCAGGCGGAAACTTCGCCATTGGCGATTTACGATCTGCGGGCCAAAGCTGTCGGCGCCTCGCCGGTCGAACCATCGGCCGATGCGCCGGATTGCCCCATCGATCCGACGATCACGGATACGGAACTGGCGGCGATCTTTTTCCATTTGCTGAAGCATCGCGGATTCAAGAGTCCGCGCTTGTCCGCCGCGGAACCGGTAAAGGGAAAAAAGCCGCGCAAGGTAAAAAGGGGGAAAGCCGACGAAAGCGATGCGAAGCGGGAACAGGACGCAGCGAAAGAAGAGGATTCGGAAGTCCAGGCACAACGCTGGAAGGGGGTTGAAGATCGCCTCATCGAAGCCATGGCGGCGCGACGCGCCTGCCCGACGGTCGGCGTCTTACTGGCGCGAAAACTACGCGAGAACGGTTTCGTTCGCGGACGCCATGGCGAGAGCGAAGCGCCGACGCGCAATTTGATCGCTCAGGAATTTAGCGAAATCCGCAAATTTCAGGCCTCGCGCTTTGGCGGAAAATTGTCGCCGGCGGATTGGGATACGATCGCCGATCTCATTCTGGATCAGAGGCCTTTTCGCGACCCGACGCCCGGACGCTGTTCCGTTTTCCCCGACGAAGACAGGATCGCGAAATGCATGCCTTCGGCCCAGGCGTTCCTGATTGGGCAGGCGCTGTGCAATTTGCGGATCGCCGGCGCGTCTTTCGATGCGGCGCGACCGCTGACGGATGAAGAATTTGCCGTTATCGCCGCCATCCTGGAGAAGGGCGGCGTACATTCATGGCCTTCGCTCAGGAAGGCGATCAAGCTGAAACGGCAAGAAAAATTCACGATCGAGCAGGAGAAATCCGAAGGTAAAAAGGAACAAGCGCGCCAGATTGCCGGCAATCTCGTCAATGGCGCACTACAAGATATTGTTCCGGGATGGCGGGATTTGTCTCTGGCCGAGCGCGATCGCCTGGTCGAGGGTTTGTTCAAAGCTCGCCGCAAACGACGCGATCTGATAGCCGCCATCGCGTCCCTGGGCCTTGACGAAGCCGACCGTGAGAAGCTTGCCGATATCGTGCAATTCGAATTGCCGCGCGGTCGCATCGCCTATGGCCGGACGGCGATCGAGCGTATCCTGCCGCGATTGCGCGCGGGCCAGGATGCCAAGACTTGCATCGACGCCGCGATCGGTCGTGATATTTCCGACCGCCGCCCCGACCGGATGCGGGATCGCCTGCCTTATTATGGCGAGGTTCTGCAGGGGCATGTTTTCGGCGGGGACGGCGGCGCTCTGCCCGACCCCGCTCGAGCCGCCATCGCCGAATTGGAAGCCTATTACGGGCGAATCGGCAATATCACGGTTCACATCGCCCTCAACGAAATCCGCAAGATCGTTAATGCGCTATTGGCCCGCTACGGCAATCCCCGATTGGTCGTGATCGAAACGACTCGCGATCTTAAGGCCAGTGCCGAAAAATTGCGCGCCATCGAACGCGAACAGAAGGCGCGCGAAGAAGAAAACCGTAAGCTGGACGAAGACGCCAAATCCGCCGATCGGGATCGCGGCGGCCGCGCCTTTCTTTCTCTGCCGGAGCGGCGCCGGCGATTGCGCCTGTGCAAGCGGCAGAAAGGCAAAAGCACTTATTCCGGTATCCCCATTGCTCGCGATCGGCTTTTCACCGAGGATTATTGTATCGACCATATCATTCCCGCTTCTCGCGGCGGCCGCTTAGAGGACGCCAATCTTGTCTTGTGCAGTGCCGAGGATAACCAGGCCAAGCGCGATCAAACGCCGTGGGAAAAGTGGCATGACGATCCGCGCTGGCGCGTTATCATGGAGGAAGTCAAAAATTTGCCTGAATCCATGCATTGGCGATTCAAGGCAGAGGCGACGGATAAGGTCGAGGCCGATGACGAGGGCTATCTGCCGCGCGCCATTCGCGATACTAGTTATATCGCTAGACTTGCCTTGCAATATCTGCGGCATATCGCGCCACCGCAAAACGTGGTGGCTTCGCGAGGATCGTTGACCGCTTATCTGCGAGCTGTCTGGAATCTTCCCAAGGGCCGGGAAGACAATCGGCATCACTTTGTCGATGCCGCAGTCCTTGCTTTGACCGATCGCGGCATCGTGCAATGGATCAACCGATGGCATGCGCGCGGCGCGCTGCCGCGCGCTGCCGAGTCCGGCATCGAATTGCCATATGCGGATTTTACGCGCGAGATAGAAAAGGAATACGCGCGCCTTTGGCCTTCTATCCGGCCCGATCACTCGCTCTCCAAGCCTTCGGGAGCGCTGCATCGAGAGACGCTTTACGGGATGTGCCAGGACGAATCGGGCGCTTGGCGCCGGACCGAGCGACTGACGCCGAGAGCGATCTTTACCAAGGACGGGAAGCCTTTAAGCGACGAAGACGCCGAAAAAGCCCTGGACAAATTCGTTTCTCAGCGCTTCCGCAGCGTTCTGATCGAAAAGATGGAAAACTTGCGCCAATCGACCGATGCCGTCGATGCCGATGATCGATCGCGATCGGTTTGGCTCTTGAGAGCGCTGGCCTCCAAGCATTTCGGGCCGCGCGGTGTCGGCAAGATCAAATGTTGGTGCGATAAAATCCCCCGCGATCCCGAAGAAGAACCTAGAATTCTTCGCGGCGCTTCGTCGAACGGTGCGCCGAATTGGGCCTATGTCGATCCCAATGCCAATGCTTGGCTCGAATTCGACCCGCGATCCAATACCGGCGAAACCGTCGTCGTCTCGAAATTCGTTGCGGCCATCGAAAAACGGCAACCGAAACCGGGCGCCTTCGTTCTGCGGCGTGGCGATTGCGTTGCCGTCGAGATCAACGGCCAGATAGAAATTTGTTTCGTAAAAATTATCAAAACGAGCGGCAAATTCTTCCTTTGGCCCTTGCGCGTCGCCAAGCACGAAAAGGCGATGGCGAAGGCCCGCCCCGATCTTGGCATTACGGAACGGGATGGAAAGAGCTTTTCGATCGGAGCCTTCTTCCGGCATAGGGGCCGCAAAGTGAGCATCAGCCTGCTTGGCCGATTGCGCGATCCCGGGCCGGCGAAACCGTAACATGCGGGTCGTCGAAATCGTGTCGCATGGCGCGACAATTGTTCTTGACGGCAATTTGCTGCGTATCAATCTGCGCGGCGAAAGGTTGGGTGCCCTACCGATTCGCGATCTCGATATTGTCGTGATGCAGATTCCGGCCGTTGCCATTACCGGGGCAGCGTTGGCCGCCCTGGCCGAGGCCGGCGTGATGCTGATGGCGTGCGACGAACGCCATCTCCCAGTTGCTTGGCTGCACCCGCTGACGGCAGCAAAGGTTTTCGATCCCTTGCGCGCCAGGCGGCAGGCCGGCATGACCGAAAGGGCGCGCGCTCGATTATGGCGCGATTTGGTTACAGCCAAGATAATGGCTCAGGCCGATTTGTTGCGCGATAACGGTAAACCGGACGCTCCCTTGCGCAATCTGGCTCTTGCCGTTGCTCCCGGCGATCCTGGGAATCTGGAAGCGCAAGCCGCGCAAAAATACTGGCCCTCCCTTTTCGGCGAAGGATTTCGCCGGCGCGGGGAAACTCCTGTCGTGCAGGCGCTCGATTGGGGATATGCCGTTCTCAGGGGGATCGTTGCCCGTGCCTTGGTGGCGGCGGGATTGTATCCCGCGATCGGCCTTCATCATATAGCGGCGGGGAATGCCTATAATCTGGCCGACGATTTGATCGAGCCTTATCGGCCGATCGTCGATCGCCGCGTTGCGGGGATTTTTCGCAACGAAGACGCGCCAATGGCGAAATGGAAAGCCGATCTAGCCCAGTGCGGCGATCATCCCGTCGAATCCGCCGGGCGCGCGTTGCGCGCTCGCAGCGCGATCGGAGAAAGCGTGGCCTCTCTGGTGCGCATCGTCGATAGCGGCAAGGGCAGATTACAGCTTCCCGATGCGATCCTGGAGGAACGGCATGCCTCACGGTTGGCGCCTGATGTGGCTTCTGGTCTTTTATGATTTGCCGGTTATCGAGCCGGGGGAGCGCAAGGCAGCGACCAAATTTCACGACTTTTTGCTCGATGAAGGCTTCAATCGGTTGCATTACTCAATCTATATGCGATTTTGCGGCAGTTTGGAGAGCCTAGAATCCTGCGAACGGCGAATCGAACATCATCTTCCGACGAAAGGCAGTGTCATGGCGTTGCGACTGACGGATCGGCAAATGGCGGGTTTGAAGCGCTGGGATCGGGGCAAGGCGGACCTGCCCATCGAGCCGCCCAGCCAATACCGTCTCTTCTGAAGAGGTTCGGCATGCGCGCAAGAAAAAGCCAAGCTATTGCTTTATCAATAGCTTGGCTTGGTAGGTAGCTTACCATGACCGGATGCGCCGAGGCCATGGAACACGGCGAGGAGGAATTCGCCGTCACGCCGGAGCTTACCATGACCGGATGCGCCGAGGCCATGGAACTAGAAACGATTTCGATTTCGATTTTGCCTGAGCTTACCATGACCGGATGCGCCGAGGCCATGGAACTGCCGGAACGCGCGTCCCTGTCTCGGCATTAGCTTACCATGACCGGATGCGCCGAGGCCATGGAACTGGACAAGCCGCGTCAGAGGCGGCGCGGCGAGCTTACCATGACCGGATGCGCCGAGGCCATGGAACTTGGCTATCGGGTGATCGGCGGTGAATTTGAGCTTACCATGACCGGATGCGCCGAGGCCATGGAACCATTCAAGACCAGACTGTCCAAGATCAATGAGCTTACCATGACCGGATGCGCCGAGGCCATGGAACGGTTGGCATGATGTTAATCAAGGAACCGGCAGCTTACCATGACCGGATGCGCCGAGGCCATGGAACGGCCGGGCCTCAAAGCCGCCATGGATTATCAGCTTACCATGACCGGATGCGCCGAGGCCATGGAACTGGATTGGCGATCATGCCATCGATGCCGATAGCTTACCATGACCGGATGCGCCGAGGCCATGGAACCAGCAGATCGTGCAGCAGCAGGGGGGCGGGAGCTTACCATGACCGGATGCGCCGAGGCCATGGAACCCGGTCAATCCGCTGGCGAATTACGCGCAGAGCTTACCATGACCGGATGCGCCGAGGCCATGGAACAGGACCGGCAGGAATAGTATGCCGATCCAGAGCTTACCATGACCGGATGCGCCGAGGCCATGGAACTGATCCTCGCCCGCACTATCCAGGTCTTCGAGCTTACCATGACCGGATGCGCCGAGGCCATGGAACTATCCCAGCTTGAACAGCACGACGGGCGATAGCTTACCATGACCGGATGCGCCGAGGCCATGGAACAGGTTGCATAGTCCTCATA
>CAYQAG010000076.1:0-5945 GCA_964415425.1 uncultured Rhodospirillaceae bacterium | reverse complement strand
TCGGCCGGGATCGCCGCCGCCTCGCTCGCCGGCGGTTCTTGGGCGAAATGGGCCGCGGCCGACGGGCCGATCAAGACCGCCGCCATCTATACCGTGCCGGTCGAGCAGCAATGGGTGAGCCGCATCCATCAGGCGGCCAATATCGCCAAGGATCGCGGCGATATCGAATACGTCTTCTCGGAGAAGGTCGCCAATACCGATTACGAGCGCGTCATGCGCGAATATTGCGAGGCGGGACACGAACTCATCGTCGGCGAAGCCTTCGCCGTCGAGGAAGCGGCGCGCGCCGTCGCCAAGGATTATCCCGATCGCGCCTTCCTGATTGGTTCCAGCTTCAAGCCGGATGCGGCCTTGCCGAATTTCTCGGTCTTCGACAATTATATCCAGGATGCCTCCTATCTGACCGGCATCATCGCCGGCGGCATGACGACCAAGAAGAATATCGGCATGGTCGGCGGCTATCCCATTCCCGAGGTCAATCGCCTGATGAACGCCTTCATGGCGGGCTGCCGCTCGGTCAACCCCGGCGTCAAATTCCAAGTCGCCTTCATCGGCTCTTGGTTCGATCCGCCCAAGGCCAAGGAAACGGCGCTCGCGCAAATCGATGCCGGGGCCGATCTCCTCTATGCCGAACGCTTCGGCGTTTCGGACGCCGCCAAGGAACGGGGAATCTTGGCCGTCGGCAATGTCATCGACACGCAGAAGGATTACCCGGATACGGTGGTCGCCTCGGCCCTGTGGCATTTCGAGCCGACGCTCGATCGCGCCATCGCCCAGGTCAAGGCCAAGGCCTTCGCGGCCGAGGATTACGGGCAATTCTCCTTCATGAAGGCGGGCGGTTGTTCGCTGGCGCCGCTCGGCACGTTCGAGGGCAAGGTGCCCGAGGAAGTGATGGCGGCGGTCGAGGAAACCCGTGCCGCGATCATGGACGGCAGTTTCGTCGTTCCCATCGACGATAACGAACCCAAAGCCGGTTGATGGCGCGAATAGCGCCGATCGAAGCGACCGACGAGCCGGGGGAGACCGTCCTCCGGCTCGTCGGCATTACCAAGACTTTCGGCGCGCTCCGCGCCAATGCGGGAATCGGTTTTTCGCTCCATGCCGGCGAAGTCGTCGCTTTGCTCGGCGAAAACGGCGCCGGCAAGACGACGCTGATGAATATCCTCTTCGGCCATTACGTCGCCGACGAGGGATCGATCGAGGTTTTCGGCCAGCCCTTGCCGCCGGGCTCGCCCAAGGCGGCGCTCGGCGCCGGCATCGGCATGGTGCATCAGCATTTCACCCTCGCCGAAAATCTGACGGCGCTCGACAATATCCTGCTCGGCACGGAAAGCCTGTGGCGCTGGCGCTCGGAGCGCGCGGCGGCGCGGCGGCGCTTGCGGCAATTGAGCGCCGATTTCGGCCTCGATATCGATCCCGACCGGCGCGTCGCCGATCTGACCGTCGGCGAGCGTCAGCGCGTCGAAATCCTGAAGGCGCTTTATCGCGATGTCCGCATCCTGATCCTCGACGAACCGACCGCCGTGCTGACGCCCCAGGAAGCGGAATCGCTGTTCGCGACCTTGGCGCGGCTGACGGCGCGGGGCCTCGCGATCATTTTCATTTCCCATAAGCTCGGCGAAGTGCTGGCGGTCAGCCGGCGCATTCTGGTTCTGCGCCAGGGAGAACTCGTCGCCGAGCGCGACAGCCGAGCCACGGATCGTCACGAATTGGCGGAATTGATGGTCGGCCGCGATATCCCCGAACCCGAAATCGCGCCGCAGACGCCGGGCGCGCCGGCGATCGAGCTTGCGGGGATCGCGGCCGCGGCGGCGACGGGCGATCCTCTGCGCGGCATCGATCTAACCTTGCGCGGCGGCGAAATCCTCGGCATCGCCGGAGTTTCCGGCAACGGCCAATCGGCGCTCGCCGATCTGCTCTGCGGTCTCCAGCGGCCGCAAGCGGGGTCGCTGCGGCTCCATGGCGAGGCCGTGAACGATTTCTCGCCGGCCCGCATGATGGCGGCCGGCATCGCGCGCATTCCCGAGGATCGCCATGCGACGGGCGTGATCGGCGATTTCACGGTCGAGGAGAATCTGCTTTCCGCCGCCTATCGCGCACGGCCTTTCGCGCGCGGCTTTCTGCTCGATTGGCGCGCGGCTAGGCGTTTCGCAACCCGCCTCATCGCCGAATACGATATCCGTTGTCCCGGTCCCGGCGGTCTGACGCGGCTGCTTTCGGGCGGCAACATGCAGAAGCTGATCTTGGGCCGCGAAATGTCGCGCAGCCCCCGCATCGTCATCGCCAATCAACCTTCGCGCGGATTGGATATCGGCGCCGTCGCCGATATCCGCGCGCGGCTGTTGGCGGCGCGGCGGGAGGGGATCGGCATTCTGCTGATTTCCGAGGATCTCGACGAATTGCTGGCGCTTTCCGATCGCCTGCAGATCATGTATCGCGGCCGCTTATCGGCGCCCTTGACGCGCGCCGAATTCGATCGCCGCGCCATCGGTCTCGGCATGGCGGGGCAGGGCGCCGCCGACGGGAGCGCGCGCGATGCGGCTTGAACCGCGCGCCGAGATTCCCTGGCATCTCTGGCTGATCGCGCCTGGTGCGGCCATTCTTGTGAGCTTGGGCCTTGCCGCGCTCCTCGTCCTTGCAAGCGGCGCCGATCCTTTGACCGTTTTCGGGCTCGTGCTGAAAGGCGCGGCGGGATCGAGCTTCGCGCTGCTCGAAACCTTGACGCGCGCGACGCCGCTGATCTTCACCGGGCTTGCCGTCGCCGTCGCCTTTCGCGCCAAATTGTGGAATATCGGCGCCGAGGCGCAGCTTTATGCCGGGGCCGTCATGGCCGTTCTCTTGGGGACCGGCGCGCTTCCGCTGCCGGGATTCCTGCTCGTTCCCTTGTTGCTGGCGGTAGGCGCCCTGGCCGGCTCGCTCGTTCTCCTCGGTCCCGCTTTCCTGAAGACCAAACTCGGCGTCGATGAAGTCGTCACCACGCTGCTCCTCAATTTCATCTTCCTGCTTTTCGTCAGCTTGCTGCTGGAAGGCCCGCTCAAGGACCCGATGGGCCTTGGCTGGCCGCAATCCTCGCCGGTGATCGAGGCCGCGCGTTTGCCTAAGCTGGTCGCGGGGAAAAGACTGCATCTCGGCTTCGTCCTCGCCATGGCGGCGGCGATCGCGATCTGGTTCGTCGATCGGCGAACGATTCTCGGCTACGAAATGCGCGCCGTCGGCCACAACGCCAAGGCGGCGCGTTTCGCCGGCATGGCGGTCGATCGCATCTTGCTGAAAACGGCGTTGCTTTCGGGCGGGCTTGCCGGCCTCGCCGGTGTTTCCGAAGTGATCGGCCTCAAGGGCAATCTGACGCTCGATCTCTCGCCCGGCTTCGGCTATAGCGGCATCGTCGTCGCCATGCTGGCCATGCTCAATCCCTTGGGCGTCGTCGTCGCCGCGATCTTCGTCGCCGGCATGTTCGTCGGCGCCGATGCCATGAGCCGGTCGGTCGGCGTTCCCAGCTATATCGCCCATGTGATGGTGGCGATCGCGCTGATCGCCATGCTGGTCGCCATGCTCTTCGTCCGCTTCCGTCCGGTCTGGCGGCGATAGCCATGGACGCGATCGAAATCCTCTTCACCGCCTCGCTCTGGGCCGCCGCGATCCGCATCGCCTCGCCCTTGATCTTCGCGACGCTCGGCGAACTCATCTGCGAACGCGCGGGCGTGCTCAATCTCGGCATCGAAGGCATTATGACAATCGGCGCCTTCGCCGGCTGGGTCAGCGTCCATGCCGGGGCCGATCTCGCGACCGGATTGCTGATCGCGGCTTTTGCCGGCGCTTTGTTCGGCCTGCTGCACGGGTTTCTCGTCGTGCCGCTCGGCCTTTCGCAGCATGTCGCCGGGATCGGCCTGACGCTGCTTGCCACCAATCTCGCTTATTTCGCCTATCGCCTGACCTTTCCCGAAGTCACCTCGCCGCCGAAGATCGTGCCCTTCCAGCCCTGGCCGATCCCGGGGCTTGCCGATCTGCCGTTCCTGGGCGAGGTTCTCTTCCGGCAGACGCCGATGACCTATCTCGCTTTCCTGATGGCCGGCCTCGTCGCCTATATTCTGGCGAAGACGCCGCTCGGCCTTGCGATCCGCACGGTCGGCGAAAATCCCGCCGCCGTCGAGGCGCAAGGCATCGACGTCACTTGGCTGCGCCTCGGCGCCGTGGCGGCGGGCAGCGCGCTGATGGCGCTGGGCGGCGCTTTTCTGACGATGTCGGCTTTCGATTCCTTCTATTTCGACATGGTGAACGGACGCGGCTGGATCGCCGTCGCGCTCGTCGTCTTCGGATCCTGGCGACCGGGCAAGGCGGTCTTGGGCGCTATTCTGTTCGCGGCTTTCGATGCCTATCAATTGCGCCTGCAACAGGCCCTGGGCCAGGATATTCCCTATCAGATTTTCCTCATGCTGCCTTACGCGCTCGCCATTCTGGCGCTTATTCTGATGGCGCGCCGCGCCGCCTATCCGCGCGCCTTGATGGTTCCCTATCGCAAGGGCGAAAGATGACGCGCCCTATCGCCGGAGGATAATCGCCCATGCCGCAACTCGATCTCATCATCCGCCGCGCGAATCTGCCCGACGGTCGCCGGGATATCGATATCGGCATCGCCGGCGAACGCATTGCCGCGCTGGCGCCGGCTCTCGCGGCGACGGGGGCGCGCGAGATCGACGCCGAAGGCCGGCTGGTCGCGCCGCCTTTCGTCGATGCGCATTTCCATATGGATGCGACCTTGAGCCTCGGCCGGCCGCGATTGAATCTCACCGGCACTTTGCTGGAAGGGATCGCGCTTTGGGGCGAATTGAAGCCGCATCTGACACAAGAGGCGATTCTGGAGCGCGCGCTTGCCTATTGCGATTGGGCGGCGGCGCGCGGATTGCTCGCCATCCGCAGCCATGTCGATATCTGCGATCCGCGCCTGCTGGCCGTCGAAGCGCTGATCGAGGCGAAGAAGCGCGTCGCGCCTTATCTCGATCTGCAACTCGTCGCCTTTCCTCAGGACGGCTATTACCGATCGCCGGGCGCGATCGCGCTGCTCGATCGCGCGCTCGATCTCGGCATCGATGTCGTCGGCGGGATTCCGCATTTCGAGCGCACGATGGAAGAGGGCGCGCGGTCCGTCCGCGCCTTGATGGAGATCGCCGCGCGGCGCGGCCTGCTCGTCGACATGCATTGCGACGAGACGGACGATCCCCTCTCGCGCCATATCGAGATTCTGACGGCGGAAACGCAGCGCTTGGGCCTTGCGGGGCGCGTCACCGGATCGCATCTCACCTCCATGCATTCGATGGATAATTATTACGTCAGCAAGCTCATTCCCCTGATGGCGGAAGCCGGCATCGCCGCCATCGCCAATCCGCTCATCAACATCACCATCCAGGGCCGCCACGATACCTATCCGAAGCGGCGCGGCATGACGCGCGTGCCGGAATTGCAGGCGGCCGGCATTCCCGTCGCCTTCGGCCACGATTGCGTCATGGATCCCTGGTATCCGCTGGGTTCGGGCGACATGCTGGAAGTCGCGGCGATGGCGATCCATGTCGGCCAGATGACGAGCGTCGCGGGAATGCGCGCCGCCTTCGAAGCCGTGACGACGGTGCCGGCGCAGATTCTCCATCTCGACGGCTATGGCCTGGCCATCGGCGCCTTCGCCGATCTCGTTCTTTTGGATGCCGGCGATCCCATCGAGGCCATTCGCCTCAAGGCCGCGCGCCGCGCGGTCATCCGTCGCGGCCGCATCATCGCCGAAGGCCCAGGCGGCGCCATGCGCCTTGCCCTGCCAGGGCGGCCGGAGCGCGTCGATTTCCGCCTCGCGCCGCCGCCGGCAAATCCGCAAAATTCTTGATCGTTCGGTCGGAACTTGCCAAAGTGATTTCCGCTTCTCGGGGAGGATGACATGGCCAGCAATCTTCGCATCGATC
>CAYQAG010000075.1:0-6023 GCA_964415425.1 uncultured Rhodospirillaceae bacterium | reverse complement strand
GCCGCCATGACCGAAGCGAGGATCGTATCCGTCCCGCCGCCCTTGGCATTCTCGACGATCTTGGTCTTGGCATTGTTGAGGTAATAGGCATCGTCGCCATTGCCGCCGGTAAGCGTATCGGTTCCGAGAAGCCCGTGGAGTTCGTCATTGACGGGCATTGCATTGGGGGCGATCAAGGTTTCGTCGCCGGCCGAACCGTAGATTTTCGCCATCTTGGCCTCCTATGCCTCAGGGGGGGCAGCGCTCGATTTTCGAGCCTGTCTAATCCCCGCCATACTAATCCTCTTTGGCGGCCCTGTCTGTGATTTTCGTCACTCGGCGGCGCTCAGCGTGTCGGCGATTTTCCGCCCCCTCACCTCGATCCTCTCCCCCGCTTCGCGGGGGCGAGGAGGATGCGCACATGGTCTTTCATGCCGACAAGGAGGCAGATTCGCGCGGCGCCGTTACCTCCTTCTCCCCCAGGAACTGGGGGAGAAGGTCGGGATGAGGGGGCATCGCCGACCAAGAGCAAAATCCTTTTCTTAAAGGCAATTACGCCGGAATCAGCGGCGATCGAGCTTGAACTCGATGCGGCGGTTGCGGCGATAGGCTTCCTCGGTCTTGGCCGAATCGAGGGGGTGGAATTCGGCGAACCCCGCCGTCACCAGGCGCTCCGGCGGTAAACCCTTGGCGATCAGATATTTGGCGACCGAGGTGGCGCGCGCCGTCGACAATTCCCAATTCGAGGGGAATTGCGGCGTCGCGATGGGCCGCTCATCCGTATGGCCGTCGACGCGCAGGACCCAATCGATATCGGCGGGGATTTCCCGGGCGAGCGCGATCAGGGTCGCCGCCAGGGCATCGAGTTTCTTCTTGCCGGCTTCGCCCAACTCGGCCGAGCCCGAATCGAACAGAACCTCCGATTGCAGGACGAAACGGTCGCCGACGATGGCGATATCGCTGCGCTCGCCCAGAACTTCCCGCAGGCGGCCGAAGAATTCCGAGCGATAGCGCGCCAATTCCTCGACCTTGGCGGCCAAGGCCGCATTGAGACGATTGCCGAGTTCGACGATGCGGGCGCCTTGTTCCCGGCTTTTCGTTTCCGAGGCATCGAGGGCGGCGACGATCTCCGCCAATTGCTGGCGGAGCGCCAGCATCTGGCTGTTGAGAAGGGCGATCTCGGCCTGCGCTTCGTCGCTGATCTTGCGGTTTTCCTCGGCGCCGGCGAGGACTTTCTTCTGCAATTCGTCGCGCAGGCTTTCGAGGGCGGCGATATCCGTCGCGAGCTTGGCGAGGCGTTCCTGATCGGCCGCGCTCTTGGCGGCGAGCGCGTTCAACTGATCGGCCAAAGTGTCGCGATCGCCCTTGGCGCTCGTCAATTCGCTGGCGAGGCTGGCGATTTCGCGTTCGAGATCGCCCGATTTCTTGCGCTCCAAGGCCAGCATGTCGCCAAGCTCGGAAACCTGCCGGGTCAAGCGGGAAAGGGCGGCTTCCTTGCCCGAAAGAACTTGGCCGAGGAACATCTGCGCCACCACGAAGACCAGCAGCACGAAGACGATGACCATGAGCAGGGTCGAAAGCACATCGACATAGCCCGGCCATGCCTCGATCTGACGATGGCGGCGCGCGGCGAGAGCCATGCGGGCGGTCTCTTAAGCCTCGCCGGCCAAGGCGGCGATGGTGCGGGCGAGCAGCTTGATCTCGCTGCGGATATCGGCGACGGCTTGATGGCGGCCTTCGCGCATCTCCTCGGCGAGGCGCGCGAGATGGCCGTCGATATTGCGCAAATGTCCCCGCGCATTGGCATCGAGGCCGAAATGCCCGCCGGCCGCCAATTCGGCGATTCTCGCGAGGACGAGACGGATTTCCCCCTGCGATTCGGCGAGGCGCTGCGCCGGACCCTGTTGCTCGCGCAAATGATCGCCGAGCGCGATCAGATGATCGGCAAGCAGTTGGAAACCGCCCTGGGTCTGCGCTCGGTTTTCTTCGGCGCGCTTCATGATGCGCTGCAATTCGCTCAAGCTTTCCGCCGTCTGTTCGAGCAAGGCTTGGATATAGGCCGGGACCGATTGATCACCCTCGGCGAGCGCGCTGCCGCCCAAGCGCGTCTGGCCTGAGAGCCAATCCTCGACCTCGTTGAAGAAGCGGCTTTGCGCCTGGCCCGCTTGGAGATCGAGATAGCCGAGGATCAAGGATCCCGCGAGACCGAAGAGGGAGGAGGAAAAGGCGATGCCCATGCCCGAAAGCGGCCCGTCGAGGCTTTCCTTCAGCGAGCCGAAAAGCGTCGCGGGATCGGCATCGGCGGAGATATTCAGATTGCGGATCGCCTCGGCGACGCCGGCGATGGTGCCGAGCAATCCCCAGAACGTGCCGAGCAGGCCGAGGAAGATCAGCAGGCTGATGAGATAGCGGCTGATCTCGCGGCTTTCGTCGAGGCGCGATTGAATGCCGTCGAGCAGCGAGCGGAGCGAGGTCGCATTCAGCGTCAGGCGATGGCCGGCCTTGTCCCGCACCATCGCCGCCAGGGGAGCGAGCAAGCGCGGCGCGGTGCTGGCGGCATTATTTTGGCGATAGGCGTCGATCCAGTCGATATCGCCATTGAGGCGAAGAACCTGCCAGAAGGCGAACAGAATGCCGATGGCGAGAACGGCGAGGATGACGCTGTTCAGCGCCATGTTGTGGAAGAAGGCGGTCGTCAAGGCCGGCCAGATGAAAACGATGATCGCCGCGGCGGCGGCGAGGCCGATCAGCATGGCGACAACTTGACTATGCGGGCGGCTCATCTTTTTCCTAACTGCCGACAACGACGATGAGGACGCTATCGCCGCCCGCGACCGGCGGCAGATTGGCAAGGGGATCGGCAGGCGGCGGCGCGGCGGCGGGATCGGCCGCTGCGGCACCTTCGGCCGGGGCCTCGACGGGAGCCTCGACCGGCGCGATACCGAGGCCGAGAGCATGGATTTCCAACCGATCGGCGGCAATGCCCGCGCGATAAAGATAGGATCGAATGGCGAGCGCGCGGGCGAGGGATTTCCGCTGCGCCTTCGCGGCTTCCTCTTCGCTGCCGCTCGCCGTCGCCAGGATTTGCAGCTTGAGGCTGGAATCGGCGACGAGATTGGCGACCAATTGATCGAGCGCGGGGCGCGCCGCGACCGGCACTTCGTCCTGGCGCGGCGGATAATCGATGGTCAGGCTATTGGCGGTGATGGCGCTGACCGTTCCCTCGGGCAAGACGGGCGTCGCATCCGGCGCAAGGATGGCCGTATCCTCCGCCGTGGGCAGGGCGGGCGGCGTCGCAACGGGTGCCGGATTCTGCGGCGCGGGGGCCGACATCATCTCGCTGGGCGAAAGCACATGATCGGGCATGGCTTCGGGGCCGGGCGGCGGCGTGGGGGCCGAATTTGCGGCAGGGCTTGCCGTATCGGCGGGCGCCGAAGGCGTGCCGGGGGTGATGGCGCCCCAATCGATCGTCACGCCGGCATTGGGATCGGCGGCGGGCGGGGCAGATTCCGGGGGCGGGGCAGGGGGCAAAAGGATCGTACTGTCCTGCGCCGCGCTTTCCCGAATTGCGCCGGGTGCCAGCCAAAGGCCGATCGCGAGCGGGGCGAGGAAGCGGCGGAGGGAGGTGCGGTTCATGGCGGCGACTATAATCGGCGCTATGAGCGAGGACAACCGGGCCCCAAGACCATCAAGCCTAGGCCCGGATCAGAGCTTGAAGGGGTGCATGCAGCGCGCCGTTACTGGCGATGATCGTGCCGGCATCGAGCGCGATCGGCCTCCCGGCGAAATCGGTGATATAGCCGCCGGCTTCCCGCACCAGCAGAAGACCGGCCGCGATGTCCCAGGGGGCGAGCTCCGCCTCCCAGAAGCCGTCGAGACGGCCGGCCGCGACATAAGCGAGATCGAGCGCGGCCGCACCGTAACGGCGCACGCCCGCCGTTTCGCGCATGACCCGGTCGAGCTGGCGTTGGAAAAGCGCCGCATCGCCGCGATCGCCGAAGGGCATGCCCGTGCCGATCAGGCTTTCGGCAAGATGCTTGCGCCCGGAAACGCGCAGGCGCCGATCGTTGACATAGGCGCCGGCGCCCTTTTCGCCCCAGAAAATTTCGTTCTTGGCCGCATCGTAAACGAGAGCGGCGACGATCTCGCCCTTGGCTTGGAGCGCGATCGAAATCGCGAAATGCGGTAGGCCGTGCAGGAAATTGGTCGTGCCGTCGAGCGGATCGACGATCCAGACATGATCGGGATCGCTACCGGTCTCGCGCCCGCTTTCTTCCATCAGGAACGAAAAGCCGGGCCGGGCCTTGCGCAATTCTTCCTTGATGACGCGCTCGGCCTTGAGATCGGCATTGCTGACGAAATCGGCCGGGCCTTTCTTGGAAACCTGCAAATGCTCGACCTCGCCGAAATCGCGCTTCAACCCGCGCGCGGCCTTTTCGGCGGCGCGGCTCATGACATTGATGAGCGCGGAACGGATTGGCATGGCGGGCGATCAAGCGGAAAGGGCGAAATCAGTCGCGCGCGCGTTCGACATAGGCGCCGTCGCTGGTATTGACGACGACGCGCGTGCCGCTTTCGACATGCGGCGGCACCAACGTGCGCACGCCGTTCTCCAGCTTGGCGGGCTTATAGGAAGAGGCGGCGGTCTGACCCTTGACGACGGGATCGGCCTCGACGATTTCCATGATCACGGTTTCGGGAAGCGTGACCGAGATCGGCGAGCCTTCGTAGCTTTCGACCGTCACTGTCATGCCTTCCTTCAAGAACACGACCGGCTCGCCGATGAGATCGGCATTGAGCGTCAATTGCTCGTAGGTCGCATTGTCCATGAAGGTGTAATCCTCGCCCGAGGCGTAGAGGAATTGATATTCGTGTTCGTCGAGCCGCACGCGCTCGACCGTCTCGGAAGAGCGGAAGCGCTCGTTGAGCTTGGTGCCGTCGCGGATATCCTTCAATTCGACCTGCAGGAAGGCGCCGCCCTTGCCGGGCTTCACATGCTGGCATCTGATCGCGCGCCAGAGCCTGCCCTGATGCTCGATGATATTGCCGGGTTTAATCGCATTGCCGTCGATTTTCATGATCTTAAAAACCTGAAGTTCGAATCGTTCCGCTAAGGATGAGGGGCCGAGAGGCCGGGCCGTGGCGCTTTTTCGGCGCGCCGGGGTTCTAGCAGGAAGGGCGGGCCAAGTAAACCCGGGCCACGCTTGTATTTAATATGTTGGTAAATAATGAGAAAATTAATCCCGTTCTTTCTTTGATCTTTTTTCTTGACGATGCGAACAAATCATGCACGATAGCGGGCAGCGATCGGAGCCGGGCCCGATCCTTCCCTCGGATTGAGTTGCCCCGGCGCCTATGGTCTAAGGGAGGAAAGAATGCCGAACGACAACATCATCCGCATGCCGGACAGGGATAACATGGACAAGAACAAAGCGTTGGATGCCGCCTTGGCTCAGATCGAACGGGCCTTCGGCAAGGGCTCGATCATGCGCCTCGGCGCGAAGGAACAAGCGGTCGAGACCGAGGTCGTCTCCACGGGCTCGCTCGGCCTCGATCTCGCGCTTGGGATCGGCGGCCTGCCGCGCGGCCGCATCATTGAAATTTACGGCCCGGAAAGTTCTGGCAAGACGACGCTCGCTCTCCATGCCTGCGCCGAGGCGCAGAAGGCGGGCGGCGCCTGTGCCTATATCGATGCCGAACATGCGCTCGATCCCGCCTATGCCACCAAGCTCGGCGTCAATGTCGAGGATCTCCTGATCTCCCAGCCCGATGCCGGCGAGCAGGCGCTCGAAATCGCCGATACGCTGGTGCGTTCGGGCGCGATCGACATCCTCGTCATCGATTCGGTGGCGGCTTTGGTGCCGCGCGCCGAGCTTGAGGGCGAGATGGGCGATTCCCATGTCGGCCTTCAGGCCCGCCTGATGAGCCAAGCCTTGCGCAAGCTGACGGGTTCGATCTCGCGCTCGCGCTGCATGGTCATCTTCATCAATCAGATCCGCATGAAGATCGGCGTCATGTTCGGCAACCCCGAGACCACCACCGGC
>CAYQAG010000074.1:0-6272 GCA_964415425.1 uncultured Rhodospirillaceae bacterium | reverse complement strand
CGGGCTGAACGATATCGACCTTGCCGCTCTCCCCGCCAATCGCGGTTTCCGTTTCGATGGGCTAAACAATTCCGATCATACCGGCTATTCGCTGGCCATGGCCGGCGATATCAACGGCGATGGCTACGACGATCTTATCGTCGGTAGTAGATCTGCCGATACACCAAACGGCATCAGCTCGGGTTCGGCTTATGTCGTTTTCGGCAAGGCGGGGGGATTCGGACCCGGCGATCGTCTCGATCATCTCGACGGCAGCAACGGCTTTCGCATCGACGGCGCAGCCACTTTCGATCGGCTGGGAATCTCGGTTGCCGCGGCAGGCGATGTCAATGGCGACGGCTTCGCCGATCTCATCGTCGGCGCGCCTAATACGGATAATTCTTTTTTCCCCAACCCCTTGCCGCGCTACAATGCCGGGACGAGTTATGTGATTTTCGGCACGGCCAATGGCTTCGCGCCCGTTCTCGACGTCAATACTCTCAATGGAGCGAACGGATTCGCTCTGCGGGGAACGAGCGGCGACGGCTATAGCGGTTCTGCCGTTTCCGCGGCGGGGGATGTGAATGGCGACGGCTATGACGATCTCGCCATCGGCGCGCCTTATACTAAGATCAACGGCAACGACAAAGCGGGGATTTCCCATATCGTCTTCGGCAAGGATACAAACAAATGGTCGGGGGGGTCTTTCGATCTCAATCTTACCGGATCGTTCAGCGATGGGACGGACGGTATCCGCCTCGACGGCGCCGCCTTCAACGACCAAAGCGGCCATGCCATCGCGGGGGTGGGCGATCTTAACGGCGACGGCTTCGACGAAGTCCTGATCGGCGCGCCTTTGGGTTCTACCAATGGGCCCGATGTCGGAACGAGTTATCTGCTCTTCGGCGGCGCCGCTATCGCGGGGCCGATCGCGCTAAGTTCTCTTTTCTCTTTACCCGGTCTAATGGGGCACAATTACTCGCAATCGGGTCGCGGCGTTGCCGGGATCGGCGATATCGATGGCGACGGCTTCGACGATCTCGCCATCGCCTCGAAAAGCGCCAATATCTATCCGGGCTCGGTCTTCGTCGTATTCGGTGCGGCCAATCTCAGTTCCGCCAATATCGATCTCGCGACCCTCAACGGCTATAACGGTTTCCGCATCGATGGCGGCCTCTATGGTGCGATATCCGCGGCGGGCGACGTCAATGGCGACGGGATCGAGGATGTGCTAATTGGCGCCTATGGCGAAAGCCATGGCGCGTCCGGTTCGGGATCGGCCTATCTCATCTATGGCAATAAGGCGGGATTCGACGCGACGCCCATTCTCAATCTCGCCAATCTGACCGCCGCTCAGGGTTTCCGCATCGACGGCGCGGCCACGGGCGATTATGCGGGAACTGCCGTCGCGGGCGGCGGCGATCTCAACGGCGACGGCTTCGACGATCTCGTCGTCGGCGCGCCGTATACGGATTTCAACGCCAGCGATTCGGGTTCGGCCTATGTTATCTATGGCGGGAATTTCTCGGGCCTCGCCATGAAGATCGGCACGGTCAAAGACGACAAGCTGACAGGCACGATCAATGCCGATATCCTGAATGGCGGTCTCGGCAACGACATCCTGACCGGCAAGGGCGGGACGGATGTCTTCCAGGGCGGCGCCGGCAATGACGAATTCCACATCGCCGACATGACTTTCTTCCATGCCGATGGCGGGGGCGGCGTCGATACCTTGTCCTTCGATTTCAAGGGCGCGATCGGCAATATCGCGAACCGCGCGGAGGCGATCGATATCCTCGATATGGAAAACGGTTTTGCCGACAATGCGATGGTGCTTTCGGTCGCGGATGTGATGCAACTCGGCGCCGATGGCGTGGTCGCGGATGGCAGCTATCTCGTCGCTAATGCGCTCCGGATCGAAGGCGATATCGGCGATACTCTGCATCTGACGGGGAATTGGTCGCAGCCCTCCCTCGGCGCCATGCCGGGCTATGCGTACTATGTCGCCGGGACCAATATCAATCTGCTGGTCGATCTCGATATCGACATGGTTTAGGAATCAGAGGGCAGATTGCAGATGTCAGATGACAGATACTTCGCCTCTCCCTCCGGGAGAGGTCGGCGCGTCAGCGCCGGGCGCGGGCAAGGGCGTGCGATGACTGGAACCGAATGCCGATCCCTAACTTCATCATGGCACGGCTTGGCCGTGCCGTGACGGGATTAGAGGGAACGCTGAGAATTGCTCGCCACCCTCACCCGACTCTTCGCGTCGGCCTCTCCCTCAAGGGAGAGGCAAAAAGAATCTGCGATCTGACACCTGTCATCTGAAATCTGACTTCTGACTTCTGTCATCCGATATCTGCCTTTCCGGCATTGAGATTTCCCCGGATCGGGAGTATACCCGCCGCCAGTTATTAAGGATTGCGAGGCGGGAATGCCGAAGGAAGATTTAATCGAGTTTGCCGGAACGGTCACCGAATTGCTGCCCAATGCCATGTTTCGGGTGAAGCTGGATAATGACCACGAGGTGTTGGCCCATACCTCCGGCAAGATGCGCAAGAACCGCATCCGCGTCCTTGCCGGGGATCGCGTCAATGTCGAGATGACCCCCTACGATTTGACCAAGGGCCGCATCACCTTCCGCTTCAAGTGACCGCCCATGCGGGTGCACCGATGGCCCGCCTGATCCTTGCCTCGGCTAGTCCGCGTCGCCTCGATCTCCTGCGCCAGATCGGCCTCGTTCCCGAGACGATAGCGCCGGCCGATATCGACGAAACGCCCCATTCCGGAGAATTGCCGCGTGCCTATGTCGAGCGCATGGCCCGTGCCAAGCTTGCGGCCGTTGCCATTGCCCAGGGCGGCGCTTTTATCGTTGCGGCCGACACCGTCGTCGCCAGCGGCCGGCGCATTCTCCCCAAGGCGGAAGAAGCGGCGATGGCACGGGACTGCCTCGAACGCTTGAGCGGTCGGCGGCATCGCGTCTGGGGCGGTATCGCCGTTGCCGCGCCCGATGGCCGGATCGCCTATCGCCTCTCCGTCACCCAGGTCGCCATGAAGCGGCTGACGGCGATAGAGGTCGCGGATTATCTCGCCAGCGGCGAATGGCAGGGCAAGGCCGGCGGTTATGCGATTCAGGGTCGGGCGGCGACCTTCATTCCCTGGATCGGCGGGTCCTATAGCAATGTCGTCGGCCTCGATCTTGCCCAGCTCCGCGCGCTGCTCTTTGGGCTCGGCTGGCGATGACGGGCCAGGCTTTCTTCGCCGAGAACGCGGCCTTCAGCGAATTCTATCTCTGGCGGGAAGGGCGCCTGATCGCCGCTCTCATCGAACCCATAGGCGGATGGAGCGAAATCGGCGCTCTTTATGGGGGCCGCGTTCTGCGCATCGAACCCGCCCTCGATGCCGCCTTCGTCGATATCGGCCAGGCGCGGCCGGGCCTGCTGCCCCTCAAGAAGCGCCATGCCGTGACCGAAGGCCAAGCGCTCATCGTCGAAATCCGCCGCGACGGCTGGGCGGAGAAAGGGGCGAAACTCAGCGCGCATAAGCCGGATCCCGTTCTGGCGGAGCTTGCGCGCCGATCTTCGCCGCCTTGCCGATTGCAACCGGCTCCGACGCTCTGGCAGCAGCATCTGGCCGGCTTGCCGCAGGAAGCGGTCGCGACGATCTTCTGCGCCTATCCCAAGGATGCGAAGCGTCTTGCCGCCGCTCTGCCGGATTGCGCCGATCGCGTGGCGATAAGCCCCGAACGCGATTGGCGGCCGGATCGCGCCGCCCTGGAAGAGGCCATGGCGGCCGCCTTGGAAAAGGACGTAGCGCTGCCGGGCGGCGGGCTTTTGACCTTCGAGCCGACGCAAAGCCTGATCGCCATCGATGTCGATAGCGGCAAGGCCAAAGCCGGCAGATCGCTGGGGCAAACGGCTTTTGCCGTCGATCTCGCGGCGGCGGCGGAAATCCCGCGCCAATTGGCCTTGCGCAATCTCGGCGGCATTATCGTCGTCGATTTCATCGATATCGATCATCCCGAAAAGCGCCGCGCCATCGTCGCGGCCTTGCGCGAGGCCGCCGCCTTCGATCCCCTGGTGGATTGGATCGGGCCGATGTCGCGGCTCGGCCTTGTCGAAATGCGCCGCCGCCGCCGGGGGCCAAGCCTCGCCGAAATGTGCGCTTGGCGCGCGAAAGCCAGGGCGCAGCCATGAAGGCGCCGCTCTGCCCGATCTGCCGCGAGGCGCCGCCCGATCCCGCGCATCGGCCCTTCTGCTCCGCGCGTTGCAAGACGCGGGATTTGCATCGCTGGCTGAGCGAAATCTATCGGGTGCCGGATTCCCAGCGCCAAGCCGGCGCCGATATCCCCGATGCGGCGGAAGACGAGGCGCCGCCCGCATCGCCGAAACGGCCGTGATCGAGGCGGCGGAATAGCAGTTTAACCGATTTCAAGTTAATTATTAATAAATGTTTTATAATCAAAACGCTAACCTGTGTTGATTTCTGCCGCGATGCCCGGGATAATGCCGCCAAATTTCCCGCGAGGAACGCTCGCGGTCCGCAAAAACGGGGAGGGGGCATGGCCAAGACAGCGACCAAGAGCGCCGGACTCGCGCGTTCGGGCAATCCCGTAACGCCCAAGGAATTGATCGGCTATTACCGCGACATGCTGTTGATCCGCCGCTTCGAGGAGAAGGCGGGCCAGCTTTACGGCATGGGGCTGATCGGCGGTTTCTGCCATCTCTATATCGGTCAGGAAGCCGTCGTAATCGGCATGCAGGCGGCGGCGAAGCCCGGCGACAGCGTTATCACCTCCTATCGCGATCACGGCCATATGCTCGCCTGCGGCATGGACGCGAAGGGCGTCATGGCCGAATTGACGGGACGGCGCGGCGGCTATTCCAAGGGCAAGGGCGGCTCGATGCATATGTTCAGCCGCGAGAAGGCTTTTTACGGCGGCCACGGCATCGTCGGCGCGCAAGTGCCGCTCGGCACGGGGCTCGGCTTCGCGCATAAATACAAGAAGGACGGCCATGTCGCCATGACCTATCTTGGCGACGGCGCCGTCAATCAGGGTCAGGTTTACGAATCCTTCAACATGGCGGCTTTGTGGAAATTGCCGGTCGTCTATGTGATCGAGAATAACAAATATGCCATGGGAACGGCGGTCGCGCGCTCGACGGCGGGTGCCAAATTATGCGATCGCGGCGCCGCTTACGGCATTCCCGGCGAGCAGGTCGATGGCATGGATGTCGTCGCCGTTCGTCAGGCGGGCGAGGCCGCGCTCGATCACGCGCGGAACGGCAAGGGGCCGGTCATTCTGGAAATGATGACTTATCGCTATCGCGGCCATTCCATGTCCGACCCCGCCAAATATCGGACCAAGGAGGAGGTCGCCAAGATGCGCCAGGAACACGATCCCATCGATCGTCTGCGCGATCGGTTGATTTCCGGCAAGATCGTCGACGAAGCGGGATTGAAGACCATCGATCGCGAGATCAAGGACATCGTCTCCGATGCGACCGAATTCGCGCAATCCTCGCCGGAACCCGATCCCAGCGAGTTGTTCACCGAAGTGCTTGTCGAAGCGTGAGTGGGGGAGGGAAGAATGCCGATCGATATCCTGATGCCGGCCCTCTCGCCGACCATGACCGAGGGCAAGCTCGCCAAATGGCTGAAGCGAGCCGGCGACCCAGTGAAACCGGGCGATATCATCGCCGAGATCGAGACCGATAAGGCGACGATGGAAGTCGAAGCCGTGGATGAGGGCGAGATCGCGGAAATCCTCGTTCCCGAGGGAACCGAGAATGTCGCCGTCAATACGCCGATCGCGCGGCTCGGCGGCGCGGAGGAAACGCCGGCAAAGACGAAGCCCGTAGCACTGCAAAGCCCCGCGCCGATGGCCGCCGCGGCAAGCCCGGCGGCGCCGAAACCGGCCGCCTTGGCGGTGCCTGCCGAACCGGATCATGCCGGGCCGACGCAGATTCAAACCGTGCGCGAAGCCTTGCGCGATGCCATGGCCGAGGAAATGCGCCGCGATCCCGGCGTTTTCCTGATGGGCGAGGAAGTCGCCGAATATCAAGGCGCCTATAAAGTGAGTCAGGGCTTGCTGGAGGAATTCGGCGCCGGTCGCGTGATCGACACGCCGATCACCGAAATGGGTTTTGCCGGCCTCGGCGTCGGCGCGGCCTTCGCCGGTTTGCGGCCGATCGTCGAATTCATGACCTTCAATTTCGCCATGCAGGCGATCGACCATATCATCAATTCGGCGGCGAAGACGCTCTACATGTCGGGCGGGCAGATGGGCTGCC
>CAYQAG010000073.1:0-6545 GCA_964415425.1 uncultured Rhodospirillaceae bacterium | reverse complement strand
GGGCGCGGCCAGGCCGACAAGCTTTTGGGTCTGGGCGGCGCCGATCAATTGGCGGGCGGCAGCGGCAACGACAAGCTGGAGGGCGGCATCGGCAACGATAAGCTCGATGGCGGTGCCGGCGACGATCAAATGGCGGGCGGAGTGGGGAACGATTTCTATATCGTCGATTCCGCCAAGGATAAGATTTCCGAAACCCTGACCCTCGCCAATGGCGGCGGCGTGGACGAAGTTTTCGCTTATGTCGATTTCAGCCTGAAATCGCTGGCCAATGTCGAGAATATGACGCTGCTGGGCGCGAAGAATCTGAACGCGATCGGCAATGCCGGCGTCAATATCCTGATCGGCAATGCCGGACATAACCGGCTCGACGGCGATAAGGGCAACGACATTCTGAAAGGCGGGGCAGGGAACGATACCTATGTGATCGACAGCCTGCTCGATAAAGTCGATGAGGAAAGCAACGCCGATAGCGGCGATACGATCGTGATCGCCGCCATCCTCGGCACCCAGGTTAAGGATGCGGCGGCCTATGCCGGGATCGAGAATTTCCTTTATGCCGGCAGCGCGGCTTGGACCTTTACCGGCGATCTCTTCGCCAATCGCATCACCGGCGGTAGCGGTACGGATACGCTCTTCGGCGGCGATGGCGACGATTATCTGATCGGCGGCGCCGGCCTCGACGTCCTCCACGGCGGCAATGACGACGATATTCTCGACGGCGGCAAGGGCAATGACGATATGCACGGCGATGCCGGCGACGATCTCTATCTCGTCGATTCGCTGGGCGATCGCGCCGACGAGGAAGGAAATACCGATATTCTCGATATCGTACGCTCCTCGATCTCGCTGACGATCAATAGCAATTTCTCCGGCATCGATCGCTTCGAACTCGCCGGCAATGCGGCGCTCTCCTTGACCGGCGACAAATCCGCCAATGTCCTCATCGGCAATAGCGCCGCCAATATCCTTGCGGGCGGCGACGGCAACGACCGGATCGAAGGCGGCGCCGGTAATGACGACATCAATGGCGGCGACGACGACGATCAGCTCTTCGGCGATTCCGGTAACGATATACTTAATGGCGGCAAGGGTAATGATGTCATCGACGGCGGGTCGGGTGTCGATATCGTTATTTTGTCGGGTAAGAAAAGCGACTTCACCATCCAGCAAACCGGCATCGGCAGCTATGTGGTGACCGACA
Organism: uncultured Rhodospirillaceae bacterium; assembly: GCA_964415425.1. Classification (GTDB taxonomy): domain Bacteria; phylum Pseudomonadota; class Alphaproteobacteria; order Dongiales; family Dongiaceae; genus Dongia. The sequence goes on along the minus strand of CAYQAG010000073.1, from coordinate 5,344 downwards.
ACAATACCAAGGGCAATAACAATCAGGGCAGCGACACGCTGACCCATGTCGAGGTTTTGCGCTTCAATGACGGCGATATCTCGGGGCCCAGCGTCATTCTCGATATCAATCCGGTCGCCAATAGCGTGGTCGAGGGCGCGGCGGCGGGGACCTTGGCGGGAGTGACCGTTTCGGCCAGCGATCCCCTGAATGGGATTAGCGCCAAGGTCTTTTTCAATCTCGTCGAAGATGCCGGCGGTCGTTTCGTCCTGGATGCCAATGGCAATCTGCGCGTCGGCGATGCGCGCGCGATCGATTACGAAGCGGCGAAGAGCGCGACCATCGTCATTCGCGCGACGGTCAATTCGCCGGGCGCATTGAATGACGGTCTTTATACCGAACAGAGTTTCACCATCGCGATCATCGACGATCTCAATAAAACCCTCGCCGCGATCGATGCCGAGGCGCTGGCGCCCTCGCGCGGTTTCCGGCTCGACGGCGGGGCGGAGGATAACGGGGCGGGCGGCGCCTTGGCGGGAGGCGATCTCGACGGCGACGGTTTCGCCGATCTCGTCATCGGCGCGCATTATGCCGATCGCAACGGGTATAGCGATACGGGCGGGGCCTATGTCGTCTTCGGCAAGGCTGCCGGCTTCGGCGCTGGGTTCGATCTTGCGGCGCTTGACGGCAAGGCCGGATTCCGCATCGACGGTTTGAGCGTCGGCGATAGGCTCGGCGCGGCTTCGGCGATCGGCGATCTCAATGGCGACGGCTTCGCCGATCTTGTCCTCGGCGCGCCCAGCGCGGCTTTGTATGCGGGCGCCGTCTATATCGTCTTTGGGCGCGGGGACGGGTTCGCGCCGGTTCTCGATCTTACCGCGCTCGACGGCACGAATGGTCTGCGCCTCGATGGGGCGGCCATGGGCGATCAGGCCGGCGCGGCGCTCGCCATTGGCGATCTCAATGGCGACGGCATCGGCGATCTCGCCATCGGCGCATCCGGCGCGAACGGCAATGCCGGGTCGGTCGCCATCCTCTTCGGCAAGGGAGATTGGAGCGCCGCGCCCAATCTTACGCTCGACAATACTCTTCTCGACGGCAAGAGCGGATTTCTGTTCGACGGCCAATCCGGCGGCGATCGGGTCGGCAGCACGCTCGATCTCGGCGACGTCAATGGCGACGGTTTCGCCGATCTTCTGACCGGCGCGCCTTACGTCGGCCTTTATCCCCATTATGGTGCCGGTTACGTGTTGTTCGGTAAGTCAGATTGGGGTGGGTCACCTAATCTTAATCCTGCCTCCCTCAATGGAGCTTCCGGCTTCACAATTAAAAACTCATTTTATTCGCTTCTCGGTCAAAGTATTGCTGCGATTGGCGACATAAATGGCGATGGGATCGGCGATCTCGGAATCGCGGAATCCTCAGTCTATAACGGCTATAGCTATAGCGCGGTCTATGTCGTTTTCGGCACGGCGACCGCTTCCTCGCCCACGCTCGATCTCTTGACGATGAGCGGTCAGGCCGGATTTCGACTGAGCAACCCTTTCTCTCCGGCAGTAAATTACTCTCTATCCGCCGCCGGCGATATCAATGGCGACGGAATCGGCGATCTCCTGATCGGCGCGCCTCGTGGCGATAACGGTCTGCGCAGCGATGGCGGCGCCAGCTATATCGTTTTCGGCCGTGCTGCGGGTTTCGCCTCGGTTATCGATCTCAGCCAGCTCAATGGGACCGATGGTTTCCGCATTCTGGGCAGCGCCGCGGACGATTACTCCGGCGCGGCCGTTGCTGCCGCCGGCGATCTTAATGGCGACGGGTTCGACGATCTCGCCATCGGCGCGCCCGGCAGCGATCCCGACGGCAGTGCCGATGTCGGCGCCGCTTATATCCTCTATGGCGGCAATTTCACCAATGCCGCGACCAAGATCGGCACGGCCAAGAACGACACGATGAAGGGCAGCGCCGCCGCCGACGGGTTTTTCGGCGGCCTCGGCAATGATGTCCTGTTCGGCAAGGGCGGCGCCGATCTTCTGAACGGCGGCGCGGGCGAGGATTCGCTGCATGTGACCGATCTCAACTTCCACCATGTCGATGGCGGATCGGGGCGGGATGCCTTCGAATACGATGCCGCCGGGCATCTGGATCTGGGCGTTATCGTCGATCGGTTGAGCGAGATCGAGATTCTCGATCTTGATAATGGTCTTGCCAACGATTTGCTGCTCGGTCTTGCCGATGTCATCGCGCTTTCGCCGATTGCCCGAGATTTCGCCGACGATGCGAGCCTCGACAACCTCCTCGTCATCGAGGGCGATCTTGCCGATCGCTTGACGCTAGCGATGGCCGATGGCTGGGGCGTCGCCGATCTCGCCGCCGCACCGGGCTATGCGATTTATGCGGTCAATAATTGGCGGATCGTCGTCGATAGCGATATCCAGGTCAGTCTGATCTGATATCGGATCTTGCGATCGAAGTCGTAAAACCGAGCCCGAGCAAGGCATAACGCATGGATATTTCGATAAAATCGCGTTATGTTGAGCAAACGCGATTCGGCAGGTCGGAATTGGCGCCGGCCGCCGAGCTTCCTGGTTGGCCTACGACAATCGGCGCTTGACGCCTATCGGATGGAGAAACCTCATGGCTTTCACCCCGAACCCCACCTCCGGCAACGACACGATCCTCGGCGATAGCGCCAATGATGTGATCGACGGCCTCGGCGGCGATGACGTGATCGATGGTGGCGGCGGCAATGACAAGCTGACCGGCAATACCGGCAACGACACGCTGATCGGCGGGATCGGTACCGACACGCTGATCGGCGGCGCGGGGAACGATATCTACGAGATCGATTCCTTGAAGGACAAGGTGACGGAGAGCCTCGCCAATAGCAAAGGCGGCGGGACCGATACTTTGCGCTTGGCGGCGAGTTTCATAACCACAGGGACGGCCGTTCCGGTAGTCAAGCTAGGCGCCAATCTCGACAATCTCGATATGAGTCAGGTCGGGCTCGCGATCAACGGAACCGGCAACGATCTCGATAACAAGTTGATCGGCGGTTCGGGCGCGAACGTGCTCGATGGCGGCAAGGGCGCGGATATTCTGATCGGCGGCGCCGGCAGCGACATTTACGTTATGGATAATGCCGGCGATCAGATCCTCGAAAACGCCAATGAAGGCAATGATACGCTGAAAACCTCGATCGCCATCGGGAAGGCGATTGCCAATGTCGAGAACTACACCTTCACGGGGAAGGGGAATTGGACGTTTTTCGGCGATGCGGCGGGTAACACGATCATCGGCGGGGCCGGGGTCGATTATCTGGATGGCGGCGCGGGCAACGATATTCTCGATGGCGGCAAGGGGATCGACCTTCTGATCGGCGGGATCGGCGACGACATTTATCGATTCGACAATGTCGCGGATCGCGCGGTCGAGAATAGTGGAGAAGGCATCGATACGATCGAGACTTTGGTTTCGGTCGATCTGCGGATCAACGGCCCGCAAGTCGAGAACGTCGCCCTCAAGGGCAAGGGATCGATCAACGCGACCGGCAATGCGCTCGACAATACTCTGACGGGGAATACGGGGAAGAACATCCTCGATGGTGGTCTCGGCAACGACATTATGTCCGGCGATAAGGGCAACGATATTTATGTCGTGGATAGCGCCGGCGATAAGGTGATCGAGAGCACGGATGCGAAATTCGGCGGTATCGACCTCATCCGCAGCTTCATCAGCTTCGATCTTTCCAAGGATCCCAATCATGCGGGTTTCGTCGAGAATCTGACGCTGATCGGGAATGCGAATATCGACGCGACCGGCAATGGGCTGAAGAATATCCTCACTGGCAATGACGGGAATAATGTTCTGGATGGCGGGACGGGGATCGATACGCTGATCGGCGGCAAGGGCAACGACACCTATATCCTCGACAACGTCAAGGATGCGGTGAAGGAAACGCTGACGAATGCGAAGGGCGGCGGCATTGCGGATGAAGTTCGGGCGGGCTTCGCGCTCGATCTCGCGAAATTCGCGAATGTGGAAAATGCGACGCTTCTGGGTTCGGCGAATGTCAATCTGAAGGGCAGCAAGATCGCGAATGTCCTGACCGGGAATGCGGGCGACAATAAGATCACGGGTGGGTTCGGCAACGACACGATCGATGGCGGGGCGGGCAACAACGATACTTCGGTCTATACCGGAGTCTTCAGCGGTCTCGTGAATAAAGTGTCGACGAATTTCTTCGCCTTCGGCGTGGATAAGGGCGCGGATGGAATCCTCAATACGGCGGACGATCTGCTGACGATTATCGATCTGAAGCCGAAGATTGCCGGCGACGAAGGCACGGATTTCCTGAAGAATGTCGAATTCCTGGAATTCGGCAAGGCGGGCTCGAAGACGTTCACGAAATTCATCATCCCGCATCTTTACGTCGATCAAGACAATGCGGCGGATCAGATTCAGGAGAATTCGGTCGGCGGTACCCTGGTCGGGTTGACGGTCAATGCGACGCGGTTCGATACCGGCCAGACGATAACCTATAGCCTCGTCGACGATGCCGGCGGTCGGTTTGTAATCGACAGCAAGACGGGCGTGGTGAGCGTGGCGGCCGGCGCCGCGCTCGATTTCGAGACGGCGACCAGCCATACCATCGTTGTCAAGGCGATCGACAATCGCAATCTCTTCTCGACCCAGGCTTATACGATTGCCGTCACCAATCAAAACGAAGCGCCGACGGATGTCGTGGGGAGTTTCACGATTGCCGAGAATGCGGCGGCGGGCGTCAGCGCCGGCCTTGCGAGCGCTGTCGATCCCGATGCCGGCGACACGCATAGCTTCACGGTTTCGGATCCGCGTTTTGCCTTTAACGGCAATTCTCTGGAATTCGTCGGCGGTACATTGGATTTCGAGACGGAGCCCAGCATCACCGTGACGGTGACGGCGAAGGATGCGGGCGGTCTTACCGTTACCAAGACTTTCACGATTTCGGTGACGGATGCGAATGATGCGCCGGGGGCGATTACCGATAGCGATGCGACGGCGGATCAAGTGGCCGAGGATGCGGTTGTCGGGACGAGCGTCGGGATCGTCGCACTCTCGGTCGATCCCGATGCGGGCGACACCGTTACTTATTCTTTGGACGATAATGCGGGCGGTCTCTTCGCGATCGACGGAACTTCGGGTGCGGTGACGCTGATCGGTGCGCTCGATTATGAGGCGGCTTCGAGCCACAATATCGTGATCCGCGCGACGGATAGCCAGGGCGCTTTCGTCACCAAGAGCTTCACCATCGCCGTCTCGGATGTGAATGAGGCGCCGGGCGCGATCATCGATAGCGATGCGGCGCTTGACCAAGTTTCGGAGAATG
>CAYQAG010000072.1:0-6900 GCA_964415425.1 uncultured Rhodospirillaceae bacterium | reverse complement strand
GAACCGTTGTCCGATCCTTGCGCCGGCTTTATGCTGCGGCAGGTTTCTGCCGGAGATGGCCAATCATGGATTTTTCGCCTTCGCCGCGTGCGCGCGATCTTGTCCGGCGCATCGACGCTTTCGTCGAGGCGAAATTGCTGCCCCTCGAAGCCGATCCCGCTTATTTCGGCCCCGGCGATCACCTCGTCGAGGATCGGCTGCAGGCCTTGCGCAAGGAAGCGCAAGCGGCGGGGCTCTGGGCTTTTCAGGCGCCGACGGCGATGGGCGGGCTCGGCCTCGATATCGGCGAATTGGCGCATGTCTACGAGGCGGCGGGGCGCGCCTTGTTCGGGCCGCTCGTCTTCAATGCCGCAGCGCCCGATGACGGGAACATCTACGTCCTTTCCCGCCTTGCCGATGCCGCGCAGCAGGAACGCTGGTTGCGGCCCCTGGTCGCGGGGCGCGCGCGATCGGCGATCGCGATGACGGAACCCGCTCCCGGCGCCGGTTCCGATCCCGCCGGCATGATGCGAACGACGGCGATGCGCGATGGCGAGGATTGGATCATCCGCGGCCGCAAATGGTTCATCACCGGCGCGGGCGTCGCCGATCATTTCATCCTGCTGGCGCGGACGGCGCCGGGATCGCGGCATAGTCTGACCGCCTTCCTCTTCGATCGCGCGGCGCCCGGTTGGCGGATCGAGCGGCTGATTCCCGTCATGGGGCCGGAGGAACCGGGCGGCCATGGCGAATTGGTGTTCGAGGATTTGCGGATTCCCGACAGCCAGCGCCTGCTCGGTATCGGCGAGGGGATGAAGGTCGTGCAAACGCGCCTCGGCTATGCGCGGCTCACCCATTGTTTCCGCTGGCTGGGCCTGGCGCGCCGATCGCTGGAGATCGCCGCAGAGCATGTCGGCGCGCGCGAAGCTTTCGGCCAAACGCTCGCCGGCCATGAAGGCGTGCAATGGATGTTGGGCGAGGCGGCGCGCGAAATTCAGGCCGGGCGCTTGCTGAGCGCGATGGCCGCCTGGCGGCTCGATCGCGGCGAAAGGGCGCGGCCGGAGGTTTCCATGGCCAAGATCGCCGTCGCCGATGCTCTGCACAAGGCGGTCGATACCGCCATACAATTGCTGGGTGCCAAGGGCTATTCCAAGGATACGAAGCTGGAATGGATCTATCGCTATGCGCGTCAGGCGCGTCTTGTCGATGGCGCATCCGAGGTTCACAAAATGGTGCTCGCGCGCGAATTGATGGCCAAGGGCCGGGATTTCTGGTCATGGGCGTGAGTTTCGATCCCGCGCGGCAGAGCGCCGCTCTCGCCGCCTTCTTCGCCGCCGCTTCCGGCGCCGAGGCGGTCGCGATCCGCAATCCCCGTCTTCTGACCGGCGGCGCGATCCAGCAGAATTGGGCGCTCGATCTCGATCTTCGCGGCGGCGCCCGTTCGGGAGAGCTTCCCGTCGTGATGCGTCTCGGCAATCCCGCCGGCATTCCCGAGAGCCGACCGCGCCATGAGGAATTCGCCCTCCTGCAAGCTGCCTTCGCGCTCGGCGCCAAGGTGCCCGAGCCCTTATTCCTGGATGAAGACGGCCATGTCCTGGGCGTACCCTTCGCCGTTTTCCGCCGCCTGCCCGGGAGCAGCGATCCCCGCCGCCTCTTGCGCTCGCTCGACGAAGAGGGGGGTGCGGCCTTGGCCAAGGAATTGGCTCGCGAAATGGCGCGGCTTCATAGCCTCGCTCCGGAACGCGCGCCGGCGGGCCTTGCCTTTCTCGATCCTCCGAAAGCCGATTTCATTCCGGCGCGGATCGCCGAATATCGCCGCCGCCTCGATGCGATCGGCGCCTTGCGCCCCGTCCTCGAATGGGCGCTCGCTTGGGCCGAGGCGCAGAATCCTGGCGATCATCCGCTCGCCTTCTGTCATCGCGATTTCCGCACCGGCAATTATCTTGTCGCCGAGGGGCGGCTCTCCGGCCTGCTCGATTTCGAATTTGCCGGCTGGAGCGATCCGCATGAGGATCTTGGCTGGTTCCTGGCGCGCTGCTGGCGCTTCGGCGCCTATGCGCGCGAAGCGGGCGGCATCGCGACGCGCGAGGTTTTCCTCGACGCTTATCGCGCGGCCAGTCCCTGGCCGATCGATCTCCGGCGATTGCAATTCTGGGAAATCCTGGCGGCTTTGCGCTGGGCGGTGATTGCCTTGGAACAGGGAGCGCGCAATCGGGCGGAAAATCTGCATTCCCTGGAATTGGGATTGACCGAATTTCGCGCGCTCGAAGCCGAATACGATGCGCTGGTCGATATCGCCGCTTGGGGAGCGAAATCATGACCGATCGACACGATAAGGAATTGCTGGCTCTCGCCGCTTATGCCCTGGCGCAGGATTTGCGCCCCGCTTTAAGCGGTCGCGAAAAATATCTGGCCGCCATGGCCGCCCGCGCGATCGATCTCGCGCAAAAACTCGCCGAAGCCGATGGCGAATTCGCGGCGATCGAGCGCGAGGGATTCGCGCGGCTTTACGGCGAACCCGCCGATGGCGATCTCGATTCCTGGCGCCGCCGCGTGATCGCCGATCTGCGCGCGGGGGAGATCGCGCCGGGATCGCGTCAGGAAACGATCTTGCGGGATATGCTCCTCGAGCTGACGGCGCGGCGTCTCCGCCTCGTCAATCTGCATTATCTTTCCGGCCGGCGACGCGGCGCCGAATCGGCCGTCTGATTCCTGCGGCCCGAATAATCGACGAAGCGTCTCCCAGTTCGCCCCCCTCACCTCTATCCTCTCCCCCGCAGGCGGGGGAGAGGAGGATGCGCAACTAAACCCTCTCCCCCACGGAGGGGGAGAGGGGAGGGTGAGGGGGATTTTCCAATCGGTAAGAGGCTTTGCATAATCTTTCGAGATACCGAGCTTGGATAACGCTACAAAGCCGATCCGATAATCGCGTAGCCCATTCCCGCCCCATAGCACAAGGCTGGACAAATTTGCCGGCCTCGCTATAATTTGAATAATCATTCAAAATATGAATGCGCATTCAAGAAAGAGCGATTCGAACGATGGCGACGGACCGGCAATATGACGCGATCATCGTCGGCGGCGGGCATAACGGCCTCGTTGCCGCCGCTTATCTCGCCATGGGCGGAGAGGCAAGCGGGCGCAATCGGCTCAAGGTTCTGGTGTTGGAACGGGGCGCCAAGGTCGGCGGCGCCGCCATGTCGGAAGAAATTTATCCCGGCTTTACCTATTCGACCTGCTCTTACGTCTGTTCGCTGTTGCGCCCCGAAATCATCCGCTTTCTCGATCTGCCGCGCCATGGCCTGGGCGTCATTCCCTACGAGATCAATTCTCAACCCAATGCCGCAGGCGAAGGGATTATTACCTATCGCGATCACGACCGCACGCGAGAATCCCTGCGCCGCCATTCGCGCAAGGATGCCGAAGCCTACGATCATTATGCTGCCGCGATCAGCCGCCAGTGCCGCTTCATCAAGCCGCTCTTGCTGATGACGCCGCCCGATCCGACGCGGCTCAATCCCTTCGCGCAGAATCGGATCAATCCCTGGGGGCGGCGCGGCGATCTCGATAGCGTCCTGCGGATCTTGCGCGAATTCGGGCGCCTGGGCGAGGCGGAGATGTATGAAATTCTCCGCTTCTGGACGATGTCGATCGGCGATTTCCTCGACGAATATTTCGAACATCCGCGCTGGAAGGGATTTTCCGCGGCTTCCGCCATCATCGGGACGGCGCTCGGCCCTTATTCGCCGGGGACGGCCTATGTCCTGCTGCATCATTACATGGGCGAAGTCGATGGCCAGATCGGCGCCTGGGGTTTCGCGCGGGGCGGCATGGGCTCGGTCGCCAAGGCGATCGCTTCGGCGGCCCTCGAAGCGGGGGCCGATATCAGAACCGGGGCCGAGGTCGAGAAGATTCTCGTCAAAAACAATCGCGCGATCGGCATTGCCCTCGCCGATGGCGAGGAAATTTACGCCAAGGCCGTTATCTCCAATCTCGACCCCAAGCGCACTTATCTGAAGCTCTTGGAAAAGACCGATCTCGACGCCGTCGATCCCGATATCCATCGCTATGCGCGCAATTTCAAGATTCGGGGATCGTCGGGCAAGCTCAATATCGCGCTCGATGCCCTGCCGCGCTTTGCCGGCCTGCCGCCGGAAGCGGCCTGGGGCACGATCGATATCGGCGGCGATTTCGATTATATCGAACGCGCCTATGACGATTACAAATATGGCGGCTGGTCGAAGCGGCCCTTTCTCGACATCGTCATCCCCACCACGGTCGATCCCACCATGGCGCCGCCCGGCAAGCATTTCATGTCGGTCTTCGTGCAATACGTTCCCTATGCCCTGGCCGAAGGGCCGTGGTCGCCGGCAATGCGCGCCGCTTTCGAAAAGGACGTGCTGGATACGATCGAGGCGAATGCGCCGGGCTTTCGCAAGCTCGTTCTGCATTGTCAGACGCGCTCGCCCTTCGATATCGAAAACGAAGTCGGCTTGACCGAAGGCAATATCTTCCAGGGCGAATTGACGCTCGACCAATTGCTCTTCAATCGACCCTTCCCGGGCTATGGGCAATATCGCGGCCCCTTCGACGGGCTTTACATGTGCGGCTCCGGAACCCATCCCGGCGGCGGCGTCATGGGCGCGCCGGGCGCCAATGCGGCCCGCGAAATCCTCAAGGATTTCCGCCATCGGGTGCTGAAATGACCGCCGCTTACGATGCCATAATCATCGGCGGCGGGCATAACGGTCTGATCGCCGCCGCCTATCTCGGCCGAGCGGGCGCCAAGGTCCTGCTCGCGGAAGCGCGCTCCGAACTCGGCGGCTGCGCCGCCCGGCGCGAATTTGCGCCCGGCTTTTCGGCGCCCATTGCCGCGCATCTGCTCTTCGCGCTTCACCCCCGCATCCGGCGCGATCTTGATCTCGACCGGCACGGCCTCGATCTTGGCGCCGGCCCGCTCGCCACGATCAAGATGGAAGCGCCGGATCGGCGGATCGAATTGGCCGCCGATCCCGCTTATTGGCCGGATGTCCTGCGCCGGTTCGCGCCCGAAGATGCGACGGCCTATCCCGCTTTGCTCGCGCGCCTCGGCCGTTTCGCCGATCGGCTCGGCTTTTTCCTGCTGCGCCGGCCGCCGGCTTTCGGCGGCAATACGCTCGCCGATCGTTGGGCGCTCGGCGAATTCGCATTGCGCCTACGCCTGTTGGGGCGCAAGGACATGCTGGAATTGACGCGCATCCTCGCCATGAATGTCGCCGATCTGGCGACGGATTATCTGGCGAGCGATAGCCTCAAGGGTCAGCTCGCCTTCGATGCGACGCTAGGGCTGTCTTTGGGGCCGCGCGCGCCCAATACCGTCTTCCATCTGCTCTATCGCTTGGCCGGACTCAACCGGCATGGGCTTGGCGGCTATTACCTGCCCAAGGGCGGTATGGCGGGATTCGTCGGCGCGTTGGAAGGCGCGGCCATGGCCGCCGGCGCCGTCATTCGCAAAAACGCGCCGGTCCGGGAAATTCTCATCGAAAAGGGAAAGGCGACCGGCATCGCGCTTGCCGATGGCAGCGTCCATAAGGCGCCGCTCGTCGCTTCCAGCCTCGATCCGCAGACGACCTTGCTGAAACTCGTTCCCGCGGGCGAGCTCGATCCGCAATTTACGAAGCGCATCCGCCATCTCCGGATGAATGGCTGCGTCGCCAGGCTCAATCTCGCGCTCGACGCTTTGCCGGAAAATCTGCCGCGCTTGCCCGCGCGGCTCGTCGTTGCCGGCGGTCTCGACCCGCTCGAACGCGCAGCCGATGCCGCGAAATACGGCCGCATCGCCGAGGCGCCGGCGCTCGAAATGACTCTTCCCAGCTTGACCGATCCCGGCCTCGCGCCGCCGGGCCGGCATGTCGCCTCGGTGCTTTATCATTACGCGCCCTATCGCCTGCGCGAGACATCGCCGGATATGGCTCGCGCGGAGGTCAGGACCCGCGCCATCGCGGCCCTCGAGGCCATGGCGCCCGGCTTTGCCCGGCATGTCGCGGCGAGCGAGGTTCTGCTCCCCGGCGATCTCGAAAGCGAACTCGGTCTTGCCGGCGGACAATGGCATCAGGGCGAGTTGACGCTGGATCAAATGTTTCTGCTGCGGCCGTCGGGCGGGCATCAGCGTTATCGGATGCCGATTCCGGGGCTCTATCTTTGCGGCGCGGGCGCTCATCCCGGCGGGCATCTCTCCGGCGCGCCGGGCGCCAATGCGGCGCGCGAAATGATCGCCGATCTCAAGTCCCGACGCGGGTAAGGAGGGGCGCGATGACTCATCTCAAGCATTTGCGGCCCTTCCTCAAGGAAACGCCGTTCTTCGCGCCGATGGCGGCTTTGATGCCGGGCGATCATTGGCAGCGTTGGCAGGGCTATCGTTCGCCGAGTTTTTTCGATTCCGAGCAATCGGAATATTTCGCGATCCGCCACGGCGCTTCGGTCTACGATATTTCGCCGCTGCTGAAATATGCGATTGGCGGTCGCGACGCGGCGCGCTTCGTCGATTTTCTGGTGACGCGCGATATCGCCAAGACGAAACCCGGCCAAGTCGTTTACACCGCCTGGTGCCAGGACGACGGCAAGATGATCGAGGAAGGAACGCTCTTCCGCCTCGGCGAAAACGATTTCCTGCTGAATGCCGCCTTGCCGCAGCTTACCTGGCTCGCCGACGCCGCCTATGGTTTCGACGTCGCGATCGAGGATATTTCGGAAAGCCTCTGCGGCCTTTCCCTGCAAGGCCCGACCGCGCGCGATATTCTCGCCGTCTTGGGTGTTCCGAATATCGAGACTCTAGCCTATTTCGCGATTCGAGAGGTTAGGATCGACGGCCATTGGCTGCGCATCGACCGCGCCGGCTATACGGGCGATCTCGGCTACGAAATCTGGACGCGGCCGGAAAGC
>CAYQAG010000071.1:5927-7511 GCA_964415425.1 uncultured Rhodospirillaceae bacterium | reverse complement strand
GGATGCCAATGACGCGCCGGGCGCCATTGTCGATAGCGATTCCGCGACCGATCAGATTGCCGAGGATGCGGTGATCGGGGCGAGCGTCGGAATCGTCGCGCTCTCGGTCGATCCCGATGCCGGCGATAGCGTCATCTATAGTCTGGACGACGATGCCGGCGGTCTCTTTGCGATCGACGGAACTTCGGGGGCGGTGACGCTGATCGGCGCCTTGGATTTCGAGACGGCCTCCAGCCATCAGATCGTCGTCCGTGCGACGGATAGCCAAGGCGCCTTTGTAACGGCGACATTCACGATTGCGGTCACCGATGTAAACGAGGCACCAACGGATATTGCGGGCAGCTTCACGATTGCCGAGGATGCGGCCGTCGGGGTGAGTGCCGGAACGGCGAGTGCGCTCGATCCCGATCAAGGCGATACGCATACGTTCACGATTTCGGATTCGCGCTTCGCTTTCAACGGCAGCAGCCTGGAATTCGTCGGCGGGACGCTGGATTTCGAGACGGAGCCGACGATTACGGTTTCCGTGACGGCGAAGGATGCCGGCGGTCTTACCTTCGCCAAGAGTTTCACGATCAATGTTACCGATGCCAATGAGGCGCCGGTTATTACCGGACAGATCACAGGTTCGGTGAGCGAGGATAATAAGCCGAACAATAGCGGCAAGATCGATGTGGTCGATCCCGATGCCGGCGAGAGCGGAACGCAAGCGGCGAGCGGCAATGCGACCTATGGCACATTCACGGTAGACGGGTCGGGAAAATGGTCTTACGCCCTGAACAATGGCGATCCCGCGATCCAATCCTTGGGCGAGGGAGCTGCGCTTGCCGATAGTTTCGATATTTTCACGATCGACGGCACGAAACAGACGATCACGATCGATATCGTGGGAACGAATGACGCGCCGGGCGCGATTAGCGACAGCGATGTTGCCGCCGATGCGATTTCCGAAAATGCGACGCCCGGAACTATCGTCGGAATCACGGCGCAATCGATCGATATCGATATCGGCGATGTGATCGGTTACAGCTTGGACGACGATGCCGGCGGTCTCTTCGCGATCGACGGCAGCACCGGCCAAGTGACGCTGGTGGGGACGCTCGATTACGAGACGGCGACCAGCCATAAGATCACAATTCGCGCCCTCGACGGTCAAGGCGGTGCCGCCACGCAGGATTTCGTCATCACCGTCATCGACGATTTCGACAAGATCTTCGGCACGCCCGGCCCCGATCTCTTGATCGGCACGCCGGGGCCGGACGATATCGACGGCCTGGGCGGCGACGATATCATCCAGGCCCTCGCCAGCGACGATATTCTGCGCGGTAGCGCCGGCAATGACAGCCTTGATGGCGGCGCCGGCAACGACCTCATGCTGGGCGGAAGCGGGAACGATCTCTATTATCTCGATTCGACCGGCGATATCGTCGACGAAGAGGGTAATACCGATAGCGACGATGGCGTCATTCTGACGTCGGATATCTTGGCGCCGCAATACGACCAAGCGAGCGATATCGCGGGCATCGAGAATTGGACCTTCACGGGTTCCGTCGCCTGGACTTTCGTCGACGATGTCGGCGCCGA
>CAYQAG010000071.1:0-5827 GCA_964415425.1 uncultured Rhodospirillaceae bacterium | reverse complement strand
CTGGACTTTCGTCGACGATGTCGGCGCCGACAATATCCTGATCGGCGGCAGCGGCAATGACGACCTGAGCGGCGGGACCGGCAACGATACGCTGATCGGCAATGCCGGCGACGACACCTTGTATGGCGGCGCCAATAACGACTTTCTCCTGGGCGGCAGCGGGAACGACCGTTATCTGCTCGACAGTCCCAAGGACGTCGTCGACGAGCAGGGCAATAGCGACACTGGCGACGAAGCCGTTCTGACCGTCGATTCCTTGGCCGGCACCTATCAGAAGGCGAGCGATATTGCGGGAATCGAGAATTGGACCTTCACGGGTTCGGTCACCTGGATTTTCGCCGACGATGTCGGCGCCGACAACATCCTGACCGGCGGTTCGGGCAACGATCAGTTGAGTGGCGGTCTCGGCGACGATACGCTCATCGGCAATGCCGGCGACGATACGCTCAATGGCGGTACCGGCAACGATTTCATGCAGGGTGGAGCCGGCAACGATCTCTATACGCTCGACTCCACGGGCGATGTCGTCGACGAGCAGGGCAATACCGATGGCGACGATGGCGTCGTTCTGACGGCGAACGCCCTGGCGCCGCTTTACGATCAAGCGAGCGATATCGCCGGCATCGAGAATTGGGCCTTCACGGGGTCCGTCAATTGGACTTTCGTCGATAATGTCGGCGCCGATAATGTCGTGACCGGCGGATCGGGCAACGACACTCTCGATGGCGGATCGGGCAATGATATCCTCGACGGCGGGGCTGGCGAGGATGTCATGGAAGGCGGGGCCGGCGACGATACCTTCCTGGCCGACAGCACCACCGATTTCGCGACGGATTCGGGCGGCGGCATCGATATCGTCATCTCTTCGGCCAAATATTTCCTCTCCGCCAATATCGAGAATCTGACCTTGACCGGGAATGCCAATCTCACCGGCACCGGCAATACCCTCGATAACATCATCACCGGCAATAGCGGCGACAATGGCCTGAACGGCGGCGCCGGCAACGATACGCTGATCGGCGGCGCCGGCGAGGATCAATTGGATGGCGGCGCCGATAACGATATTCTCATCGGCGGGACGGGCAACGATCAGTATATCCTGACCGATCTCGGCGACCAGGTCATCGAGACCGGCACCGACGATCACGATGCCATCATCCTGGTCGGCAATGCCTTGGCGGCCGCCTTCACGAAAGCGAGCCAAGCCGCGGGCGTCGAGGATTGGACCTTCTTCGGCACGGCAAACTGGAGTTTCACCGACGATATCGGCGCCAATAACATGATCTTCGCGTCTTCGGGCAACGACATTCTGGATGGCGGCGCCGGCATCGATTACATGAGCGGCGGCGGCGGCAACGATAGTTATTACGTCGATAATGCCAGCGATTTCATTAACGAATCCTCATCGGACCCGGGAGTGGATACGGTCTATAGCTCGGTCAGTTATGGCTTGGGCAATGGACTCGAGAATCTTAATCTTATCGGCACCGCCGATATCGACGGTTATGGTAATTCCGGCAGCAATATCATGCGCGGCAATGCCGGCAATAATCTGCTCGATGGCGGCACCGGCGGCGATACGTTGGATGGCGGCGACGGCAATGATACCTATTACGTCTATTCCATCGCCGATGTCGCCAGCGAAGTCGCTTCCAGCGGACACGATACGGTCATGGCCTATGCCGATTATACGCTCGGCATCGGCATCGAAGACCTCGTCCTGTTGACGACGGATAATCTTTCCGGCGCCGGCAACACGCTGGCCAATGTCATCACCGGCAATAGCGGCGACAATTTCCTGTTCGGCGATTTGGGCGCGGACACTTTGATCGGCGGCGCCGGCATCGATACGGCCGGCTTTGCCGGTCTTTATGCCAATTACATCGTCAATGTCGCGGCGAACGGCGATATCAGCGTTACCGATCTTTCGACTTTCGAGATCGATACATTGATTAGCATCGAGTTTCTGCAATTCGCCGATCAAACGGTCACGACGATCGGCCCCGTCAGCGATGCCGATGCCGCGACCGATATCGTTGCCGAAGGCGCGGCGACGGGAACGAAAATCGGCATCACCGGCTTTGCCCTGGATAGCGGCGGCGGGCCCGTGACCTATTCGCTGCTTGATGGCAATGGCGCCGATGCCAGCGCCGGCGGGCGTTTCAAGATCGATGCCAATACCGGCATCGTCACGGTCGATCATGGCGAACTCATCGATTACGAGGCCAATACCAGTCGCGACATCACCATCCGCGCGACCAATCAATACGGCCTCTATCGCGATCAGACCTTCACCATTGCCATTACCAATGTCGCCGATAAGGGGTTGAGCGTCGTCGATCTCAACGCCTTGGCGCCAGCGGTCGGATCGAAATTCGCGCATCCCAATGGCGGCGCCCAAGCGGGTTTCGCGGTTTCCGGGGCAGGCGACGTCAATGGCGATGGAATCGAGGATTTCATTATCGGCGCGCCCGGCTTCGCGGCCATCCCCAATTTTGCCGGCGCGGCTTATGTCGTTTACGGCCAAGCGGGCGGCTTGGGCGCCGGTTTCGATCTCACCACGATCGACGGCACCAACGGGTTCCGCATCGATGGCGATGCGGCTTTCGCTTTTGGATCAACCGGCGCCGCGGTTTCCGCCGCCGGCGACGTCAATGGCGACGGAATCGGCGATCTCATCATCGGCGCGCCGCAAGCCGGTCCCAACGGCAATAGCCATGCCGGGACGAGTTACGTTCTTTACGGTAAGGCTAATTTCTCCGCCAGTTTCGATCTCGCCGGCCTGACGCAGACGGACGGATTCCGTATCGATGGCGCCGCGGCCGACGATTATTCCGGTCACTCCGTCGCCGCGATCGGCGATTATAACGGCGATGGATTCGACGATATTTTCATTGGCGCGCATCGCTTCGATGTCGGTGTGAAGAGCGATGCCGGGGCGGGTTATGTGATTTTCGGCAGCGCTCTCGGTTTTGTCGGGCCGATCGATCTCAGCCTGCCCTTGGGCAGCGTCGGTTTCCGCGTCGATGGCCTGGGAAGCGGGGACTTTACCGGTATCAGCGTTTCTTCCGCCGGCGACGTCAATGGCGACGGGTACGACGATTATGTTCTAGGCGCTATCGGTCCCAATAGCCTAAAAGGCGCGGCCTATGTCGTTTTCGGCGGCACGGGGATCGGCGCGACCAATCTCGCTTTACTCGATGGGGATAACGGTTTTCGCATCGATGGCGTCGCCAGCAATGACTATGCCGGAAATTCCGTGGCCAGTATCGGCGATGTCAATGGCGACGGCTATGCCGATGTCTTCGTCGGCGCGGCCTATGCTGGCGCCGGCAATGAAGGGGCAGGCTATGTCGTCTTCGGCAAGGCCGGCGGCTTCTCTGGGACCCTCGCTCTTTCCGCGATCGACGGCACGAACGGCTTCCGTCTCGACGGCGCTGCGGCCAGCGGCTATGCCGGACGCATCGTCTCGGCGGCGGGCGATGTCAATGGCGACGGCCTCGACGATATGCTGATCCTGGAGCGCAATGCCGCGCCCGGCGGCTTCGCCTTCCAAGGAACCGCCTATCTCGTTTTCGGCAAGGCAAGCGGTTTCGGCGCGAGTTTCAATCTCGCCGGGATCGACGGATCCAACGGATTCCGTCTCGACAATATCAGCGCCGCGCCCTTCGTCTCGACCAGCGGCGAGGAGCCCTTGGCCGCGGCCGGCGATATCGACGGCGACGGGTTCGGCGATATCGTGCTCGGCAAATGGGTGGCGGGATCGGGCGGCGAAAGTTATGTCATCTATGGGCGCGATTTCACCGGCACCGCCAGCGAGATCGGGACGACGGGCGACGATATCCTGATCGGCGGAACCGGGACCGATATTCTGATCGGCGGCCTCGGCAACGATCAGATCGATGCCGGCTTCTCGCTCTCGGGTACGGGCGATGTCGCATCGGGCGGTGCCGGCGACGACATTATCTATGTCGGCGACACCATGTTCGCCCGCATCGATGGCGGCGCCGGCGTCGATAAATTGGTTTTCTCTTCTTCAGGCAAGATCATCATCGGCGATCTCGATGGCGATTCCGCGACGTCGGAGCGCGGCGCCATTCGGGGTATCGAGGTGCTGGATATGGCCAACGGCGCCGTCAACAATCTCACCTTGCGCATTGCCGATCTGCTCGACCTCGATGTCGAGAATAGCAATGTCCTGGGCTCGCTCTTCGATAATGTCCTGCGCATCGATGGCGAAGCGGGGGATGTCGTCAGCCTATTCGCGGCCGAAGGTTGGACCTTCGGCGGCAATCTGGCCGGTTATGCCTTTTATATGACGGGGGCGCATGTGCTGGCGATCGAATTGGGTCTGACCGTGAATATCGCTTAACGGGCTCGCGGCCGGGAGCGAGAGGGAGCGAGAGTTTAAAAGAAAAACGCTCTATCACAATGGATTATGGTAGATTTCTAATCAATCGCTCTAGCCAAGGCGAAGATACCCCGCCTATCGGACGAAAGCACGCCGATCATTGATGGGTGGATTTTTCGGTTGCGCTTCCGTTCGAAGCAATTTATTGAATTCGGCGTAAGCAAGATTTGGGATGGGTCTGCTTTACGCGCTTATTTGAGGACCGATTTTCGCGGCCTCGATCGTGGCCGCGATGCATCGACCGAAATGGGCGATGGATTTTGTTTTGTCGCAAACCCCGATTTGAGGAGCTTCCGTCATGGCTTTCACTCCGAACCCGACGTCCGGCAACGACAAGATCACCGGCGATAGCGCGAACGATACGATCGACGGCTTGGCCGGCAACGACATCATCAATGGTGGTGGCGGCAACGACACGTTGCTGGGCGGTGCCGATAACGACAAGCTCGATGGCGGCGCTGGGAACGATGTCCTGGACGGCGGTTCGGGCAACGATACGCTGATCGGCGGCGCGGGCGACGACACTTATATCGTCGATAGCTTAAGGGATAAGGTTACGGAAAGCCTTGCTAACAGCAAGGGCGGCGGCATCGATATTGTTCAATCCTCGGTCACTTTTAAGCTTGGCGCCAATCTCGACAATCTCGTCCTGACGGGTAGCCTCGATATCAACGGAACCGGCAACGATCTCGACAATACGATCACGGGGAATAGCGGGAAAAACGTTCTCGATGGCGGCAAGGGTGTCGACATTCTGATCGGCGGGGCCGGCAACGACACCTATATAATCGATAATGCGGCCGAAGCGGATGCGACGCATCTTCAGGAAACGGGCAGCGATACGGATGACCTTCTGCGCACGAGCATTGCCATTACGGGGACGATTTCCGGAATCGAGAATTACATTTTCACCGGCAAGGGCAATTGGACCTTCTTCGGCGATGCAGCGGATAACGAGATCACCGGTGGGGCGGGAGTCGATCTGATCGATGGCGGCGACGGCGACGATATTCTCGACGGCGGCAAGAATGTCGATTTCCTGATCGGCGGCAATGGCAACGATACCTATAAGTTCGACAATGTCGCGGATCGCGCGGTCGAGCTTATCGGCGGCGGCACCAATGATGAGATTCAGTCCACGGTTTCGGTCGATCTCACGATCAACGGCCCGAATGTCGAGAACGTGACCCTGCTGCTCAAGGGCGCGATCAATGCGTCGGGCGACGGTGCGGATAATATCCTCAAAGGCAATGCGGGGAAGAATACGCTGGATGGCCGGGCCGGCAACGACACGCTGATCGGCGGCGACGGCGACGATACCTATATCGTCGATAGCCTGGGCGATACGGTTACCGAGACGAATTCCGCGAAGGCGGGCGGCAAGGATCTCGTCAAATCCTCGGTCGATTTCACGCT
>CAYQAG010000070.1:0-8189 GCA_964415425.1 uncultured Rhodospirillaceae bacterium | reverse complement strand
GCGCGTCGCTCAAGAAATTGGCGAAGCGCCTGAAGAAAACGCCGATCGATGTCCTCGTCAACAATGCCGGAATCTACGGCAAGAAGCCGCAATCCCTGGCCAAGGCCGATACCAAGGCTTGGCTTGAAGTTTTCCGCGTCAACAGCATCGCGCCCTTCCTGGTGATTTCGGCCTTGCTGCCGCAGGTCTTGGCGGCCAAGACGCGCAAGATCGTCGCCATCACCAGCCGCATGGGTTCGATCGGCGATCCGCCGCAAGGCGGGTCTTATGCCTATCGTTCCTCGAAAGCCGCTCTCAATATGGTGATGGCCAATCTCGCCGCCGATCTCAAGGGCAAGAATTGCGCCATCGCCGTTCTGCATCCGGGTTGGGTCAAGACCGATATGGGCGGTAGCCAAGCGCCGCTTTCGCCCGAGGAAAGCGCTGCCGGATTGCGGCGCGTGATCGCCGATCTCAAGCCCGACGGCGCCTGCGCCTTTCTCGCTTACGATGGCGCGCGTCTCCCCTGGTAGGCGAATGCCATGCCGGCATCCGCGCCGATCGAATTCTATTTCGATTTTTCCTCGCCCTATGGCTATTTCGCCGCGACGAGAATCGAGGCTTTAGCCGCCGAGATCGGCCGCATTGTCGATTGGCGGCCTTATCTCTTGGGCATCGTTTTCAAGACGACCGGCCAATCGCCGCTTCTCGGGCAGCCCTTGCGCGGGGATTATCATCGCCGCGACATGGCGCGGAGCGCCCGGCGCCTCGGCCTCGCTTTTAGCATTCCGCCCTTCTTTCCGGTTTCGGGTCTTGCCGCGGGCCGGGCTTTCTATTGGCTGAGGGCGCGGCAACCGGAAGCCGCTTCCCGCCTCGTCCTCGCGCTCTTCGCGGCGCTTTTCGCGGAAGGCCGCAATATCGATACGCCCGCTATCGTCGCCGAAATCGCGGCGCCGATTTTCGCGCGGCCGGTGGCCGAAATCCTTGCCGGAATGGAAAGCCCCGAAGCGCGCGGCGCTTTGCGCCAAGCGACGGAGGGGGCGATCGCCAAGGGGGTTTTCGGTTCGCCCTATTTCATCGTCGACGGCGAACCCTTCTGGGGTCATGACCGCCTGGAACAGATGCGCGATTGGGCGAAAAACGGGGGTTGGTGATCCGCGTTACGCGACGATGAAATAGACTTTGCGCACGGTCTCGATGACTTGCCAGGTGCCGAAACTCTTGGGTGGAAAATAATAGGAATTGCCGGCGCGAATTTCGACGATTTGCCCGTCATCGGCATGAAAGCGGGCGCGCCCGGCGAGGAAATGGCAGAATTCGCCCTTGACGACTTGCCGGCGCCAATTTCCCGGCGAACATTCCCAAATGCCGCAATCGGGTGCCGTTTCCCCCGCCGGCGCGACAAGGCTCCGGCCGCGCAATCCAGCGACCGGCTGGCCGATCGGCTCTTTGACCCTTCCCCAATCCTCGAGTTCGGCGGAAGGAATGGCGGAGGGTGCGGCGATTGTCAGGATCATGGCTGCGGCTCCGCTTGCGGCTGGAACGAGGCGGCTTCGGCCTCGGCCGCCGCGACATCCTCGGGCGTCATCTTCGCGGCAAGGCTTTCGCGCAAACCGGCGGCGGCGGTTTTGCTCTTGCCTTCGGGCAGATAACGATCGGCGCATTGCAGCCAGGTATAGGCTTTGCGGCGATCGAGCTTCACCGATCCCTGATCCTGGGCATAAAGAATGGCAAGCCCGATCATCGCTTCGCCATGACCTTGCTTGGCGGCGCGTTCGTACCAGTAAAGCGCTTTCTGGAAATCGGCGGCGCCGACATCGCCCCAATGATACATGCCGGCCAGCATGTATTGCGCTTCGGGATCGCCTTTCGGCGCGAGGTCGCGCAATTCGAGATAAGCGTCGAAAATCTTATGATCGGCGATGAGGGCGCGCACTTCGGCGATATCGGCGCGAACGGATATCGGTTGCATCAGAGCGAAGATCGCGAGAACGAGGGCGGCGAGCGAAGGCATTTTCATGGCAGGAAGCTCGAATCCTGGCGGATTTCGATCAAGGTCGGGCTCTTGGCGGAGAAGGCGCGCCTCAGGGCCTCGGTCAAGGCGGCAAGATTGTCGGGGCGCTCGGCGGCCGCGCCGAAGGATTTCGCGAGCGCTTGATAGTCTGGGTTGCGCGGTTTGACGCCGAGTTCGGGAATATCGCGCGCGATCATATCGCCGGCGATCTGGCCAAGCGCATCGTTGTTCCAAAGCAGAATGGGAAGCGGGAGGCCGAGTTCGACGGCGGTGCCGAGATCCTGAACCGTGAACAGAAAACCGGCATCGCCGGCCATGGCAGCGACGGCGCGCTCGGGGCAGGCGATCTTGGCGCCAATCGCCGCCGGCAAAGCATAGCCCAAAGTGCCGAAGCCGTTGGGGTGGAACCAGCCGCGCGGCCGTTCGCAGGGAAAGACGACATTGCCGGTATAGGCGATCTGCGTCATGTCGGTCGCGACGATGCCGTCTTCGGGCAAGGCCCGACGCAAGGCATCGAGAACCGCCTTGTGCTTGCGCTGCAGCGGATTGAGATTTTGGAGATTCTCGGCGCGGATCGCTTCCGCCTGGGCAAGGTCGGCCTTGCGACCCGGCGCGATCCTCTCGCATAGATCGGCGAGGCACGGCCCCGCATCGCCGAGTAGGCCGATTTCCGGCGCATAATCGCGCGTCAGCGTATAGGGATCGAGGTCGATGCGGATAAGCTTTCCCTTGATCGGCAGGCGATCGACCCAGGAATCGGTCTCGGCGAGTTCGGTGCCGATCGCGATGACGAGATCGGTCCCCGCCAGCGCTTTCAACGTGGGCTTCAGCGAGAGGGTGCCGCCGAGGCTTGCGGGATGGCTATCGGGGATAATGCCCTTGCCTGCCGTCGTCGTCGCGACGAGCGCGCCCGATTTTTCGACGAAGCGACGCAATTCCGTCCCGGCTTCCAGCGTTCCGCCGCCGGCGATGACGAAAATCCGTTTGGCGGCATCGATCAACGCGGCGGCCTTCGCCAATTCGCCTTCGCCGGGCATGGGGCGGGGCGCCGCTTCGCGCGCGACGCGGCCGATATCGGCCGGCGCCGCCAGCATGTCGAGCGGGAATTCCAGCACGACCGGGCGCGGGCGCGCGCTTTCGAAGATTCGATAGGCATCGGCCATGGCCGGGGCAAGATCGCGCGCTTGGCGGATGGTGCGCGTGAAAGCCGTCAGGGGAGCGATGGCCGCGCGCTGATCGACGATTTCGTGCAAGCGGCCGCGGCCATGACCGAGATCGCCGCTGGCATTGACGCTGGCGAGAACGAGAACGGGAACCGAATCCGAATAGGCCTGGCCGATAGCGGTGGCGGCATTCATGAGTCCCGGCCCGGTGATGAGGCAACAGAGTCCCGGCTTTCCCGAAGCCCGGGCATAGCCGTCGGCCATGAACCCGGCGCCTTGCTCGTGGCGGACGCCGATATGGCGCAGACCGCGATCCGCAATGCCGCGATAGAGGTCGAGCGTATGGACGCCCGGAATGCCGAAAATCACTTCGGCGCCATAAGTCTCAAGAAGAGCGATGGCGGCATGGCCGCCGATTTGATTGGCCGTCATGATTCCCAAAGGACTCGCCGTCGCGGAATGCGACCCCCAGCGAGTCTAGCGGAGGCGAGACCCCGCCGTCCATGGGTCGGGATCGATAAAACCGGAAACCGTCGTCAGGCCGTTCGCCTTTTGCTAGGATCGCGCTTATGCGGATCGTTGCCCCCAGCGAATTTCCCCGACCCGTTCGGGCTATCGAGAATCTTTGGATTCCCCTAGCCGACGGCACCCGCCTTGCCGCGCGCGTTTGGATGCCGGAAGACGCCGGAAGCCGGCCGGTTCCCGCCGTGCTCGAATGCCTCCCCTATCGCAAGCGCGACGGTCTGCGCTATCGCGACGATCGGATGCATCCCTATTTCGCCGGCCACGGCTATGCGATGCTGCGTGTCGATCTGCGCGGCACGGGCGATTCGGAAGGCTTGCCCGACGACGAATACAGCGCCGCCGAACATCGCGATATCCTGGATTGCATCGCCTGGGCGGCCACGCAAGATTGGTGCGACGGCGCCATCGGCATGATGGGCGTTTCCTGGGGCGGCTTCAATTCCCTGCAGATCGCGGCGCTTGCGCCCCCGGCCTTGAAGGCGATCGTCACCGTCGATGCCTCCGATGATCGCTATAACGACGACGTCCATTACATGCAGGGCGTCATGCTGCACGATAATTTCGCCTGGGCCTCGGCCATGTTCGCCTTCGTCGCCTTGCCGCCCGATCCCGAAATCTTCGGCGCGGAATGGCGCGCGGCTTGGCTTGCGCGCCTGCGCCATTATCGCTTTCCCTTCCGCATCTGGGGCGCGCATCAACGCCGCGATGCCTATTGGCGGCACGGTTCGGTTTGCGAGGATTACGGCGCCGTCAAATGCCCGGTCCTCGCCATCGGCGGCTGGGAAGACGGCTATTCCAATGCCGTGCCGCGCCTTGCCGCGAGGCTGACAATTCCTCGGCGCGGCTGGATCGGCCCCTGGGGCCATGCCTTTCCCCATAACGGCATTCCCGGCCCCCAAGCCGGCTTCCTGCAGGAAGCCTTGCGCTGGTGGGATCTCTGGCTGAAGGCGGAGGCGAACGGCGCCGATGGGGATCCGCGCCTCCTCGTTTGGATGAACGACACTTACGCGCCCGATCCTTGTGCCGAGGAACGCCCGGGGCGCTGGCTTGGCTTTGCCGATTGGCCCGATCCCGGAATCGAAAAGCGGCGATTCTTCGCGACCCCTATGGGATTGCGCGACCGGGAAGCGACGGGGGAATGGCAGGGCGAAATCGCCTCGCCGCTTTCTTGCGGATTGGGCTGCGTCGAATGGTGCGGCAATTCCGGCGGCGATGGCGATATCGCCGGCGATCAAGCGCAGGATGACGGGCTTTCGCTCGTTTTCGATACGCCGCCTTTGTCGGAACCTCTCGCCTTCGTCGGCGCGCCCGAGCTCGACCTCCTCTGCAGCGTCGATCGCCCCATCGCCCGTATCGCCGTGCGCCTATGCGAAGTAGCCCCGGACGGGCGATCGACGCGCATCACTTACGGCCTTTTCAGCCTCAATCATCAGCCGGACCCTGCCGAACCGAAATCGCTGATGCCCGGCGCGCGCTATCGCTTCCGCCTGCGTCTCAACGATGCGGCGCATCGCTTTTCGCCCGGCCATCGCCTGCGCCTCGCTATCTCCACGAATTATTGGCCGCAGATGATGCCGGCGCCGGAAGCGGTAAAGCTCGGCGTGATCGCGCCGGGGACCTCGCTCGTTTTGCCGATCCTTCCCGCCGATCGGCAAATTCCCCCGCAGCGAGAGGTTCCGCCGGCTCTGTCGGCGGCGCCTTCCCCCGGGGAATGGCTCCGCCCCGGCGCCACGAGCCGCAAGGTCGTTCGCGATCTTCTGACCGGCGAGACCCGCTTGGAAATGGTCAAGGATGCCGGCGCCTATCGTTTCGCCGAAATCGATCTCGTCAGCGATTGTCGCCAGATCGAAACCTATTCGATCCAAGCGGGGAATCCGCTCTCCCATCGCGTCGCGATCGAATATCGTCAGGAATTGCGCCGTCCCGGCTGGGCGATCCGCACGTTCACGCAATCGCGATTATCCCTGACGGCCGAAACCTACGAGATCGCCGTTTCGCGCGATGCTTTCGAAAATGACGAACGCCTTTTCAGCGACGAGGATCGCTTTTCCCTGGCGCGGGATTTCACCTGAGCGTCAAGGCGCGGGCGGGGCGGCGTTGACGCCGATATATTTCAGCAATTCCGGCACCATGAAATCGAGCGCCTGCGTGGGTTCGGCGCTGGCATCGGCGCGTTCGATCGACCCCTGCCACAGATAAAGGCCGGTCGCGCGGTCATAGACCGAAACGACGATGCGGAAGATGCGATTGGATTTCGGCGCCGGAATGCCGGGATTGAGCAGCGAGCCGCCATCGGTCGAGAAGATATTGCCGCCGGCTTTGACGCCGGCGCTTTTTTCCTCGTAATTGAAGGGCGAGCCGAAATCGCCCAGGCGATCGCTCAATTGCGTTTCGACGGTGAGGACAAGATCGGCTTCTTCCGCGCTGCTGAACCCGAGAGCGGGCAGGCGCGCGACGATCTCGGCCTGCGCATCCTCGTCGAGCTTGCTGGCGCTTTGCGGCTGAACCAGGAAGACGGCGCCCGGCGGGATCGCCCGATAGGCGACGGCATTGACCGGCAGGGTCGTCGGCGGTTCGTCCGCCTGAGCCAGAGCCGGGCTATCGGGGAGGCCCATCGTCGCCAGAAGGGCAAGGCCGATCATCGTCGAGAAAAGGCGCATAAGCTCTATCCGCATACTGAAGGCTGACGGGGCGGGGTATCTCGGCTAATCTAGCCCGGTCCGGGCGCAAGAGCCATAGGGAGAATGAAGATGCCGAGCCAAGCCGCGAATTCGCCGCAATCGGCGGAAATCCGACCGGCCGAGACGCTTCCTTTCGCCTTCGCGCTCGATACCGGCATCGCCGCCCGGGCGCGGATCGGGTTGATCGTGCTCGCGACCGATCATACGCTGGAATACGAATGCCGGCGGATTTTCCGTCTTCCGGGCGTCGCCCTATACGGCACAAGGATTCGCAACGAAGCGGCGATCAATCCGACGACTTTGGCGGCGATGGAAGCGGGGCTGGCGCCGGCCGCCGCCTTGATCCTGCCGGGCACCCCACTCGACGTCATCGGCTATGGCTGCACCTCGGCCAGCGTCGTGATGGGCTCGGCGAAGGTGGCCGCTAGGATCGCCGAGGCCCGCCCCGAAGCCAAGATCACCGATCCCATCGCGGCGGCGATCGCGGGATTGCGGGCGCTCGGCGCGCGGCGGATCGCGCTCCTCACCCCCTATATCGACAGCGTCAATCAACGCTTCCGTGCCTATATCGAGCAGCAAGGCTTGGTCGTTTCCGTCATCGGCAGTTTTCTGCACGAGGACGATAACGAGGTCGCGCGCATTTCGACCGCTTCGATCCGGCAAGCCGCCCTGGCGCTCGGCCGGCGCAAGGATGTCGAGGCGGTCTTCGTTTCCTGCACCAGTCTGCGCGTGGTCGAGATCGCCGCCGAACTCGAGGCCGAGATGGGCAAGCCCGTGACCTCCTCCAATCACGCGCTTGCTTGGCATTGCTTGCGCTTGGCCGGGATCGACGACAAGTTTCCCGATCTCGGCCGGCTCTTTCGGATCTGATCACGCCCCATAGCGGAAAGGCGCAAGATCGATCTCCGGCTTGCGTCCGGCGATCGCATCGGCGATGAGCCGCGCCGAGCCTGCCGCCATGGTCCAGCCCATATGGCCATGGCCGGCGGCGAGCCAAAGATTGGCGACAGGCGAGGGACCCATGATCGGCGGCCCGCCCGGCGTCATCGGTCGGAGGCAGGACCAGTAATCGATCCGATCGAAATCGCCGCCGGCGGGGAACAGGGATTTGGCGGTTTTCAGCATGGGCGCGAAATCGGCGGCGCGGAATCCCGTATCGTAGCCGGCGAAATCGGCCGTTGCCGTAAAGCGCAACCGGTCGCCGAGGCGCGAGAAAGCGACGAGGCGATCCTCATGCACGCCGCCGCGGCTGGGTGCGGCTTCGGAATCGGCGACGGGAAGGGTGATCGAATAACCCTTGACGGGATAGATCGGCAAGCCAAGCCCGGCGGTTCGGGCGAGGATCGGCGCATAACTTCCCAAAGCGAGGAGATAGAGATCGCCGACGATTTCCTCTCGGTCGGTGACGATGGCCGTCAGGCGATTTCCCGATCGGCGCAAATGCTTGATCGTTTCGCCGAAGCGGAAGACGACGCCGCGCCGTTTCGCGATATCGGCCAAGGCGAGCGTGAATTTCCGCGCATCGCCGCTCGCATCGTCGGGCGTATGAATGGCGCCAAGGATCGGCGCCGGCGAGCGGGCGAGAGCGGGTTCCGTCGCGATCAAGGCGTCGCGATCGAGCACCCGCATCGCGACGCCGCGATCGGCGAGGAGCTGCATGTTGCGGCAGCCTTCGCGGAAATGCTCGGCGTCTTCGTAAAGATAAAGCGCGCCGCGATCGTTGTAATCCCAGAGGATGCCGGTCGCTTCGCTCAAGCGTTGCGTTTCGGCAAGGCTATAGAGGCAGAGCTTCAGTTTTTCGAGCGTATTGGCACGGCTCCGTGCGGC
>CAYQAG010000069.1:0-8264 GCA_964415425.1 uncultured Rhodospirillaceae bacterium | reverse complement strand
GAGGGAGCCGGCGTCTATACTGAAAGAGGTCGAAGCTTCCGGCATCCCCCTGCCGACCGGGACTGAGAAACCGCCGGCGGGCGTATCCCTGGATGGGGGTTGACCATCTCCTCTGGGGGACGGACCGGGAGCTTCGGCTTTTTTCTTCGACAGCGGTAGCGGTGCTTTCTGTCCATCCTCGATATAGATCGTCACGAGCGTATCGGCATCCGCCGAAATTCTATCCATCCTTTTCGCGCCATAAATGACCTTGCGCCCATCTCTTTCGACGACCCAAGTGCGATGGGCGGGGCTAGGCGATAAGCGCGGATCGATGGGATCGTAACCGTCCAATACCTCCGCCAGAGCGACGACATCCTCCTCGGTGACGCGCAGATGCGGCGGCTCGTCGGATTTTTCGCCATGCTTCCAGATCGCCTTGATCAAACCCCAGCCGCGTTTGGTCTTTATGAATAGCTCGTTGATCTTCTTGAACCCGCCGCGCGCGGCGATGACATCGCGCAGGCCGGTCGTGCGCAGCCGGATCGCGGGATCCAGAGGATCGCCGACGGGATTATTTTTAACCTCGTGATAGGCGCGGCGCAGCGCCGCCGAAGCATCTGCAACTTCGCCGACATCGACCGGATTTCCGTCGATGACATTGGCGAGCGCACCCTGCATCATAAGCTGGCGTTGATCGGGCGATAGCGTCTCGACAATCGCCGAAGCCGGATTATTAAGCCCGCCGGAAGGCGGCGATCCGGGCGCGGAAGGCGACCCTGGCGGGGTTTCCGTCGCGTCCATCGTCCCCGACTTGCGACCGAGGCCGAAGCGATCCTTGACATACCCCGCCCCGACATGAAGCCCGCTGCCCAAGGCCGCGCCGAAGGCGAGGTTGGTCAGCGTGTCATAGGCGGTGTAATCGAATTGCTGGCGGTTCTGCGAATGATAGGCGAGGGGCTCAATCATCGCCTGACCGGCGACGCCCTCGACGATGCCGCGTGCGAGCCGCGCTTGGGTCCTGCCGACACGCAGCGCCAAAGCCGCCCAACGCGCTTCGCCCACGACAGGGACGAAGGAAAGACCGATATTGATGGGATCGAGAGCGCCCGCCACGAACCCGGCGCCGAAACGCGCGGCCTTGGCGCCGGCGCTTTGGGATGCGCGGGAAATGCGATCTTGACGCTGAGCCTCCTCCTGATGCCAGCGATAAAGAAGATCAAACTCCTGGCGGGTTGGCGCTTTCTCGAATTTGAGACCCAAAGCTGCGCCCCAAGAATTGGCAATGCGAAGGTCCATGCGCGGAATATTGGGATCGTCGATTAAGTGAGCACCACGACCAAAACCGACAGCCTTCTTACCTGCAGCTGCGTTCAACTGTAACCCTCGATAGATATCGGTGATCGGGTTATTGGCCCACATTTGGCCAAAGGCATCTCCAAGAGCTAGGCCGCCCCGAGGCACAGCGCTACCAGAATAGAGATAGTCCAAATCAACCTGGAGCGGCTCAGTGTAGATCATGGCATACCCTGCCCGATCAATTCCTCGAATTGGAGGTGTTCTCTTGCCATTTGCCCCATTTCCCCTGACTCGATTTCTTTGCCAATCCGAGCTAATTCAGTGAAAGGAATATGCAGTGGCGCTGGTCGCCCGGCATGACTGCGTATGGCAACGGGCTTGCCGTTCTGATCGATAAGGGTCAGCCCATCGCCATCAGTCACCCAATAGCTGCTTTCCTTTAGGTTAGCGCGATAATTTTTTTCCCAAGCGCTTTGCCCTTCATTGGACCATGCCGCCGGATCGAGAGGGGGTGGAACAATGATGTTAAAAGAATCAATCGGCGCTCCTTGCTTACGTGTAATAAAAGAGCTTACGCCTAAGAAGATAGCATTCGTATCGATCGGCTGTCCTTGATCGTCATGCTTAGGAATGCGGAAATCGCCTTCCGGCTGCTCGCCATATTCGTATTTATCGGTAAAAGCTTGGGCGATGCGCGTCGCTACTTCGGCACCGTTTCGTCCATTTGCCGTCAGTAGAGCGGCATCGATCGCCGCTTGGCGATAGAGGCCGGCTTGAGATGGCGGCAGGCTGGAAAGCAGCGAGCCCATCTCATCATCGATGGTTTCCTCGATCCTATCCTTGACTTCTTGGGAAAGACCCTTACCCAATTCCGCTTCCGGCGTCTGGGCGGCCGCGATCACGCTTTCGATGACCTTGTAATCGGTGTTGAGGTCAAGCGCCGTCGCGACGGTCAATTCCTCCGGCAGGCCGGCCTTGACCAATTGCTTGACCGCCATCGGCCAGTATTGATCGCCGAAGCGCTCCTGCAACGCCTTCAGCGTGCCGATCGCCTCGATCGGTTTCTTGGTATTGCGCAAGCCATCGACGATGGCGGTCGCCATGTCGTTCGGCATGACCGAGCGCCTGTCCTCGGGGATGTTATTCTTCTTCTGGGTCTCGAGCGACAAACCGATTGCGACCCGGAATTGCGCCGGGTCCTCCTCGCGCGTCTCTGTCGCCTCGGCCGCCTTGAAAGCGGCCGCGACGCTCTTATCGTTTTTGATCAGGAAGCCGACCGGGTCCTCGGTCATTTTCTGAAATTGCTTGCGCCCCTCCTCCTCAGCTGCCGCTGCCGCTTCGGCCGCTGCCTTGAGATTGTCCCAGCGATTTTTTTGCTTCTCGTAATCCGGGGCATTGGGATCGGGCGGTGGCCCGATATATTCCTCGCGCTCGGTGGGTGACATTCCCGCCACCTTGACCATCTCTTCCTTCAATTGCTTATTGCCGTCGAGCGTGCCGATGAGCTCCTTCCCCTTTTCCTCGCCGAAGGCCGAAATCAATTGCGCCTCGCTCACATCCTGGCGCCAATCGCCGCCATCGGCGGCGCGATTGTTGGCCGATATCAATTTTTCCTGCAATTCCTTCTGCCGGTCGGTAAGCTCCGCCTCGGCCGCCTGTTTCAGGAATTCCTCCTTCAGGACGGCCTTGGCCATATCATCCGTGCCGGGCATGGCTTTTTCCCGCTCAAGCACCGCCTGAATTTGGTCATAGGTCATTCCATCGAATCCCTTGGCCAGGAGACCGACGCGCTCCTTGAAGGCTAGGTCTTCGAGAATCGTGCCCGCTTCGGGGAGGCCACTTTCGCTGATCCTCTTCTTCAATTCGGGATCGACCGGAAAGCCTTTCAGGGCTCCGGCCGTGGCATCCTTGATGGGGTCTTCAAGGGCGGCGCGCACCTGCGCCTGGGCTGCAGCGACATATGGCCCCTGGGGCGGGCCGCCGGGCGATGCGGGCGCCGCGCCGCTTTCGCCGCGCATCTTTCCGATCCAATCGCCAGCCGTCATGCCCTCAAGCTGCGGATTGGCCTTCATGGCCTCGGCGGAGAGGATTTCGGAAAGCGGCGTATCGGGATCGGCGGTCAAGACCTTGGGCGCGGCGCCCGAACCGAAGAAATGCGCGGCGTAAAGCTCGACATTGTCGGGATCGTGGCCGAGCGCCTTCTTGAGAATTGCGCGATTATCGGCCGTGAAGGCTTCGAGAACCTTATCGTTCGCCGCCTTATCGCCAATGCTGCCTTCGCCGGTCAGGGTCGTTGGATCGTTTGGATCGTAGCGCTTCAAGCCTAAGCGATCGGCGTAGGCATTCCATGTGCCGGCCGTGAAGCCATAGAAACTACGCGCGCTGGAATTGGGGTTTTTCGCATTGGGATCGCCGCTCGCATTCTCATGCGCCGCAACGAAGCTATTGTAATCGCCGCTTGGCGCCGCGTTCGATGCTCCCGGCGCGCCGGCGGGTGCGGTGTCGGCGTTCGTCGCGGCGCCCGCCGCGCTATATTTACCATTCAGGTACCCTGCGGGATCCTTGAACGCCCAGTATTTTTCATAGCTATCGCCGATCTTGTCCCGCCATTCGATGGCAAGACTCGCGGCGGCGGCTTCGCCGATAGCGGGGGCGATCAGGCTCCGCACCTGCTCGATCTCTTGCGGCGAGACGTATTGCCCGGCCTCGGCACGTCGATTGAGGGCGTCGTAACTGCCGATGGCGAGCGCCTTCTGATGGTCGCTTTTCTGCGTATTCGCCGCATTATAGGCGGTCTCGATCTGATTGGCTTCGAGCCGTGCCACCATCTCCAATGCCTTCGCCTCGGCGCGGG
This sequence comes from uncultured Rhodospirillaceae bacterium, assembly GCA_964415425.1. Lineage (GTDB taxonomy): Bacteria > Pseudomonadota > Alphaproteobacteria > Dongiales > Dongiaceae > Dongia. The sequence continues at coordinate 4,132 of CAYQAG010000069.1, read as the reverse complement.
GGCCGAGCGCGCGGGCCTTCTCGATAAAGCCCTGGGCGCGGGCGCCGACCAGCTTCTTCACATTCTCGACATGGCCGCTGCCGTCGGGCGACATGGTTTCGACGAGCTTATTGTTCTCGTCGATCAATCCGGTCTGGAGATCGAGGAAACCCTTGGTCAGAGTCAGATTCTCTTCCTGCTCTTTCCTTTGTTCCGCCTCGGCTTCGGCTATCCGGCGCGCTTGCTCCTCCTCGGCTAGGCGTTTCTCGCCGATGCGATTGAGGCTCTGCCCGATCGCGGCGCCGAAGGCTTCGGGGCCGGGAACGGATTGCGGCAGATTCTGAAGGACGCCGATCTGCTGGGTATAGCGGGCGATGGAAGGCATCTCGGCCTCGCTTTCAGTTCACGGGATTGCGGCAGGCTCGCGCGGCATCGCGGAGCGTGATGGCATCGGCGACGAATTCTCCCAGCGCGGCGCTGGGCGGGAGGGCCTCCAATTCGGCGAGCAGCCGCGCCTCGAAGGCTCGGGAATAAGCGACGACCGGCGGGCAGGCGATTCCCGGCGGCGTTCCGCAAGCGGCGAGGCCGAGCGCCGAGAGAAGCGCGAGGAGAGCGACGCGCATCAGAGCCGCCCTCCCTCGCGCAAGCGCTGGATCGCATCCTCGGCCGAGCGCGGGCCCGCCTCGATCGCTTCGTCGATGCGGGATTGCCGCGCGAGGCTTTGCTTTTGCCAGTCGCGATCCCGTTCCGCCGATCCAGCGCTGCGCCCCCTGCCGTAAGCGATCAGGAACGCGATCAGGATTGCGACGATGCCGCCGATTGCGGCGAGGATGCCGGTCACTTCGACCATTCCAGCGGCGATTTCGTGATCGCGCGCAAGGCCATGTTGACGGCGATCAAGGCATAGCCCTGATATTCCGGCGCGACGATCCAGCCGGTCGCGCCCTGGATGACCATCGCGGCCAAGGCCACGACATTGGCCCAAAGCGTCTTCGAGAGATACCATTGCTTGGCAGCGTCCATGATTAGCTCCTTTCAGGATTGCGCCGCGGGATAGCGACCCCACGGCAGTTGAAAATGCGGACCGTCGCGAAAGGCCCAATCGCCGCCCCATTCAAGAGGCACGGCTTCCGCCTCGGCCGCGCGCTTCAGGCGCTCGGCGAGGAGATCGTAAAGCGGCCAATCCCAGCGGATGTCTTTTCCGACAAGTGCCGCGAGATCGACGGCATGCCCGGTCAAGTGCCGCGAACGCATCGTCCGGCTCGCGCCGGCCTTCACCAATGCCTTCTGGCGCTCAAGCGAACGCAATCCTTCGATGACGACGAAGCGTGCGCCCTCGGAAGCCGCGCGGCGAATTACGCGCACCAGATCGGGATGGATATTGACGAGATTTCGCTCGGAGTGCGGGGAAAGCGCCCATGCCGTCATTTGAGAAATCCGATGACCTTGAGGAGCCAAGCGCCGGCCGATCCTGCTGCTGCCGAGATGCCAATCACGAATCCGGTCGCGAGAAAGCGCGTCCGCTGCAATTCCTGGATGGTGGCATTGAGCTTGGCGATATTGCCGTCGAGCGAGCCGACGCGACCGTCAAGCGAGGACAGCCGTGCATCGAGCGAGCCGATGCGTTCCGAGATTTCGTGAATTTCTCCGGTCATATGGCATCCCCCAGCCAGCGATTGACGAGATGGATCGGCATCTTGCCGTAGGTGCCGGCGCAACCCTTCTCGAAGAGCACGATCAGCGCGAAAGGGAGGCCGGGATCGGTAAAGACGAGCGCGCTATCGCCCGCGAGGCTCTCCGGCGCGCCATCCTTTTTCGCGGCGGCGATCAGGGCTGCCGTCGCGATGCGATCGAGGCGGCGAATATCTAGGCCCGGCAGCGCTTCTTGCTCAATGCGGATCACCGTCTCCGGCGCGATGCAGGGCCGATCCTCGGCGAAAGCAAGGCCGGGCAGAAGAGCGAGGAGAAGAGCGAGGAGACGGGTCATGGCGCGGCTCACGGATTGGCGATTTCGATCGAGACCCAACCGGCCCCAACATTGCCGCCGCCGCCTGGTCCGCCGACGCTGACAGTCAAAATATCGCCGGGGTTAACTGCAAAAATGGCTTCGCTATAGCCGCCTGCTCGGCGAGACGGCCCCAGCGATGTAACCTGAGCCGTCGATCCCGCCTTGAAGTATCCATCGCCGCCACCGCCACCGCCTGAACCTGAAAAACCAGCACCCCCTCCGCCGCCACCGCCATAACCACCACCGCCGCCACCGCCACTGGTGCCTATGGAGGAGTCGCCACCCTTACCACCGGCGAAAAGCCCACCAACGGCTCCAGGGTTTGTTCCGCCACTGCCGTCAATTATCCCACCAGCGCCACCTATGCCATTATTGCCGCCACCGCCACCACCCCCACCAGGACTTATCGCACCACCAGTTGCCCCCTCTCCGGCCGTGGCTACACCTGCCCCACCGCCGCGACCAATGCCGCCTTCACCGGTGCCGGGCGTCGAATTATATAAACTGCCATCGCCGCCGCCGCCGCCCGCAACAATGAGGAGGCCCGGAACGTCGAGGGAATTCAAGAAAACGCCCGACCCAGCACCACCGCCACCGCCGGTGGCGGCGGTGTTATTCGTGTCAACACTTCCACCGTTTCCACCGGGGAAAAGACCCGCTCCGCCAAGCCCGCCGGGGGCTATTGGCCCGGGCACGAAAGAATTAAACAGCGCCCCCTTGGCGCCTCGCGCCTTGATCTTAACGCTAGTCACATGATTGGGAACCATGACCGTGTATTGTCCCGGCTGATAGAAGGCGATTTTGCCGGTATCCGACAGCAGATCGCTCCACTCGATTCCGCTCTCGTCGGGTTTCACGCGCAGCACGCGCCGCGATTGGCCGGCGATGGCGGGTAAGCCGCTCGGATTTTTCCAACTGCCGTCGGCGGAAAGGAATTTCCCCGCTGCCGCATCGCCCGCCGCCGGTGCCGGAACGCGACCCGGAGCGCCACCCGCTCCGCTATCGCCGACGAAGATCGGCGGCAGCGGCAAATTGGTCAGCTGACTGCCATCGACGGCCGGCAATTTCGCCGTCGCATTCAACTGCACCAATTGATTGGCGCCGGTGCCGATATTGGGGCCATTCTTGATGACCTTGCCGGTCGCATCGGCATAGAGCGCGACGGCATTCGTCGTCGAGACCAGCGGCCCGACGACATCGCCGGAACCCGATCCGCCGCTCGATGGCGGCGGGATCAGATCGTAACCGTCGCCGGTCGGATTGACGGCGACCACCTTGCCGACATCGGCGAATCCGCCGGGAATGGGGATAAGGCTCGCCGAAGCCGCCGCGTCGCTCGCCGATTGCGCGGCATCGCTCGCGGAATTGGCTGCGGCTGTCGCGGAAGCCGCCGCGTCGGTCGCACTATTCGCGGCATCGCCGGCCGAAGCTGCCGCCGCTGCCGCGCTCGCCGCCGCATTCGCCGCCTGATCCTCGTAATCGTCGGTCGAGACCGTGACATTGCCGTTATCGTCGAAGATGACGGCCTTGTTGCGGCGCAAGGGTTCGATGGGGAGGATGACGTTATAGGAGCCGGTATTTTCCTCGGGCAATTGGAGAGCGCGAGCGAGGATCGCATCCTGCTCGATATCGATCATGGCGCGGCGATCGAGGGCCTGTTCGTGGCTCTCGGCCGGGAAGGGATCGTGCGATTGGTAATCGGTCAGCTGCGTCCGATCGGTCTTACGAATGATCGTCCAGGAGACGCCGCTGGGTGGCGCAATCGTCGCCGTTACCGTGCCCGTCGCATCGCCGCCACCGGAAACCGTGTAATCCACGCCCAGCGTCTTGACGGTCTGCGGCAGGTTCGTTTGTGTCTGATCGGTTTCGATGACGATCAAATCGTCGGCATCGAAGAAGGGATATGGCACGGTAAAAGCGACAGTCGATCCGTCGCCGTTATATGGCGCCTTATATTCGAGGGTGGAGATCGTCATGGCGGAAGCTCCTTAGAGATAGCCGGCGTGGTAGAATTGCTGGCGGCGGGGGCCGCTGCGATGGGAACCGCGATAGCCGGGCGAATAGTTGAACAGCGCCGGAGCGGGCTGCGTCGGCTGCGTCGGATTGGTCGTCGGGTTGGTATTCGGTTTTTCCCCGGAACCGAGC
>CAYQAG010000068.1:4949-8402 GCA_964415425.1 uncultured Rhodospirillaceae bacterium | reverse complement strand
ATTCCTGGTGGAGCTATCGCTCGCCCGATTGGACGCGCAACGATCGCGGGCGGCGATTGGATCACATCTGGGTGACGCCGGCCTTGAAGCCGCGATTGAAGGGCGCACACATCCTGCGCGAGATGCGCGGCTGGGAGCAACCCTCCGACCATGTCGCGGTTATCGTCGATCTCGATTAGATTCTATAACTTCTCGGCCAGAAAATAACGGTCGGGCTTGATTCCGGGCGGCAGGGAGAGAGGCTTGAGGCCGGGCGCCAGCATGGCCTGATCGCCGAGGAGATAGCCGCCCGACGCGAGCAAAACGAGAATCTGCGGCAGCAGCGCCCGCGCGAGATCGGCGCTTGCCTTCGCATCGCCGCTTCCCAAATCGGCGTGAATGAGAATGGCGGCACCCGCGCCGAAGCGCCGGAAGGCCGCCGGCAAGGTCGCGGCGAAATCGCCGAGGAACAGGCGGTCATCGGGCGGGATGCAATCGGGATGCGCGGCGATCTGGCGATCGAAAACGTAAATCTCCCGATCGGGCAGAAGCTCGCGCAGATGATCGTAGCTGCGCCCATTACCGAGGCCGAGTTCGAGAACGATCCCCTTGCGGCCGGCAATCCGCCGCGCGGCGAAATCGAGGCAAGCACGCTGCGCTTCGAGGCGCCGGATGAAGCTCGATAGCCGGCTCAAGCCCGCATCCTGCCGCCATTGGGATCGTGGAGCGGCGCCCCCAGGATTTCCGCCGGGTAAAGTTCGCCGTTGATCTCGATCTCGAAGCGCCGGCCGGGATTGGCGAGATCGGCCGGCACATAGCCGAAAGCGACCGATTTTCCGACGGAATGCGCGAAGCCGCCCGAGGAAACGTAACCGACGGCCTTGCCGTCCAGCAGAATCGCCTCGTCGTTGGAGACGTCGATATCGCGCGTCGCGACGCTCATCACGACGAGTTTGCGCTTCGGCCCCTGCGCCCGCTCGGCCAAGGCCGCCGCCTTGCCGATAAAATCCTTTTTCCAATCGATGAAAATATCGAGGCCGCTTTCGGCGGCGGTGAAATCCGGCCGATAATCCAATGTCCAGACGCCCCAATTCTTTTCGAGGCGCAGGCTGAGCAAGGCCCGCGCGCCATACCAACGAAGGCCGAGATCGGCGCCCGCTTCCTCGATCGCTTCGGCCAAGCGCAATTGATAAGGCGGCGCGACATAGATTTCGTAGCCGAGTTCGCCCGAAAAAGAGATGCGCGCCAGAATCGCCGGAACGCCGCCGACGAAATCCTGGCGGATATCGAGGAATTTGCATCCCGCGGCCGAAACGTCGGAACGCGTGAGGCGCGCCAGCAATTCCCGCGCGCGCGGCCCGGCAATGCCGATGCCGTGCAGATCGTCGGAGAGATTGCGATAGAAGACGCCCTCTTTCGGCAAATGCCGTTCGAACCAGCGCCGATGCGCGTTCTGCATGGCGCCCGAGCCGAAGATCAGGAACCGATCCTCGGCAAGACAAGCGATCGTGAGATCGCCATAAAGCTTGCCCTTGGGCGTCAGCATCGGCGTCAAGGCGATGCGCCCGGGCTTGGGCACGCGCCCGGCCATCAGAAAATCGAGAAAAGCGCGCGCCCCCGGGCCCTCGACTTCATGCTTCGCATAATTGGCGATCTCGATCGCACCCACGGCTTCCCGCACGGCTTTTACCTCGCGCGCGACATAAGCATGAGCGCGCGAGCGCTCGAAGCTTGGCGCTTCATGCGCATCTTCGGGATTGTCGGCGAACCAGAGCGCGTGTTCGAGGCCGAAGCCCTGGCCCCAGAGAGCGCCCTTCGCGGTCAAGCGATCGTAAAGCGCGGTCGTCTTTTGGCGCCGCCCCTTGGGCAGGGTCTCGTTCGGGAAGGTCATGACGAAGCGGCGCTCGTAATTCTCCGCCGATTTGCTGGTCCCCCATTCGGGGCTCGCGAAATCGCCGAAGCGCGCGACATCCATCGCCCAGACATCGATCGAAGGCTCGCCATCGATCATCCATTCGGCCATGCAGAGGCCGACGCCGCCCGCCTGGCAGAATCCGGCCATGACGCCGACCGCCACCCAGTAATTGCGCAGACCCGGCACCGGCCCGATCATCGGATTGCCGTCGGGACCGAAGGTGAAGGGACCGTTGATGATGTTCTTGATGCCGGCGCGCCCCAAGGCCGGGATGCGCTCGAAACCGAGTTCCAGCCGCTCGGCGATGTTTTCGAGCTTGGGCGCCAGCAATTCATGCCCGAAATCGGCCGGCGTCCCGGCGACCGACCAGGGCGTCGCGCGCGGCTCGTAAGTGCCGAGCAGCATGCCCTGGCGTTCCTGGCGGAAATACATATTGCCTTCGTAATCGATGCCGGCGGGCAAGCGCTGATCGCCGCGCGCGACGATTTCGGGGATATCCTCGGTGATGAGGTAATGATGCTCCATCGGCTGCACCGGCAGCGCGATGCCGGCAAGCCGACCGACTTCGCGCGCCCAGAGACCGCCGGCATTGACGATCATCTCCGCATGGATCGTGCCGCCGGGCGTCGCCACGTCCCAGGACCCGTCGGGGCGCTGGCGGGTTTCGATCACGGGGGATTGCGTGTAATAGCGCGCGCCATAGGTCTTCGCCGCCTTGGCATAGGCATAGGTAACGCCGGAAGGGTCGATATCGCCGTCGAGCGGGTCCCAAAGCGCCGCGATATAGCGTTTGGGATCGATCAGAGGATGGCGCCGCGCCGCTTCTTGGACGCTGATGAATTCCTGATCGAGACCCATATAGCGCGCCTTCGACCGCTCGCGCTTCAGATAATCGTACCAGGTGCGATTGGAGGCGAGATAGAAACCGCCCGTCGAGTGCAGGCCGACCGATTGGCCGGACAAAGCCTCGATCTCCTTATAGAGGTTGATCGTATATCCTTGCAGGCGGGAGATATTGGGGTCGGAGGAAATGGTGTGAATCTGCCCCGCCGCATGCCAGGAGGAGCCGGAGGTCAATTCGCGCCGCTCCAGCAGCACGACATCCTTCCAGCCGAATTTGGCGAGATGAAAAAGAATCGAGCAGCCGACGACGCCGCCCCCGATGATGACGACCTTAGCCTTGGTTTCCATCTCCATCCCCCGAAATCGCCGCCGCTCCCGAAGCTTTATCGCAAATTCCCGCTATCGGGAACCGGCGGAAAAATCCTCGGCCCATGAGGTTAGGAAAAGCGCAGACTCTCGATCGTATCGCCGATATCGAGAGCAAGCATGACATCCTCGCCCTTGCGCACCTGGCCGAAGACGGTGTGGATGCCGTCGAGATGAGGCTGGGGTGCGAGCACCAGGAAGAATTGCGAGCCGCCGGTATCGCGGCCGGCATGGGCCATGGACAGCGCGCCCTTGGCATGGCGATTGGGATTGCCCTTGGTCTCGCAAGCGATGCGCCAGCCGGGCCCGCCCGTGCCGGTGCCGTTGGGGCAGCCGCCTTGCGCGACGAA
>CAYQAG010000068.1:0-4849 GCA_964415425.1 uncultured Rhodospirillaceae bacterium | reverse complement strand
TCGGCGATCAGCGTATCGCCGAGCCGAGCCTGACCGAGAAAGTGCAGGGAAAGGGAAAGCGTCACCGCCGAGATCATATGATCCGGCCCATCGCGGAAAACGACGGCGAAACCGGCGGCGGTATCGAGCAGGCTGGCGATCAGCCCGCCATGGGGAATGCCGAGGCGGTTCATATGCTGCGGCTCCAGGACGAGACGAAGGCGCGCGAAATCCCGCGCCCGCTCGATCAATTCGTAGCCGATCAATTCGGCATAGCCGCTATAGGGTCGCGCAAAATCATTCATGGCCTTCATCCCCTGGCTGCTCCCGACACGCTCCCCCCATACGCTCCCCTGGCGGTCTCGCCCTTGCGCCGCCCCGCGAAACCCGCAAGGATGGCCGGAAGACGCGAGGGAGGACGCCAGGATGATCGATCTATACACGGCGGCGACGCCGAATGGACACAAGATTCATATCATGCTGGAGGAAACCGGCCTCGCCTATCGCCCGATCCGGGTCGATATCGGCAAGGGCGAGCAATTCCGCCCGGAATTCCTGGCCCTCAACCCCAATCACAAAATCCCCGTCTTGCGCGACGAGGCGGGACCGGACGGCCAGCCGATCGTCGTCTTCGAATCGGGCGCGATCCTCGTTTATCTCGCGGAAAAGACCGGCCGCTTCCTCCCTTCCGGCGGGCTCGCGCGCTATGCGACCCTGCAATGGCTGATGTTCCAGATGGCGGGAATCGGACCGATGTTCGGCCAAGCCTATCATTTCCGTTCGGCGGCGCCCGAGCGCGTCGATTACGCGATCGATCGCTACACGAAGGAAGTGACCCGCCTGCTCGGCGTCATGGAAAGGCGCCTCGCCGCTCAGCCTTATCTCGGCGGCGCCGAGTATTCGATCGCCGATATCGCTGCCTGGCCCTGGGTCAGAAACGCCGACAAATACGCTCAGACGATGAGCGATTATCCCGCCGTCTCGCGCTGGATCGCCGCAATCGCCGCCCGTCCCGCCGTCAAACGCGGCCTCGCCGCGTTGGAGGGGAAGTAGGGATCAGATGACAGAGGACAGATTTCAGATGTCAGAGGGTAGACGGAATCTGTCATCTGTCATCTGTCATCTGACATCTGAAATCTGTCCTCTGACATCCGATTGACATCGCCGCCGCCTAGCCTTAGGACAGGCCCCGCATACGCCGTGGAACGCGCCCACTCGAAATCGAGAATGCGCGGAGGGGTGGCCGAGTGGCTGAAGGCGGCGGTTTGCTAAACCGTTATAGGGGCTTAAACCCCTATCGGGGGTTCGAATCCCCCTCCCTCCGCCAATCCGCTTTTCAGGTGTCGATTCCGGCTTTCTTCCTGCGCTTCCGGCATGATCTCTTGGCGTCGCTATCGCCACCGCGTCTTTCCGCCGGCCGCAACGCAGGGAACGCTTGCCACTCTTCCAACTCTTCCGCCGCAGATGAATGCCGCAGCGAAATCCAAGGGCGGAATCTAAGGCATCGTGATTAGGGAACCGAATGGCAAGGCTTCATGGCTCGCCAGGGCTATCTTTATCGGCAAGCCTTGCGATCGCTTGGGTTTTCCGATCCTGCGCCGGGTAAGGCACGCGGCCTTCGATCCATACGCTAAGATGAAGGACCGCCAGCGATCCCTCCACGAATATCCCGCGAAGGATTTTATTGCGCTTTTTGCTGCACCCTGACGCAGCGAAGAATCGGAATCGAACGATAGAGACGCCCATGGCCTATAAGACCATCAATGAAGGCCGATCTTGTCGAGATCGTGCGTAACTTGAAGCGGATTCCCTGCATCAAAGGATGACGCCTACGCATCGGCAATTCCGCGCGCGCTTAGCCCAGCCTGCGAGAACGAATTTTTACGGATCGGCAAAGCGTGCTGCGGCGATGGCTCGTGCGCCGCGAAAAGCTTGGCGATTTATGCCCCGGCCTGTAGGCTGAGCGGCATGAAAGACGGCCTTGCCCTCGATCCGATCGGCGACCTTGGCGATCTGCGTCTCGTCTTGCGCGCGGCCCATCTGCCCGAGGACGATCTCGCGGCAGCGCCGGCTCGGGGCTGGCGGCAATTCTGGGCCGCGCGCGATGCCGGCGGGCGCGTTCTCGGTTATGGCGGCCTCGAAGGCTGGGAAAAAACGGCGCTGCTGCGTTCGGTCGTCATTCTGCCGCCTTATCGCGGCCTAGGGCATGGTCGGCGTCTTATCGCGGGGATCCTCGCCGAAGCGCGGAAGCGCGATCTTGCCGAAATCTGGCTTCTGACTCAGGACGCCGCGGATTTCTTCGCGTCGCTCGGCTTTCGCGATCGCCCGCGCGAAGCGGCACCGCCCGAGATCGCCGCCGCGCCGCAATTCCGCAGCCTTTGCCCGGCAAGCGCGCGTCTCCTATCGCTGGCATTCGCTACCGCGTCCCGATCCCTGTCTTGAGAGGCCATGACCCATGCGCCAGCTTTCCCTTCCCGACGGCACCGAACTCCCCGTTCTTGGCCAAGGCACGTGGCGCATGGGCGAGGATCGCAAGGCGCGCGAAAGCGAAATCGCCGCCTTGCAAGCGGGACTCGATCTCGGCCTGCGCGTCATCGACACGGCGGAAATGTACGGCGCGGGCGGAGCGGAGGAAATCGTTGGCGCCGCCATTGCGGGGCGACGCAACGCGGCCTTCGTCGTCAGCAAGGTGCTGCCGCAAAATGCCGATTATAAGGGCACGATCCGCGCCTGCGAAAATTCTTTGCGGCGCCTCGGGATCGAGACTCTCGATCTTTATCTCCTGCATTGGCGGGGCGCGCATCCCTTGGCGGAAACTCTCGCGGCTTTTCTCGATCTGCGGCAAGCGGGCAAGATCGCGCGTTTCGGAATCAGCAATTTCGATTCCGCCGATATGCGCGAATGGCTGGCGCTCTCCGGCGCTGCCGGCACGGACGGCACGCAGGCCAATCAGGTCATGTATAACCCGGCGGCGCGCGGCATCGATTACGATCTTCTGCCCCAAATGCGCGCGCGCAGAATCGCCGTCATGGCCTATTGCCCGCTGGGTCTCGATGCGCAATCGCGCGAAAAGACGATGCGGGCGAAAAGCCTCGCTGCCATCGCCAAGCGCCATTCCGTCGATCCGGTGACGATCGCGCTCGCCTGGACGATCCGCGAGGATGGCGTCATCGCCATCCCGAAATCGAGCAGTCTTGAACGCCTGCGCGCCAATGCGCGCGCGGCCGAACTCCGCCTGACGGCCGAGGATCTCGCCGAACTCGATCGCGACTTTCCGCCGCCGCGCAAACCCCAACCGCTCGCCATGACGTGAGGGCGGGCCAGCAAAACTTGGCGACACCCCGGACGCTCTCCTGAAAAACCGTCCGCGCTCGATTGTATTGTAATTTGCAATACAATCTTGTATTATGAAATTAAGCATAGGGAGCGACCCATGACCCCATCGCAAGCTCGGCAACCCGTCACCATCAGCCTTCGCGCCAAGGCGAAACAGCGCCATCTGATCGACCAGGCGGCGGAACGCCTGGGGTGCAGCCGCTCTGAATTCATGCTGGACGCGGCCTGTCGCGAAGCCGAGGACGTGCTGCTCGGCCAAGTCTTCTTCGCGCTCGATGCCGAAGCCTTCCGGAAATTCCAGAATATGCTGGATCGTCCGCCGGAACCGACCGCAAGGTTGCAGCGCTTCCTGCATGCCCGCTCGCCCTGGGACAAGGACAAAGGTAAAGCCGACGGCAAGGCCAGGAACAAGGCATGAGGCTTGCCGCTCTCTCGCCACCGGCGCCCCTGGAACCCTTTCACGATTGCAGCGCCTTCGATTGCGGCGAACCCAGCCTCGATCAATGGCTGAAGACAAGAGCGCGCAGAAACGAAAGATCGGGCGCCTCGCGAACTTATGTCGTTTGCGAAGGCACGCGGGTTCTTGGCTATTATTGTCTGGCGGCAGGCGCCCTGACGTTGGAAGAGGCACCCAAGGCGATGCGGCGAAATATGCCCGATCCCCTTCCCGTCATGGTGCTGGGCCGGCTCGCCGTGGATCGCAGCTGTCAGAATATCGGGCTGGGGTCGGCACTTTTGCTGGATGCAACCCGACGCACTTTGCTGGCCGCTCGCATATCGGGGATCGTCGCCTTGCTCGTTCAGGCGCTTTCCGAACCGGCTAGGAGATTCTATCTCTCTCGCGGATTCATCGATTCCCCGGTGAAATCCGGGCTGCTTTGCCTTGTCGTCGCGACGGCGGAACGCGGTCTCGCCGAAAAACCGCAATGACCCGCCGCTGCGGCACGCCCCAAAGAAAACGCCCGCGGGAGAGGGTCGCTCTGCCGCGGGCGCGTTCGTGATCGACGAGAGTTTGGGCGGGATTAGAAATCCATATCGCCCATGCCGCCGCCCATGCCGCCGCCGGGACCGCCCATCGGGGCCGCCTTCTTTTCCGGACGTTCGGCGATCATGGCTTCCGTCGTGATGAGGAGAGCCGCGACCGAGGACGCATCCTGCAGCGCGCAACGGACGACCTTCGTCGGGTCGATGATGCCGCTCTTGAACATGTCGACATATTCGCCCTTCTGCGCATCGAAGCCATGGGCCGGGCCCTTGCCTTCGAGCAGCTTGCCGACGACGACCGAACCGTCGACGCCCGCATTGTCGCAGATCTGACGGATCGGCGCCTGCAGCGCGCGCCGTACGATGTCGATGCCCGCCTTCTGATCGGGATTGCCGGTGCCGAGCTTTTCGAGCGCCTTGGTCGCATAGAGCAGCGCCACGCCGCCGCCCGGCACGATGCCTTCCTCGACCGCGGCGCGGGTCGCATGCATCGCATCGTCGACGCGATCCTTGCGCTCCTTCACCTCGACCTCGGTCGCGCCGCCGACGC
>CAYQAG010000067.1:0-8545 GCA_964415425.1 uncultured Rhodospirillaceae bacterium | reverse complement strand
CTTCCGAGCAATAGACCAGGGTCTTGGCTTGGGCGGCGGCGGCAAAGCCGAGCGCGAGAGCGCCGGCCGCGACGGCCCCTAGAAGTCGATGTTTCATTTCTGTCTCCCAATGAGCGATGACTGGATCGGTCCCCGGGCGATGCCGCGCTCGCGAACGAACGCCCCCGCCCCCGTTTATCGATCGTTAAGGCCGATCTCCGCGAACCGTAAGCAGTCCAGGCGCTTGAAGTCAACCGAATGACGGAGGTGCGAAGTGCGCGAGCGACGGGAAAAGCCGATTTTGCCAAGCGATTCGCCGGGCGGGCCGTCGATTCGCCGGAAACGCCGCCGAGGGCCGGCTAGGCACCGACTTTCATGCCGGTCGCGCTTGGGCATTGACCCTCGATCCCGCGCCAGGCAGTTTGGCCGCCCCGATTTCCCTCCGTTATTGACGCCCCGTTCCGCCATGATTGCGACGATTGCCGATATTCCCGCCCCCTTCGTCAGCGCAGGCGAAACCGTGCCCGCCGATTGGATCGACGGCAACGGCCATATGAACGTCGCTTATTATCTGCTCGCCTTCGAACGGGGCTTCGCGCCGCCTTACGCCTTTCTCGATTTCGATTACGACCTCATCGCCCGGCGCGGCTTTTCCAGCATGACGGTCGAAGTCCATATCGCCTATCACCGCGAATTGCTGGAAGGCGCGAAGCTGCGCGTGACCACGCAATTGATCGATTGCGACGACAAGCGCGCGCATTGGCTCCAAGCTCTCTATCATGCCGAGGACAATTACCTCGCCGCCAGCGCCGAATGGCTGATCCTCTCGATCGATATGCGCCGCCGCCGCGCCGCCGCCTTGCCGGAGGATCTCCAGGCCGCCCTCCTGCGGGTGAAGGCGGCCCATGCCGGGCTTACCCTGCCGGTGCCGCTCAAGGGCAGCATCTCGATCCATAACCGCCGGCCGAAACCCGCCTGATCGCCTAGTTAAGGGCGCCTCGCGACATAGAGGGGGTGACAGGCAGGCCCGGCTTTGCTATCTGACGGCCCGCAAGAGGATTGGGGCGTAGCCAAGCGGTAAGGCAGCGGGTTTTGGTCCCGCCATCCCAGGTTCGAATCCTGGCGCCCCAGCCAGATGCCTTCTTGCCCGGACTGCAGAGACTAGGCGTCCTGCGCAAGCCGTGGTTTCATGCGTCAACGCATTTGAGCGCGCAAGGGTCTGGACGCATTGAGCAACCAGTCTCTCACCGTCATTGCTTGCTGGCTGAGAGGAAGCTTGCGTGGCCAGACTACATAAAAGCCGAGGCCGGTCACGAGGACGTTGTCGATAGGACGGACAAGCGTTCCGCGCTGAAGGAGGTCATACGTTAGATGGCTCCAGCCAAGCGCTACCCACTCGCTTTGGATCGCGGCTTGAAGGACGAGCGAGTAATCGTTCAAAATCAGCCCGCCCGACGCCGATAAGTTCATTCCCTGCGTCTTGAACCAGTCTGCCCAAGTGAGACGATGACGGTAGGGTTCCACCAGATGAACCAAGGGGGCTTCCATCAACCCCTTTAATCCTCGGAGCCGATTCGCCTTAAGAAAATTCGGGCTGCAGACTGGCGCTATACGCTCGGGAGCGAAGAGATCCGAATCGTATTCGTTCCAGTTGCCGTCGCCGCGCCGAATTCCGAGCGAGATACCTTCGACGTTCAGGTCGAGATCCTTGTTAATCGTCTGCAGGCGGAGGTCTATTTCGGGGTACCGCTTGCGAAAACGATGCAGCCTTCTGACAAGCCAGTAACCGGCACAAGCGGTCGACACGGACAACGTCACGCGCCGTGTGCTGCGCTGATTTTGAACGGTTTCGAAAGCTCTCCGTACATAGTTGAGCCCAAGCGATACGTCGTTATGGATACGCGCGCCGACTTCGGTCAGCTCGAGATGACGATGCAGGCGGATGAAGAGCTGAACGCCCAGGCTCTCTTCGAGTTGCTTGATGCTGTAGCTTACGGCGGCTTGGCTGATGTTCAGCTCTTTGCCGGCTTTGGTGAAGCTCAAATGCCGCGCGGCGGCCTCGAAAGCGAAAAGGCTGCTAGGCGATTGAACCAAGGATCTGAGGCTAGGCATAAGTTCAACTTATCCATTCCATCAGATTTTTCAAAGATTAATTTATCAAAAATGTGAGCTATCGTGATCATGCATGAAACAAATTTGTTCCTAAGATTGATGACAGCGAAAGCGTTCGATCGAGCGAGAGCCTAAGGTATGGGGCTTAAGGCGGTCGATGGCGGGATTTCGCGCCGACATGGGCCGCGATCGTGGCGGCCGGAGTATTGCAGATGGCATCCCTGCCGAAAGCGGCGTGGATGACAGGAAAGCGCGACTCTGGGTTAGGGAGATTTCGAAAAAAATATCACTCTCCAAAACTGGAGCATCGCGAAACTTATGTTCTTGAGCGGAAAACGGAAACGACGTGCGATGTCGATCCCGTAATCGGCAAAACGAAGGGAGAAAACGATCATGTTCAAGAGTAATGGTAATCGCATTCCAGCTGCGATCAATTCACTTGCGGAGAGCGCTAAGACGGGCCAAACCAGTCGCCGCGAATTTCTCGCCATAGCCAGCGTTATGGGTGCATCGACCACGATGGCTTACGGCATGCTCGGCCTCGCCGCGCCCAAGGCTGCCAAGGCCGAGGGCAAGAAAGGCGGTGTCCTCAGGATGCAGATGATTATCAAGGAGATGAAGGATCCGCGTACTTGGGATTGGTCGGAAATGGCCAACGTGATGCGTCAGTGCAACGATTATCTGGTGCGCTACACCAAGGATTATACTTTTGAAGGCCATCTGATCGAAAGCTGGGAGATCAGCGATGACGCCACGGAATACACCTTGCATGTTCGCAAGGGCGTGAAGTGGTCGAATGGCGACGATTTCAATGCTGACGATGTGATCTACAACATTACCCGCTGGTGCGATAAGGGCGCCGAAGGTAATTCCATGGCGGCCCGCATGGGCTCGCTATTGAACGCCAAGGGCAAGCTTGCCGACGGCGCGATCGCCAAAATCGACGATCATACCGTCAAATTGAAGTGTGGCCAGTCCGACATCACCTTGATCCCCGGCATGTCCGACTATCCGGCAATCATTGTGCATCGCGACTTCGAGAAGAGTGGTGGCGACATGCTGAAGACGCCGGGCACCGGTCCGTTCGAGATCGTGTCATACGAAGTTGGCAAGGGAGCGATCCTAAAGCGACGCGAGAACTTCACTTGGTTCGGCGGCGAGCCGTATTTAGATGGCGTCGAGTTCACCGATTACGGCGTCGAGGCGAATGCGGTCATTAGCGCGCTGGAATCCGGCGAAATCGACTGCAATTACCAAACGGTCGGCGAGACCGTGACGTTGCTGGATGCAATGGGCATGGTGAAGGAGGAAGCAACCACCGCCGCCACGATCGTGCTGCGCACCAATGTCAACAACAAGCCGTTCGACGACCAGCGAGTTCGCAAGGCTCTCCAATTGGCGACCGACAACGCCACGGTTCTGAAGCTCGGCTACAATGACGCCGGTACAATCGGCGAGAATCATCATGTCTGCCCGATTCATCCGGAATACTACGAGCTGCCGAAGGTTTCGCGCGACCTCGCGAAGGCCAAGGCGCTGATGACCGAGGCCGGCCAGATGGGTCATGAATTCGAGCTCATCTCGTATGACGCCGAATATGTGAAGGCTCCGGGCGACGTAATCGCCGCGCAGTGCCGCGAGGCCGGTTTCAAGGTGAAGCGGACGGTGATCCCGGGTTCCAGCTTCTGGAACGACTGGACCAAGTATCCATGGTCGACGACCGAGTGGAACATGCGTCCGCTCGGCGTTCAGGTGCTAGCGCTGGCCTATCGTTCCGGCGAAGCCTGGAACGAGGCGGCTTACTCCAATCCGGAGTTCGACAAGAAGTTGGGCGAAGCTCTAGCCATTGCCGATCCGATGAAACGCAAGGAAGCGATGCAGGGCATCGAAGCCATCCTGCAGGACTCGGGCATTCTTATCCAGCCGTTCTGGCGTTCGATCTATCGCCATCATGCCGAGCATGTAAAAGGCATGTTCATGCATCAGACTTACGAGTTGCAGCTCGATCAAGTTTGGCTCGATGCCTAGCATCCAGGCGGGGAGGAGCGCTTAACTCCTCTCCGCCGCGCTTGGCGAATGACCGACGAATTCGGGACCGTCGGCTATCGGCATAGGGGGCGGCCTTGTTTATTTTCGTTGTCCGGCGCCTGGGCGTTGTCCTATTAACTATGCTCTGCCTCAGCTTCGTCGTTTTTTATTTCGTCAATCTCGATCCCAATTTGCGTAAGTTAGCGATCTTCCAGACCGAAATGCGCGCTACCGACACGGATCTGGAAAGCTGGTTGCAGCGCAACGGCTATCGCGACAATTTCTTTATCCGCTTTGGTCGCTGGGTCGGCGTCTGGCAGAAGGAGCCGGTGCTAGACCCCAATAGCGGACAGCCTGTGCAGCGCTCGCGGTTTTGCAGCGAGCCGTTGGAGCCGCGATTTTCTGGCGTCATCCAAGGCGATTTCGGCTGCTCCACCGCATTCCGCACACCCGTCTCGGCACGTCTGCCGGAAGCGCTGAAAGCCACCGGCATTCTGATGTTCTGGGTCACTCTCGTCATGGTGCCCATATCGCTGATGATCGGCATCCTGGCCGGCATGCGCGAGGGCTCCAAGCTCGACCGGACGTTATCAGTCGTCTCGATCGCCTCGACGGCGACGCCCGAATATGTGTCTGGCATCATCTTCACCGCCGTGTTCGCCTCCTGGCTCGGTTGGCTGAACGGTTCGGCGGCGACCGCTCTTACCAAGGGTTTCACTTTCGCCAACTTCACCTTGCCGGTCATGACCATGGCGATCTATGGCATCGGTTACATCGCTCGTATGACTCGCGCCTCCATGGCGGAGGTCATGACCGCCCAGTACATCCGTACCGCGCGGTTGAAGGGTCTCGGCTTCGGCGCGGTGGTCTTGAGGCACGCGCTGCGTAATGCGCTGATCGCGCCCTTCACCGTGATCATGCTGCAGTTTCCATGGATGCTGACCGGCGTCGTGGTGGTGGAATCGATCTTCAATTATAAGGGCTTCGGTTGGCTGCTGGTACAAGCAGCGTCGAATAACGATATTGACCTAGTGCTGGCTTGCGGCTTGATCTCGGTCATGTTGGTGCTGCTGACCCAGCTCATTTCTGATATCGGCTACGCCTTCCTCAATCCGCGCATTCGCGTATCGTAGGAGCAGGCATGGAATCGGCCAGCATATTCGGGATCCTTGCCGCTATCGTTATTCGCTTCTGGCCGGTCTGGGCCGCGCTGGCGGTGCTAATCGTCTGCGTCGCCAAATTCAAGAGCAAGCTAGGCTTGCTCGGCCATCTGTTCGATAGCCTGGTCGGTATTGCCGGCGTGCTGATCTGCGCCTTCTGGATATTCACTGCGCTCTTCGCCGATATCATCGCTCCTCTCGATCCGCGGGTGCAGGTATCGGTCATGAAGAATGCGATTCCCGGCGCCATCAATCCGGAGAACGGAATGGTGTTCCTGCTGGGTGGCGATCAGCTTGCGCGCGACGTGTTCAGCCGCATGGTCTATGGCGCGCGCATCGTGCTGACCATCGCTCCTGCCGCGACGTTGATCGCGCTCCTAATTGGGATCACGCTGGGGCTGCCGGCCGGCTATTTCGGCAAACGGGTCGATCAAGTGCTGTCGTTCTTGGCTAACCTTGTGCTGGCCTTTCCGGTCATCCTGCTCTTCTACCTGCTGGTGACCCCCGGCATCATGGAGACGGCGATCCCCTACGTCATGGCCGCCGTGCTCTTCTTGGTGCCGATCGCTTTCTTCTGCGCCCTGTTCTACACGCGATTCCAGGACCATAAGGACAAACTCTACCTCTATCTCGGCATCACCCTGGTCGTCGGCCTATGGCTCTACGCCGGACTGGTGTTCAATGTCGATCCGCTCGGTATTGTCTCGATCGAGCCGAACGAGCTCAACATCTTCGTCGCAGTCGTATTTGCGTCCAGCCCCGGCGTATTCCGCATCGTCCGCGGCCTCGCCATGGACATCAAGACGCGTGATTATGTCTCGGCGGCGCAGACCCGCGGCGAGCGACCCTGGTACATCATGCTGTGGGAGATGCTGCCCAACGCGCGCGGGCCTTTGATCGTCGATGCGTGCTTGCGCATCGGTTATACGACGATCCTGCTAGGCACCCTCGGTTTCTTCGGTCTTGGCATGGGACCAGAAAGTCCCGACTGGGGCACCGCGATCAAAGACGGCAGCCAAGTCGCACAGCTGCGGCTATATTTCTGGCAGGGGCTGACGCCGGCCTTGGCGTTGATGTCTCTGGTGCTCGGCCTCAACTTGCTGGCCGATTCCATGCGCGAACAATCGATGAAGGACTAGGACTGGAGGCAATATGGGCAACGGTGTCGCGCGAAAGGTCGATCCCATACTAGAGATCGAAAATCTCTCCATTTCGTTCTTTACCCGTGCCTTCGAGATCCCGGCAGTGATGGATTTCTCCTGCACCGTTATGCCCGGCGAGGCGATGGGTATCGTAGGCGAATCGGGCTGCGGCAAGTCGACCGTCGCGCTCGGCATCATGCGCGATCTGTCTAACATCGGAAAAATCGTCGGCGGCCGCATTAAGTTCCAGGGCCGCGATATGGGCGAGCTATCGGAAGACGAGCTGCGTTCCTTGCGCGGCTCCAAGATCGCTATGATCTACCAGGAGCCGATGGCGAGCCTCAATCCAGCCATGAAAGTCGGCAAGCAATTGATGGAAGTCCCGTTGATCCACGAGAAGGTCAGCAAAGAAGAAGCCTATAAGCGATCCGTCGAGATGCTGCGCGCCGTGCGCCTACCCGACCCCGAACGCATGATGAAATCCTATCCCCATCAGCTCTCGGGCGGCCAGCAGCAGCGCATCGTCATCGCCATGGCGCTGCTCTCTAAGCCGGTACTGTTACTGTTGGACGAGCCGACCACGGCGCTGGACGTGACGGTGGAGGCCGGCATCGTCGATCTGGTGAAGGATCTGGCTCAGCGCTACGGGACCTCGATGATCTTCGTGTCGCATAACCTGGGCCTGATCCTGGAGACCTGCGACCGTATGACGGTCATGTATTCCGGCGAGGCTGTGGAAACCGGCTCGGTCAAGGACGTCTTCGATCGCATGCGGCATCCTTATACGCAGGGTCTGTTCCGCTCTATTCCGCTGCCCGGCGCCGACAAGAACAAGCGACCGCTGATCGCCATTCCGGGACAGTTGCCGCTGCCGCATGAGCGGCCGCCGGGCTGCAATTTCGGCCCGCGCTGCCATCATTTCGTCAAGGGTCTGTGCGACGTTGCCAAGATACCTATGTTGCCGGTGGCCGGGCACAGCAACCATTACAGCCGCTGCGTCCGATTTAAGGAAATCGATTGGTTGGCTTTGCCTGAAGGAGCGGCAAAGGCAACCGAGCCGGTAAAGACCGGCGCGCCTATGCTCCAGATCGACGATCTAAGGAAGTACTACCGGGTCGCAGCCAATGAGATCTTCGCCGGTAGTGAGAATCGCGTCGTCAAGGCAAATGAAACCATTAGCTTCGAAGCGCGCGAGTCGGAGACGGTAGCGATCGTCGGCGAGTCCGGCTGCGGCAAGTCGACACTGGCGAAAGTGCTTCTCGGCCTGGAAACCGCCAGCGGCGGAAGCGTGAAATTACTGGGCAAGGAGATTCAGTCGACGAGTATCGATCTGAGAGACGTTCATACCATATCGTCGATTCAGATGGTCTTCCAAAACCCGTTCGACACGTTGAATCCGAGTCATACGGTTGGCTCGCAAATCATCCGCACGCTCGAGAAATTCAAGATCGGTAAGGACGCGACGGATCGGCGCCAAAAGATGCTGGCATTGCTCGATCTCGTGAAACTTCCGCGCGCCTTCGAGAACCGCAAGCCACGACAGCTCTCCGGCGGACAGAAGCAGCGAATCGGGGTGGCGCGCGCCTTCGCAGGGAACGCGAAGGTGGTGGTTGCCGACGAACCTGTCTCTGCCCTAGACGTGTCGGTGCAGGCCGCCGTTACCGAACTCCTGATGGATATCCAGCGTAAGAACAAAACCACCATGCTCTTCATCAGCCATGATCTCTCGGTCGTGCGCTACATAGCCGATCGGGTCATTGTCATGTATCTCGGTTATATTGTGGAGCAGGGGACGACGGACCAAATCTTTGCTCCGCCCTATCATCCCTATACGGAAGCGTTGCTTTCCGCGATCCCGATCGCCGATACTAGCGTGGTGAAAAAGCATATCGTGCTTACCGGCGAGATGCCGTCGCCGATGAATCCGCCGCCGGGCTGTCCGTTCCAGACGAGGTGCCCAAGGAAAATTGGCGAGATCTGCGATTCCACGGTGCCGCCGATCCAGGATCTTGGCGATGGGCATCAAATCATGTGCCATCTGAGCGCCGATGTCCTGCAAGCGATGGAACCGGTAATCTCAATCGGCACGAAGGATCGGGATGCACTGCAGGCGCAATAGCCCAA
>CAYQAG010000066.1:0-8951 GCA_964415425.1 uncultured Rhodospirillaceae bacterium | reverse complement strand
GTCCGGCGGCTGCCGCCGCAGCCGCCGGATCGGCGTTAGAAGAGGGTGCGAGGGATTAGGGGTGTAGCTCAACTGGTAGAGCACCGGTCTCCAAAACCGGGGGCTGGGGGTTCGAGCCCCTCCACCCCTGCCAGATAAAGGGCGCAGGCGAGAACGAAGACGGCAGGTATCGGATCAGCGAAATGACGAAAGCGACGCCCATCGAATTTTTCCGGCAGGTGCGCCAAGAGGTCGCGAAAGTGACCTGGCCCAGCCGCAAGGAAACCACGATCACCACGACGATGGTTTTCGTCATGGTGATTGCTGCGGCCGTCTTTTTCCTGGCGGTCGATTGGCTGCTCTCCCTCGGGATTTCGTTCCTGCTGGGATTGGGAGGCTGAAGATGGCGCATCGCTGGTATGTCGTGCATGCCTATTCCGGCTTCGAGCGCAAGGTCGCGGAATCGATTCGCGACCAGGCGAAGCAGAGCGGCATGAACGACCTCATCACCGACGTCCTGGTGCCGATGGAAGAAGTGGTCGAAATTCGCCGCGGCGCCAAGGTCAATGCCGAGCGTAAATTTTTCCCCGGCTATGTCCTCGTTCGCATGGAGATGAAGGACGAAACTTGGCATCTCGTCATGAATACGCCGAAGGTGACCGGCTTTCTCGGCGGCAAGGGCAAGCCCAGCCCGATCACCGAGGCCGAGGCGCAGCGCATCCTCAGTCAAGTGCAGGAAGGGATCGAGCATCCCAAGCGCGCGATCATCTTCGAAGTGGGCGAGCAAGTACGCGTCAATGACGGACCCTTTACCTCCTTCACCGGTCTGGTCGAGGAAGTCGACGAGGAAAAGGGTCGTCTGAAGGTCGCCGTCTCCATTTTCGGCCGAGCGACGCCGGTCGAGCTCGAATACTCGCAAGTCGAAAAGGCCTGAGCCGATCGATCGCGAGATAATTCCGTGCGGCGACGGTTTCGCCGCGGCACATTGCGGGAGGCCCGCCAGGCCTTTGACCGCAAAACCCGAAGGTGCGATCGGCCGCTAGGCGATCGTGCCGCTGATGAGGTTGACGATGGCAAAGAAGATCGACGGTTACATCAAGTTGCAGATCCCGGCCGGCAAGGCCAATCCCTCGCCGCCCGTCGGCCCCGCCTTGGGCCAACGCGGTCTCAACATCATGCAGTTCTGCAAGGAATTCAACGCCGCGACGCAGCAGATGGAAGCGGGCATGCCGATCCCGGTGGTCATCACCGCTTATTCGGACCGCTCCTTCACGTTCGTCACCAAGACGCCGCCCGCCAGCTATTTCCTGCGCAAGGCGGCGAAGCTGGAAAAGGGTTCGCAAACGCCCGGACGCGGCTTCGTCGGCAAGGTGACCATGGCCCAAGTGCGCGAGATCGCCAAGCAGAAGATGGCCGATCTCAACGCGCACGATATCGACGCCGCCGCCGAGATGATCAAAGGCTCGGCCCGATCGATGGGTCTGCAAGTGGTGGAGGGTTAAGCCATGGTCGGAAAGCGCATCGTTCAAGTTTACGACGGCATCGACCGCACGAAATTCTATGCCGTCGAAGAGGCGGTGAAGGAGATCAAGTCGCGCGCTCGCGCCAAATTCGACGAGACCATCGAAATCGCGATGAATCTCGGCATCGATCCCAAGCATGCCGATCAGAACGTTCGCGGCGTCGTCTCGCTGCCCAACGGCACGGGCAAGACCGTGCGCGTCGCCGTTTTCGCCAAGGGCGATAAGGCCGAAGCGGCGAAGAAAGCGGGTGCCGATATCGTCGGCGCCGACGATCTCGCCGAAAAGGTTTCGGCCGGCGCGATGGATTTCGACCGCGTGATCGCGACGCCCGACATGATGGTGTTGGTTGGCAAGCTGGGCAAGGTGCTGGGGCCGCGCGGCCTGATGCCCAATCCCAAGCTCGGCACCGTCACGGCCGACGTCGCCGCCGCCGTCAAGGCGGCGAAGGGCGGTCAGGTCGAATTCCGCGCCGAGAAGGCCGGCATCATCCATGCCGGAATCGGCAAGGCGAGTTTCAGCGAAACCGCTTTGGTCGAGAATGTGAAGGCTTTCGTCGGCGCCATCGTCAAGGCGAAGCCCGCCGGCGCCAAGGGCACCTATATCAAGAAGGTGTCGCTGGCTTCGAGCATGGGCCCGGGCGTGAAGCTCGATATGAATTCGATTACCGGTACCGCCGGCTAGGCGATACCGCGCGTTTCCGCCGGCTAGCCGGCGGAAGGCCGATGTCTTAGGCGGCATCGGCGCCCTGTCCGAGACTGCGGGTCCCTGCGCTGGCAGGGGCAATGGCGATCGATCGGGATCGCCGCCCGCATGAGACGGGAGACGAATCGGAAGCGATCGGCCTTTCCCGAAGGGGATAGGCAGGGCGTTTCGGATCGGACTTCTGGGACAGGTCGAACGGACCGCATCGTTCTTCTTCGGAAGAATGGCGCGGTTCAAGTGAAACCGGTCCCTGGTCGCGCTCCAGCGCGACCTATGGATCAAAAGAAGCGGAGAGAAACGTGGACCGATCTGGCAAAGAGAAGCTGGTCACGGATTTGCAGCGGAAACTGCAGGATGCGAGCCTGGTGGTCGTCACCCGGCAGAGCGGCCTGTCGGTGGCCGAGGCAACCGACCTGCGTCGCAAGATGCGGGCGGCCGGTGCCGGCATCAAAGTCGCCAAAAATCGGCTGGCGCGTATCGCTCTCAAGGGCACGAAACACGAAGACCTGGGCAAGCTGCTCAAGGGGCCGACGGCGATCGCTTTCTCGTCGGACCCGATCGCAGCCGCCAAGGTCGCCGTGACTTATGCCAACGGCAACGACAAGCTCGCCATCGTCGGCGCCTCCATGGGCGCCGATCTGTTGGGTCCCGACGGGGTCAAGGCTTTGGCCACCCTGCCGTCGCTCGACGCTTTGCGCGGCAAGATCGTCGGCCTGCTGCAAGCTCCGGCCACGCGTTTGGCTGTGCTTGCCGCCGCGCCGGCAGCGCAATTGGCACGCGTGTTCGGCGCCTATGCCCGCAAGGAGTGAGGCCGACCGGCCGATCCGCGATCAAGGCGTATCCGAAGTTCGATTCGACAACAGCGAAGCCTAGGAGATGAAAATGGCTGATTTGCAGAAACTCGTTGATGAGCTCTCGAAGCTCACCGTCCTCGAAGCCGCCGAGCTTTCCAAGAAGCTCGAGGAAGCCTGGGGCGTGTCTGCCGCGGCGCCGGTCGCGGTAGCGGCCGCCGGCGGCGGCGCGGCGGCGGCCCCGGTTGAGGAAAAGACCGAATTCACGGTCGTCCTCGTCGATGGCGGCGCCAACAAGATCAACGTGATCAAGGAAGTGCGCGCGATCACCAGCCTCGGCCTCAAGGAAGCCAAGGACCTGGTCGAAGGCGCGCCCAAGCCGGTGAAGGAAGGCGTTGGCAAGGCCGAGGCGGAAGAGCTGAAGAAGAAGCTCGAAGCCGCCGGCGCCAAGGTCGAGTTGAAGTAAGCCTATCCCGTTCCCGTCGAGCGCCGTTTGCAGACGGCGTTCGACGGATCGGGGATCGGCGCGGCGCCTTCCGGCCGCGCCGATGCGAAATGCGGCGCGATCGGTTCGGCGTCCGCGAAATATTCGACGGTGTCGCGATCGGGCGACAAGGTTATTGAAACGAGGCAGTCCATGGCGAAATCCTTTACCGGCCGCAATCGTATCCGCAGGACTTTCGGGCGCATCGCCGAGATCAGCACGATGCCCAATCTGATCGAGGTGCAGAAAAGCTCTTACGATCAGTTCCTGCAGATCGGCGTTCCGGCCGCCGCGCGGCAGGATATCGGATTGCAGGCGGTGTTCAGCTCCGTCTTCCCGATCAAGGACTTCTCGGAGAAGGCCGAACTGCAATTC
Organism: uncultured Rhodospirillaceae bacterium; assembly: GCA_964415425.1. Taxonomy (GTDB): domain Bacteria; phylum Pseudomonadota; class Alphaproteobacteria; order Dongiales; family Dongiaceae; genus Dongia. The sequence goes on along the minus strand of CAYQAG010000066.1, from coordinate 5,097 downwards.
GTCCGCTACGAATTGGAGGAGCCGAAATACGACGTCGAGGAATGCCAGCAGCGCGGCATGACCTTCGCCGCGCCGCTCAAGGTGACCTTGCGTCTCGTCGTCTGGGATACGGATGAGGAAACCGGCGCGCGTTCGATCCGCGACATCAAGGAGCAGGACGTCTATATGGGCGACATGCCGCTGATGACCAATAGCGGCACCTTCGTCGTCACCGGCACCGAGCGCGTCGTCGTTTCGCAGATGCATCGTTCGCCCGGCGTCTTCTTCGATCACGACAAGGGCAAGACCCATTCCAGCGGCAAGTATCTCTTCGCCGCGCGCGTCATTCCCTATCGCGGCTCTTGGCTCGATTTCGAATTCGATGCCAAGGATCTTGTGTATGTGCGCATCGATCGGCGCCGCAAATTGCCGGCGACCACTCTGTTGATGGCGCTCTGGGGCCGCGCCGCCGAGGCGAAGCTCCGCAAGAACGAGGAAGTGACCGACGAGGATCGCCGTTTCGGCGGCATGTCGAACGAGGAGATTCTCGGCTATTTCTATAAGCAGGTCGTCTTCGCGCGCACCAAGAAGGGCTGGACGACGGCTTTCGATGCCGCTCGTCTCAAGGGCGCCAAGCTCGCGGCCGATCTCGTCGATGCCAAGACCGGCAAGGCGGTGGCCGAGGCGGGCGCCAAGATGACGCCGCGCCTGATCAAGAAGCTGCAGGAAGGCGGCCTCAAGGAATTGTTGGTGCAGACCGAGGAAATCATCGGCCGCTTCGCCGCCGCCGATATCGTCAACGAAGCGACCGGGGAAATTTTCCTCGAAGCCGGCGACGAGATCAGCCAGGCGAAGATGACCGATCTCGAAGCGGCGGGGATCAAGGAAATCGCCACGCTCAATATCGATCACGTCAATACCGGTCCCTATATTCGCAACACGCTGGCCGCCGATAAGAGCCGCTCGCGCGAGGACGCGCTGATCGATATCTATCGCGTCATGCGTCCCGGCGAGCCGCCGACGCTGGATACCGCCGAGGCTTTGTTCGGCGGCCTGTTCTTCGATCTCGAACGCTACGATCTTTCCTCGGTCGGTCGCGTGAAGATGAATTCCCGCCTCTCGGTCCTGCCGGCGGATCGCTTCGATCCCAAGGGCGCGGATGACAGCGTGCGCGTCCTGCGCAAGGCCGATATTCTCGCCATCCTCATGGTCATGCAGGATCTGAAGGACGGTCGCGGCGAAATCGACGATATCGACCATCTCGGCAATCGCCGCGTTCGCTCGGTCGGCGAATTGCTGGAAAATCAATATCGCATCGGCTTGCTGCGCATGGAACGCGCCATTCGCGAGCGCATGAGCTCGGTCGAAATCGATACCGTCATGCCGCACGATCTCATCAACGCCAAGCCGGCGGCGGCGGCGGTCCGCGAATTCTTCGGTTCGTCGCAATTGTCGCAATTCATGGATCAGACCAACCCGCTGTCGGAGATCACGCATAAGCGGCGCCTTTCGGCCCTGGGGCCGGGCGGCTTGACGCGCGAACGCGCCGGGTTCGAAGTGCGCGACGTGCATCCCACGCATTACGGCCGCATCTGCCCGATCGAGACGCCGGAAGGTCCGAATATCGGCCTCATCAATAGCCTCGCGACCTTCGCGCGCATCAATCAGTACGGCTTCATCGAAAGCCCCTATCGCCGGGTCGAGAAGGGCGCCGTCGTCGACGAAGTCGTCTATCTGTCGGCGATGGAGGAAGGCAAATACACGATCGCCCAGGCCAATGCCGCGCTCGATAATCGCGGTCGTCTGGCCGACGATCTCATCTCCTGCCGCAAGGGCGGCGATTTCGTCATGGCGCGGCGCGAGGACGTGCAATTCATCGATGTCAGCCCCAAGCAGCTGGTCTCGGTCGCCGCCGCGCTCATCCCCTTCCTGGAAAACGACGACGCCAACCGCGCCTTGATGGGCTCCAACATGCAGCGCCAGGCGGTCCCGTTGCTCCGCGCCGAGGCGCCGCTGGTCGGCACCGGCATGGAAGGCACGGTCGCGCGCGATAGCGGCGTCGCCATCGCCGCGCGCCGCGCCGGCATCGTCGATCAAGTGGATGCGACCCGCATCGTCGTCCGCGCGACGGAGGAAAAGAGTTCCGCCGCGCCCGGCGTCGATATCTACAATCTGCTGAAATTCCAGCGCTCGAACCAAAGCACCTGCATCAATCATCGCCCGCTGGTCAAGGTCGGCGATATTGTCGCCAAGGGCGAAATCGTTGCCGATGGGCCATCGACCGATCTCGGCGAATTGGCGCTCGGGCGCAATGTGCTCTGCGCCTTCATGCCCTGGAATGGCTATAATTTCGAGGATTCGATTCTGATCTCCGAGCGCATCGTCTCGGACGATGTCTTCACCTCGATCCATATCGAGGAATTCGAATCCATGGCCCGCGACACCAAGCTCGGCCAGGAAGAAATCACGCGCGACATTCCCAATGTCGGCGAGGATGCGCTCAAGAATCTCGACGAAGCCGGCATCGTCTATATCGGTGCCGAGGTGAAGCCGGGCGACATTCTGGTCGGCAAGGTGACGCCGAAGGGCGAAAGCCCGGTGACGCCGGAAGAAAAATTGCTGCGCGCCATTTTCGGCGAGAAGGCTTCCGATGTCCGCGATACCTCGATGCGCCTGCCGCCGGGCGTCAACGGGACGGTCGTCGAAGTGCGGGTCTTCTCGCGCCGCGGCGTCGACAAGGACGAGCGCGCCATGGCGATCGAACGCGCCGAGATCGAGCGTCTCTCCAAGGATCGCGACGACGAAAAGGCGATTCTGGAGCGTAACTTCTACAGCCGGCTGAAGGAATTGCTGGTCAATCAGAATGCCGCCGGCGGACCGAAAACGCTGAAGGCGGAAACGCGCATCACCGATAAGGTGCTCGCCGATTTCACGCCCGGGCAATGGCGCCAGATCGGCGTCAAGAACGATAAGCGCATGGCCGAAATCGAGGCGCTGAAAAAGCAGTTCAACGAAAGCGTCGCGGCCTTGGAAAAGCGCTTTGCCGATAAGGTCGAGAAGCTGCAGCGCGGCGACGAATTGCCGCCGGGCGTCATGAAAATGGTCAAGGTCTTCGTCGCCGTGAAGCGCAAGCTGCAGCCGGGTGACAAGATGGCGGGCCGCCACGGCAATAAAGGCGTCGTCTCGCGCATCGTGCCGGTCGAGGACATGCCCTATCTCGAGGATGGCCGACCGGTCGATGTCGTGCTCAATCCCCTGGGCGTGCCGAGCCGCATGAATGTCGGTCAGATCCTGGAAACCCATCTCGGCTGGGCTTGCGCCAATCTCGGCCGGCAGATCGGCGAGATGGTCGACCAAGTCCGTAAATCCGGCCGCGCAACCGAAGTGAAACGTCTCTTGAAGGACGTCTATGGCGAATCCGCCTATCGCGCCGAATTGATGGAAATGGACGATGCCGATGTCGTCGCCATGGCCGGAACCCTCCGCCACGGCGTTCATATCGCCTCGCCGGTCTTCGACGGCGCGCGCGAGGACGATATCGTCGAAATGCTGGCCAAGGCCGGGCTGCATCGCTCCGGCCAGGTGACGTTGATCGACGGTCGCACCGGCGAGAAATTCGAACGCCAGGTGACGGTCGGCTATATCTACATGCTGAAGCTGCATCATCTGGTCGACGACAAGATTCATGCGCGTTCGATCGGCCCCTACAGCCTCGTCACCCAGCAGCCGCTGGGCGGCAAGGCGCAATTCGGCGGCCAGCGTTTCGGCGAAATGGAAGTCTGGGCGCTGGAAGCCTATGGCGCCGCCTACACGCTGCAGGAAATGCTGACGGTGAAGTCGGACGACGTCTCCGGCCGCACCAAGACTTACGAGGCGATCGTGCGCGGCGACGACAATTTCGAGGCCGGTATCCCCGAATCCTTCAACGTGCTGGTGAAGGAATTGCGGTCGCTCGGCCTCAATGTCGAATTGACGCAATCGGAATATTGATCGGATCGGCGAGAGGAGAGCAGGATGAATCAGGAATTGACGAACGTCTTCGGCCAGGCGGCGCCCGGCCCGCAGAACTTCGATTACATCCGCATTTCGATCGCCAGCCCGGAGCGCATCCGGTCCTGGTCCTTCGGCGAGATCAAGAAACCTGAGACCATCAATTACCGCACCTTCAAGCCGGAGCGGGACGGTCTCTTCTGCGCGCGCATCTTCGGGCCGATCAAGGATTACGAATGCCTGTGCGGCAAGTACAAGCGCATGAAATATCGCGGCATCGTCTGCGAAAAATGCGGCGTCGAGGTGACCTTGTCCAAGGTCCGGCGCGAGCGCATGGGCCATATCGAGCTTGCCTCGCCGGTCGCGCATATTTGGCTGCTGAAATCCTTGCCGAGCCGCATCGGCCTCCTGCTCGACATGACGCTGAAGGATCTCGAACGCGTGCTCTATTTCGAGAGTTATGTCGTGACCGAGCCCGGCCTGACGCCGCTGAAGCAGGGCCAGCTGCTGAACGAGGATCAATATCTCAATGCCCAGGACGAATACGGTCAGGATTCCTTCCAGGCCGGAATCGGCGCCGAGGCGATCAAATCCATGCTGGCCGCCATCGATCTCGAACAACAGCGCGAGGACATGAAGGCGGAGCTGAAATCGACCGGTTCCGAGGCGAAGCGCAAGAAGCTGGTCAAGCGCCTGAAGATCGTCGATTCCTTCATCGAATCCCGGTCGAAGCCGGAATGGATGATCCTCGACGTGGTGCCGGTCATCCCGCCCGAATTGCGCCCCTTGGTGCCGCTCGACGGCGGTCGCTTCGCGACTTCCGATTTGAACGATCTCTATCGTCGCGTCATCAACCGCAACAATCGCTTGAAGCGGCTGATCGAGTTGCGCGCGCCCGACATCATCGTCCGCAACGAAAAGCGCATGCTGCAGGAAGCGGTCGATGCGCTCTTCGATAACGGCCGGCGCGGTCGCGTCATCACCGGCGCCAATAAGCGACCGCTGAAATCGCTCTCCGACATGCTGAAGGGCAAGCAGGGCCGCTTCCGCCAGAATCTGCTCGGCAAGCGCGTCGATTATTCCGGCCGTTCGGTCATCGTCGTCGGCCCGGAACTCAAGCTCCATCAA
>CAYQAG010000065.1:0-9603 GCA_964415425.1 uncultured Rhodospirillaceae bacterium | reverse complement strand
CGGCCAATATCGAGAATCTGACCCTGACGGGCTCGGCCAATATCGACGGCACCGGCAATGCGCTTAACAACGTCATTCTGGGGAATAGCGGCGACAATAATCTGGATGGCGGCATCGGTGCCGATACGTTAGATGGCGGCCTCGGCAACGACACCTATATCGTCGACAATGTCGGCGACCAAGTTTCGGAAACAGCCACGGGCGGCGGCGTCGATCTCGTCAAGAGTTCGGTGAGCCATACCCTTGGTGCGAATATCGAAAATTTGACCCTTACGGGCTCGGCGAATATCGATGGTACCGGCAATGGCCTGGACAACATCATTCTCGGCAATAGCGGCAACAATACGCTGGATGGCGGGCTCGGCAACGACACCTTGGATGGCGGCGCCGGCAACGATATCTATATCGTCGATAGCCTCAACGATGTCGCGACCGATAGCGGCAACGGCATCGACACGGTACAGAGTTCGGTCACCTTCGCTTTGTCGGCCAATATCGAGAATCTGACCCTGACGGGTTCGGCCAATATCGACGGCACCGGCAATGCGCTTAACAACGTCATCCTCGGCAATAGCGGCGCCAATACATTGGATGGCGGGAGCGGGACCGATCAGATGGATGGCGGCCTCGGCAACGATACTTATGTCGTCGACAATGTCGGCGACCAAGTTTCGGAAACGGCCGCGGGCGGCGGTATCGATACCGTGCTGAGCTCGGTCAGTTTCACGCTGGGCGCCAATATCGAGAATCTATTCCTATCGGGCGGCGCCAATATCGATGGCGCAGGCAATAACGCGGATAACGCCATTACCGGCAATTCCGGCGCTAATATCCTCGACGGCGCCGGCGGTAACGACACGCTAACGGGCGGTACGGGGAACGATACCTATATCCTGGATTCCGCCGGCGATGTCGTTCAAGAATCGGCGGGCGATATCAGCGATACGGCGATCCTCGCCAGCGATGCGGCTGCGGCTGCCTTCTCCGATATGAGCAAGCTCGCCAATATCGAGAATGTCACTTATAACGGCACCCAGAATTTGACCTTCGCCGGTGATAGCGCCGCCAATATCCTGACCGGCGGTTCCGGCAACGACAATCTCAATGGCGGTCTCGGCAACGATACGCTGATCGGCAATGCCGGCAATGACGTCCTCGATGGCGCCGCCGGGCGCGACAAGCTTATCGGCGGCAGCGGCAACGATACTTACATTCTCGACGACCCCAGCGATCAGGTCACCGAGAGCGGCTCCGATAGCGGCGATACGGTCATCCTGACGACCGATGCGCTGGCGCCGATTTATACCAATGCCACCCAGATCGCCGGGATCGAGAATTGGACCTTTACCGGCACGGCCGATTGGGGTTTCTCGGGCGATACGAATAACAACGTCATCACCGCCGGTTCGGGGAACGACATCCTCGATGGCGGCGGCGGCACCGATAAGTTGATCGGCGGCGCCGGCAACGATATTTATTTTGTCGACGATGCCAGCGATAGCGTCGTCGAGAATCCGAACGAAGGCACAGATACAATCGTTCTTGCCAATAATGCCTTGGCGCTCGTCTATAACAGCGTGACGATCGCCAATGTCGAGAATTGGACGTTCAACGGCACCGCCGATTGGACTTTCGTCGGCGACGGCAATGCCAATGTCATCACCGGCGGTACCGGCAATGACACGCTATCGGGCGGCGGCGGGACGGATACGCTGATCGGCAATGCCGGCAACGACAAGCTCGACGGCGGCAGCGGTGCCGACCAGATGACCGGCGGCACCGGCAACGACACCTATATGCTCGATAATCTCGGCGATGTCGTGACCGAAAGCGGTTTCGATACGGGCGATACGGTCGTTTTGACCGCCGATTTCCTGGCGCCGCTTTACGATCAGGCAAGCGATATCGCCAATATCGAGAATTGGACCTTTACCGGTACGGTCGATTGGACCTTCGCCGGCGACGGCAATGCCAATATTATTACCGGCGGATCGGGCAATGACAAACTCGATGGCGGCGCGGGCGCGGATACTCTAGCCGGCGGTTCGGGCAACGATACCTATACGCTGGACAATACCGGCGACGCGGTAGTCGAATCGGGCAGCGATACGGCCGATACGGTTATCCTGACGACGAATGGCTTGGCCGGCCAATACACCAATGCCAGCGCTATTGCCGGTATCGAGAATTGGACCTTTACCGGCACGGCAGTTTGGGCATTCACGGCCAGCAGCGCCGACAATGTTATCATCGGCGGATCGGGCAACGACATTCTCGACGGCGCGGCCGGCAACGACACGCTGATCGGCAATGCCGGCGACGATACGCTGCTGGGCGGCAGCGAGAACGATACGCTCTCGGGCGGAATCGGCAACGACACGCTGAATGGCGGCACCGGCAATGATAGTTTGGATGGCGGCGATGGCGACGATATCTATGTCGTCGATTCGACGGGCGATAGCGTGATCGAGACCGGCACCGGAACCGATACCGTGCAAAGTTCGATCACGTTCAGCCTCGCCAGCCTCGCCAATGTCGAGAACCTGACGCTGACGGGTTCGGCCAATATTAATGGAACCGGCAATGCGCTGAACAACACGATTATCGGCAATGGCGGGAATAATACGCTCGATGGCGGTGCCGGTAACGACACGATGGATGGCGGTTTTGGTAACGATACCTATATCGTCGACAACGATAATGACGTGGCGACGGATACGGGCGGCGGCATCGATATCGTTCTGGCTTCGGCCACGCATAAGCTCACGGCCAATATCGAGAATCTGACCTTGACCGGCTCGGCCAACATCGACGGCGTCGGCAATAATCTCGACAACATCATTACCGGCAATAGCGGCGACAATACGCTGACCGGCGGCAACGGCAATGACACGCTGAATGGCGGTGCCGGCAACGATACATTGGATGGCGGTGCCGGGAATGACAACATGGATGGCGGCGACGGCAACGATACTTATTTCGTTGATGCAGCCGGCGATATCGTCGGCGAAAGCGGGAGCGGGATCGATCTCGTCTTTAGTTCGATCGATTTCACGATCTCCGCCAATATCGAGAATCTCACACTCTCCGGCGGCGGCAATAATACCGGCACCGGCAATGCTTTGGCCAATGTCATCACCGGCGATTTCAGCAACAACACGCTGAACGGTGCGGGCGGTAACGATACGCTGATCGGCGGTGCCGGCAACGATATCCTGGATGGCGGCAGCGGCGATGACAGCATGGATGGCGGCGACGGCAACGATACTTATGTCGTCGATTCCGCGCTCGATATCGCCAGCGAAACCGGCACGGGCACAGATCTGGTGCAGAGTTCGGTGACTTATACGCTCGGCAACAATATCGAGAATTTGACGTTGACGGGTTCTGGGAATATCGACGGCACCGGCAATAGCCTCGCCAATGTCATTACCGGGAATAGCGGCAATAACACGCTGTCAGGTGCCGGCGGCAACGATACGCTCTCGGGCGGCGCCGGCAATGACACGTTGGATGGCGGAACCGGCAATGACATCATGGATGGCGGTGACGGTAACGATATTTATATCGTCGATTCGGCGACGGATATCGCGGCGGAGGCCGGCACCGGTACCGATACAGTGCAAAGTTCGGTCACGCATACGCTTTCGGCCAATATCGAGAATCTGATTCTGACGGGCTCGGCCAATATCAACGGCACCGGCAATGGGCTGAGTAACAACATTTTCGGGAATAGCGGCGATAACGTGCTTTCGGGTGGCGCCAATAACGATACGCTGTTCGGCGGGCTCGGCAACGATACGCTGGATGGCGGCACCGGCAACGATTCCATGGATGGCGGCGACGGGAACGATATCTATATCGTCGATGCCGCCGGCGATATCGTTTCCGAAACCGGTACTGGGATCGATACGGTACAAAGTTCTATCACCTTTAGTCTTGCGGCTTTGGCCAATGTCGAGAATCTGACGCTGACGGGAAGTGCCAATATCGACGGAACCGGCAATGGCCTTGCCAACGTCATCACGGGGAATAGCGGCAATAACGTCCTGTCCGGCGGTGCTAGCAATGACACGCTTTCGGGCGGTGCCGGCAACGACACGCTGGATGGCGGCACTGGCGACGACGCCATGGATGGCGGTGACGGCGATGACATCTATGTCGTCGATTCTATCTTGGACACCGTTTCCGAAACCGGCAGCGGCACGGATACGGTGCAGAGTTCGGTGACCTATACGCTCGGCGCGAATATCGAGAATCTGACTCTAACGGGTTCGGCCAGTATCAACGGCACCGGCAATAGTTTGAACAACAACATTATCGGAAATAGCGGCAACAACACGCTTTTCGGCGGCATCGGCGACGATTTCCTGCAAGGCGGCGCCGGCAACGACACCTTGGATGGCGGTGCCGATATCGATTCCATGACGGGAGGAAGCGGTAACGATATCTATATTGTCGATGCGGCGAAGGATGACGTGAACGAACTTGCCAACGATGGTACTGATCAGGTGCAGAGTTCGGTCACCTATACGCTGAGCGCCAATGTCGAGAATCTAACTTTGACGGGGTCGACCAATATCAACGGCACCGGCAATCTTCTTGCCAATAGCATCGTTGGGAATAGTGGCAATAATATTCTCGACGGCGGCGCCGATAACGACATTCTGGTCGGCGGCACCGGCAACGATACCTATATTCTTGACAGCGTGGCCGATTTGGTGACCGAAACGGGCGGCGACGCGGCGGACACGGTCGTGCTGACAACTGCGGCTTTGGTCGCATTCTATACCAATGCGACGCAGATTTCCGGGATCGAGAATTGGACCTTCACCGGCTCCGCGAATTGGACGTTTACCGGCGACAATAATGCCAACACCCTGACCGGCGGCTCCGGCAACGACGTGCTGGATGGCGGGGGGGCGGCCGACATATTGATCGGCGGCGCCGGTAACGACACTTACATCATGGATGTCGCCGGCGACTTCGTCAGCGAAACGGGATCCGATACCGGCGATACGGTCAAATTCGCTAATGGCTTGGCTGGCAGCTATACCACGGCAAGCCAGATCGCCAATGTCGAGAATTTCACCTTTACCGGTTCGGCAGCATGGACATTTACCGACGACGTCGGCGCCGATAACGTCATTACCGGGGGTAGCGGCAACGATTTCCTCGATGGCGGCGTCGGCAACGATACGCTGGACGGCGGCGCCGGCAACGATACCGCCGTATTTTCTTCCTATAACAGCACCGATTTCAGCGTCAGCAGCGGCGGCGCCGGAATCGTCATTCTGACGAACAATGTCAGTGGCGAAGTCGATACCCTGATCAATATCGAAACCTTGATCTTCGCCGATATCGGCAGCTTCGTACCGACGCCTATAGCCGATAACAACGCTTCGACCAATACGGTCGCCGAAGGAGCGGCATCCGGCACGATCGTCGGAATCACGGCCTTCAGCAAGGATCCTATCGGCGTCGGTGCGATCACTTACAGCCTTGCCGATAGCGCCGGCGGCCGCTTCACGATCAATTCCTCGACGGGTGTCGTGACCGTCGCCGATGGCAGTTTGATCGATTTCGAGGCCAATACGTCGCGCAATATTATCGTGCGGGCGACCAATAATGACGGTATTTTCGTCGAGCAGAGCTTCACGATCGCGATTACCAATGTCGGTGGCGAGCAAGGCTCCGGCCTAACGGTCGTCGATCTCGATGCGCTGTCTTCCTCTATAGGATCGACTCTGACCGGTGCCGAAATCAATCAGCATACCGGTTTTGCAGTATCGTCCGCCGGCGATGTCAATGGCGATGGAATCGAGGATTTGATCATCGGCGGCGATGGTATCAAGAACGGTGCCAATTACGCCGGCGGCGCCTATGTCGTTTTCGGCAAGACGAGCGGCTTCGGTTCCGGTTTCTCGCTCTCGACGCTCGACGGCACAAATGGCTTCCGGCTTAACGGTAATGCAGCGGATGATTATACCGGCGCCGCGGTCTCGTCCGCCGGCGATATCAATGGTGATGGCTTCGGCGATCTCATGATCAGCGCGCATGGCGCGAATGCGGCGGGTCGTCTCGATGCGGGCCTTACTTACGTCGTCTTCGGCAAAGCGAGCTTCGCGGCGACGCCGACGATTTCTTTGGGTTCGATGAGTTCGACGACCGGATTCCAAATCCGCGGCGGCGCCAAATACGATCATAGCGGCAATTCCGTCGCGACCATCGGCGATCTCAACGGCGACGGCTTCGACGATATGTTCGTCGGCGCCATGCGCTATTCGGCAAGCAATGGCGCCGGCTATGTCATTTTCGGCAAGAGCGCGTCTTTCGGCACCTTCGTCGATCTGAGTGCCTTGGGTACGTCCGGCTTCCGCATTCTGGGCGCAGCTGCCCGCGATCTCATCGGGGCTTCGGTCGCTTCGGCAGGCGACGTCAATGGCGATGGCTTCCAAGATATGATTATCGGCGCACCGACTTTCGACAATGGCGCCAATGACGATGCCGGCGCTGCTTATATCGTCTTTGGCAAGGCGAGCGGTTGGACGAATTTCAATGTGACGACGTTGATCGGCAGTAATGGCTTCGCGGTACTCGGTCTCAATGCAGGGGATAACCTCGGCAATGCGGTCGCTTCGGCGGGCGATGTCAATGGCGATGGTTTCGACGATATCTTCATTGGCGTTCCCAGCTTCGATCTTGGCGTCAATAAGAATAACGGCGCCGGCGCGATCATCTTCGGGAAAAGCGGCGGATTCACTTCGACCTTCGATCTCAATACCCTTAACGGCACCAATGGTTTCGTGCTTAACGGCATTGCGACCGGCGATTATGCCGGCGGGGCCGTATCGTCCGCGGGCGACGTCAATGGCGACGGTTATGACGATCTTTTGATCCGCGCTGCGGGCGCCAATCCGGGTAGCGTCGGCGACGGCTCGACTTATCTTGTTTTCGGCGGCACCAGCTTCTCCTTCAACATCGATCTTTCTTCTCTCAATGGCTTGAATGGCTTCCGTATCGACAATAACAGCGACATGCCGTCGAGCGGCGTCGATTATTCGCGCCCCGTGACGGCCGCCGGCGATGTCAATGGCGACGGTTTCGATGATATCGTCATTGGCAATCGCAACGGCAGCCCGAGCGGATTATCCGGCACCGGCGAAACCTATGTCATCTACGGCAAGAATTTCCAGAATCTGTCGATGACCATCGGCACGTCGGGTGCCGATACGATGACCGGCACGCTGGGAACTGATCGCTTTATCGGCGGTGCGGGTAACGATACGCTCTCGACCGGTGGCGGCGGTGCCGATGTCATCCGCAGCGGTGCCGGCGATGATAAGATTACGGCCGATACGGTCAGCTTCGTTCGCATCGATGGCGGGGCGGGAACCGATACCTTGATCATCAATGTCGGCGCGAATTTTGATCTCGGCAATCTTGATAACAATGCGGCGACGTCCGAACGCGGCAAAATCGCCGGCATCGAAATCTTTGATTTCAGCGCAAGCGGCAATACAGCGATCACGTTGCACGCGGCCGATGTCATCGATTTCGACGTGCAGAATGTCGATGTCCTGGGGCAATCCGGCTTCGACAATGTTCTGCGCATCGATGGTAATGTCGGCGATACGTTGAAGCTGAGCGCGTCCGAAGGCTGGAGTTCGGTCGCGACCGGCCTCGGCTATAATCTGGTGACGTCTTCGGCTGGCCTCAGAGTGCTGGTCGATACCGATATCGGTATCAGCATCACATAACCGTCGGCCGACAGCGAATTGGGTATAGAAAGCGCGCGGGGCTTGGCTGTTCCCGCGCGTTTTTCTATGATGCGTCGGGGGAAGGGGAGAGCGATCGCATCATGGACCCGCTGATCGTCGAATGGCTGAGTCTCGCCATGCGCTGGCTGCATGTGATGCTGGGGATTCTCTGGATCGGCACCTCGTTCTTCTTCATCTGGCTCGATAGCGCTCTGCGTCCGGGACCCGTCCCCGATCCCGCTCTCGCCGGGCGATCCTGGCTCGTCCATGGCGGCGGGTTCTACACGGTCGATAAATTCGTGACCGCGCCCGCTTCCCTGCCGAAGGAATTGCACTGGTTCAAATACGAAGCCTATTTCACCTGGGTTTCGGGATTTCTGCTGCTGGCGCTGATCTATTATTACGGCGCCGCCGAGAATCTGATCGACCCCGATATCGCCGATCTTTCGCCCAGCGCCGCGATTGCGATTTCGCTTGCCTTATTGGGTGGCGGTTGGATTCTCTATGACTTGCTCTGCCGATCGCCGCTCGGCCGTTCGACCGGAGGATTGGCCGCCCTCGTTTTTCTGCTGGCGGCGGGTTCGGCCTATCTTGCGACCGAATTTTTCGCCGGCCGCGCCGCTTATGTGCAGATTGGCGCCTTCCTGGGTTCGATCATGGCCGGCAACGTCTTTTTCGTCATCATTCCCAATCAGAAAAAGATCGTCGCGGCCCTGATCGCCGGCCAAGTGCCCGATCCCGCGCTCGGCAAAAAGGCCAAGCAGCGTTCGCTGCACAACAATTACCTGACCTTGCCGGTCGTGCTCATGATGGTGAGCGGCCATTATCCGATGCTTTACGCCAGTCCCTATCGCTGGCTCTTCGTCCTCGCGGCGCTCGTCATCGGCGGTCTCATCCGGCATTACGCCAATCGCCGCAATGCCGGCGCGCCCAAGGATCGGGTCGATCATTTGCTGGTGCTGGCGATCGGCCTCGGTCTCGGGGCCATGAGCTTCACGGCCGCGAAGACAACGATGATCGCCGATCTCGGCCGCCCCGTGACCCTTGCCGAGGTGACGCCGATCGTCGCTGCGCGTTGTCAGTCCTGCCATTCGGCGACGCCCAGCGACGAGTTTTTCCGCGTGGCGCCCAAGGGGATCCGCTTCGATACGCCGGAAGAAATCGCGCGGCTCGCCCCTTCGATCCTCCGCGTTGCCGTCAATTCCAAGATGATGCCGCTCCGCAATAAGACCGGCATGACCGAGGAAGAGCGCGCGCTGATCGGCGCCTGGATCGCGACCGCTCATGGCAATTGACGAGCGATCGCCGGAAAGCCGCTTCCGCGAATCCCCGAGCGGGCTCGATTGCGCCGGCTTCGTCGCGCGCTATGGTCGCGTTTATGAGGATTCGCCCTGGATCGCGGAAGCCTTGTTCGCGTCCGGCCTCAAACCCGATCATGACCGTCTGGGCGGTTTAGCCGCCGCATTGCGGGCGATCGTCGAGGGGGCAGGGCAAGAGCGTCAGCTAATGCTCCTACGCGCGCATCCCGATCTTGCAGGAAAATTGGCCATGGCCGGCGATCTGACGCGGGAATCCCAGGGCGAGCAGGCGGGAGCCGGTCTTGGCGCCTGTTCGCCGGAGGAATTCGCGCAATTCACCGAACTCAATACGGCCTATCGCCGGAAATTCGGCTTTCCCTTCATCTTGGCGGTCAAGGGGCTGAAGCGGGGCGATATCCTGAAGATTTTCAAACAGCGGGTCGGGAACGACGCGTCGGCGGAATTCCGCGCGGCGCTCGATCAAGTGCATCGCATCGCCTATCTCAGGCTCTGCGATCTCGCGCTCTGACTGAGGCCCCGCCTAC
>CAYQAG010000064.1:8679-10148 GCA_964415425.1 uncultured Rhodospirillaceae bacterium | reverse complement strand
GCGAGGCCGAGGCGCTGCAATTTCCCGGTCGGGCCCTTCGGTATTTCGTCGAGAAAAAGAAACCGGCGCGGCAGTTTGAAGGGCGCGAGCCGAGCGGCGAGAAAGTCGCGGATTTCCGCTTCGCTTGGCTTCATGCCGGGGCGGAGCACGATGGCGGCGGCGATATCCTCGCCCAATTTTTCGTGCGGGATCGCGAAGGCGACCGCCTGAGCGATGGCCGGGTAGGCGGCCAAGGCGGCATCGATTTCGAGTGGGGCAATTTTTTCCCCGCCGCGATTGATGAGTTCTTTGAGCCGCCCGGTGAGGGTGAGATAACCCTCGGCATCCAAGAAACCTTGATCCCCGGTTCTGAACCAACCCGCGCGAAAGGCGGCGGCATTGGCAGCCGGATTGTCGAGATAACCCGCCATGACATTGGGCCCGCGAATGACGATCTCGCCGATCTCGCCCGGCGGCAGAAGCGCGCCATCCTCGGCCATGATGGCGATTTCGGGCCCGGCGGCGCGGCCGACCGAGCCCGGCTTGCGTGTTTCCGGCGGCAGGGGATTGCTCGCCATCTGATGCGCGGCTTCCGTCATGCCGTAGGATTCGATGACGGGCGCACCGAAGACGCGCTCGATCTCCCGCATGACCGGCGCCGGCAAGGGCGCCGAGGAGGAGCGCAGGAATCGCAAGGGATGCGCGGCGATAGTCTCTCCCTGCCGCGCGGCCCGCGCCAGCACGGCCTGATACATGGTGGGAACGGCGGTGATCCAACTCGCGCGCGCGGCGGCGAGGTCTTCGAAGAAACGCAAAGCGCTGAACCCCGGCGGGCAATAAAGACTGCCCCCGGCCAGGATCGAACTTAAAACTGCGCCGACAAGGCCGTGGATGTGAAAAAGCGGCATGAGATTAAGACAACGATCGCGCGGCGCGAGGGCGAGCGACGCCGCGATATGCCGCGCCGAAGCGAGGAGATTCTCCGGGCCGAGCGGCACCAATTTCGGTCGCGAAGTCGTGCCCGACGTATGCAGAAGCAGCGCGACCCTCGGCGATTCTTCCGTTGCGACCGGCGCGATCGGCGCCGGTTTTTTATCGGGAAAAACGAGATCGAAATCGCCGGCCGCCATGGCGGGCGTGCTAGTAACCTCGACGATTACGATCCCCTTGTCGCGCGCGACAGCACGAGCGGGATGGTCCCGACCGGCGGCGATCAGAAGCGCGCGCGGCCGAAGATCGTCGAGCAAGAAGGCGATTTCTTCCGCCCGATAGGCGGGATTGAGCGGCGCCGCGATCGCTTGAGCGGCGAGGACGAGAAAGAGGCTCGCCGCTTCCGGCCCGGTATCGAGCACGCTGACCAAGCGATCTTGCGGCCCGATTCCGGCCGCGCGCAGGGCCGTGCCGCATCGCTCGATCAGGGCGAAAAGCGCGGCGTGGGAGAGATCGGCGCGACCCGGAGCCGCAAGCGCAACCCCGCCGCCTTGCGCCGC
>CAYQAG010000064.1:0-8579 GCA_964415425.1 uncultured Rhodospirillaceae bacterium | reverse complement strand
GGGAGAGATCGGCGCGACCCGGAGCCGCAAGCGCAACCCCGCCGCCTTGCGCCGCCTTCGCCAAAGCCGAGAGCAAAACCGATGTCATGGGAGAACGAGCGCGCATGGCCTTGCGCTCTCGCCGTTCGCGATTTCCACCCCCTCACCCCAACCCTCTCCCCCGCTTCGCGGAGGCGAGGGAGATTTGAACGCGCATCCGAAAACCCCCTCTCCCCCATGACCAGGGCATGGGGGAGAGGGTTGGGGTGAGGGGGTGCCGGTATTGGCGTTGCGCAATAGCTCCGGCCTCCCATGCCGCTCGCGTTTTCTCAAATGCGATTCCCCGATGTCATGGGTCTGGAGAGTAAGAAGATCGCCAGCTAGACTGCAAGCCGCATGATTCCCGCCCTCGCCGCTTTGCCCGCTCTCGTCGCCGATCCCAATCGGGCCTTATGGCGAGATTCCGCCGACGCTTCGCCGCAGCCCTTGAGCCTTGCCACGGCCGCCTTACAGGCACGCGCGCAGGCGCCGCTCCTTTGCCATGCGCCGGCGATCGCGCGGCGTCTCGGGGTCGAACGCTTCCCGGCTTTCGATCTACTCGAACTCTACGCTTTCGCGCGGCCCGCCAGTTTCTGCCTGCCGACGATTGCCGGGATCGCCGCGGCGCTGGGGCGAAATCGCGCGCCGAGCGAAACGCCGCCTTGCGCGGAACTCGCGGAGGATCTTCTCGGCTTGCACGATCTCGCCGCGGCGCTGCTGGCCGAGATCGCCGCTTCGGGTCGGAATCGCCGGCGCGTGATCGGCCTTGCGCATCGCCTCGCGCGTTCGGGCTGGGCTTGGTCGCCGCTGGTCGCGACCGCCTTGGCGATCGACGCAAAACCCGCCGAGGATGCGAGCAAAAGCGCGGCCGTTCCCGGAATCGCCGTTTGGGAGGATTTGCCGGAATGGAGCGAAACCGCGCCGCCGCCCGCCCCCGATCATCGCCCCATCGGCGCGGCGGAAACGCGCGCGCGCCTCGCGCAATTGCTGGGACCGGGCGCCGAGGAACGCGTCGCCCAGGCCGATTACGCGAGCGCCCTTATTCCCGCTTTCGGGCCCCGCGCCGAGGAAGACGCGCCGCAAGTCGTTCTGGCCGAGGCGGGAACCGGCATCGGCAAGACCTTGGGCTATATCGCGCCCGCCTCGCTCTGGGCGGAAAAGAATGCCGGCGCCGTCTGGATTTCGACCTATACCCGGCATTTGCAGCATCAGATCGATCAGGAACTCGACCGACTCTATCCCAATCCGACGATCAAGGCCGAGAAAGTCGCGATCCGCAAGGGACGCGAGAATTATCTCTGCCTACTCAATCTCGTCGATCTCGCCAATCCCGCCCAGCGCGACCCCGCGAATGACGGCATCGCCTTCGCGCTGATGGCGCGCTGGGTCATGGCGACGCGCGACGGCGACATGACGGGGGGCGATCTGCCCGGCTGGCTTCCCGAATTGCTGGGGCCGAAACGCGTCGCCTCGCTTGCCGACCGGCGCGGCGAATGCATTCACGCCGCCTGCCCGCATTACAGCCGCTGCTTCGTCGAGCGTTCGATCCGGCGCGCGCGGCGCGCGGATATCGTCATCGCCAATCATGCCCTCGTCATGATTCAGGCAGCGCTCGGCGCCGAGGAAAAGCGCCAGCCGACGCGCTACGTTTTCGACGAGGGGCATCATCTTTTCTCCGCCATCGATTCCGCTTTCGCCGCGCATCTTTCCGGTCAGGAGACGAGCGACCTCCGTCGCTGGCTGATCGGCGGCGAAAGCGCGCGCGCGTCGCGCCGCCAAGCGCGCGGGCTTGCGGCTAGGCTCGGCGATCTCATCCTCGACGACGAGGCGGCGCGGGAAAACCTCGACGAGGCGCTTGACGCCGCACGCGCTTTGCCGGCCGAGGGCTGGCTGGCGCGCGTGACGGAAGGAAAGCCGGCTGGCCCGGCCGAAGCCTTTTTCGTGGCGATCCGCCGCCAAGTTCTGGCGCGCGCTTTGCCCGCCGAGGCGAAAGGCGGGCATGGGCTGGAATGCGCGACCCAACCGCTCGATTCTACGATCGCGGCGGCCAGCGTCGAACTCGATCGCGCGCTCGCGCGATTGGCGGCGCCTTTGCGCGATCTCGCGGCGCGGCTCGCCCGGCGTCTCGACGAGGAGGCCGCCCATCTCGATAGCCAAGCGCGCCAACGCCTCGAAGCCATGACGCGGCAATTGCAGCGCCGGCTCGAATCCGAAATCGCCGCTTGGCGGCAGATGCTGGCCGATCTCGCCGAGACGCCGGCCGCGGATTTCGTCGATTGGTTCGGCATCGCCCGCCAGGACGGGCGCGATCAAGATATCGGCTATTTCCGCCATTGGGTCGATCCCACCAAGCCCTTCGCCGAAATCGTCGTCAAGCCGGCGCATGGCCTCGTCATCACGTCGGCGACGCTGACCGATGGCAGCGGCGAGGCGGAATCCTGGGTCGCGGCCGAGGCGCGGACGGGCCTCCGCCATCTGCCGCTTCCCGCCCATCGCGTGCGCGTGCCCTCGCCCTTCGATTATCCGCGCCAGACGCGAATCTTCATCGCGACCGATATCGACAAGAACGATCTCGACCAAATGGCCGCCGCCTATCGTACGCTTTTCCTGGCGGCGCAAGGCGGCGCGCTCGGCCTCTTTACCGCCATCGGCCGCTTGCGCGCCGTTTATCAGCGCATCGTCCGCCCCTTGACCGAGGCGGGAATCCCCCTACTCGCCCAGCATGTCGATGCCATGAGCAATGCGACGCTGATCGATATCTTCCGGGGCGAAATCGATACCTGCCTGCTTGGCACGGATGCCGTGCGCGACGGCGTCGACGTTCCGGGGCGCGCCTTGCGCCTGATCGTGTTCGACCGCGTGCCTTGGCCGAGGCCCGATCTCTTGCATCGTGCGCGCCGCCAAGCCTTCGGCGGCAATGCTTATGACGATCAATTGACGCGGCTTAGGCTAAAACAGGCTTTCGGTCGGCTGATCCGCCGCGCCGACGATCGCGGCGTTTTCGTGCTCCTCGATAAGGCGATGCCCTCACGCCTGCTCGGCGCCTTTCCGCCCGATTTGACCGTCGAGCGGCGGGGTCTTGCCGAAATTGTCGCGGCAATCGCCGATTTTTTGCCGCAAGTGTGACGGCAATCACACTTGCAACGGCGATTCCCGGCCTCGCATCCTTGAGTTGCCGGGGCGTCCGCGGTTATGATCGGCGATTGAGGGCGCGAGTGGGTAAGCGCCGGAAAGAGGGATGGGATGGCAAAATCTGCGAAAGCGGCCGGCCAAAAGCTCGGCCATCATGCGGCCTTGATCTATACGATGGTGCTGATGTCGGCGGCCGATCGCGACATGTCGGATGCCGAAATGAGCTCGATCGGCGACATGGTGGGCCATCTTCCCGTCTTTCGCGATTTCGATCGCCGCCGGATCGCCAAGACCGCCGCCGCTTGCGCCGAATTGCTGGCCGGGCCCGAGGGTCTCGACGGCGTGTTGCGCCGAATTCGTCGCGATCTTCCCGCCGCCTTGCGCGAGACAGCTTATGCCCTCGCCTGCGATGTCGCCGCCGCCGACGGCAAGGTCACGCCCGAGGAAGCGCGATTGCTGGAACTCATCCGCTACGAACTTGCGATCGGCAAGCTGGTCGCGGCCGCCATCGAACGCGGCGCGCGCGCCCGGCATTGGCGGCTTTGAGGATGCGATCTTCCTCGCGTATTCTGGGGCTTTGCCTCGCGCTCTTGGCCGGGGGGCTTTGCGCTTCGCCCGCCACGGCCGATTCGGCACGTGGCGCCGCCTATGCCGAATTGCTGGCCGATCCCGGCAATGTCGAGAAGAACCTCGCTTATGCCCGCATCCTCGTCGCCGAGGGAGATTTCGAAGGCGCGATCGCGGTTCTGGAGCGTCTCGGCCTGCTCTATCCGCAGCAGCCCAAGATCGAATTCGAATTGGCCGTCGCCTATTACCGGCTGGGATCCTTGGCGCGCGCCGAAGCCGGTTTCGCCCGTATCGTCGCCAACCCGCAAGCCGATCCGCAGCAGATCGCGCGCGCGCGGCAATTCCTCGACCGCCTGCAGGTCAGCCTTTCGCCGCACCGCTTTACGGGATCGCTCTTCGCCGGCCTGCGCTTCGACAGCAATGCCAATGCCGGCACGCGCAATAACGAAATCCTCGTCTTCGATACCGAGATCGACCGACCGAAGCGCGGCAAACCGAATGCCGATCTGACCGCCCTAATGGGCGGACGGCTCGATTTCGCGCGCGATTTCGAGCAACAGAACGGTCTTGCTCTCGAAGGCAATGTCGGCTTGCAAGGCGAAAAGCATATCGACGTTATGCAGCTCGACCGGCTGCGCCTCGATGGCGCGCTCGGCCTCGGCTTCGCGCCCGATGCCGATCTCGGCAATCGTCTGCGGCTTCGCCCCTATGTCGATCTCGCCCTCGAAATGCGCGACGGCGAATTTTACTCCGTGGCCGGCGGGCCGGGGCTTGGCCTTACCGCGATTCCGAGCAGCGATTGGAAGCTCGGCGCCGCTTACGAATTCTGGCTGCGCGATTTCCAACAGGTCGAAGAATTGGGCGATACGGAAATTTACAGCGGTCACGAGCATCGCCTGCGCGCCAATGCCGCTTGGGCCCTGCGTCCCGGAACAATCGTGAGCGCCGCGATCGGCTATCGCCGCACGAACGCGCAGCGGGAATATCTGGATTCGCAATCGGCGAGCCTCGCGCTCGGCCTCGCGCAGGATTACGCTTCGCCCCTTCCCGGTCTTGCCGATTGGCGTATCGGCCTTTCGCTCGCGCATGAAATGCGCTGGTACGACGATGCCGACGACAATATCGACGGCGATATCGAAAGGCGCGATCATGTCTGGCGTATCGGCCTCACCAATACGATTCCGCTCGGCGCGGATTGGTCGCTGATCCACCAGGTCGCGCTGACGCATACCGATTCCAATCTTCCCAATTTCGAGTTCGACAATGTCGAAACCTCGCTCCTGTTCTCCTGGCAATTCTAGGGGGTGGATCATGACGCGATCGTTTTTCGGATCCTCTTTCGGCCTCGCGGCGCTAATCGCCGCGGCATTTTTCGGCGCGAGCGCGAGTACAGCCGATACCGCCATCGGCAAAACGGCGGCGGTGGCGCTCGCGGCCAGCAGCCAGAAGCCCGGCCAAGGCGCGCCGCAAGCGCTCGCCGTCGGCGCCGATCTCAGCGCGGATGAGCGTCTGACGACCGACGAATCGGGACGCATCGATGCGCTTTTCCTGGATGGATCGAGCCTCACCCTGGGCGCCAATAGCGATATCGTGCTCGATCGCTTCGTCTTCGACCCCGCCGCCGATAGCGGCGATGCGGCGATCAAATTATTGACCGGCACGCTGCGCGTGATCGGCGGTCGCATTTCCAAATCGCAATCGATCGAAGTCAAGACGCCCCATGCGACCATGGCGATCCGGGGCGGGATCGGGATTTTCGATATCGCCGCTTCGGGCGAAGGCATCGCCGTCATGCTCTATGGAAAATCCCTGACCGTGACGGGCAAGGACGGCGGCGCGACGACAATCCTGCGGCCGGGTTTTGCCGTGCGTTTTTCGCCGACGGGGGCTCCGAGTGCGGCTTTTCGCTTGGCGCCCGAGGATTTGACGGTACTCCTCGCCAAGCTCGAAACGCAGCAGGGCCGCGCGGCGAGCGGCGCCTTGCCGCCGATCAGCGAAAACGAAGCGCCAACGGAACCCGCGACGCTCGATCTTGCCGATCCCGAGACACCGCTCTTGGCCGTCGATCCCGCCCAGCGCCCGCGCGAGGATGTGAATGCGCCGAACGATACCGGCAGTCAGGCCAACCAATCGCCGCAGGAAGCGCCGGCGTCCCAATCTCAGGACGTGCCAGCCGCTACTACGAGCGATCCGTCGATGGATCTGCCGAGCACGACATTGATGACAGACGATAGCGGTACAACAACTTTGCCGGCGGATGCTGCTCCCCTCGATCTGCCGCTGCCGACCGATAACGCCAATCTTGAGCCGCTAGGCCCTATTAATGTTGATGTGCTGATGGGTGGTGCCGCAAACTTTACACTATCGGTCGGTGATAGCAGCGACTTGATCCCCGTCACCGAGGCGTTGGACAGTTTGACGCGCGATCTCTGCGCCAATGCTCAGCCGGGCGCCGTCATCGGAACCGTGATCTGCCCCTGATCGGCGCTCACGCCGCAAGACGACGATCGCCATGGGCGAAGGCCCAATAGAGATCGCGCGCTCGGCGATAAAGGGGGCCGATCGGTTTTACGCGGCCTTCGACCTCGATAATCGGCATGACCTTGCCGAAATTGCCGCTGGTGAAAACCTCATCGGCCTCGAGCACGTCTTGATAGGCGATCGAACGCTCGAAGGCGGGAATGCCGGCAGCCGCGAAAAGCCGCAAGAGACGCTGGCGCGTGATGCCGTTCAAGAAGGTGCCGTTGACGGCCGGCGTGATCGCCGCGCCATCCTTCGCGATCCAGAGATTGGCGGAAGAAAGTTCGGCGACCCAGCCCAGGGGATCGAGCATGATTCCGTCGTCATAGCCCTTGGCACGCGCCTCGCCGGAAGCGCGGCCGGCTTGCGCATAGAGGCAGACGGCTTTCGCCTCGGTCGGCGCCGTTTCGGGGGAGGGACGGCGGAAGCGGCTAAGGCAGATGCGCGATCCCTTGGGTTCGGGAAGCGGCGTCAGCGTGACCGAAATGGCGATCCGCGTGCTTTTCGGATCGGGCGCCATCCAACCGTCTTCCGACCACAGGAAGGGACGGATATAGAGTTCGGCGCCCCTGGCGAAACGCGCCACGCCATCGCGGCAGATTTCCTCGATCTCGCCCGCCGAAAGCGGCGATTGCAGACCCATGAATTGCGCGGAGCGGACGGCGCGCCGGCAATGGAGATCGAGATCGGGCATGACGCCGGCAAAGGCGCGCGCGCCGTCGAAGACGCCGCCGCCCAGCCAAGTCGCATGATCGAAGACGCGCATCAGGCGCGGATTCCCCGAAACCCATTTGCCGTCGATGTAATGCCATTGCGCGACGGCGCTTTCCCGCGCGCGTTCTCCGCCGCCATGCCCGCTCATGGGATGGGCCCCTTCTCTCTCGTTTCTCAAGAGGAAACGCTAGAGCATTTGGCTAAGACTGGAAAGAGCAGGAATGCAATGGGGAAGGCCGCGCCATCGCCGGGGCGGGATCAAGCCTTGGGCCGGAAGCCTCGGTCAAGGCGATTCCGGCGCGCGGCATGGAGGCCATCG
This sequence comes from uncultured Rhodospirillaceae bacterium, assembly GCA_964415425.1. GTDB lineage: Bacteria > Pseudomonadota > Alphaproteobacteria > Dongiales > Dongiaceae > Dongia. Next base: position 1,309 of record CAYQAG010000064.1, on the reverse strand, counting down.
GCGAAACGAAGGGCGCGATCGCGCTGTTGCCGGAGGGCGGCGCGAAAACCGGCGACATCCTCTAGACCGGCGGCGGAAGGCGCGCCCCGGCCCCCCGTCCCCGCCGCGATTTCCGCCATCCGCGCGGCGGCGATGCGCCGGGCGAGCGTCAGCATTTCGCGGTCGAAATCGCGCGACCAAGCCCCGAGTTCCGCAATCTCCGCCGCCTCGTCGCTACCGTGGCGGAGCCGCCGCCAAAAGGCCCGCGGCAGCACCTCGTAACGCTGCATCACCCAATCGCGCCATTCCGGAGAAGCCGTGTCGCTTGCCATGGACAGAACATATCAGGAACAATAGCGAAGATCAAGGATCAAAATAGGCGCCGATCGGGGTTACGCGGCAAAAGCACAGCGCAAATCCCCTAGAGTAGCCATGAGCGTCATCGGATCGAGGGGCGAAGCCTCGAGCCCCATGGCGATATAGAAATCGCGCGCTTGCGCGGAAATCGCCTGAACGAGCATTCCGCGAATGCCGACGATTTCGGCAGCCTGGATAACCCGCAGCGCGGCATCGCGGAGAATCATTCGCCCTAACCCTTGCCCTTGATAGGGCCGGGAGATCGCCAAACGGCCGAGAACGACGACGGGAATAGGATCGGGCATGTTTCGTCTGAATCGGCCCGAGCTTTCCCTCGATGTCACCACGCCCGAAGCCAACGCATGATATCCGATCGCGCGATTGCCATCGCAAACGACATAAGTTCGGCTGGCGCCGGCAATTTGATTGGCCCGCGCGCGCCGTTTGAGCCAATCGTTAAGCGAAGCAATTCCGCAATCGAAACCGTCGAGATCATGAGGCTCGGCGAGCGGAACCGGCGCCGCAAGCGTCACGATTCGTCCCAGGCGACCGGGCGTTTCGCCATTCGTTTCAAGCGCGCATTGGCGCGCGGCGGCGCATCGAGCCGAGCGAGAAAATCGCGATACGCGGCGCCATCGACCGCGAACAGGGTTCGGTCGGAGAGGGCATCTTCGGCCGCCTTGCGCGAGGCTTCGAGAACGAAATCCGTCCGCGTCTTGCCGAGGAGGATCGCGGCGCGGTCGATCAGGCCGCGCCATTCGGGCTTCACGCGGACATTCAGCGAATCGCGTTCGCTCGGCGATTGCCGAGGATTCGAGGTTCGTTTTCGTTGCCGCTCGCTCATGACCTCACTTTATCCTCTCGTAACGACATTGTCATTACGTCCTTCGCGCGACCGTCTTCACCCGATAAAAAAGCAGCGGCTGGGCGAAGCCTTTGAGGAGCGCGCGGTCTTCTTCCAAGGCAAAACCGG
>CAYQAG010000063.1:0-10329 GCA_964415425.1 uncultured Rhodospirillaceae bacterium | reverse complement strand
CGCCGCGCGTGATCTACGATCGCGTCCAACTCGACCTGCCGCTCGCCGAAGCGCGAAAGGCGGGTTGAGCGGAAAGGAGCTTCCTCAATCCCTTGCAATCGATCCTCGATCGCGGCTTGACCCCGGCCGAGGAAAAACTCGCCCTCTATCGCGGCCGCTGGCAAGGCTCGGTCGAGCCTATTTTCCGCGAATGCGCGTATTGATGAGATGTCAGATTTCAGATGACAGAGCGGAAGATATTGATCGGAACGACCGCCAATCCCAAACTTGGCATGCCGGTGGCTACCGGCATCCATGCGGCCTTGCTGGAGAATGATTGGCGCCGACGAGATTTCGGGTAGCGCCGTATGGATACCGGCATTTGCCGGTAGGACGAGAGGGGGTGTGATTTCTGCCCTCTGTCATCTGACATCCGCTTCCGCCACCCGGCACCAGACCGGCGTGTGATCGCTCGGCTTTTCCTGGGCGCGCGGCTTGCGGTCGATATCGCAATCTTCGAGCGCGTCGGCGGCCTGGGGCGAAAGCAGCAGATGGTCGATGCGCAAGCCCTCATCCTTGCTCCAGGCGCCGCCTTGATAATCCCAGAAGGAATAGCGATGCGCCTCGCCATGGCAATGGCGGAAGGCATCGACATAGCCGCGATGCAAGAGCTTGCGAAACCGGGCGCGCGATTCCGGGCGGCAGAGCGCATCCTCGGCGAAAGCCTTGGGGTCGTAGACATCCGTGTCCTGGGGCGCCACGTTGAAATCGCCGCCGAGGATAATCGGCGCCTCGCTCGCCAGGAGACCCGCCGCATGGCGGTCGAGCCGTTCCAGCCAACCAAGTTTATAGGCGAATTTCTCGCTCGTCGTCGGGTTGCCGTTCGGCAGATAGATCGAGGCGATGCGCAGATTTTGTCGGCTGCCCTTGAGGCGGAGATCGATTTCGGCTTCGAGATAGCGCGCTTGGGAATCGCTCGCATCGCCGGGGAGAGCGCGCGCCGTCACGCGCAAGGGGCGGCGCGAAAGAATGGCAACGCCGTTATAAGTCTTCTGACCCTGGGCTTCGAGGCGATAGCCGAGCGCCTCGAATTCGAGGCGCGGCAATTCGCTTTCTTGCGCCTTGATTTCCTGCAGCAAAGCGATATCGGGCTTCGCCTCGCCGAGCCAGGCAAGCACATGGGAAAGATGCGCGCGCAGCGAATTGACGTTGAAGGTCGCGATCAGCGCCACGCGCTAGACCGCGAAGGAGGAGCCGCAGCCGCAACTCGATTTGGCATTGGGATTGCGAATCTGGAAGGAAGCCCCGACCAGATCCTCGACGAAATCGACGACCGATCCCGCGAGCAAATCGAGCGAGGTTTCGTCGACGATCAGGCGAACGCCGTCCTTTTCGAAGATGCGATCCTCGGGCTGGCGGAATTGATCGAAGGTAAACCCGTATTGAAAGCCCGAACAGCCGCCGCCCGAAACGGCAAGGCGCAGCATGAGTTCGGGATTGCCCTCGGCCGCGATGAGATGGGCGACGCGCTTGGCAGCGCTCTCGCTTAGAGTCACCTGACGATCGGCGGCGATTTCGGTCATGGCCATGGGGCGCCTTTGGGATTTGCTAGAGGATAATCGAGAATCTAGGCACGCAGGCCGAAAAGTCAACGCAAGGCGGCGCGATTGACGCCGTCCGGCAAAGACCGCAATCTCCGCCGCATGTCGGAAGAAAATGCTGAGACCGGCTCGGCGATCGGCGCCGCCTTGCAAAGCCGGCGCGAAAGCCAGGGCCTGACCCTGGAAGGGGTTGCCGCGCAATTGCGCATTCGCGCCGTCTTTCTGCAGGCGATCGAAGCGGGACGCATCGCCGAATTGCCGGGTGCCGCCTATGCGCTCGGCTTCGTGCGGAGTTATGCCGATTTCCTCGGCTTCGACGGCGCGGCGATGGCGGCGGAATATCGCCGCGAATTGAACCGGGTCGGGCGGCGCTTCCCCCTTGCCTGGCCGAAGCGCCAGAAAGACCATAGACCCTTTCCGGGATTATCGGCCTTGCTTGTCATCCTCGCTTTGGCGGGGGGCGGCTATGCGGCTTGGCAATATCGCGATCGTGCCGAACCGCCGATGGCTAGCGTTCCCCCCGTTCCGGCGGAGATTGCCGCCGCCGCCAAGCCCGATCCCGCGCCGCCTCCGGCCCCCGTTCCCGCGCCGGTATCTGCGACGGTCGATGTCGCCCCGGCATCGCCAAGCGCACCGGCGGAGCCGATGGCCCTCGATCTCCCCGCCGCGCCGGCTGCCCTTGCTGCCGCCGCGCCGGAAGCGGATTTTACCGGGACGGATGCTGATGCGGTCGGCGATGCTGGCCGGTCGATCGAATCAGTTCCCGCGCAATCCTCTCAGCCGGAAGCCGCCGATCCGGTGGTGCCCCGCCTGCGGCTTCGCGCCGCGCTCGATTCCTGGATCGAGATTCGCGATCCCTCGGGCGCGATAATTCTGCAAAAATTGCTGCGCGCAAGCGAGGTCTACGATCCCGATCCCGCCGCCGGTTGGGTGCTGGATACCGGCAATGCCGGCGGTCTCGTCATCGAAATCGACGGGACGGCTTTACCGGCCTTGGGCGCGGTGGGCATCATCCGCCGCAATATCCCGCTCGACCCCGAACGCCTTTTGCAGCCCTGACCTTGCCCGCCGGCAAGGCTTGATCTTTGCCGGCGCCCGGCGCATCTTCGGCCCGAACCTTCCCCCTTTTCCGGAGCGATCATGAGCCATCGACCCTATCGCGATATCGCGCGCCGCAAGTCGCGCCAGATTGCGGTCGGCTCGGTCAAGGTCGGCGGCGCGGCGCCGATTTCCGTCCAGACCATGACCAATACCCTGACCGCCGATGCCGCGGCGACGATCGACCAGATTCGCCGGATCGAGGAAGCCGGGGCGGATATCGTGCGCGTCTCCTGCCCGGACGAGGATTCGACCCGCGCCTTGCCGCAGATCGTGCGCGCCGCCCGCATTCCCATCGTCGCCGATATCCATTTCCATTATAAGCGCGCCATCGAAGCGGCCGAAGCCGGCGCCGCTTGCCTCCGGATCAATCCCGGCAATATCGGTTCGGCCGAGCGCGTGCGCGAAGTGGTGAAGGCGGCGAAGGATCACGGTTGTTCGATGCGGATCGGCGTTAATGCGGGTTCGTTGGAGCGCGATCTTCTGGAGCGTTACGGCGAACCCTGCCCGGAGGCGATGATCGAATCCGCCCTCGATCACGCGCGCATCCTCGAGGATCACGACTTCTTAGAATTCAAGATCAGCGTCAAGGCTTCCGACGTGTTTCTGGCGGTCGCCGCCTATCAGGGCCTGGCCGAGGCTTGCGATTACCCCCTCCATATCGGCATCACGGAAGCGGGCGGCTTGCGCGCCGGGACGGTCAAATCGGCGATCGGCCTCGGTTCCCTGCTCTGGGCGGGAATCGGCGATACGATCCGCGTCAGCCTTTCCGCCGATCCGGTCGAGGAGGTGAGGGTCGGCTTCGATATCCTGAAATCTCTCGGCCTGCGGCATCGCGGCGTCAACGTCATTTCCTGTCCTTCATGCGCAAGGCAGAATTTCGACGTCATCAAGACGGTGGAAGAGGTCGAGCGCCGCATCGCCCATATCACCACGCCGATCACGGTCAGCATTATCGGCTGCGTCGTCAACGGGCCGGGCGAGGCGCGCGAGACCGATCTCGGCCTGACCGGCGGCGGCAACGACACGCATATGGTCTATATCGCCGGCCAGCAGCATCATCGTTTGAAGAATCAGGACATCGTCGAACACATGGTCGAGATGATCGAGAAAAAGGCGGCCGAGATCGAAGCCGCCCGTATCGCCGGCCAGGCCGCCGAATAAACGAGCCTTCCCATGACCAAATTGCAGCCGGTGCGCGGCACGCACGATCTCTTGCCCGACGAAATGCGCCGCCATCGCCGCGTGATCGAGACCGCGCGCGATAGCGTCGCGCGCTTCGGCTATCGCGAGATGGCGACGCCGATCTTCGAATTCAGCGAGGTCTTCAAGCGCACGCTCGGCGATACGTCGGATATCGTCACCAAGGAAATGTATAGCTTCGTCGATCGCGGCGGCGAAGGCTTGACCTTGCGCCCCGAAGGAACGGCCGGCGTGGCGCGGGCGCTCATCTCCGGCGGGCTTACCCAATCCCTGCCGCTCAAATTCTTCTATGCGGGACCAATGTTTCGCTACGAGCGGCCGCAAAAGGGCAGGCTGCGCCAATTCCATCAGACCGGCATCGAGTTGTTAGGAATCGCCGAACCCGAAGGCGATGTCGAGGTCATCGCCGCCGGCGTGGAATTCCTCGATCGCCTCGGCCTTGCCGGCCGTTATCGGCTGGAAATCAACTCGCTCGGCGATGCCGAAAGCCGCGCCGCCTATCGCCGCGTTCTCGTCGATTATCTGCGGCCGCTCGCCGACCGCCTTTCCGCCGAAAGCCGCGATCGCCTGGAGCGCAATCCGCTCCGCATCCTCGATTCCAAGGACGAAGGCGATCGCCGCCTGCTCGCCGAAGCGCCGCGTTACGAAAATTATCTTTCGCCCCCGAGCCGCGATTTTTTCGCGGCGGTGAAAAGCGGACTCGACGATCTCGGCATCACCTATCGCGTCGATCCCGCGCTCGTGCGCGGTCTCGATTATTATTGCCATACCTGCTTCGAGATCGTAGCCGAGGAATTAGGCGCGCAGAAGACCATTCTCGCCGGCGGTCGCTATGATGGCCTCGTCGAGTTGATGGGCGGACCGGCCATTCCCGGAATCGGTTGGGCGAGCGGCATCGAACGCTGCGCCTTGCTGCTGGGCGATCTGTCGCCCGAAACGCCGATCATCGCCATCATCCCGGCCGGGGCGGTGGCGGAAACGCCGGCCCGGCTTCTTGCGCAGCGGCTGCGCCGCGCCGATTTTTCGGTCGATCTCGGCTTCTCGGGATCGCTCGGCAAAAGATTGAAACGCGCCGACAAAATCGGCGCCCGGATCGCCCTCATCCTGGGCGAGACGGAATTGGCGGCCGGCCAAGCGATCTTGCGCGATCTCGTCTCGGGCGAGCAGAAAGCCGTCGCGCTGGATCGCCTGGAAGATGCCTTGCGCGGTCTGGCGTGAGCAAAGCGGGGCGAGACGCGCCGATTTTTTTGATCGTCGGCGCCGAGCATAAAACCGCGCCGCGCCTTCTGGCCGATCGCTTGCAGGGCGATGCCGTCGATATGTTGCGTCTGCTGCGCGCCTGTCGCCAAGCGGGAATCGATCAGGCCATGGCGCTTCTGACCTGCGAGCGCTGCGAAATCTGGTGCCAGGTCGCCGATGACGGCGCCGCTTTTCCGATATTGGCCGCGATACTGGCCGAAGCGGCTGACCTCGATATCGATGCCATCGTCCCGCAATTGACGAGCTATGTCGACGGAGCGGCCTTGCGCCATGCCTTTGCCGTTGCCGCCTCGCTCGAAAGTCAAGTTATCGGCGAGCCGCAAGTGCTGGGTCAGGTGAAGGAGGCGCATCGATTCGCAACCAGGCTGGGCATGATGGGGAGCGATCTCGATCGCATTCTTCGGGGCGCCATTGCCGCTGGCGGGCGAGTGCGTACCGAAACCGATATTGCCACGCAATCGGTTTCCGAAGTGGCGGCCGTTATTGCCCTGACGCGCCAAGTGCATGGCGATCTTGCGCCCCTATCCGGCCTGCTGATCGGCGAGGGCGGCTATGCGGATTACCTCGTCACGCATCTTATCGAGGCGGGGATCGCGCGCTGGTCGATGCTTCACCCCGACCCGCATCGCGCGCAAGCCTGGGCGCTGGACCGCGACGCCAAAGGCGATACGCTGGCAAAATTGAACCTTCACCTTCCCGCCGCCGATATTCTGATTGCAGCTCTCGAGGCGCCCAATCCCATCATCCAGCCGGATCAGATCGCTGCGGCCTTGAAGGCGCGGCGCCGCCGGCCCATGCTGCTCATCGATCTTGCCACCCCCGGCGATGTCGCACCCGTCGTCGGCGATCTCGACGACGCTTATCTCTACGGCCTCGGCGATCTCGAACGCCTAGTGATGCAAGGACGCACCGCGCGCGAAAAAGCGCGCAGCGCGGCCTGGGCCTTGATCGATGACGGCTTGGCGGGATTCGAGCGCGAGTTGGATCGGCACGCCCGGGCGCCTTTGCTGGCGGCTTTGGCCGAGCATTTCGCGGCCGAACGGCGTGCGTTGCTTGCCGAGGAAGCGGGGCTCGACGCGGCCGAGGCGACGCGCCGCCTCGTCAATCGCCTGTTGCATCGCCCGCTTTCCGCGCTGCGGGCGGAGGCCGCCGATCCGCGATTGGCGGCGGCGGCGAAGCGGCTTTTCGCCCTCGACGATCGCGGCGAGAAAAGCGAGACCTCATGATCCCGCGCGATAAACTCGATCGCATCCTGCGCCGACAAGAGGAACTTTCGGCGCTGCTGGCCGCCGGGAATGCGGCCGGCGGCCAGGCCTATTCCGCGCTCGCGCGCGAATATGCCGAAGTGACCCCGGTCGCCGAAGCGATCCGCGCCCTCACTCAGGCGGAAAGCGAGGCCGCCGATCTGCGGCAGATTCTCGGCGATCCCGCCGCCGATGCCGATTTCAAGCGTTTGGCCGAAGCCGAGATCGGGCCGCTCGACCGGCGCATCGCGGATTTGTCGGCGGCGGTGAAGCTGCAGCTTCTTCCCAAGGACGAGGCCGATGCCCGCAACGCCATTCTGGAAGTGCGCGCCGGCACGGGCGGCGAGGAAGCGGCGCTTTTCGCGGCCGATCTCTTCCGCATGTATGCGCGTTATGCGGCGCTCAAGGGCTGGTCCTTCGCCATCCTGTCGCAAAGCGAGACGGGGATCGGCGGTTTGAAGGAAGGCATCGCCGAAATTTCCGGGCGCAATGTCTTCGCGCGGCTGAAATTCGAATCCGGCGTGCATCGCGTGCAGCGTGTGCCGGCGACCGAGGCTTCGGGGCGCATCCACACTTCGGCGGCGACGGTCGCCGTCCTGCCCGAGGCCGAGGAGGTCGATATCCGCATCGAGGAGAAGGATCTGCGTATCGACGTTTTCCGCGCCTCCGGCCCCGGCGGGCAATCGGTCAATACGACCGATAGCGCGGTTCGCATCACGCATATCCCGACCGGCCTCGTCGTCCAGCAGCAGGACGAAAAATCCCAGCATAAAAACAAGGCAAAGGCGCTGAAGGTTTTGCGCGCGCGGCTTTACGATCGCGAACGCGCGGCCAAGGACGAGGCGCGGGCGGCGGCAAGGCGCGGCCAAGTCGGTTCCGGCGATCGGTCGGAACGCATTCGCACCTATAATTTTCCGCAAGGGCGCTGCACCGATCATCGCATCGATCTTACCCTCTACAAGCTCGATCGGGTGATGGAGGGCGAGGCGCTCGAGGAAATCCTCGAAGCCTTGATCGCACACGATCAGGCCGAGCGCTTGGCGGCGATGGCGTGATCCGCATCGATGCCTTGTTGCGCGAGGGGCGAGAGCGTCTCGGCCAAGCGGCGATCGAAGCGCCGGAGCGCGAGGCGCGGTTGCTGCTCGCGGCTTCCGGCGGCGGCGATCCCTTGCGGCAGATCGCCTTTTCCGAAAGCGCGGTCGCGCCCGCCATCGCCCAATGCTATCGCGATTTGCTGGCGCGTCGCGTCGCGCGCGAGCCGCTTTCGCATATCCTCGGAAAGCGGGAATTTTTCTCCCGCGATTTTCTGGTTTCCGCCGATGTCCTCGATCCCCGGCCCGATAGCGAAACCTTGATCGAGGCGGTACTGGCGCGCTTGCCTTCGCGCGATCGGCCTTGGCGATTGCTCGATCTCGGCACCGGCTCGGGCTGTCTCATCCTGACCCTGCTCGCCGAATTGCCGCAAGCCTCCGGCATCGGCCTCGATGCCAGCGCGGCCGCTCTCGCGCTCGCGGCCGCCAATGCCGAACGCTTGCAGCTCCAGGATCGCATCGCCTGGCGCCTTGCCGATTGGCGCCGCCCCGACTGGCGCGCCGGCTTGGCGGAAAGCTTCGATGTCGCGATCGCCAACCCGCCTTATATCCCGACCGGCGAAATCGCAAGGCTGGCGCCCGAGATTCGGGATCATGAACCGCGCCTTGCCTTGGATGGCGGCGCGGATGGGCTCGATGCTTATCGGCATCTGGCCCCGGCGCTTTCCCATCTTCTCGCCCCCTCGGGCTTCGCGGCGCTCGAAATCGGCCATGACCAGGAAAAGACGGCGGCGGCGCCATTCCTTGGCGCCGGCCTCGTTTGCGAATCGGCGATTCGGGATCTCGGTGGCCGGCCGCGTTGTCTCATCATAAAAATTAAATAATTATATCAATTAGTTAAACGCCATTCGGGGCCATTTCCCGGATGGGCCGATAAAAGGGTTGGAAAAACCGGGCGAAGCGATTAGCTTGGGTCCCGGCGTCAGACGCGAGGGGGCAGATTTCGCTGCCCGGATGATATCCCGCGCTATTGCGCCCGAGACTTGCGAGCGCGCTTGGCGACAGCCTGCCCGCCGCATCCGCTGATCCCAATAACCCAATGGCGTGATCGAAGCATGAGACCAGGCAATAACAACCGGCGCGGGCGCAATCGCGGTCCGCGCAAGCCCCATGGCATCGGCGGCAAGCCCGCCGGATTCGATGGCGGTTCCGAATATCGCGTGCGCGGCAATGTCTATCAGCTGCTGGAGAAATACCTGCAATTGGCGCGCGATGCCGGGGTTGCGGGCGATCGCATCGCCGCCGAGAATTTCCTGCAGCATGCCGAGCATTATTACCGCGTCATCGCCGCCATGAACGAGGGGCAAAGGCCGCGCATCGGCGGTCGCGAGGTCTCGGTCGCCGATTTCAACGTGCAAAATGTGAGCCAGGGCCTATCGGCCGCCCTTTATGGCGGGCCGGCGCCCGCGCAAAGCTTGGCCGATACCGGCGCCGTTCGCGAAAGCGGCGGCCGCGAACACGAGCATCGCCCGCCGCCCGCCGCCGGCGGCAACGGCCATGAGGCCAATGCCGGCCTCGCGAACGAGGATGGCGAAGACGGCGATGGCGATGGCGAGGCGATGATGGGCGAGGGCGAAATGGCCGCATCGACCCTGCCGCCGCATCTCCCGGAGGAGCAACCCGATTATCCGGCGGAATTGCTCCCCAATCCGCGCAATGCGGCGCCTGCCGCCCCCCCTGCGGAGGGCGAGGAAAACGCCGCTGCGGAAAATTATCGGCGGCCGCGTTTTCCGCGCCAGCGCCGACCGCGTTACCGCCCCGATTCGCCAGCCGGGGGCGATAACGGCGAGTGAGAATGACGGGGCGGCGGCGCGACAGGATCGCGCGGCCTCTCTTGCATTTTCCGTTCCGCATTCCATATCGAGAGAAGGCATCCATGACCGCGCGCTCTGCGAAAGAGGTGCGGTCGAGAGAGGGCTAACGATATGGATTTGACGAATTTCACCGAACGATCCCGCGGGTTTCTTCAGGCCGCCCATGGTCTCGCCTTGCGCGAGGGCCATCAGCGCCTCGGCGAAACGCATCTTCTTAAAATTCTGCTCGACGACAAGGAAGGCTTGGCGGCCGGGTTGATGCGCGCAGCCGGTGCCGCGCCCGACATCGCCCTTGCCGCCGCCGATCGCGCGATCGGCAAATTGCCGAAAGTCGAGGGGAGCGGCGCGGGTCAAGTGCATGTTACCCCCGAATTGGCGCGCATTCTCGATCAGGCGCAAGCCCTCGCCAAGAAAGCGGGCGACGGCTATGTGACGGTCGAGCGCTTGCTGCTGGCGCTCGCCATGTCGGGCGAAAGCGCCAAGATTCTCAAGGAAGCCGGCCTCACGCCTCAGGCGCTCAATAGCGCGATCGAGGAGATGCGCAAGGGCCGCAAGGCGGAAAGCGCCAGCGCCGAGGAATCCTATGACGCGCTCAAGAAATATGCGCGCGACATCACCGCTTTGGCGCGCTCGGGCAAGCTCGACCCCGTGATCGGCCGCGACGAGGAAATTCGCCGCACGATCCAGGTCTTGTCGCGCCGCACCAAGAACAATCCCGTTCTGATCGGCGAGCCCGGCGTCGGCAAGACGGCGATCGTCGAGGGTTTGGCCCAGCGCATCGCCAATGGCGACGTGCCGGAGGGGTTGAAGAATAAGGCGCTGCTCGCGCTCGATCTCGGCGCGCTGATCGCCGGGGCGAAGTTTCGCGGCGAATTCGAGGAACGCCTGAAGGCCGTGCTTCAGGAAGTTTCGGCGGCTGCGGGCGAGATCGTCCTTTTCATCGACGAATTGCATACCCTGGTCGGCGCCGGCAAGGCCGACGGGGCGATGGACGCCTCCAACATGCTGAAGCCCGCGCTGGCGCGCGGCGAATTGCATT
>CAYQAG010000062.1:0-10412 GCA_964415425.1 uncultured Rhodospirillaceae bacterium | reverse complement strand
GCCATGAGCCTTGCTCCGCTTGCGATGACGCGGCGCAGAGCCTCCGGGATAAGAGCGGCCGAAATAAGGCGCGATTATGCCGGAATGCGGTCTTATCCTCGAAAGATGCAATTTCAAGAAACGGCGGCCAAAGCGCGTTTCACGGCATCGGTTTCCAAATCGATAATCGTCAGGAGAACCCGTGCCGACGTATTGGGGACTCTTTTATCTTGCTCCCAATTGCGAAGCGCAGCCAAAGGCAACCCGAAGCAAGCTGCGAATTCCCTTTGGCTCATATTGAGCCTGCCGCGGATGGAGCGGACGTCCACATGCGAGGGCGCCTTCCAAGTCACGAGGCGCGCGGATTTCTTATCGCCCTTGGACCAGGCGATGACATCGTCCATGCCGGCAAGAATCTTTTCGGCAGCGGGGGATACCCGCCGGTTAAGTTTTGCCGGCTTCCGAGACGAATTCTTCGGTGCGGGTTTCGAGTTACGCATTCGTTTTTCCTTTGGCTGGCGAAGTTAGGCTGGCGATCATGTCTTGCAGTTTCTTGCCGATCAGGTTTTGCTCATGCTTCGATAAAGCTTCTTTCTCGTTCTTTGCATAAATAGCCAAAAGAAAAATTATAACCTGTGCCGATAGGTAGTAATAAATGATGCGAACCCCGCCTCGCTTGCCGGAGCCTTTGGCCGCCCAGCGGATTTTTCTCAACCCATGGGTACCGGGAATTTTTACTCCAGCATTCGGGTTTTCGGACAGGTAATCTAGAAACGCATCGTAATTTTCCTGCGGCAGTAACCTCTTGGCATCTTTCTCGAAGGCACGCGGGAAAAGAAAATTCATCCGTCGAGTCTCATTAGAATCCGAATCATAAACCATGCTTTGTCCTCTCTATTTTCTACAGCTTTGAAAATTGCAGTGAATAAAGCAGTATCGCCTAATTAAATCTCGCTATACGCCATTGGCGTACTATCGTCAAGAGTGATTTTGACGGGGCATAAGCGGTTCTGCATTCAGGCAAGGCAGGAAGCCTACTCTTGCAAGCGGCAACGCGCCCCGATCGAGAGGCATCCGCTAAGTCGAGGGCTGTACCGTACAGAGATTATCACCGATAAAGCGTTTCGTCCTGCGGCATGGCTTTGTAGAGATCGGCGACGAATTCGCCATAGCCGTTGAAGAGCAGAGTGGGCCGTGTTTCGTCGGTGCCGAGTACGCGCTCTTGCGCTTGGCTCCAGCGCGGATGCGGGATTTCCGGATTGACATTGGCCCAGAAGCCGTATTCGGAAGATTGGATCGTCTCCCAGAAACTGACCGGGCGTTCCGCCGTGAAGGTGATCTTGCGAATGCCCTTCGCCGATTTGAAACCGTATTTCCAGGGCAAGGCGAGGCGAAGCGGCGCGCCGTTCTGTTTGGGGAGCGGCTTGCCGTAAAGCCCGGTCACCAGGAAGGCAAGATCGTTCATGGCTTCGGCCAGGGAAACGCCTTCGATATAAGGCCAGGGATACCAATCCGCCTCTTGGCCCGGCGCCTGCTTGGGATCGAGGAAGGATTCGAAGCGCAGATATTTAGCCTCGGCCTTGGGTTCGGCGAGCGCCACCAATTGCTTTAGCGGAAAGCCGCTCCAGGGAACGGCCATCGACCAAGCCTCGACGCAGCGATGGCGATAAAGCCGCTCTTCCAAGGCGACGCGTTTCAGGAGATCGTCGATGCCGATCTCGATCGGCTTGGCGACGAGGCCGTCGATGGTGATCATCCAGGGGCGCAGGATCAGCGCCTGGGCCTTTTCGGCGATGCGCTTCGAGGAACCGAATTCGTAGTAATTGTTATAGCTCGTCGCCAAATCCTCGGCCGTCAGATCGCGGTCGAGCTTATAGATTTCGTTGCGCTTGACGGGATAGAGCCCGGCGCTGGGATCGTCCGTGGCCATCGGCGTCTCGGCATTTTGCGATTGCGCCTCGGATTTTTGATCGCAGGCGCCGAGCAGAAAAGCAGGGGCGAAAATCGATCCCGCCGCCCCGGCCATGAAGCGGCGGCGTGCCCGAAAAACGCTTTCCGGCGTCGCTTCGCTTTCCGGTATCTCCCAGCCGCGCTTGCGCAAAACGTGCATGGCCCTCTCCTCACATTGCGCGGGAAGGATGCCGAAGGCATCGGCCATCGGCAATTCACGTTGCGGTGACAGCGGGCGGCTATGCCTTCAGCAAAGCGCGCAGCATCCAGGCATTCTTCTCGTGAACCTGCATGCGCTGAGTGAGGAGATCGGCGCTCGGCTCGTCGCCGGCGGATTCGGCCAGCGGAAAAATCTTGCGTGCCGTTCGCACGATAGCTTCTTGCCCCGCCGCCAATTGACGGATCATCTCGGTCGCCTTGGGATTTCCGGTTTCCTCGGCGATCGACGACAATTTGGCGAAGGCGGCATAGGAACCGGGCGCCTTAACGCCCAAAGCGCGGATGCGCTCGGCGATCGAATCCACAGCCAAAGCGAGCTCGGTATATTGCTGCTCGAACATGAGATGCAGCGTGTTAAACATCGGCCCTTCGACGTTCCAGTGGAAATTATGGGTCTTCAGATAGAGCGTATAGGTATCTGCCAAAAGATGGCCAAGCCCGGCGGCAATCGCCTTGCGGTCTTTTTCGGCAATGCCGATATCGATAGCCATGATCGCCTCCATAATGGGGTGATCATAGATATAGGCATTTTTTCATAGCCGTCAACAGTTTTTTAGAATAATTCTAAAATTAACCGTGTAAGGCCTCGCAAGCCCTGACGATCCGCGCGCAGGCTTCTTCCAGCATTTCGGTCGCCGTCGCATAGGAAATGCGGAAAAAGGGCGAAAGCCCGAAAGCCGCGCCATGGACGACGGCGACTCCCTCGGCTTCCAGAAGATAGGTCGCGAAATCCTCATCCGTGGCGATGATCTTGCCCGCAGGCGTCTTCTTGCCGATGGCGCCGGCGCAAGAGGGATAGACGTAAAAGGCGCCTTCCGGCTTCGGACAGGAAAGACCGGGCGCCCGGTTCAGACGCTCGACCACCAGATCGCGCCGCGCCTTGAAGACGGCATTATGGCGGGGGATGAAATCCTGCGGGCCGGTCAGGGCCTCGACCGCCGCCGCCTGACTGATCGAGGAAGGATTGGTCGTCGATTGCGATTGCAGCTTGGCCATGGCCTTGATGAGGGGGGCGGGGCCGCCGGCATAGCCGATGCGCCAGCCGGTCATGCAATAGGCCTTGGAAACGCCGTTCAGCGTCAAGGTGCGGGAGGCGAGGCGAGGCTCGACCGCCGCGATGGTCGCGAAGACGAAATCGTCATAGACGAGATGCTCGTACATATCGTCGGTCAGGATATGCACGGCCGGATGGCGGAGCAGCACGTCGGCGAGGCGGCGTAGGTCTTCCGCGCTATAGGCGGCGCCGGTCGGGTTGCTGGGCGAGTTCAGGATCAGCCATTTCGTTTTCGGCGTGATCGCGGCTTCCAACGCTTCGGGCTGCAACTTGAATTGATGATTGGCGCCGCAGGGCAGGATGACGGGCGTGCCTTCGGCGAGCAGCACGATATCGGGATAAGAGACCCAATAGGGGGCGGGAATGATAACCTCGTCGCCGGGATTGACGCTGGCGAGAAGCGCGTTGAAGAGCACCTGCTTGCCGCCGGTCCCCACCGTGATCTGATCGAGGCCGTAATCGAGCCCGTTCTCGCGCTTGAATTTCGCCATGATGGCGCGTTTCAACTCGTCCGTTCCATCGACATTGGTGTAGCGCGTCTTGCCGGAATCGATGGCGCGTTTGGCGGCCTCGCGGATATTGGCGGGCGTGTCGAAATCGGGCTCGCCGGCGCCCAAGCCGATGACGTTCTTCCCGGCCGCCTGCAATTGGCGCGCCTTGGTGCTGACGGCAATGGTCGGCGAAGGCTGGATGCGGTCGAGGCGGTCGGCAAGAAAGGCCATGGCGATCATCCGAAAAAGGGGGCGGAGCGGAAATCGGGCCGGACATTACCGAGCGCGCCGGTTCCTGACAATAGTGCGCCCTCAAACATAACGGCGCGCGCGCAAGACGGCGAAAACGACGACAGAGGCCGCGAGGCCGAGATCGAGGCCGATCGTCTCGCCGAGCAAAAGATGGGCGAATCCCAAGGCCAAGAAGGGCTGCAGGAGTTGGAGTTGGCCGACCCGCGCGATGCCGCCCCAGGCGAGGCCGCGATACCAGAACAGGAAGCCGACGAACATCGAAAAGATCGAAACGTAAAGAAAGCCGCCCCAGGCAGGGAGCGAAACATCGCCCGGCCGGTCCGGCCAAAAAAGGATCGCGACCGGCAGGGTCAAGGGCAAAGCGAGAATTAAGGCCCAGGAAATCGCACGATCGGCGCCCATTCCGCGCGATAACCGCGCGCCTTCCGCATAGCCGATCGCGCAGGCGAGAATGGCGCCGATCAGCAGTCCATCGGCCATGTGCAATTGCCCGTCGCTTTGCCGCCATGCGTAAACGAGAATGGCTGCGCCACCGAGCAACGCCCAGAGCCAAAAGCCGGGGCGCGGTTTTTCGCCAATCCGCCAGATGCCGCATAACGCGGTGAGGCAGGGCAGGAAGCCGACGAAAAGAATGCCATGGGTCGAGGGCACAATTTGCAAGGCAAGCGCGGTCAGCAAGGGAAAGCCGATCACGACGCCGCCGGCGACGAGGCCGAGCGAGAGCCAATCGCCGCCGCGCGGGATCGGCGCCCGTGTCGCGGCGAGGAAAAGTGCCGCCAACGCCCCGGCAATCGCGGCCCTTCCGCCGGTGACGAACCAGGGATCGAGGCCCTGGACGGCGAGCCGGGTCGCCGGCAGCGAGATGGCGAAGATCGCGACGCCGATCGCGCCCATGACGAGACCGCGATCGCGCGGCGTCAACTTACGTCCGAAAAATCCGCCATGGTTGCGCATGACAAGTTTTTAACCCGCCGCGCCGCACCACCCCAGAAAATTATTGTCCCCGGACAATCCGCGCGGCGATGATTCCAGCCGCGAGATGGGGTATAGAAAGGCCATGAAACCCTTGCCGATGAATTTCGAGCCCAAGATCGAGGCGCAGGAAATCGCGCCCGCCGCCGCCTTGCCCGTGCGGCCTTTTAAGCTCGTCTCCGATTTCCGCCCGGCCGGCGATCAGCCTCAGGCGATCGCCGATCTCCTTGCCGGATTGGCGCGCCAGGACCGCGATCAGGTTCTGCTCGGCGTCACCGGTTCGGGCAAGACCTTCACCATGGCCCATGTCATCGCCGCCGTGCAGCGGCCGACCTTGATCCTCGCGCCCAACAAGACCCTGGCGGCTCAGCTTTACGGCGAGATGAAAGGTTTCTTTCCCGAAAACGCCGTCGAGTATTTCGTGAGCTATTACGATTACTATCAGCCCGAAGCCTATGTGCCGCGCACCGATACCTATATCGAGAAGGAAAGCTCGCTCAACGAGCAGATCGATCGCATGCGCCATTCGGCGACGCGCGCGCTGTTCGAGCGCCGCGACGTCATCATCGTCGCTTCGGTCTCTTGCATCTACGGTATCGGCGCGCCGGAAACCTATTCGACCATGACGGTGACGCTGAAGGCCGGGGATCATGTCGATCTCGACCGCCTGCTGCGCCAGCTCGTCGAATTGCAATACAAGCGCAACGATGCCGCTTTCCAGCGCGGCGCTTTCCGCGTCAAGGGCGATAGCCTCGATCTTTTTCCCGCCCATCTTGAGGATCGCGCCTGGCGCTTCTCGCTTTTCGGCGACGAGATCGAGACGATCCAGGAATTCGATCCCCTGACCGGGCGCAAGACCGCCGATCTTGGCGAGGTCAAGATTTTCGCCAACAGCCATTACGTGACGCCCAAACCGACGCTGCAACAGGCGATCCATCTCATCAAGGCGGAATTGCGCCAGCGGCTGGAGGAATTTCACGGCGCGGGCAAATTGCTGGAAGCGCAAAGGCTCGAACAGCGCGTTACCTTCGATCTCGAAATGCTTGCGGCGACCGGCGTTTGCGCGGGGATCGAAAATTATTCCCGCTTCCTGACCGGCCGCAAACCGGGCGAGCCGCCGCCGACCCTGTTCGAATATCTGCCGGCCGATGCGCTGCTGATCGTCGACGAAAGCCATGTGACGATCCCGCAGCTGGGCGGCATGTTCAAGGGCGATTGGCGACGGAAATCGACGCTCGCCGAATTCGGTTTCCGCCTGCCCTCTTGCTGCGACAATCGGCCCTTGAAATTCGAGGAATGGCAACGCATGCGGCCGCAGACGATTTCCGTCTCGGCGACGCCCGGTCCCTGGGAATTGGAACAGACCGGCGGCGTCTTCGCCGAACAGATCATCCGCCCGACGGGGCTCGTCGATCCTGTGTGCCTCGTGCGCCCGACCGAGACCCAGGTCGACGATACGATCGCCGAATGCCGCGAAGCGGCCGCGCGCGGGCATCGCGTGCTCGTCACCACGCTCACCAAGCGCATGGCCGAGGATTTGACCGAATATCTGCACGAAGCGGGCATTCGCGTCCGCTATATCCATTCCGATGTCGAAACGCTGGAGCGGATCGAGATCATTCGCGATCTGCGGCTCGGCGCCTTCGACGTTCTCGTCGGCATCAATTTGCTGCGCGAGGGACTCGACATTCCCGAATGCGCGCTGGTCTGCATTCTCGATGCCGATAAGGAAGGTTTCCTGCGGTCCAAGACCTCTCTCGTCCAGACCATCGGCCGTGCCGCCCGGCATATCGAGGGCCGCGTCATCCTCTATGCCGATCGGATGACGGAAAGCCTCGATTACGCCATCGGCGAGACCAATCGCCGCCGCGAGAGGCAGCAGACCTATAACGCCGCCAACGGCATCACGCCCGAAGGCATCCGCAAGAACGTCGCCGATATCATGGATTCGGTCTATGCCGGCGATCATGTGACAGTCGATACCGGCATTCTGGGCGAGACGCATCGCCTCGGCCATAATCTGAAATCGACGCTCGCCGATCTCGACCGCAAGATGCGCGAGGCGGCCGGCAATCTCGATTTCGAAGAGGCCGCGCGCTATCGCGACGAAATTCGCCGGCTGGAGGCGATGGATCTCGAATTGCCGGTTGCCGGCGCTGCCGGGGATGCCGCCAACCGGCCGCGTTCGGTCGCCGGCAAACCCGGCGAAAGGCCGCGTTTCGCGCGTCGGCCCCAACGCAAACGCTGAACGGGAAAATCGCCATGCTGATCTTGCACGACAGCAGTATTTCGGGGAATGCCTATAAGGTGCGATTGCTGCTCGCGCAGCTTGGTCTTGCCTATCGCCGCATCGAATACAATGTCGATGACGGATCGACGCGCCGGCCGGAATTCCTGGCCAAGAATCCCAATGGCAAGGTGCCGGCCTTGGAATTGCCGGACGGTCGCGTTCTCCCGGAATCGAATGCCATTCTCTTTTATCTAGCGCAGGGAACGCGTTTCTGGCCGAAGGATTCCTGGCAGGCGGCCGAGACCTTATCCTGGATGTTCTTCGAGCAATATAGCCACGAACCCTTTATCGCCGTCGTCCGGCATTGGCTCGCTCATCTCGGGAAGAATGCGGCGACCGAGCCGCAATTGCCGGCCCGCATCGCCGGCGGTCATCGGGCGCTCGGCGTCATGGAACGGCATCTCGCGACGCGGCGTTTCTTCGTCGGCGAAGCCTATGGCATCGCCGATATCGCGCTTTACGCCTATACCCATGTCGCGGAGGAAGGGGGCGGTTTCGATCTTACGCCCTATCGCCATATCCGCGCCTGGCTCGACCGCGTCGCGGCCGAGCCAGGGCATGTGCGGATCACGGATTGAGGATCAGGGAACGATCTCGTAAGGAACGACGATCTCGGTGCTGCGCGCGAAGATCACGCACTTGATACCATCTTCCTCGCACATGCGGATCGCCTCGTAGCTGTAGCTAGGGCCGCCGACGCATTGAGTGCCCGGACACCAAACGTAAGCCGTGCCATAACCGAATTCGCCAACCGCGAAGGCGCCGGGATTACTAGGCATTACCCGCCGCAGATACTCTTGTTCATAAATATCGTATGCCGCTTTGCTGATCTTGAATTTTTCGCCGGGAGCGAGATTGATGCGGCCTTCCTGATGCGCGCAGCCGGCAAGGACGAAAGCGAGGGCGCCGATGGCGCCGAAGGCGAGGCGGAATTTCCCGCCGCTTTTGCGAGACATGAACGATCCTTTCCGTTCGAAGGTTGAATTGGGCAGAGGGCTTACCCGCTCGTTCCCCGCTCGTCAAGATAATCCGCGCGGCAAAAGGCCGCTGCTTATAATCGCGCGGATTTATCCTCTCCTTGCTTATGACATGGATCTGGTCGATTATCATTAGGAGATCGTCATGCCGATGAAAAACCCGCCCCATCCTGGCTTATCGGTTCGCCATGATTGCCTGGAGCCGCTCGGTCTAAGTGTCACGGCGGCAGCGGCGCGGCTTGGTATCAGCCGCAAGCAGATGTCGGATATCGTCAATGGTCGGTCCGGGCTTTCGCCGGAAATGGCCATTCGTCTCGACAAGGCCTTCGGCGGCGGTGCGGAGACTTGGTATCGTCTTCAGGCCGCCTACGACCTTGCGCAGGCGATGAAAAAATCGGGAACGATCGCTGTCGAGAGAATCCGCCGCGTCGCCTAGCCTAGAAAATACCGCTAGCGATAAGGATCGGCGGCGTCGCGCAATCCGTCGCCCAAGAAATTGAAGGCGAGAACGACCAGGATGACGGGCAGGATCGGCAGCATCAGCCAGGGATAAAGCGCGATCACGTTGACGTTCTGCGCCTCGCTCAACAATACGCCCCAGGAAGTGATCGGCGGCCGCAAGCCGAGACCGAGGAAGGACAGCGCGGTCTCGCCCAGGATCATGCCGGGAATGGCGAGCGTCGCCGAGGCGATCAAGTGGCTCATGAAGCTCGGCAGCAAATGGCGGAAGATGATGCGCTTGGGCTTGGCACCCATCAATTCGGCGGCGACGCAGAAATCCTCCTCGCGCAGGGAAAGAAGGCGCGATCGTACGGCCCGCGCCAATCCCGTCCAATCGAGCAAGCCCAGGATGATGGTGATCCCGAAATAAATCAGCAGCGGCGACCACGTCACGGGCAGGATCGCCGCCAAGGCCAGCCAAAGCGGCAGATGCGGGATCGAGCGCAGAATCTCGATTGTGCGTTGGAGGAGATTATCGACCCAGCCGCCGTAATAGCCGGCGAGACCGCCGAGACCGATGCCGAGCAGGAAACTTACCGAAACGCCGATCAGACCGATGGTCAGCGAAATGCGCATGCCATAGAGAATGCGCGAGAAGAGATCGCGCCCCAAGCGATCGGAACCCAGCAGGAAAAAGGGCACGTTTTCCGGCGGGCAGAAAAGATGGGAATCGCCCGCGACCAATCCCCAGAAACGGTAAGAATCGCCGCGACAGAAAAAGCGGATCGGCTGCGGCGCGGCGCGATTCTCGGTATAGACGCGCTGCAAGGTCTCCATATCCAGGCGATAATCGAGCGCATAGACGAAGGGGCCGACGAATTCCCCGTCATGGAAGAGATGCACCGATTGGGGCGGCGCATAGATGAAATCGACATGGCGCGAATGGAGATTATAGGGCGCCAGGAATTCGACGATCAGCAGGGCGGCATACATGAGAACGAGCAGGATGCCCGAAGCGAGCGCCACGCGATGGCGGCGGAAGCGCAGCCACATCATGCGCCATTGCGAGGCGAGATAGATCCGTTCCAATTCCGGGGCGACGCGATCGGCGATTTCGGAATCGAACGGCGCCTGCGAGACGAAATGCGGGATGGGATCGGGCCGCGGCGTCGTCATCGTTGCGCTCCCGCGCCTAAGCGGATCCGAGGATCGAGCCAAGCGAGCAGAATGTCGGAGATCAGGATTCCGATCACGGTCAGAAACGCCATGAACATCAGAAAGGAACCGGCGAGATACATATCCTGCGAACGCAGCGCATCGAGCAGCATCGGCCCCGTGATCGGCAAGGACAGCACGACGGAAACGACGACCGAGCCCGAGATCAATTCCGGGAGCAGCGAGCCGATATCGGCGATGAAGGGATTGAGCGAGAGGCGCAAGGGATATTTGACGAGGAGCGGGAAGGGCGCCAGACCCTTGGCGCGCCCCGTCGTCACATATTGCTTATCGAGTTCGTCGAGCAGATTGGCGCGCAGGCGGCGGATCATGCCGGCCGTGCTGCCGAGCCCGATCACGATCACCGGTACCCACATATGCTGCAGGATAGAAAAGATCTTCGCCCAGCTCCAACCTTGGTTGATGAATTCGGCATCCATCATCCCGCCCATGGAAATGCCGAACCAGGCATTGCTGAAATAAAGCAGGATGAGGGCGATCAGGAAGCTCGGCGTCGCGAGGCCGATATAGCCGAGAAAGGTAAAGAGATAATCGAAGAAACCGTATTGATG
>CAYQAG010000061.1:0-10658 GCA_964415425.1 uncultured Rhodospirillaceae bacterium | reverse complement strand
TGCTGCCGCGCCCCTTCGCCGAGGATAAAGCGGCGCCGATCTTCGCCATCGGGTCGCGCGAAATGGGGCTCGATCTTTCCTTCAATTCCGATCAGATTCTGCCCAACGATCCCACCATCATGCGGCAGAATCTGGTCGATCGGCAATTATCTCGCGCGCTCGTCGAAAGCATCGGGCGGCCCTTCCTGATCGATAGCCGGTCGCTGGAAAAGTCGATCGAGATTCATGTGCAATTGGCCGAGGGCGTGCTGCATGTCGTCGTCGCGCGGCGCCGGCTTTTCAGCTCGACGACCTATGTCTTTCTGCTGTGGATGGCGGGCACTTCCCTCGTTTTGCTGACGGCGGCGACGCTTTTCATGCGCGGTCAGGTGAAACCGATCCGCCGCCTCGCCCAAGCCGCCGAGGATTTCGGGCGCGGCCAGGATGGCGGCGATTTCGCGCCGACCGGCGCGACCGAAGTCGCCATGGCGGGGCATGCCTTCAACCAAATGCGCGACCGCATCCGGCGCCAGATCGCGCAGCGCACGGAAATGCTGGCCGGCGTCAGTCACGATCTGCGGACACCGCTGACGCGCATGAAATTGCAGATCGCGATTATGGCCGAGGCCTCGGCGAAGAAAGCCGACCATGCCGCCGAGGCCTATGGCGATCTCCTGAAGGATATCGCCGATATGGAACGCATGATCGGCGCTTATCTCGCCTTCGCCAAGGGCGAGGGCGCCGAACAGCCGCGCCCGACCGATCTTTCCGCTTGGCTGGGCGAGGCGATCGCCGATGCCAGGCGCGAAGGCGCCCGCATCGCTTTGCGCGAAACGCAGGATGCGGCGGATATCGTCCTGATGCTGCGCCCCGATGCCTGTCGGCGCGCCTTGATGAACGTGCTTGGCAATGCCCATCGCTATGGCGGGAATATCGAAATCGCGCTCCGCCGGCATCGCCGCCAGATCGAAATCCTGATCGACGATGACGGCCCCGGCATTCCCGAGGATCAGCGCGAGGCGGTTTTCAAGCCCTTCTTCCGACTCGATCCCTCGCGCAATCCGGAAACCGGCGGCACGGGGCTCGGCCTCACCATCGCACGGGATATCTTGCGCTCGCATGGCGGCGATCTCACCCTCGCCGAATCCCCGCAAGGCGGCACCCGCGCCATCCTGACGTTGCCGCTCTAAGGCAGAAGGCAGATTTCAGAAGTCAGAAGTCAGAGAACAGATGTCAGAGGTCGGATGACAAAACCTCTCTCGTCATGCCGACGAAGGTCGGCATCCACGAATTTCCATCCCTAAGCACCGCTTTGCCGAGCTTTCGCTCGGCTAGGGTCGCGGATGGCATGCCTCCGCATGCCATGACGGGAATAGTGACGGAGAGGGCTGTTCTGTTCTTCGCCCTCTGACATCTGTTCTCTGACTTCTGACTTCTGACTTCTGACTTCTGTCATCTGCCTTCTCAGTAGAGCCGTCCGCCGTCGGGAACGGGAGCGGTGGGCGAAACGAGGACGACCTCGCTTGCCGCATCGGGAAAACCGAGGACGAGAACCTCGGAAAAAAACTTGCCGATCTGCTTCGGCGGAAAATTGACGATGGCCGCGACTTGGCGCCCCGGCAAATCTTCCAGCCGATAATGGCGCGTGATCTGTGCGGAACTTTTCTTGAGCCCGATTTCCGGGCCGAAATCGATGACCAAGCGATAGGCGGGGCGACGCGCTTCGGGAAAAGGCTCGGCCTTCACAATCGTGCCGACGCGAATATCGACCTTGGCGAAATCGTCATACGCGATGGTCATGGATGTTCCTCGGAATCTCGGGAAGCGCCTTCAGGCGGATTTCAGGAAATTGCCCGCGCGGCGCGGCGCGACGCAAGCCCCAAAAGCAAAACCCGCCCCGGTTTCCCGGAGCGGGCTTTCCGACCGAAGCCGAGAGGATCGGCGATCAGTGCTTCACGACCTTGGCGAGGTTATGCTTCATCTCGTCGAAATTGGCGACGACGCGCTTGTTGATGAGCTCCATCGCCTCTTCGCCGGTCTTCTGCGCGAGGACGGCAACTTCGCGGACATTGGCGAAAGCCTGCTCATAGCCGACCTTGGCGAATTCGGCCTGCTTCGCGAGCTTTTCCTCGGGCGTCGCGACGGCGACGATTTCCTTGGTCGCCTTGCCGAAGGCATCGACCGCAGCGCGGGCAATTTCGGCCTGGCGCTGCATCATCGTCTTGGCGCCGTCGAACACGATCTTGTTGACGGCCGAGAAGGCTTCGAAATTCTTGCGCTGCGCGGCGAACAAAGCATCGAGATCGACCGCCGGCAGCTTGCCATTGGCAAACCCGCCGTTGAACGACTTGGCGAAATCGCCCATCCACTTGGTGAAATCGGCTTGCACCTTCACGAAATCGGCTTCCATCGCCGGCTGGGCAGTCTGGGTCTTGGCCATTGCTAGATCTCCTCGGGATCATGGGTTGAACCTGGGAAGCAGGATCCGATCAGTCTTGTCCGAATCGGCACCCTGCGTCTGAAAAGAATATGGTGCAACGCAACATAGAAATCAAGAAAAATGTTGCGCTGCAAAATAATTTTAATAATTCAAATATATCAATATCTTATGTCTTGACTACCCAGCGCCTGCCCCCGGTGATGCGCAAAAGATCGGCCGGGGTCAGGGGAAAGACACTGCGGGGCGATCCCGCCGCCGCCCAGATTGTCTGGAAGGCGAAAAGATCGTCGTCGAGGAAGATTATAGGCTTTCCGGTATGGCCGACCGGCGCCACCCCACCGATGGCGAAGCCGGTTTCGGCACGGACGAAATCGGCATCGGCTTTGGCGATCGTCTCGCCGAGCGCGGCTTCGATGCGCTTTTCGTCGACGCGATTGACGCCGCTGGCGATGACGAGGATGGGGCGGTTCGATCCCTTGGCGCGGAAGACGAGGGATTTCGCGATCTCGGCGACGCTGCAACCGATCGCCGCGGCGGCTTCGGCGGCGCTGCGGGTCGAAGCGTCGAATTCGCGGATCGGTGCTGCGACCCCGCAAGCTTCGAGCGCCGCGCGGACACGATCGACGCTGGAAACCTCGGGACCGCTCATCACCCTTCCGCCAATTCCCGCGAACGCCGCGTCGCGGCGGCGATCGCCCGGGTCATGAGCGGTTGCAAGCCCGCCTCGCCCATCAGAATCGCGAGCGCTTCGATTGTCGTGCCCTTGGGGCTCATCACCGCTTGGCGCAAGGCGGTCGCACTTTCCGAGGAGCGATGCGCCAATTCGCCTGACCCGCAGACCGTGACGCGCGCCAAGCGCATGGCGAGATCGGCCGGCAAGCCGCTCGCTTGCCCCGCTTCGGCCAAGCATTCGATCAGCAGGAAGACATAGGCCGGCCCGCCGCCCGACAAGGCCGTCACCGCATTCAGCAAATCCTCGTCATCGACGATCGCGACTTCGCCCACGGCTTCGAGCAATCGGGCGCAGAGGGCAAGCCGCTCTTCGGCGATTTCCGGCGGGCGATGGATGACGCTCATGCCGCGACCGATGGCGGCCGGCGTGTTGGGCATGGCGCGCACGATGGCGACCGCCTCGCCGAGCTGGCGGCGGAAATAGGCGCGGGTCTTGCCGGCGGCGATGGAGAGGAAAAGCGTTTCCGGGCCGACGAAGCGCCGATAGGCCGGCAGCGCCGCATCCATGAATTGCGGCTTGATGGCGAGGAGAACGAGGCCGGGGCGGAAATCGGGGGGAAGATCGGCGGAATCGGCGAGGAAGCGGATGCCAAGCGCCGCCAAATCGTCAAGATCCTTCGCGGCGGGATCGACAACGAAGACGCGATCCGGCGCCAAACCCTCGGCCAGCCAGCCGCGCAGCAAGGCGCCGCCCATCTTGCCGCAGCCGACGAGGAGAAGCGGCCCCGAAAGCGCGATCGCCGGGGATGGAGAAACGGCCAGGCTCACGCTCACGCCTCGCCGACAGTTTCCAGCAAGGCGGCCTCGATCGCTTCCTCGGGCTTCTTGCCGCCCCAAAGCACGAATTGCAGGGCCGGGAAGAAGCGTTCGCATTCGTTGATCGCCGCTTCCATCAAATCTTCGAGTTGTTCGGCGCTGACCCCCGCCGTGCCGCGCAGCAGGAAGGTGTAGCGGAACATCGGCGCCATCTCCTCGCTGGAAATGTCGAAATGGCCGAGCCAGAGCCGTTCGTTGGCGAGCGCCACGAGTTCCGCCAATTCGCGGCGGCGGGCCGTCGGCACCTTCATGTCGAAGAGCGAGGAAAAATACATGGCGCCGAGATCGGCCTGCCAGACCAGGAACATGCGATAGGCGCAATATTGGCCGGCATATTCGACGATCATTTCCTCATCCGTGGCGCGGTCGTAGCGCCACTCATTGGCATTGACGAGTTCCTCCATCAGGTCGAGCGGATTGGGCGGAGTGACGGCGATTTCGGGAGTGCGGAGTGTGGGCATCGAAACACGCTCCTTTGAGGCTGGCCGAGGAGCGGGTGGGCAGGCCCCTCCAGCTATAGACGCCGATTTTCGATCTCCCACCATATGTAGAGTGGCAAATTCGCGACTCGCGCGCAAGAGTCTTTCGCGGCTTTCCGCCGCCCACGCCGCCGGAAGGGTCGGAACCCGCGCTTATTCGCGGGAAGTCGGACCCTTCGAATCCGATTTTCCTTCGAGCGCCGCAAGGCGCCGCTCCAAGCGAATCGCCGCCTCGCGCGCTTCCTGAGCGAGCGCCTTCATCGCCTCGAATTCGTCGCGGGTGACGAGATCGGCGCGCCGCAACAGGCGTTCCAGCCGAGACTGGATCAAGGCTTCGATCTCCTGCTTCAACCCGGCGACGGAGCCGAGCGCGCCGCTCGCGATCTTGGCGATGTCGTCGAGAATCCGATTATCGGTTTGCATGGCGGCTTCCTCCTCGGGCCTTGACGGGTTTATATAACGCCGCGACCGGCCGCCGTCCAATCGCAGCCCCTCAAGCGGAGCCTTTCATGCCCGAGGCCAATCTGCCCCTCATTTTTCCCGGCTTCGACCCCATCGCCTTTTCCTTGGGCCCGCTCGTCGTGCGCTGGTATGCGCTCGCTTATATCGCGGGCCTCGTCCTCGGCTGGCGTTATGTCGTCCATCTCGCGCGCCAATCGCCGCATATCGTGACGCCCCGACATGCCGAGGACATGCTGACCTGGGCGACCTTGGGCGTCATTCTCGGCGGGCGGCTCGGCCAGGTATTGCTGTGGGAACCCAGCTATTATCTCGCGCATCCCGGCGAAATCCTGATGATCTGGAAAGGCGGCATGGCCTTTCATGGCGGTCTCATCGGCGTCATCCTCGCCATGATCCTCTATGCGCGGCGCGCGCGGATTCCCTTTTTCGCGCTCGCCGATCCCATCGCCTGCGCGACGCCGATCGGGCTTGGCCTCGGCCGCCTCGCCAATTTCGTCAACGGCGAATTATGGGGCCGGCCGGTCGGCACGGATTCCGATCTTCCCTGGGCCATGATCTTTCCCCATGTCGATAATTTCGCGCGCCATCCGAGCCAGATTTACGAGGCGCTGGGCGAAGGCTTGCTGCTCTTTCTTTTGCTGTTCTGGGCGGCTCGGCGCGCGGCTTGGCGCGAGCGATTGGGATTCCTCTCCGGCCTTTTCCTTTTCGGCTATGGTCTCGCGCGGGGCTTCGCCGAGTTTTTCCGCGAGCCGGAGATCGATCTCGGAACGCTCGGCCTCTATCTCACCTGGGGGCAGGTTCTCTCCTTGCCGATGATCGCTTACGGGCTTTATCTCATGCGCCGCGCGCGGCCCCGGAACGCCGCGCCGAGCGTCGCGACGGGCGCATGAATCCGGCGGAGCGCGATATCCGCCAACGGATTCGCGCCAAGGGCGCCATCGATATCGCCGAATTCATGCAAGCGGCCTTGGCGGGAAATGCCGGTTATTACGCGCGCGGCCGGCCCGAAGGCTTCGCGCTCGGCGTCGACGGCGATTTCATCACCGCGCCCGAGATTTCGCAGATCTTCGGCGAATTGATCGGCGCCTTCGCCATCGATGCCTGGCAACGGATGGGGCGGCCCGATCCTTTCCGCCTTATCGAACTAGGTCCAGGTTCGGGCGCGCTGATGGCCGATCTTCTCCGCATCGCCCGAGCGGCGCCGGATTTCCTCGCCGCGCTCCGCCTCGACCTCGTCGAGCGCCATCCCGATCTCCGCGAAGCGCAGCGCGCACGCCTCGCCCCCTATCTCGCGACGGATCGCGGCCCCTTCTGGCATGAGAATTTCGCGGCGATTCCCGCAGGGCCTGCCATCGTCATCGCCAACGAATTCTTCGATTGTCTGCCGATCCGGCAATTCGTAGCGACGCCGATGGGCTGGCGGGAACGCGTCGTGACCTTGGCGGAAAATCGGCTCGCTTTCGCTTTGGCGGCGCCGGGTTCCGCTTTCGCTCTCCGCGACCGACAAGGCCCCACCGCCGCAATCGGCGCGATCGTCGAAATTTCGCCGGCCGCGCGCGATCTTGCCGCCGCCATCGCTCGGCGCCTCGTCGCCCAAGGCGGGATCGCGCTCATCATCGATTACGGGGGGAGCGAGGGAAACGGCGATACCCTGCAGGCGCTCCGCCGCCATCGGAAGATTTCGCCGCTCGACGCGCCGGGCGAGGCCGATCTCACCGCCCATGTCGATTTCGCGGCCCTCGCGAAAAGTGCCGCCGCCCAAGGCGCGCGCGGCTTCGGCCCCCGGACGCAGCGCGATTTCCTGATTGCGCTTGGCATCGAATACCGTCGCGACCGCCTCGCCGCGCAAGCCGCCGCCTCGGATCGCGCCGCCCTCGATAATCAGGTTCGCCGCTTGATCGATCCTGCGGAAATGGGCACTTTGTTCAAGGTCATGGCCATCGCCGGGCCGGATATCGCGGAGCTTGCCGGGTTATCATGATCGAGAGCGCCGAATTTTCCGAACTCGCCGGCCTTCGCCACGGTTTCCTAACGCGGCAAGGCGGCACCAGCGAGGGTCTTTATGCCGCGCTGAACTGCGGCCTCGGCACAAAGGACGATCCCGAGCGCGTCGCCGCCAATCGTTCGATCGCGCTGGAGCGCGCCGGTCTTGCGGCCCATGCGCTCCATACCGCCTATCAAATCCATTCCGCCAAGGTCACGATTATCGAGGAGGCGCGCGTGCCCAAGGCGCGGCCCGAAGTCGATGGCCTCGTCACGAAGCTTCCCGGAATCGCGCTCGGCATCCTGACCGCCGATTGCGCGCCGATTCTCTTCGCCGATCCCGAAAGGCGCATCATCGGGGCCGCGCATGCGGGTTGGAAAGGCGCGCTTTCCGGCATTCTCGAAGCGACCATTGCCGCCATGGAAAGCCTGGGCGCGCGACGATCCGCGATCCTGGCCGCCATCGGCCCCTGCATCGCGCAGGATTCCTACGAAGTGGGCGCCGAATTCCCCGCTCCCTTCATCGCCGAGAATCCCGAAAGCCGCCGCTTCTTCGCGACCGGTTCCCAATGCCGCAAATTCCAATTCGATCTTGCGGGCTATGTCGGAAATCGCCTGCGAAAAGCCGGCATCGCGCATCTTTCGACCGCGCCGCATGATACTTATGCCGAGGAGGCGCTCTTCTTCAGCTATCGCCGCATGACGCGGCGAGGCGAAGCCGATTACGGCCGCCAGATTTCGCTCATCGGTCTTCTCTGAAAGGTATGCCATGGCGCTTCATTTTCCGCCCGAGGAATTCGCCGATCGCAAGGCCCGCGCCTTGCGCGAGATGGCCGCGCGCCGCCTCGACGGTCTGCTCATCTTCCGTCAGGAAAGCATGTATTACCTGACCGGCTACGACACGTTCGGCTATGTCTATTTCCAATGCCTCTATCTCGGCGCCGATGGCAGGATCATGCTGCTGACGCGGGCGCCCGATCTGCGCCAAGCCCAGCATACCTCGAATATCCAGGATATCCGCATCTGGGTCGATGCGCCCGATGCCGATCCCGCGCGGGAATTGCGCGCGATCCTCGAAGGCTTCGGCCTCAAGAATCCCCGCCTCGGCGTGGAATGGGAAGCCTATGGCCTGACCGCGCGCAATGGCCAGCGCGTCGCCGCCGCCTTCGCCGATTCCGCAAGCCTGATCGAGGCCAGCGATCTCATAAGCCGCCTGCGCTGGGTCAAAAGCCCGGCCGAACTCGTCTATGTCCGCCGCGCGGCCGAGCTGGCCGATCTCGCCCTCGACGAGGCGCATCGCTTGGCGGGGCCGGGCGTCGACGAGGCGGAAATCCTCGCCGCCATGCAAGCCGTCATCATTCGCGGCGGCGGCGACGACCCCGCCAACGAATTCATCATCGGTTCGGGCCGCGACGCCCTGCTCTGCCGCTATCATAGCGGCCGCCGGCGCTTGGATGCCCGGGATCAGCTCACTTTGGAATTTGCCGGCGTCTATCGCCATTACCATGCTTGCCTGATGCGCACGATCCCGATCGGCCCCGTGCCCGAGCGTCAGGTCGAGATGCATCGCGTCGCCGTCGCCGCGCTCGAAGGCTGCAAGGCAGCCTTGCGCCCCGGCCGCCCGATCGGCGAGGTCTTCGCCGCCCATGCCCGCATTCTCGATGAAGCCGGTTATCGCGCCCATCGCATGAACGCGACGGGCTATAGCCTGGGCGCCGTCTTCGCGCCGAATTGGATGGATTGGCCGATGTTCTATCGCGACAATCCCGAAATCGCCGCCCCGGGTCAGGTCTATTTCATTCATCTCATCATCTTCGATAGCGAGCGCGATCTCGCCATGACGACGGGCGAAACGGTCCTCGTGACCGAGCGCGGCGCGGAGACCCTTTCCCATCGTTCGCTCGATCTCGTCCGGCGGTGAGCGGCATTCGATCTTATTTCTTAAACATTTTCAGATAGTTAAGCCACGACCCGCAGCGCTGGCGGCCCATTTACAGAATGGGGCCGCTTTGATAGATTGCGCCCGCTTCGCGCCCCGGGGATGGGCGCATTCTTTTTTGAGCGCGCGGGCAAGGGACCTCATCCGATCATGAAAATCCTGACCGGCAATAGCAATCGTCCTTTGGCCGAGGCGATCTCGTCCTATCTCAATCTGCCGCTCGTCAATGCCAGCATCCGGCGTTTCTCCGACATGGAGGTCTTCGTCGAGATCAACGAGAACATTCGCGGCGAGGACGTCTTCGTCGTGCAATCGACCTCGTTCCCGGCCAACGACAATCTCATGGAATTGCTGGTCATCATCGATGCCTTGAAGCGCAGCTCCGCGCGGCGCATCACCTCGGTCATTCCCTATTACGGCTATGCCCGCCAGGATCGGAAATCCGGCCCGCGCACGCCGATCTCGGCCAAGCTCGTCGCCAATCTCATCACCACGGCGGGCGCCAATCGCGTGCTGACCGTCGATCTCCATGCCGGTCAGATTCAAGGCTTCTTCGACATTCCGACCGACAATCTCTTCGCCGCCCCCGTCCTCATCAAGGATATCAAGGAACGCTTCGGCAGCGGCGATCTCGTCATCGTTTCGCCCGATGTCGGCGGCGTCTTGCGCGCGCGCGCCGTCGCGCGCCGGCTCGATGCGGAACTCGCCATCATCGATAAGCGCCGCGAGCGCGCCGGCATTTCCGAAGTCATGAACATCATCGGCGAAGTTGCCGGCAAACGCTGCATCCTGGTCGACGATATCGTCGATAGCGCCGGCACGCTCTGCAATGCCGCCGTCGCGCTCAAGGAAGCGGGCGCGCTATCGGTTTCCGCTTATACGACCCATGGCGTTCTCTCGGGCGGCGCCGTCGCCAGGGTTTCCGCCTCGCCTTTGGATTCGCTGGTGATCACCGATTCGATCCAGGCGACCGAGGCGGTTCGCGTTTCGCAGACCGTGCGCCAATTGACCATCGCGCCGCTTTTGGCCGAGGCCATGGCCCGGATCAGCGAGGAAAGATCGGTCTCGTCGCTCTTCGATTGAGGCGACGCGAGCGAAACCCGGCGGACACCCCTGGAGGTCCGCCGGTCGGCCAGCGGATGTTCCGCCGGCCGTCAACTGTGAGGACAGAAGGAGGAAACCATGCCCACAGTCGAAACCATGCGCGCCGAGCTTCGCGAGCGCGCCGGGAAGGGGGCCGCACGAGCCACGCGTCGAGCCGGCCGCATCCCCGCCGTCATCTATGGCGATAAGAAGGAACCGACCCTGATCTCGCTGGAACCGCTGGCGCTCGACCGTCAGATCCATCGCAAGACCTTTTACGCGACGCTGCTCGATATCGAGATCGGCAAGACGAAGCATCGCGTTTTGCCGCGCGACATCCAATTCGATCCCGTCAGCGACCGACCGGTCCATGTCGATTTCCAGCGCATCGGTCGCGATTCGAAGATCCATGTCAACGTGCCCGTCATCGTTCGGAACGAGGCGGCCTCGCCCGGCTTGAAGCGCGGCGGCGTGCTCAATCTCGTGCGCCACGAGATCGAGTTCATCTGCTCGCCCGACAACATTCCCCAGCAGGTCGAAGTCGACGTCACCGGGCTCGAAATCGGCGGCAGCCTTCATATTAATGCCGTCAAGCTGCCCGAGGGCGCGACGCTCGCCATCCGCGAGCGCGATTTCACCGTGGTCTCGATCGGCGCGCCTTCCGGCTTGAAGATGGAGCAGGAAGACGCTGCCGCGGCGGCGGCGGCGGCCGCAGCCAGCTCGGCGGCGGCAATTCCGGCGGCGG
>CAYQAG010000060.1:0-11253 GCA_964415425.1 uncultured Rhodospirillaceae bacterium | reverse complement strand
TGCGCAGATCGCCCTTGGCCGTGATCCATTCGCCGAAGCCGAAAATCTCCTCGGGGCGGATGGGTCGGCGCGCGACGTCCGGCGCCCGCGCAAGCAGGCTTTCGATCCTGGCCTCGCCTTCCTCGGGCTGGAGCGAGCAGGTCGCATAAACGACGCTGCCGCCGACCCGCACCAGCCGCAGCGCGGCATCGAGCAGGAGATCCTGCATCGGCAGCAATTTCTGCAAATCGCGCCGCGATTTCAGCCAAGCGATATCGGGATGGCGGCGGATCGTGCCCGTCGCCGAACAGGGCGCATCGAGCAGGATCGCATCGAAATCGCTCTCGCCTTGCCAAAGCGTCGCATCGGCGAGTTCGAGGCGAGCGGGAAGATCGAGCCGGCGCAGGTTTTCGGTCAAGCGCGCGAGCCGCCGCGGCGAGCGTTCGAGCGCCGTCACGATCGCGCCCCTGGCCGCGAGCTGCGCCGTCTTGCCGCCCGGCGCCGCGCACAGATCGGCGATGCGCCGGCCCGCGACGTCGCCGAGCAATCCGACCGGCAATTGCGCGGCGAAATCCTGAATCCACCAGGCGCCTTCCGCATAGCCCGGCCAATCCTCAATCCGTTGATGGGGTCGGCGCTCGCCCTCGGCTGCGACGGCCGGCCGGCGCAATCCGCCATTGGGGAGCGCGAAGGCGCCCAAGGCTTCCGCCCAGATCGCGCGCGTCTCCGGTTTCTTGACCGCGAAATCGAGCGGCGGTTCGCGGCGCTGGCCGGCGATGATGGCGCGCGCCTTATCCAGGCCATAGGCCGCCGACCAGCTTTGCCAAAGCCAATCCGGGAGATTGACGATGGCGGTCGCTTTTTGCCGGAAATCCTCGGCATCGCGCGCGACCCGGCGCAGCACGGCATTGACAAGGCCCTTGAAACCCGCCTCGCCGCGCAATCCCGTCAATTCCACCATGGAATCGACGGCGGCATGGGCGGGCGTCGCCAGGAACAGAATCTGCCCGATGCCGAGGCGCAGGGCTTGGCGCACGATCGCCGCTCGGGCGGGCAGGGGTTTTTCCAGGCAAAGGCTAAGGACGTGATCGATCTCCCCCAGATGGCGCAGAACCGCGCCGAGGAGCGCGCGCAGGAAATGCCGATCGCGCGGCGCGAGGCGCGCATGATCGGGATGCCCGGCGAGAGCGTCTTCGAGAGATTGGCGCCGCCGCAAAATCGCGTCCAGGACATCGAGAGCGATGGCTCGCGCCGAATCCGGAACAAGCGAGGAATCGGGAAGCGTCATGCCTCAATCCCGATCGCGGCGTTCGATGGTCGCTCCGGCCGAGGGCAATGGCGATTTTCGCGGCATAGGATCCATCGGCGTCCCGGCCATTGCGCGCAATCGGGCGATGCGCTCCGCGATCGGAGGGTGGGTGCTGAATAGGCTGGCGAGGGTGCCGCCCGAAAGCGGATTGACGATGAAGAGATGCGCCGTTTGCGGGTGATCCTCCGCTTGCGGATTGGCGATCAGCCGCGCGTCGCGATCAAGCTGGCCGAGCGCCTCGGCGAGCCAAAGCGGTTGGCCGCAGATTTCCGCGCCGCGCCGATCGGCGGCGAATTCGCGGCCGCGGGAAATGGCGAGCCGGATGAGCAAGGCGGCGAGCGGAGCGAAGATCAGCAGCGGCAAAAACAGCAAGCCGATGGCGGCTTCGCGATTGCGGCGGGACGGCCCGGCGCGAAGCCCGTAGAGACCAAAGCGCGCAAGCAATTCGATGGCGCCGGCGAAAGTCGCGGCCACGGTCATGATGAGCGTGTCGCGATTGCGGATATGGCTAAGCTCATGCGCGATGACGCCGCGCAGCTGCCGCTCGTCGAGCCGGTTAAGCAGGCCCTGCGTCACGGCGATGGCGCCATGCGCCGGATTGCGCCCCGTCGCGAAGGCATTGGGCTGAAGGCTATCGATCAGATAAACGCGCGGCGCGGGGAGATCGGCGCGCGCCGCCAAATCCTTGACGATCGCTTCGACTTCGCCGCCTGTGATCGGTCGGGCGCCATGAAGGCCAAGCGCGATCCGGTCGGAGAACCAATAGCCGAGGAAATTCACGGCGGCGGCGAACAGAAAGGCGATCAGGCCGCCCGCCATCCCGCCCAGCGCGAGGCCGATCCCCGTCAGCAGGGCCGTCATCAATCCCAGCAGAATGGCCGTCCGACCATATCCCATGCCGAACCTCCTTCGCGATTCCGGCGCAAATTATCCCGAATCGCGCGGCGATGCGAATCGGCACGGCTGGGGGAGCGGTCTTCACCCCATCGTGATTCGCCACCGCCCCGCGATCTCGCCAGATTGCGGGTCATGAAGCTGAAATTTATCGCCCTCGCGATTGTCCTGCAGGCGGCCGGCCTCGGTTTCGCAGGCCCGGCCATGGCGCAGGCCGATCCCGCCACGATGCCCGGCGAGCCCGTGCCTCTCACCACCATGCCGGCCCCGATCCTGGTCGAGCTGTTCACGTCCGAAGGCTGCTCGTCCTGCCCGCCCGCCGATGCCTATCTCGGCGAATTGGCGCAGCGTAAGCATATCTTGGCGCTCTCCTATCATGTCGATTACTGGGATCATCTCGGCTGGCGCGATCGCTTCGGCGATCCCCGCTTCACCGAGCGGCAGCGCGATTACGCCGCCGCCATGGGCGAGCGCATGGTCTATACGCCGCAAATGATCGTCGCCGGCGCGATCGATGTCGTGGGGTCGCGGCGCGCCGATGTCGAAGCGGCGCTCGATCGCGCCTATACGCGGAATTCCATGTATCGCCTGCATTTGCGCCGCGACGGCGAGGGCAATCTCACTCTGATCCTGCCGGCGGCGCCGATCTCCGTCCCGGCCAGCCTTTGGCTCGTCACCTATAGCCAGAGCGAACGCAGCCGCGTGACGGCCGGAGAGAATGCGGGCAGCGATCTCGTCAGCGTCAATGTCGTCCGTTCCTTGCGGAAGATCGGCATGTGGGACGGTCAGGCGGCCTCGCTCGTCTTCGCCTTGACGCTCGAGGAACGCGCGGCCGGCCCCGATTCCTGCGCCATCATCGCCAACGAAGCCGATTTCGGCCCCGTCGTCGCGGCCGCAGCCTGGAATTTCGCCGAAGCCTGGTAATCCCTCAGTCCAACCCGGAAAGCGCGCGCGATACGCCGGAAGCGACGGCGTTTTCGCAATGCCGCGCCAATGCCTTGCGCGACGGAAAATCGGCGATCGTGATGGGGGGATGAAATTCGACCGCGGCGCGGATGCGGCCGAGGCGCAGAAAATCCCAAAAATGCGGCGCGAGTTCCATATCGCCGTACCAGGCGAGATAGGGCCGCATGCCGTGGCCGAGCGGTAGGCCGTTGAGTCGGGTATAGGCGATCGAAATCGGCTGCACGATCAGCGGTTTTTCGCCGGCTTGACGCTCGGCGACGCTCAGAAGCGCGCTGCGGAAGGGAAGCACGCGATTGCCGTCGCTCGACGTTCCCTCGGGAAAGAGGATCAGGCTTTCGCCCGCATCCAAACGCTGCTGCAGATCGTCGCGCTGGCGATCCGTCGAACGGCGGCGGCGATCGACGAAGACGGTGCGCTGGATGCGCGACAGCAAACCGATCAGTGGCCAGGTGCCGACTTCCGATTTGGCGACGAATCGCGCATCGAGCAGCGCGCCGAGGAGGAGAATGTCGAGATAGGAAGAATGATTGCTGAGGAAAAGCGTGGGCCGTTCGGTCGACATCGCGCCGCGCGCCGCGATATCGAGGCCGAAAAGGCGGCAACTCCGCCGGAAGTAAAGCCCGGCGATGCCGTGGCGGATTTTCCGGCCGAAGGGCAGCAGCGCGAATTGCAGACCAGCCATGCCGATCGTCATGGCCGACCACAGGCCGAGCCGGCGCCAGGCGAGCCCGCGTGATCCTAAGCGCAGTTTCGGCGACGGTTTAGGAATCGCCGCCGTCCTCATGATCGGGCCGCGTGTAATGCTTGATATACTTGCCGGTGACGCGAGCGGTGACGACGACGATGGCGACATCGACCGTGCCGAATTGGCGATCGATGACGGCGCCGTCCCCGACATAGCCCGAGAGGCGCAGATAGCCCTTGATCAAGGGCGGCAAGGTGGCGAGCGCGCGCTTCTCGTCGATCTCGGTCAAGGGCATCATGTTCATATCGACGTAACGCTGGGCCAGAGCGCGCGGGCGGAATTCGAGCGGCGCCAGATGCCGGTGATGCAGATAGGAAAGCGCCACGCGATGCGCGGTCGGATCGGTGCCGGGGAAGCTGGCGCAGCCGAACATGATTTCGACTTGATGGAAGAGGACATATTCGGTGATGCCCTTCCACAACAATTGCATGGCCATTTTGTTGCGGTATTCGGCGGCGACGCAGGAGCGGCCGAGCTCCAGAATCTCGCCCGGATGAGCGGTCAAAGGCGAGATATCGTATTCGTCGATCGAATAGAATTGACCGCGCCTTTTGGCGGCTTCGCGCCGCAGCAGGCGATAGGTCGCGACGATACCGCGTTCGTCATGGCCGCGCTTGCGGTCGATGACGATGAGATGGTCGCAATAACTATCGAAGGAATCGAAATCGCGCTTCAATCGCGCCATCTCGGCGCTGGGCTTGGCGCTCATCTCCTCGTAGAAAATGCGATAGCGCAATTCCTGGGCGGCGTTGATCTCGGCCTCGGTCTCGGCGAGGCGCACGGAAAGATCGCCGCTGGCGATATCGACCGGCCGCGGCAGCGGACTGGCGGAAAGGCTCATGCCGACGGTCCCTTGCCGCGCGCGGGCGGCGGGGTCGGAGTTTCGCCCTCCCCGGACCCGACCGGCACGGCATACAATTCCAGGCGATGGCCGACCAAGCGATAGCCGAGCTTGGCGGCGATCTCATGCTGCAGCGTTTCGATCGCGGCATTGGTGAATTCGATCACGCGCCCGGAATGGATGTCGATCAGATGATCGTGGTGATTTTCCGGCGTCTCCTCATAGCGCGACCGGCCGTCGCCGAAATCGTGCCGAGCGAGGATGCTGGCCTCCTCGAAGAGCCGGACCGTGCGGTAGACGGTCGCGAGCGAAATTCGGGAATCGATCGCATGGGCGCGCCGATGGACTTGCTCGACATCGGGATGATCCTCGGCATCGGAGAGGACACGCGCGATCACCCGGCGCTGCTCCGTCATCTTCAAGCCTTTGGCAATGCACAGTTTTTCGATACGCGAGACCATTCCGCCCCATCATGGCGAGGATTGCCGGGGCCGCCATTCTGCCCCGCTTGCCCGCCGCCGCCAAGGCTTTTGCGCAAGCTTGGCCGGGAGAGGCAGGGGGAGATCGGCGGGCGGGGTCTAGCCCGGAAGGCGAAATTAGCCGCGGCGGCGCTTCTTGCCGGTCCGCCCCAAGCCGATCTGCTTGGCGAGGCGCGAGCGCTTCTTGGTGTAATTGGCGGCGACGATCGGATAATCGGCCGGCAAATTCCATTTGGCGCGATATTCGTCGGGCGAGAGATTATGCTCGCTGCCGAGATGGCGTTTCAGCGTCTTGAAGGATTGCCCGCAATCGAGACAGATGAGCGCCGCGGCCGTGACCGAATCCGCGACCTTGACGGCCGGCTTGCCCGAAGCGACCGGCGCGGCGGGCGCGCTCGCCGTCGCGGCGCCGCTTTTGCCGGCCAAGCTGTTCACGACATCGGCGATGATGCGCGGCAGATCGGCCGCCGCCACGGAATTGTTGCCGACATAGGCGGCGACGATTTCCGTCGCCATGGCCAGGATCGTTTCGTTCTGGGCCGCTTCGTTCATGTTTTGCTCCAAGGTTAAATGGAATTCCCGCTAGCCGTTACGCGGAAAATCTCCCGCTGGCAAGAGTAGATCGGGTAAAAATTCGTATCTTCTAAAGTAAAAAAGCGCGTCCATAGATGGAAATATCGGAATTATATTAGCGAAAGTTGCAAAATCCGCGCGGAACTGCCATCCGCGCCGTAATTCGGGCGGTCGCCGCAAGGCGAAAATCCGAGCTTCGCATAAAGATCGTAAGCGGCGCGATTGGCCTCGGCGACTTCGAGGAAGAGACGCCGCAATCCCGCCTTGCCGCCTTCGGCCAGCGCGTCGCGCAACAGGCTTTCGGCGATGCCGCGCCGGCGCCATTCGGGAAGGATGCCGAGCGAAAGAATCTCGCCTTCGTCGAGGATTTGCCGCCACAACAGAAAGCCGACGGGATCGCCGTCGATTTCGGCGAAGCGGCATCGGGCTCCCGCCAATCGCAGCATCTCCCGACAAGCGATTTCGTCCCAAAGGCGATCCCAGGGCGCAGTAAAGATGCGGCGATGGAGCGCCGCCATCCATGCCGCCGCTTCCCATCCCGCCGGGCGCAAGAGGATCGCGGGACGATCAGACATAAGCGGCGGGCAATGCATCGGGCGGCCGCAGATAAGCGGGCGTCGCCATCTGGCGAAAGGCCGGCTGCGCGGCAAGTCGCGCGATGCTCGCGGCATCGGCCCGCGCCGGGCGGGGATGAAGACAAGCGGGAAGCGGGCCCGGCCATGAAGGGGCGCCGTCGCCGGTCAGGATCGCCGCGCCCGCGCTTTCCGCTTCGGCGGCGATTTCCGCCCAGCCCATCGCGGCGGGCGGTTGGCGAAAGCCAAGATCGGGCGAAAGCCAGGCGGCATAGGGGTCTTCGCGCCGGCTATCCAGGATGACCAGAAACGGGAGATCGCCAGCGCCGCCGGCCGAAGCCGCGCTCGCCTGGAAATTGGAAATGCCGCAAATCGGCTTCCCCAGGGCGAGGCTTAGCCCCTTCGCCGCCGCAATGGCGACGCGCAAGCCGGTGAAGCTGCCGGGGCCGATGCCGACCGCGATGCGATCGATTCCGGCGGCGGCCATTCCGGCCTCGTCGAGAACGGTCCCGATCATCGGCACCAGAAATTCCGCCTGGCCGTGCATGGCTTCGCGCGCGCTCGCAGCGAGGCGATCCCGCCCGCGGAATAGCGCGACGGACGCCCAGGCGCCCGCCGTATCGACGGCCAAGATGACTTCCCGTTCCGGCATCGGTTGCGCTCGCCTCGCGATCCCTGCATCATGCTCTAAGGCGAAAGAGCGGAGGAGCGCAAGATGCGGATGATCGAAATCGTTGCCGAGGATTTCGATGTCGAGATCGATCTTCGCTATGCGACCTCCGATAATCTGACGGGTCGGCCGATCTACGACGCGGCGCTTTGCTATCTCGCGGAACCCGCGGCCGAATTGCTGCATCGGGCCGTGCGCCTCGCGGCGCCGCTCGATCTCCGGCTCAAGATTTTCGATGCCTATCGCCCGCCCGAAGCGCAATGGAAACTCTGGCAGGCTTGCCCCAACGACGAATTCATCGCCGATCCTCGGCGCGGTTCGCCGCATTCGCGCGGCGTCGCGGTCGATCTCACTTTGCTCGACCTCGCCGGCAACGAACTCGACATGGGCACCGGGTTCGATGCCATCACGCCGCGCTCCCACCACGCCAATCTCGAAATCGCGCCGGCGGCGCAGCGCCATCGCCTGTTGCTGATGGGATTGATGACGGCGGCCGGCTGGGATTTCTACCGCAATGAGTGGTGGCATTATCAAATGTTCGATGCGCGGGATTTTCCGCTGATCGAACAATCGGCCTTGCCCCGGCCGATGATGCGCACCGCCTGATCGCTATTCGAGCCGGCAAGCCTCGACGAAATCGAGGCGCGGATCGCGCGCTCGCAGTTTCGCGGGATCGCCATAGCCGATATTCATCAGGAAATTCGCGCGCCAGGACGTGCCGGCGAAAAAAATCGCATCGACGCGATCGCGATCGAAGCCCGACATCGGCCCGCAATCGAGGCCGAGCGCGCGGCAGGCGATCAGGAAATAGGCGGCTTGCAGGCTCGAATTGCGGAAAGCGGTTTCGGCGATCAAAGGCGGATTGCCGGCGAACCAGGATTTGGCGTCGCCATTGCCGAAAAGGCGCGGCAGGGCCTCGGGAAAATCGAGATCCATGGCGAAGATCGCCGTCACCGGCGCCGCTTTCGTCTGCGCGCGATTGCCGGCGGCCAGAGCGGGTTCTAGCCGCGCCTTGGCGGCGGCGCTTTTGAGGAAGAGGATGCGCAAGGGCTGGCAATTGGCGCTGGTCGGGCCGAGCCGCGCGAATTCGTAGGCGCGGCGCAAATCCTCCGCCCTAACGTCGCGCTCCTGCCAATGGGAGAAGGTGCGCCCTTCCCCGAAAACGCGATCCAGCCAGGGATCGGCCGGCGCGGATGGCGCGATCACGCCGGGCGCACTTCGACGACTTCGGGAACGTAATGGCGCAGCATGTTCTCGATCCCCATTTTCAGAGTCGCCGTGGAACTGGGGCAGCCCGAGCAGGATCCCTGCATATGCAGATAGACAATGCCGTCGGCGAAGGAATGGAAGACGATATCGCCGCCGTCTTGCGCGACGGCCGGGCGCACGCGGGTTTCCAGCAATTCCTTGATCTGGGCGACGATCTCGTCGTCCTCGCCGGCGGGGGCGGGCGGCACGGGCTCGCCCGCATCTTCCAGCAGGATCGGCCGGCGCGTGACGAAGTGTTCCATGATGAGGCCGAGCAAGGCCGGCTTCAGCACGGCCCAATCCTTATCGGCCGCCTTGGTGACGGTGATGAAATCGCTGCCCAGGAAAACGCGCTCGACCCCGCCGAGGCGGAACAGCGCGGCGGCCAAGGGCGATTTTTCGGCGCGCGCCGCATCGGCGAAATCGGCGGTGCCGGCCGGCATCACCGCGCAGCCGGGCAGGAATTTCAAGGTCGCCGGGTTGGGAGTTTCTTCGGTCTGAATAAACATGGTCGATCTCCGCTGGACTTCGGGTCGCTTCCGCTTGAAGATGGGGCAGGATGCATCCGGCTTCAACCCCAATCTGATTGCGGGTTTCGCGATGACCAATCAAACGAGCCCGGCGACGATGACGGAGGCCCTGCGCCGATTCGGCGCGGGGGAAGCCTGTTTCGCCCATTCCTCAATCGATCGCGTCTTCGATTGGCTGTTGCGCGAAGGTCGCCTGGAAAGCCGATTCGACGAATTCGTGGCCGGCTTCGCGCGGCAATTGGTCGCCGGCGGGTTCCCGCTGAAACGCCTTTTCGTCGGCGTCCGCACGCTGCATCCCCAGATCGCCGCCATCGCCTATTATTGGAAGCGCGGCGATGAAACGGTGACGATCGCGCCGCGCGATTATTCGATCCTCAATAGCGCCGCCTTTTCCGATTCGCCCATCAAGCGCATCTATGTCGATGGCGAGTTGGAAATTCGCCGCCGCCTGGTCGGGCCGGATGCCGTCTTCGACTTTCCGATCCTGACCGAAATGCGCGAAGCGGGCGCCACCGATTATGCCGTTTTCGGCCTCAAGCTTTCCGGCGGAGCGATGAGTTCGGTCTCGATCACGACCGATGCCGAGGCGGGCTTCGCCGAGGGCGAGCTGGCCGATTTTCGCGCGCTTCTGCCGCTCTTGGCCGTCGTCGTGGAGGCAAAGGAAAATGCGCGCCTCGCGCGCTCGCTATTGCAAGTCTATCTCGGCGAGGATGCCGGGGATGCGGTGCTGGGCGGCCGCATCCGGCGCGGCGATGCGACGACGATCGCCGCCGCCATCTGGTTCTGCGATCTTCGAGGCTTCACCAAGCTTTCCAACGAACAGCCGCGCGACGTCGTCGTCGCCACCCTCAACGATTATTTCGACAGCGTGGCGAAGCCGGTGATCGAACGCGGCGGCGAGATTCTGAAATTCATCGGCGATGCCGTTCTCGCCATCTTTCCGATGCAGACCGACATGGATCGCGATCGGCAATGCCGGGTCGCGCTCGATGCGGCGCTCTCGGCGCTTGACGGCTTGCGCGATCTCAACGAATTGCGCGAAAGCGGCGGGCAGGAAAAATTGCAGATCGGCATAGGTCTCCATGCGGGTTCGCTCTCTTACGGCAATATCGGCGCCGTGATCGCGGATCGCGCCAGGCTCGATTTCACCGTGATCGGTCCCGCCGTCAACATGGCGGCGCGTCTGCAAAGCCTGTGCGGCTTGATGGAAGAACCCTTGCTCGCCTCGCGGAGTTTCGCCTCGGTCTGCGGCTTCGATCTCAAGCCCTTGGGCGTGCAAGCGATGCGCGGCTTTGCCGAGCCGCAACCCGTTTTCGGCCTGCCGCGATAGGGGCAATCGGGAAAACCGCCCAGCCCCGATTTGACAGGAATCGGCGGTTGCGCTAAAAACCTTTCCATAGGCATGTCCCCCATGCCCATGCGGCGCCCCTCGGGCGCCCGGCCATCCGGCCCCTCATCCGACTTCCCGAATTTTCCCCTAAGTAAAGTCCATCCCCATGAATCTCAAAGACCTCAAGCGCAAAAGCCCGGCCGAGCTTCTCGCCTTCGCCGAAAGCCTGCAAATCGAGAATGCGAGCTCGCTCCGCCGCCAGGACATGATGTTCGCCATCCTGAAGCAATTGGCGGCCAACGACACGGCGATCCACGGCGAAGGCGTCATGGAAATCCTGCAGGACGGTTTCGGTTTCCTGCGCTCGCCCGAAGCCAATTATCTGCCCGGCCCCGACGATATCTATGTCAGCCCCTCCCAGGTGCGGCGCTTCGGCCTGCGCACCGGCGACACGGTCGAGGGTCAGATCCGCGCGCCCAAGGACGGCGAGCGCTATTTCGCCCTGCTCAAGGTAAACGCGATCAATTTCGACGATCCCGAGCGCCTGCGCCACCGCATCAATTTCGACAATCTGATCCCGCTTTATCCCGATGAGCGGCTGCGGATGGAATTGGAGGGAAAGGGCGACGCGACGCCGCCTCGCCAGGACGAGACGATCCAGCCCCTGAAGCCCGCCATCAAGGCCCCGGCCAAGGGCACCATGACCATGGAATTGCCGCGCCGCGACAAGGCGCGCGATCTCGCCGAACAGGCCAAGGCCGATATCACGGGGCGCGTCGTCGATCTCATCTGTCCGATCGGCAAGGGTCAGCGCGCGCTGATCGTGGCTCCGCCGCGCACCGGCAAGACGGTGATGCTGCAGAATATCGCCAATTCCATCGCCACCAATCATCCCGAATGCTATCTGATCGTGCTTCTGATCGACGAGCGGCCGGAGGAAGTCACCGACATGGCCCGTTCGGTCAAGGGCGAGGTCATCTCCTCGACCTTCGACGAGCCGGCGACGCGCCATGTCCAAGTCGCCGAAATGGTGATCGAGAAGGCGAAGCGCCTCGTCGAGCACAAGCGCGACGTCAACATCCTTCTGGATTCGATCACGCGCCTGGCACGCGCCTAC
>CAYQAG010000059.1:6923-11366 GCA_964415425.1 uncultured Rhodospirillaceae bacterium | reverse complement strand
CCGGCGCCCTCGATGATCGCCGATCAATTCGTCCATAAATTCTTTTCGGTGAAATGCGATATCGGTTTCTATCTCGGCATGTTCACGGGCGAAAACACGCTGGAGGATTTTTCCGATCGCTGCCGCGGCATTTTCGACTCGACCCTCATTACCGGCACCGAAACCCTGGCGGGTTTCGCCGTCGCGCTGTCGATCGGCATCCCGCTTTCCTTCCTGGTGGCGTTTTCTTCTTTTCTGCGGCGCACGCTTTACCCGCTGGCGGTGACGATGGAGATGGTGCCGAAGCTCGTCTTCGCGCCGATCTTCGTGACTTGGTTCGGTTTCGGCTTCACGCCGAAAGTTCTTATCGTCTTTTTGGTCTGCTTCTTCCCGATCCTGCTTAATGGCATTCTCGCCTTCACCTCCTTGAGCGTGGAATTGACGCGCTTCGCATTGTCGACCGGAGCCGGCCCCTTGCGCACGTTCTTTAAGGTCCGCCTGCCGGCGGCCTTGCCGCAAGTTTTCGTCGGCATCAAGGGCGCGGCGGTCAATGCGACGGTCGGTGCGACCATCTCGGAATGGATCGGCGGCGATGCCGGCCTCGGCTATTCCATCCAAATCGCTTCGGGCGATCTGCAGATGGATCTGGCCTTCGCCATCATCATCATGCTGGCCATGCTCGGCCTCGTTCTCTTCTGGTGCGTGATCTTGACCGAACGCGCGCTCATCCCCTGGCATGTCTCGCAGCGCCATGTCCATTCGCCCGAGTGACGCGCCGCTTTACGCCTATCGCGATCTCGTCGCCTTCGCCGCTGCGCTTTACCGCGCGGCGGGCTGCGACGGCGATAAGCCGGAGATTAGCGCCGAGCTTCTGGTCATGGCCGATGCCATGGGCCATACCA
The DNA here is from genome assembly GCA_964415425.1 of uncultured Rhodospirillaceae bacterium. Taxonomy (GTDB): domain Bacteria; phylum Pseudomonadota; class Alphaproteobacteria; order Dongiales; family Dongiaceae; genus Dongia. The sequence continues at coordinate 10,485 of CAYQAG010000059.1, read as the reverse complement.
CCCATGGCCTCGCGCAATTGCCGGGCTATCTCGAAGATTTGGCATCGGGCGCGATGCTGGCCAAGGGCGAGCCGCGCCTCGTTTCCGATCGCGGTCCCAGCTTGGTTTGGGATGGCGAAAGATTGCCGGGCGTATGGCTGACGGCAAAGGCGGTCGATCTTGCTATTCGCCGCGCCCGCCAATTCGGCCAATGCGCGATCGCCATCGGGCGCAGTCATCACATCGCTTGCCTCGCAACTTTCCTGCCGGCCGCGACTTCGGCCGGCATGATGGTGATGATCGCCAGTTCCGATCCCTCCGATGCCATGGTGGCGCCCTATGGTGGTCGCCGTGCGGTTTTCACGCCCGATCCCGTCGCCATCGGCATCCCGACCGCCGGCGATCCCATTCTGATCGATATCAGCGCCTCGATCACCACGGCCGGCATGACCAATCGCTTGGCGCGGGAAGGGCGCAAATATCCCGGCCTCTGGGCGCTCGACGCCGAAGGAAAGCCAAGCGACGATCCCAAGGCAGTTCTCGCCACGCCGCCCGGAACTCTGCTGCCGGTGGGCGGTCTCGATCACGGGCATAAGGGCTATGGCCTTGCGCTCATGGTCGAAGCTTTGACCCAGGCCCTGGCCGGTCATGGCCGGGCCGATGGCGAAACGCGTTGGGGGGCGGGAGTTTTCGTACAAGTCTACGATCCCACGGCTTTTGCCGGTCTGCCGGCCTTCATCCGCCAGAGCGAATGGCTGGCCGAGGCTTGCCGGAACAATCCGCCGGCGCCTGGCCGCGAGGCCGTGCGGCTGCCGGGCGGGTCGGCTCTCCCGCGTTGGCGGGATGCGAAGGAAAAGGGCCTCGCGCTTTACCCCGCCATCCTGCCCAACCTTAAACCCTGGGCCGAACGTTATGGCCTTGCCTTGCCGCAGCCGCTTACCGCCGCTTAGTCCCTCTCTGTAACGGCTTTGTAACGGATGGGCGGAAAATTTCCGTCCCGTTACGCGGCGCAACCTTCCCGATCCCTTGCTCCTCGCTATGATCGCGCGCGATCGTGGAGCCGGGGCTCCACGCCACTGGGAGGTAAAGATGAGCAAGATCACCTTGAAGCAATCTTTGCTGGGGGCGGTTGCGGCCCTCGGCCTTACGACGGCGGCCATTCTGCCGGCCATGGCTGGGCCGACGGCGGAAGTGCTGCATTACTGGACTTCGGGCGGCGAATCCAAGGCCGCTCAGGAATTGAAGAAGGCCTTCGAGGCCGCGGGCGGCACCTGGATCGACAGTCCGATCGCCGGCGGCGGCGGCGATGCGCAGGCGACGGTTCTTCGGAGCCGCGTCCTCGCGGGCAATCCGCCCGCCGTCGTGCAGATGAAGGGCCCCAACATTACCGATTGGGCGAGCCAAGGCGTGCTCAACGATATCGATGCGACGGCCAAGGCCGAGGATTGGGACAATCTGCTGCCCCCCTTGCTGAAGCAAGTCGTCACTTATGAGGGCAAATATGTCGCGGCCCCCGTCAATATCCATCGCGTGAATTGGATTTGGGCCAACCCCAAGGTGCTGGAAAAGGCGGGTATCGCCATGCCGACGACTTGGGAAGAATTCAACGCCGCCGCCGAAAAACTGAAAGCGGCCGGCATCACGCCGCTCGCCCATGGCGGTCAAGCCTGGCAGGATGCCACGGTCTTCGAAGCGGTGGCGCTCGGCATCGGCGGGCCGGATTTCTTCCGCAAGGCCTTCGTCGAATTGGACGATGCGACCCTGCGCTCGGACACCATGGTCAAGATCTTCGATCAGATGCGCATGCTGCGCGGCGATGTCGATGCCGGTTTCCCCAATCGCGATTGGAATCTGGCAACGGCCATGGTCATGAACGGCGAAGCCGCCTTCCAGATCATGGGCGATTGGGCCAAAGGCGAATTCACCGCCGCCGGCAAGAAGCCGGGCGAGGATTTTCTCTGCGCGCCGACGCCCGGCGCTCAGGGCTATATCCTGAACAGCGACAGCTTCGTCTTCTTCTCGGTCAAGGATGGCGGTCAGGATGTGATCGACGGGCAGAACCTGTTCGCCAAATTGCTGATGGGCGCCGATTTCCAGGAGGTCTTCAATCTCTATAAGGGATCGATCCCGGCCCGCCTTGGCGTCAAGCGCGACAATTTCGATGCTTGCGCGGTGAAATCGATGGACGATCTCGACGCCTCGATCGCCGCCAATTCGCTGGTGCCCTCCATGGCCCACGAAATGGCGACCGGCGGCGCGGTGCGCGGGGCCATCCTCGATGTCGTGACCGAGCATTTCAATTCGGAGATGAGCTCGGCCGATGCGACGGCCAAGCTCGCCGACGCGGTTGCGGCGGCGAAGTAACGACGCTCTCGCCGGCGGGGCCGGGTTCGCCCGGCTCCGCCGCTGCGCGAGGGCTTGGTCATGGTGAAGTCGCGGCGATCTTTTTTCGGCGGCGTGGAACGGGCGCTCTCGTTCCTCGTCGTCTCGCCGACTCTGGCCGCCAGTCTTGTCTTCGTTTACGGTTTTATCGCCTGGACGACCTATATCAGTTTCTCGAAATCGAAGATGTTGCCGGTCTATAAGCTGGCCGGTCTCGATAATTATTTCCGTCTCTGGTCGCAGGATCGCTGGCATGTCGCGATCGGCAATCTCGCCGCTTTCGGCCTCTGTTTCATTCTGATTTGCCTCGCGATCGGTCTTATCCTCGCGATCCTGCTCGATCAGCGGATTCGCGCCGAAGGCGTCTTGCGCACCATCTATCTCTATCCCATGGCCTTGAGCTTCATCGTCTCGGGCACGGCTTGGCGCTGGCTGCTCAATCCGACGGTCGGCATTCAGCAATTCGTCCGCGATCTCGGCTTTCCCGATTTCGTCTTCGCCTGGACGACCGATCCCGATTGGGCGGTCTATGCCCTGGTCGTCGCCGGCATCTGGCAGAGTTCGGGCTTCGTCATGGCGCTTTTCCTCGCGGCCTTGCGCGGCGTCGATGCGGAAATCGTCAAGGCCGCTTATCTCGATGGCGCTAGCCTGCCGCGCATCTATCTCGGCATTATCATTCCTTCGATCCGCCCGGTTTTCCTGACGGCGATCGTCGTGCTCTCGCATATCGCGGTCAAAAGTTTCGACCTCGTCGTCGCCTTGACCGGCGGCGGCCCGGGCTATGCCTCGGATCTTCCCGCCAATTTCATGTACGAGATGACCTTCCGCCGCAACGAGATCGGTACCGGTGCGGCGGCGGCCGTTATGATGCTGATGACGGTCATGGCCATCATCGTGCCTTATCTCTATTCCGAATTGCGGCATCGGCGGGGATCATGAGCGGCGATCTCCATCACCTGCCGCAAGCCAAGGGCTGGAAGCCGGCGCTGCTGCGCTTCGGCCTTTACGCTGCCTTGTTGGTTTTCGCCGCCTATTTTCTGCTGCCGCTTTTCGTAATGGTTTCGACTTCCCTGAAAAGCCTCGACGAAATTCGCGAAGGCTCGCTGATCTCGCTGCCGCAAAGCATCACCTTCGACGCCTGGGTCTATGCCTGGCGCGAAGCCTGCATGGGGACGGAATGCAACGGTCTTGGTCCCCATTT
>CAYQAG010000059.1:0-6823 GCA_964415425.1 uncultured Rhodospirillaceae bacterium | reverse complement strand
CATGTCGTCTACGGCATCAGCTTCACGACGCTTTTCTTCCGCAATTACTATATCGGCATTCCCGACGAATTGGTGCGCGCGGCGACGATCGACGGCGCCGGTTTCTTCACCATCTTCCGCCGCATCATGCTGCCTTTGTCCTTGCCGATCATCGTCGTCACGCTGATTTGGCAATTCACGCAAATCTGGAACGATTTTCTGTTCGGCGCGACCTTCACGGGCGGCAGCATGCAGCCGATGACGGTGGCGCTCAATAATCTTGTCAACACCACGACCGGGGTCAAGCAATACAATGTCGATATGGCCGGCGCCATCATCGCCGCCTTGCCGACTTTGCTCGTCTATATCCTGGCCGGAAAGTATTTCGTGCGCGGCTTGACCGCCGGCGCGGTCAAGGGCTGAAGCGAGGAGGAAAGAATGGCGCGATTGACGATCGCCGGAATCGGCAAACGTTACGGCCCGATCGAAATCCTGAAAGGGATCGATATCGCGCTCGATGACGGCGAATTTCTGGTCCTGCTCGGCCCTTCGGGCTGCGGCAAGTCGACCTTGCTCAACATTATCGCCGGCTTGACCGATCTTTCCGAAGGCGAGATCAGGATCGGCGATCGCGTCGTCAACGATATCCATCCCAAGGATCGCGACATCGCGATGGTCTTTCAATCCTACGCCCTCTATCCCAATATGGATGTCGCCCGCAACATGGCCTTCGGCCTGGAAATGCGCGGGATTCCCAAGCCCGAACGCGACAAGGCCGTCGCCGCGGTGGCGAAACTCCTGCAGATCGAGCCGCTGCTGACGCGCCGTCCCTCGCAATTATCGGGCGGCCAGCGCCAGCGCGTCGCCATCGGCCGCGCTTTGGTGCGCGAGCCCAAGGTCTTTCTCTTCGATGAACCCTTGTCCAATCTCGATGCCAAATTGCGGGTCGAAATGCGCACCGAGATCAAGAAGCTGCATCAGCGCCTCGGCACCACTATCGTCTATGTCACTCACGATCAGATCGAGGCGATGACCTTGGCCTCGCGGATCGCGATCATGAAGGACGGTCGCGTCCAGCAATTCGCGACTCCCGGCGAAATCTACGAGCGCCCCGCCAATATGTATGTCGCCGGATTCATCGGCTCGCCGGCGATGAATTTCATCCCCGGCACGCTCGCCACGGAGAACGGCCGGATCGGCATGTCGATCCTTGCCAAGGCGAATGGCGCCCAGGATTTCCGTTTCCTGCCCTTTGCCGACGGCGCCAATCGTTCGGCGGATCGTCTCGGCGACCGTCTGGGGCGCGATATCGTGCTTGGCATCCGCCCGGAAGCGATCGCGGCCGCTGGCGAAGGCATGGCGGCGCCGGGAACCGCGCAGCTTGCGGCCGAGATCGACGTCGTCGAACCGACCGGCGCCGACGCGCTCGCTTATCTCAGCCTCGGCGGCGCCAATGTCGTCGCGCGGCTGCGTCCGCAGGATGTCGATCGGCCGGGCGTCACGCGGAATTTCGCCATCGACATGACGCGCGCCAGCTTGTTCGACCCGCAAAGCCAGGCGCGGCTGAATTAGGGATGCGCGGAATCGCCGAGTCCGACCTGCAAGTGGCGGGGAATGACGACGCGCACGAGCAACCCGCCTTGCGCGCGATTTTCCATTTCGATCCGGCCGCCATGCGCATCGAGGATGGATTTGACGATGGCGAGTCCGAGACCGCTGCCGCCGGTCTTGCGATCGCGCGATCCTTCCAGTCGATAGAAGGGTTCGAAGACCCGCTCCATCTCGCTTTCGGGGATGCCGGGACCCTGGTCGACCACCTCGACGCGGATCGTTTCGCTATCGGCGGCGATTCGGACATGCGCGCGTTCGCCGTAGGCGAGAGCGTTTTCGATCAGATTGGCGAAGACCCGCTTCAAACTGTCGGGGCGGCAGGCGATCAGCAATTGCCGGGGATGCGCGAAGGCGAGCGTCGCGCCGCCGCCGCCGAAGGGCGATCGCTGTGCGTCGAAATGCAGCGGCGGCGCTTCCTCGTAAGTGACGGGCCGGCCGAGATCGGCGAAATCGGCGATCACGCTTTCGATCAGGCTGGCGAAGGCGACGATAGCGACGGGCTCGCGCAGCGAATCGTGGCGCAGGAAATCCAAAGTGGCGGCGATCATGGCGGCGGCCTCGTCGAGATCGCGGATCGCCTTTTGGCGCAAGGCCGGATCCTCGATCAATTCGAGGCGCAGCCGCAATCGCGTCAGCGGCGTTTGCAGATCGTGCGAGATGGCGGCGAAGAATCGCGTGCGTTCTTCCAGCACCTGCGCCAGGGCCGCGCCGACGCGATTGATGGCGCGCGCGGCGCTCGCCGCTTCGAGAACGCCCTCTTCGGCGACGATTTCGCGGCCCCATTGGCTGGCATCGATCGATTCCAAGGCAGCGATCCGCGCGAAGGGGCGAGCGAGCCGCGTCATGGCGATCCGCGCGCCGATCAGAATGATGCCAAGGCCCGCAAGGCCGATAAGGCCGAGCGCCACGGGATTGGGCCGATCGCGCCAATCGGCCGGAATGTCGAATTCCCAGCGCGCTCCGTCCTCGCCGCGGACGATGAGCCGCGCCGGCTCGGCGAAGCGGATCGCCTGGCGCAAGGCAAGACCGATCTGCTCGACGAATTGCGCCCAGGATTGCGCGACGAGGCGCGCCGGCGCGACCGGCAGCGCCCGCGCTTTTTCCCGCGCGAGGCCAAGCGCGAATTCCCGATCGCCGAAGACGAGGATGCTTTGCGTTTCTTCCTGCCAGCCCTGGGGAAGGATAAACGGCGCGCCGGGGGCAAACCGACGCAAATTCGCCCGATCTTCCGCCGCGATTTCGCCATCGAGCAGCACCGAGGCGAGGCGCGGCCCCAGCGCCGAACTCGCGCGATCGATTTCGGCCGCCCGTTCCAGCGACCAGATCAGCCAGATCGCAAGCGCAAGACCGCCCAGGATCGCCGCCGCCACGATCAGGAAGCCGCGATCGGCAAGACGGCTCGGCCATCCGATTCCCGGCATCGGCGGGCCTTAGCCGATGCTGACGTCGGCGGCGAAAAGATAGCCGCCGCCGCGCACCGTTTTCAGCAATTGCGGCGATTTGGCATCGGCTTCGAGTTTGCGCCGCAGCCTGCCGACTTGGACGTCGATCGAACGCTCGAAGGGTTGCAGGGCCGTGCCCTTGGCGATTTCCGCCAATTCGTCGCGCGAGAGGACGACATGCGGCCGGGCGAGGAAGGCGCGCAGCAGATTGAACTCGCCCTGGCTCAGCGGCACGACGATGCCGTTGGGCGCGCGCAATTCCCGCTTCGCCTCGTCGAGTTGCCAGCCGACGAAAGAAAAAAGCCGCGCCGCCGGGCGGTTCTGTTCGGGTCGGCGCTGTTCGGCATCGAGCGCGCCGCGCCGGAAGAGGGAACGCACGCGCGCCAGCAATTCTCGGGGGTCGAAAGGCTTGGTCAGATAATCGTCGGCCCCCATTTCCAGGCCGACGATGCGATCGGCGGCATCGGCGACGGCGGTCAGCATGATGATCGGCAGCGTGCGAATGCCGGGATCGGCATCGGCGCGCAACCGGCGGCAGAGCGAAAGCCCGTCCTCGCCCGGCAGCATGATATCGAGGATGACGAGATCGACCGGCCATTGCGCGAGCGCCGACCACAAGCCGGCGCCGTCGGCGGCGGTAACGACCAGATAATCCTGGCGGATAAGGAAATCCTTCAGCAGGTCCTGGATATCGGGATCGTTATCGACGATCAGCAATCTCTTGCCGCGGTCCATCCTCGGGCGCATCCTCATGGCCGATCGGCTAGTCATAATCCAGGATTGCCGCAGCGCCAACCGGGATTCCAATCCAAAGGAACGATTTGACATGAATGAGAGCCAACGCCAGGCCCTGATTGCCCACCCCTTCGACATGGTCGTTTTCGGCGGTCGCGGCGATCTGGCGCGGCGGAAATTGATGCCGGCGCTTTATCACCTCGATCGCGAGGGGCGGCTCCCGGCGGATGGCCGCATCATTGCCGTTTCGCGCGGGGTGATGCCGCTCGCCGATTTCCGCGATCTGATGGCGAAAGCCTGCCGCGAATTCACGCCCGAAGGCGAGTTCGACGCCGAAGCCTGGGATCGTTTTGCCGCGCGGCTCCATTATGTGGCGCTCGATGCCGCGACGGCTTCGGCTTACGGCGAATTGCAAGCGCTTTTCAAAGGCCGAGAGGCGATCGTCCGCGCTTTCTATCTGGCGACGGCGCCCGATCTCTTCGGGCCGATCGCTCAGGCTTTGGCGACGGCCGGCTTGGCGACGCCCGCCTCTCGCCTCGTTCTGGAAAAGCCGCTCGGCAAGAATCTGGCTTCGGCCCAGGCGATCAACCGAGCGGTCGCGCAAGCCTTCGCCGAGGCGCAGATCTATCGCATCGATCATTACCTCGGCAAGGAAACGGTGCAGAATCTGATGGTGCTGCGCTTCGCCAATGCGCTGTTCGAGCCGCTTTGGAACCGCACCCATGTTGATCATGTGCAGATATCGGTTGCCGAGACGGTCGGCGTCGGCGGTCGCTGGGCCTATTACGACGGCGCCGGCGCCTTGCGCGACATGGTGCAGAATCATTTGCTGCAATTGCTATGCCTGACGGCGATGGAACCGCCGAACGCGCTCGATGCCGATGCTATCCGCGACGAGAAACTGAAGGTGCTGAAAGCCTTGAAGCCGATTCGCGGCGCCGAGATCGCTCTGGCGACGATGCGCGGGCAATATCGCGCCGGCGTCGTCGATGGGGCGGCCGTTCCCGGCTATCTTGAAGAATCCGATGCCGGAGGCGAGAGCGATACCGAAACCTTCGTCGCCTTGAAGGCGGAGATCGCCAATTGGCGCTGGGCCGGCGTTCCCTTCTATCTGCGCTCGGGCAAGCGTCTGCCGCGCCGCACCTCCGAGATCGTCGTGCAATTCCGTACGCCGCCGCATCGGCTTTATCCCGAAAGCGCCGGGATCATCCATCCCAACCGGCTGGTCATGCGCCTGCAGCCCGACGAGGGCATTCGCCTCGTCATGCTGAACAAATCGCGCGGTCCCGGCGAAATCAAACTGCGGCAGACGGCGCTCGATCTTTCCTTCGCCGAAACCTTCGGCGGCCGCTCGCCCGATGCTTATGAGCGCCTTCTGCTCGACGTCATTCGCGGACGCCCGGCTTTGTTCATGCGGCTCGACGAATTGGAAGCCGCCTGGCGCTGGATCGATGCCATCCGCGCCGGTTGGCAGGATGCGCATCTCGAAACCAGACCCTATGCTGCCGGCACTTGGGGGCCGAGCGCCGGTATCGCCTTGATCGAACGCGATGGCCGCACTTGGCACGAGGACGAGGAATGAGGCGGATCGGATAGCGAGCGTGGACGGGCCCTTGAAAACGCAAACGATCGATTGCGCGAGCGAAGCGGATTGGGCGACGGCGATCGCCGATCGTCTCGGCGCGGCCTTGATGCGAGCGCTCGATCGCGATCCGCGCGCGCTTCTGATCGTGCCAGGCGGACGGACGCCGGGGCCGATCCTGCGCGAACTCGCCGGTCGCGATCTTCCCTGGTCGCGGATCGATATCCTGCCGAGCGACGAGCGCTGGGTCGCGCCCGATCACCCCGAAAGCAATGCCGCCAATATCCGCCGCGATCTCTTGCAGGGACGCGCGGCGGCCGCCTCTTTCCACGCGCTTTATCGAGCTTTGCCGGCGCCGAGCTTGGCGGCCCGCGAAATCGCCGACGATCTGCGCGCGCTGCCGCTGCCGGCTGCCGCCATTCTGCTCGGCATGGGCGAGGACGGCCATATCGCTTCCCTTTTCCCCGGCGGCGATTTTCAGGGCGACGGGTTTCTGGTCGCCAGCGACCGGCCGATCAAGGGCTGGCCGCGCATGAGCCTCGCTCTGCCGCTTCTGAGCGCGGCGCAGAAGCTGATCGTCGCCATTCGCGGCATGGAAAAGCGGGCCGTGATCGCGAAGGCGCTGCGGGAGACAAGCGATCTTCCGATCGCTTCGCTCTTGCGCGCGGCGGCGCGGCCGGTCGATATTTTCCATTGCCCCTGATCTCTGCCGAGGTTCCATGCCCCTTCATCCCGTGATCGCCGAGGTAACCCACCGGATCGACGCGCGCAGCCGCGAGAGCCGCGCGGCCTATCTGGAACGCATGGCTGCGGCGGCAAGGCGCAATCCGGAACGCGGCAAACTTTCCTGCAGCAATCTCGCGCATGGTTTTGCCGCCTGCGGGGCGCTGGAAAAGGAACGTCTCGCGGAAGCGGCGACGCCCAATCTCGGCATCGTCACGGCTTATAACGATATGCTCTCCGCCCATCAGCCCTTTGCCGATTATCCAGCGATCCTGAAAGCGGCGGCTCTGGAAGCGGGCGCCACGGCTCAGGTCGCGGGCGGCGTTCCGGCCATGTGCGATGGCGTGACCCAGGGGCAGATCGGCATGGAAATGTCGCTCTGGAGCCGCGACGTGATCGCCCTCTCGACCGCGATCGCGCTCAGCCACGATATGTTCGATGCCGCCTTGCTGCTCGGCGTTTGCGACAAGATCGTGCCCGGGCTGATCATGGGTGCGCTCGGTTTCGGCCATCTGCCGGTGCTGTTGGTGCCGGCGGGGCCGATGCCCTCGGGTCTCCCCAATGCGGAAAAATCCCGCATCCGTCAGCTTTATGCCGAAGGCAAGGCGAGCCGCGCCGATCTCTTGAAAGCCGAGGCGCAATCCTATCACGCGCCCGGCACCTGCACCTTCTACGGCACCGCCAACAGCAATCAGATGCTGATGGAAACCATGGGCTTGCATCTGCCGGGGGCGGCCTTCGTCAATCCGGG
>CAYQAG010000058.1:0-11648 GCA_964415425.1 uncultured Rhodospirillaceae bacterium | reverse complement strand
CGAGCCGTTTCGACTCGCCCCCGATCGACCCAGCGACGAATCGTCGCCGAACCGGATCGGAGTATGGACTTAGGCCCCGGTCAAAGTCAAAGCCGGGATCGCCGAGGAATGCTGCGCTGCAGCATGAAATTGTCGGGCGACGCTTCCCGCCTTGCTCGAAGCGGGCGGCTCTGTCATCTCTGCGCGCGGAACCCGATCTTCAGCCTTGCGCCATGATGCTCGATATCCTGCCTTCCGCCTGCCCGCACGATTGTCCTTCGACCTGCGCGCTCGAAGTCGAACGCCTTGCGCCCGATCGCATCGGCCGCGTGCATGGCGCCAAGGCCAACGATTACACGGATGGCGTGATCTGCGCCAAGGTCGCGCGCTATGCCGAACGCCAGCACCATCCCGATCGGTTGACGACGCCCTTGCGGCGGATTGGGGCGAAAGGGGCCGGGCTTTCGGCCTTCCGGCCCATCTCCTGGGATGAGGCGCTCGACGAAATCGCCGCGCGGTTTCAGGATATCGCGGCGCGTTTCGGGCCGACCGCCATCTGGCCTTATTATTATGCCGGCACGATGGGCTTGGTGCAGCGCGACGGCATTCATCGCCTGCGCCATGAGATGGGTTATTCCCGCCAGAAGGATACGATCTGCGTCGCGCTTTCCGATGCCGGCTGGCTGGCGGGGGTGGGCGCGATGCGGGGGCTCGATCCCCGCGAAATGGATCGCGCCGATCTCATTATCGTCTGGGGCGGCAATCCCGTCTCGACCCAGGTCAATGTCATGACCCGCATCGCCAAGGCGCGCAAAGCGCGCGGCGCCAAGCTGGTCGTCGTCGATCCCTATCGCACGGGAACGGCGGCTCAGGCCGATCTCCATGTCATGCCGCGCCCGGGAACCGACGGCGCCCTCGTCGCGGCCATGATCCATGTGCTCTTTGCCGAAGGCTTCGCCGACCGGGATTACATGGCGCGCTATACCGACGCGCCGGAAGCGCTGGAAGATCATGTCAGGACGCGATCGCCGGAATGGGCGCAAGCGATCACCGGCGTGCCCGCCGCGACGATCCGCGATTTCGCGCGGCTTTACGGCCGCACCAAGCGCGCCTTCATCCGCCTCGGCTATGGCTTCACGCGGGCGCGAAACGGTGCGGCTTCGATGCATGCCGTGACCTGCCTGCCGGCCGTGACGGGCGCCTGGGCGGTGGAAGGGGGCGGCGCGCTTTATTCCAATCGCGCGCTTTATCCCTTGGACGCCACGCTGATCCAGGGTCTCGACCGCAAGGATTTATCGGTGCGCGAACTCGACCAATCGCGCCTCGGCGCCGTGCTCGCCGGCGATCCCGACGCCTTGCAAGGCGGCCCCCCGGTCATGGCGATGCTGGTGCAGAATACCAATCCGATGATGGTCTGTCCCGATAGCTTGGCCGTTCGTGCGGGCCTCGGCCGCGAAGACCTTTTCCTCGTCGTCCACGAACAATTTCTGACCGAAACCGCCGCCATGGCCGATATCGTGCTGCCGGCGACCACCTTTCTCGAACATGACGACATGTATCGGGCGAGCGGGCATACCTATTTTCAGATCGCGCGGCGCGTCGTCGAACCTCTGGGCGAAGCGCGGCCCAATCATTTCGTGATCAACGAGCTTGGCCGGCGCCTGGGCTGCCAGGGGCCGGGCTTCTTCATGAGCGAATGGGAATTGATCGCGGAGACTCTGCGTCGTTCGGGCTGGCCGAGCGCCGATGCTATCCACCGCGATCGCTGGCTCGACCGCGCGCTCGATTTCGAAACGGCGCATTTCCTGAACGGCTTCGGCCATGCCGATGGCAAATTCCGCTTCCGACCGGATTGGGCGGCGATCGGGCCTCATCATGCCGCGATGCCGACCTTGCCCGATTTCATGCCGGTTCTGGATGCGGCCGATGCCGCGCATCCCTTCCGATTGGTGACGGCGCCGGCGCGGCAATTCCTGAATTCCACCTTCACCGAAACGCCGAGTTCGCAAGCGCGCGAGGGGCGGCCCACCTTGCTCATCCACCCCGAGGACGCCGTCGAGCTCGGCCTCGGCGATGGCGATGCCGTCGATATCGGCAATCGCCGCGCGCGGGTCGGTCTCCATGCGCGGCTTTTCGAGGGATTGCAGCGCAAGGTGATCGTCGTCGAAAGCCTGTGGCCGAATGCGGCTTTCGCGGGCGGGCTCGGCATCAACGCCCTGACCAGCGCCGATCCCGGCTATCCCAATGGCGGCGCCGTCTTTCACGATACGGCGGTTTGGGTGCGCAAAGCGGCGGCCGTATGATAGCGGCCGGTGCGCCTCGCCATATCGTTCTCGGCAACGTCAAGGGCGGGTCGGGCAAATCGACGACGGCGATGCATCTCATCGTCGCGCTGCTGGCGACGGGCCGTAAGATCGGCGCGCTCGATCTCGATGCGCGCCAGGGTTCGCTCTCGCGCTATCTCGAAAATCGCGCGCGGACTTCCGCCGCCTTGCTGGTGCCGCTCGCCATGCCGAAATGGCGGGCGATCGAGCCCTCGATGGCGGATTCGCGCGAGCGCGCCGAAGCCGAGGATGCGGCCCATCTCGAAGCGGCGCTCGCCGACATGGCCGATTGCGATATCGTCGTCATCGATACGCCGGGCAACGACAATGCGCTTTCGCGGCTTGCCCATGCCCGCGCCGATATCCTGATTTCGCCGTTGAACGATTCCTTCCTCGATCTCGATCTCTTCGGTCGGGTCGAGGGCGATGGCGAGCAACTCGGCCGGCCCAGCCATTACGCCGAAATGGTCTGGGAACAGCGTAAGCGCCGCGCCTTGGCCGGGCGGCGGCCGATCGATTGGATCGTATTGCGCAATCGCCTATCCTCGCTCGATGCGCGCAACAAGCGCGATATCGGTCGGCGTTTGGAAGGGCTGGCGAAGCGGCTCGGTTTCCGCTTGGCGCCAGGTTTTTCCGAGCGCGTGATCTTCCGCGAATTGTTCCCGCGCGGGTTGACTTTGCTCGATCTCGACCGCGCCGATAGCGGCATCGCCTGGCGCATGTCGCATGTCGCGGCGCGCGAAGAGGTGCGCAATCTGGTCGATGCCCTGCGCCTCGATCTTCCCGCCCTCTCTTTACCGGGCAGCGTGACCGGCTTAGCCTGAGGCGAAGGCAACAAGGAGGGCGCGACGTGAATTTTTGCAGCGATAACGTGGCCGGAGCGGCGCCGGAAATCCTGGCGGCCTTGACGGCGGCCAGCGCGGGGAGCGCGCCCTCTTACGGCGCCGACGAATGGTCGGCCAGGATCGAGACGCATCTCGCCGAGATTTTCGAGCGCAAGGTCAAGGCCTTCCCCGTCGTCACGGGAACGGCGGCCAATGCGCTCGCCCTCTCGGTCATGGCGCCGCCTTACGGCGCGATCTATTGCCATGAAGACGCGCATATCATGATCGACGAATGCGGCGCGCCGGAAATGTTCACCGGCGGCGCCAAGCTGGTGCCGCTGGCGGGGGCGGCGGGCAAGATCGCCGCCGCCGATCTCGCCGCGGCCTTGCGCGGCGCCCAGGCCGGCAATGTGCATAACGTGCAGCCCTCTGTCGTCAGCCTTACGCAGGCGACCGAGGCCGGAACCTGCTATCGCGTCGAGGAGATCGGCGCCATCGCCGAGATCGCGCGCCGCCATCGTCTGCGCCTGCATATCGACGGCGCGCGTTTCGCCAATGCGCTCGTCCATCAGGGATGCGCGGCGAAGGAGATGACCTGGAAGGCGGGAATCGATGCGCTTTCGCTGGGTGCCACCAAGAACGGCGCGCTCGCGGCCGAAATCGTGATCTTCTTCGACGAGGATATCGCGGCGAGCTTCGCCTATCGCCGGAAACGCGCTGGCCATCTCGTTTCCAAGATGCGCTTCTTATCGGCTCAACTCGACGCTTATTTCCAGGGCGGGCTGTGGCTCAAGCTCGCTGCCCATGCCAATGAAATGGCGAAGGATTTGGCCGATCGTCTGGCCTCTCTTCCCGCCGCCGAATTCCTTCACCCGGTCGAAGCCAACGAAATCTTCCTGCGCCTACCCTTAGGCATTATCGCCGGTCTGCGCGCGGCGGGCTTCGCCTTCTACGATTGGCCGGGCGCGCCGGCGGGAACGATCCGCCTCGTCACCTCCTTCGCGACCAAGCCTGAGGATGTAGCGGCTTTCGCGCGGAAAGCCGCCGAATTATCGGCGGGCGCCAATCTCCGTCAGGCGGGATGATCTTGACCGATTCCGCTTGCTTCGCGCGGGCGCCGGGCTTGATTCTCCCTTCCCGATCCGCTATCCCCAGCCACCACGGCCCGACGTCCCCTTCGTCTAGAGGCCTAGGACACCAGCCTCTCACGTTGGTAACACGGGTTCGAATCCCGTAGGGGACGCCAATTTCCGATTTGCCCGGCCCGGAGAGACGGGTAACGGCGTATTCCGGCTTATTGCTGGTGCCTTGCGAATATCGCTCGGAATAACGCGATCGCCGGAATTGGAGCGAAATGTCAGCGTTCGCTCGGTTTTCCGAAGCGTGTATTTTTTATCTTTACAAAATATAGTTTATATACTATCTCTATTTTCGTGAAAACGATCTTCATTGAAAAGTCGGCGGCGCGGTCTTTGGAAACGATGCCGGACACAATGCGTGAAAGGATTACGAATAGAATCGCGCTCTACGCCGAGAAGCCGGCGGCGCTCGCCAATCAGATCAAACGGTTGCGGGGTTCTCAATCGCTGCGGCTTCGGGTGGGAGATTACCGGATCGTTTTCTCCGAAACCGCAACCGAGATTACGATTAACGCTATCGGCCATCGGCGGGAGATTTATCGCTAAGGCCCCGGAACGAAAGGAATGCTGACCATGACCAAACCCATCGAAGCCATGACGCCGCAAGGCGAAGCGATGATCGTACTGACTCGCAGCGACTACGACGCCCTGCTTCGGGAGGCGGGACGCAGCCGTCTTTCCGGCAAGACGGCACCCCGATCCTCGGGCGATTCGGAGATTATTCCCTTTCACGCTGCCAATGCTCTGGCGAAGCGTCTCCGTAGCGGGGAGCATCCGATCCGCGTCTTTCGCACCCATGCCGGCCTCACTCAAGCCGAACTGGCTGCGCGCGTAGGCATTAACAAGCTTTATGTTTCCCAGCTTGAGCGCGGGGACGCCACCGGCAGCATCAAGACGCTGACCAAAATCGCCCGCGCGATCAACGTCGAACCTATCGACCTGATTTCGGTTCTGCGCTTCAAGACGAAGCCTCGTGATGGCAAGCGTTAGCAAAAGGACACAGGCGGTCTTGACCTCCGCGCCGATGCCGTCTTGCCGATCGATTTCGATGCGCCCTGCCGTCTAGCCCTAACCGCGTTTCTTTTCCCGCGCCAATTGGCCTTCGAGTTCCGGGCGGAAGCGTTTCATCTGCTCGCGCGAGAAGCTCTGCCGGAAGGCGCGCGGCGATTGGCCGAAATGGGTGCGGAAGGCGCGCGAAAAAACCTCGATCGTCGAAAAGCCATGGCCGAGGGCGATGTCGCCGATGGCGGTATCGCTATAGAAAAGCGCATTGCGCGCGGCCTGCAAGCGCAGCTTCAGGTAATAGCGCATCGGCGGCACGCCGACGCTTTCCTTGACGATGCGATGCAATTGCCGATCGTCGATGCCGAGCTTGGCGACGAGCGCCTCGGCCGAAAGCGGCGCGGCGAGATGGCGTTCCATCACGCGGACGATGCGCGCGAAGGGCGATTTATCGTCGCCGCCCAATTGCCGGGGCGACAGGCGCTGCGGCGCGGTCTCGTCGCGGATTTGCGCGCTGACGAAACCGTTGGCGACGATTTGGGCGAGGGCGAGACCGTGCTTGCGATGGATGAGGTCGAGCATCATGTCGAGCGCGGCATGGCCGCCGGCGCAGGTCAGGCGATTGCCGTCGCTGGCGAAAAGCTGTTCCCGCACGTCGATTTCGGGATAGCGGCTGCGGAACATGGGGATCGCTTCCCAATGCAGCGTGATGACGTGATTCTTCAAAAGCCCGGCCTCGGCGAGCGCGAAGGCGCCGGTATCGATGGCGCCCAGCACGGCGCCGTGGCGGTCGAGGCGGCGCAGCCAATTCAGCATCGCTTTCGGGAGATGCTGCAGCGGATGATTGCCGGCGCAAACGATGACCAAAGGCGCGAAGGGAATATCGCCGATGGCGCGATGAACCTTGATCTCCATGCCGTTGCCGGCGGCAACCGGCTTGCCGTCGGTCGAGACCAATTGCCAATCGTAAAGCTTCTTGCCGGAATTCTGATTGGCGAGGCGCAGCGCCTCGATCGCGGGCACGATTCCGTAAAGCGGAAATTCGGGCAGCAGCAGAAAGGCGCAATGCTGCATTTCGCCAAGAGCGGCCGCCGGCATTTTCGGCGCCGGCGCGGCGCGTTGCGGGTTGCGGCGCGGGAGGACCATCGTCGGGAAATGCGCGAAGCGGCTGAAAATGTCAACTTTGCCGGAAAAAAGGTCAAGCCGGGCCTTGGCGAGGCGCCTAGGCTGACCTAGATTCTATTAAGGAAGACGCGGGCGTTCTCCCGCGAGCGAGGCCCGATCATGATGGCGGCAGAAACGGCGAAAACCTTGCGCCTCAACCCGCGCGACAGCGTCGATATCGCGCTTGCCGATCTTGCGCCCGGCGATGTGGTCGGTTTGGGGCCGCTCAAGGCCAAGGATGCGATCCCGCGCGGCCATAAAGTCGCGATCGCGCCCATTCCGGCGGGCATGCCGATCTACAAATTCGGCAGCGAAATCGGTATCGCGACCCGCAACATCGCCGCCGGCGCGCATGTGCATAGCCACAATCTCGAATTCCGCCCGGTGCAATCCAACCGCGCCATCGGCACGGAACGCCGCAACATGCCGATCCTGGCCGAAAGCGAGGCGGCGAGTTTCCTCGGCATCGAACGCGCCGACGGTTCGATCGGCACGCGCAATTATCTCGGCGTGCTGACGACGGTGAATTGTTCGGCGACGGTCGGCAAGCAGATCGCCGAGCATTTCCGCCGCTCGGTCGATCTTTCGCAATATCCCGCGATCGACGGCGTGGTCGCGCTCTCGCATCAGCATGGCTGCAGCTTCCGTGAAGACGGAATGGGCATGGAGATTCTCCGCCGCACGCTTTCGGGCTATGCGCATCACCCGAATTTCGCCGGCGTGCTGGTGGTCGGCCTCGGCTGCGAGGACAATCAGGTCCATAAATTCCTCGATCTCGCCGGGCTTTCGGAAAGCCCGCGCGTGAAGCCGCTCATCATTCAGGAGGAGGGCGGCACGCTGGCGACGGTGAAGGCGGGCGTCGCGAAATTGTCGGAAATGCTGCCCGAAGCCGCGGCCGTCGCACGCCGGAAGATTTCGGCGCGACATTTGAGGGTCGGCCTGCAATGCGGCGGATCGGACGGCTTTTCCGGCCTTTCCGCCAATCCCGCCTTGGGGCGGGCGGTCGATCTCCTCGTCCATCATGGCGGCGGCGCTATCTTAAGCGAGACGCCGGAAATCTACGGCGCCGAATCCATGTTGCTGAAACGCGCGGTTTCCCCGGAAATCGGGCAGAAGCTGATCGATCTCCTGGCTTGGTGGGAGGATTACGCGCGCCAGGATAAAGGCACGCTCGACAACAATCCCTCGCCCGGGAACAAGCAAGGCGGCCTCACCACGATTCTCGAAAAATCCCTGGGCGCCGTCGCCAAGGCGGGCAGCACCGATCTCGTCGGCGTCTATCGCTATGCCGAACCGATCGATCGCCAGGGCCTCGTTTTCATGGATTCGCCGGGCTACGACCCCGTCTCGGCGACGGGTCAGGTGGCGGCTGGCGCCAATCTCGTCTGTTTCACGACGGGGCGCGGTTCCTGTTATGGCTGCAAGCCGGCGCCTTCGCTGAAACTCGCCACCAATACGCCGATGTATCGGAAGATGCAGGACGATATGGATATCAATTGCGGCGAGATCATCGACGGGACGGCGACGATCGCGGAAATGGGCGAACGGCTTTTTCGCCTGATGCTAGCGACGGCCTCGGGCCAAAAGACGGCGAGCGAGCGACTGGGTTACGGCGACGAGGAATTCATCCCCTGGGCGATCGGCGCGGTCTATTAAAAAAAGTCAAATTATCCGGAAAAAAGATCAAATGGCTTTTCGCCGCCGCCGCTATGATGACCGCCGAGATCGACCGGAACGCGTCAAGGGAAGGCGAGAATGGATTTCGAAAAACTGAAGCAAAGACTCGAAGGCTGCTATATCACGGTGCCGACGATGTTTCGCGACCCCGACCTTGAGGTCGACCTCGCCGCGACGAGGCGCAACGTCAAATTCCTGCTCGATAACGGCATCAATGCGAAATACGGCACGCTGCTGGCGGGCGGCGCCGCCGGCGATTTTTCGACCATGACCTTCGACGAGCGCGTCGCGGTCGCGGCCGCGGTCGCCGAGGAAGCGGATGGCCGCGTTCCCGTTGCCATGGGCGCGCAGACGACGAGTTCGCTGGAATTGCGCCGCTTGGCGAAGGCGGCGGCCTCGATCGGCGCTGAATATATCCAGGTTTCCTGCCCCTTCTATTTCGCCCATACCGAAGAGGATTTCTACGAATACGTGGCGACGGCCGCGGCGGCGGCCGATATCGGCATCATCATCTATAATACCTTTTGGACCAGCGCCGCCGTTTCCTTCAAGATGGTCGAGCGCTTGATCCGCATTCCCAACGTCGTCGGCCTGAAATGGGCTTGCCCGCGCACCGACGCGATGGAATTCGAGGATGTGATCGTCAATTTCGCGAAGCGGCTCTGCATCATCGATAATCATTTGCAATTCGCGATGAGCCATATGATCGGCACGCGCGCCTTCGAGGTGCATCTCTGTAATTACTGGCCGGAATGGGGCATCAAGCTGATCGACGATCTCGATGCCGGCCGCTATGTGACGGTGCAGCGCGCGCTCGTCGATCAGGCCATGCCGTTCTACAAGCTGTGGATCGAGATCGAAAAGACCTATACCAGCGGCGACGGCTATCTCGATAAGCTGTGCATGGAATTGGTGGGACTCGATTCCAGTCGCTGCCGGCCGCCGACGCGCGACATTCGCGCGCAATATCGCGACCGCACGCGCGCCATGCTGCAGGCGACCGGCGTTCCCCGCGTCAAGAAGTCGTGAACGACGAGCGAGGATGAGGTGACAACTCGGCTCTGATTTCTGCTAGGATCGGCCTGCAGCGGCTGCAGGCATGCGAGGTCGGCCTTAAGATACGGCCTCGAATATCGGATGAACCCGGGTCGCGACGCCGCTCCAACGACCCCGAAACGAAGACCAAGTGGAGGAGATGGAGATGAGTGGATCAATCGGGAAGAAACTGGCCCTGTCGCGCCGTCAAGCCCTGAGCCTGGGTGCCGGCGCCGCGGCGGCCTCGGCCTTGCCGTTCGGCTCGGCGTTCGCGGCGGACAAGGTAATCTTCCGCACCAATTGGCTGTTCTACGGCTCGCATTCGATTTTCTTCCTCGGCGTCGATAAGGGTCTCTATGACGCCGAAGACATGGACGTTCGGATCAAGTCCGGCAACGGTTCGGGCTCGACCATCCGTCTGGTCGCCAACAAGGATACGACCTTCGCCTATTGCTCGGCCGCGCGCCTCATTCAGCTCGCCGCGCAGGAAGCGCCGGTCATCTCGGTCGCGACCATCGACGCCATCGGCACGGATGCGGTCATCGTCAATCCCGATTCCGGGATCAAGACGCTGAAGGACCTCGAGGGCAAGAAAGTGCTGACCACGGCGGGCGCCGGCGTCAACACCATGTTCCCCGTCGCCTGCCAGAATGCCGGCGTCGACATCAACAAGATCGAGATCACCAACGTCGCCGAAAGTGCTCTGGTGCAGAGCTATCTGCAGGGTCTCGCCCCCGCCATGCTCGGCGGCATGGACGACAAGCCGGCGGAAATCGAGGCCAATGGCGGCAAGACGCCGGTCGTCCTCAATTATGCCGATTACGGCGTCGCCCAGCCGGGCTATGCCATCGTCGCGCATAAGGACACGGTGAAGGAAAATCCGGATCTGGTGAAGCGCTTCGTCCATGCGACCTTGCTGGCGACGAAGATGGCGGCCGAGAATCCGGACGAAGCCATCGCCGCTCTGACCAGCTGGCAGGGCAGCACGGATGACGAGAAGACCAAGATCCAGGCGCGCAAGGTGCTGGACGTGACCTTGGGCATTCTCTATTCGGCGGCCAACACCAAGAAGCAGCTCGGCCTCAACGTGCCCTCGGATTGGGAAAGCGCGCTGAGCCTGCTGACCAAGTACACCGATCTGAAGACCGAAATGAAGGCGTCGGAATTCTATACCAACGACTTCGTGCCGGAATCGCTCTGATCGCGTTTTCGACCTCCCACGGACCGGCGAGCGGGCGACCGCTCGCCGGTTCCTTACCTGTCCATCCTTATCGATTGGGAATCCGCCTCGCATGAGCGTCGCTGTCGCCATCAAGGGCGTCCAAAAAACCTATCAATCGCGCACCGGCCCGGTCGCGGCTCTGCTGCCGGTCGATCTCGATATCGAACCCGGCCGCTTCGTTTCCCTGGTCGGGCCGTCGGGTTGCGGCAAATCCACCTTGCTGATGATGCTGGCCGGCCTGCTCGACTTAAGCGCGGGCGAGATCACTATCGCCGGCAACACGGTCAAGGGGCCGCAAACCGATATCGGCATCGTTTTCCAGGGAAATGTCCTCGTCGATTGGCGCAGCGCGCTTGACAACGTTTTGCTGCAAGTCGAAATGCGCGGCCTCGACCGAAACCAGTACAAAGACCGCGCCATCGAATTGCTGCGCTCGGTGGGGTTAGGCGAATTTCTCGGCCGCTTCCCTTACGAATTGTCGGGCGGGATGCAGCAGCGCACGGCCTTTTGCCGCGCGCTCATCCACGACCCGCCGCTCATCCTGATGGACGAGCCTTTGGGCGCGCTCGATGCCATGACCCGCGAGCAATTGCGCGGCGATCTCGAAAATCTGCATATGCGCAACCCGAAGACCGTCGTCTTCGTCACCCATTCGATCGACGAAGCCGTGCAATTGTCGGACGAGGTCGTCATCATCTCGCCGCGTCCCGGCAAGATCGTCAAACGATTGAAAATCGATCTGCCGCGACCGCGCGATCTTAGCCTGCGGCAGAAGCCGGAATTCCTGGCGATCGTCGCCGAGATCAAGCAGATTTTCATGAATTACGGAGTCATCTAAGTCAGCGTTGTTCGCTAACCTCGACGGTTGGAGTTGAGCTTATGAGCAAGTTTGGTCAAGGGAAAATTGCCGAAGTTTTGCCGGCGCTAGTTTTTACGGCAGCCGTGATCTTGCTCTGGGTTTTATTCTGGAGGATTAGCACGGCGATCGTACCTATCGAATTGACGATGGAATCGTGGCTTCTGAAAAAGATTGCTCAAATCTTTGAACTTCTGATCCCAGTCTCTCTCTATATAGCTTCTGTCTATTTGCTGCGACGTATCTTGCCAATTGATAAGAGGGCGCAGAACAAAGTCAACGAATTTGCAACACCTCTGGCTTTTGGCGCCAGTCTCATTTTGCTTTGGCAATTGGCGATACCTATTTACGACGTTGCTCTTTACATTGCCCCGGCGCCCTCGATGATCGCCGATCAATTCGTCCATAAATTCTTTTCGGTGAAAT
>CAYQAG010000057.1:7990-12472 GCA_964415425.1 uncultured Rhodospirillaceae bacterium | reverse complement strand
CGCCGCCCGCGATCGTTGCGCGTCCAATCGGGCGAGCGATAGCTCCACCAGGAATAAAGTTTCTGCGATGGGTCGTGAAAATGCCGGACGGCGTCCTGCCAATGTCCGGCCGCGCCGATCGCGCCGAGTTTTTCGACCTCGATCGGCGTATGGCTGACGACGTCCAGCAATTGCTTATGCGACCAGACATCGTGTTCGAGCGGCGCGATATTGAGATCGCCGACGAGAATCGCCTTGCGCGAGGATTTGTGCGCCGAAAACCAATCGCGCATCTCGTCGAGGAATTTAAGCTTGTGCGCGAATTTGTCGTTCTTCTTGGGATCGGGAATATCGCCGCCGGCCGGGACGTAGAAATCGTGCAATTCGACATCGCCGGGCAGCAGCACTTCGGCATGGCGGGCATCGCCCTTGCGGCACCAATCCTGGGGATCGCGCGAACGCAGCGGCAATTTAGAAAGAATGGCGACGCCGTTATATCCTTTCATGCCGTGATAACGGAGATGCGGGAAGCCGAGCGCCTTCACCTCGGCTTCGGGGAAAAGGCCGTCTTCCACCTTGATTTCCTGCAGGCAGACGATGTCCGGATTTTCTTGCGTCGCGAGGCGCTTCAGCAAGGGCAGGCGCAGACGCAGCGAATTGATGTTCCAGGTCGCGATTCTCATGATCTCGCCTCGTTGCGGAAGCGGCGCCATCCTAGCAGGTCGCCGCGCCCGCTAAAAGCGAACGCCCGGCCAGGGGAGGGCCGGGCGTTCTTCTCCGTTGGTCGGAGCCGGTTACGGTGGGGGAGACCGCTTCCGGAGGACCGCAGCCATTGCAGCTACGGTTTTCGATAGAAATTACTTAGGATTCCTAACGGCGCTTTCAAGCCGTCGCCACGGAAAAGTTTGCAATCCTGGGGACGCGGCGCCGCATAGCTTCGGAAGCCTTTGGAATCGCGCGGGGAATCCGCGATCGCGCTACGATCACGAAATGATGATCGCCGTTTCAGGCGGCGCGCATATCGCCGCGACGCCGAGCGGCATAGGCGCGCGCGGCCTCGCCGAAAGCCCGGAAGAGCTTCAGGGAATCGGGATTGGCGGCGGCGCGATATTCAGGATGCCATTGCGCGCCCAGGGCAAAGCCTGCGCCCTTCACGCTGACGGCTTCGATGACGCCGTCTTCCGCGCGTCCCTCGACGATCAGGCGCTCGGCCGGGCGATCGATGCCTTGCCAGTGCAAGGAATTCACCATGGTCTCGCTCTTGCCGAGGATGTCGGCGAATTTCCCGCCGGGCGCGAAACTGACCTTATGCGCGGGACGATACATGTCGTCGAAAGGAACGCCTTGAGGCGCGCGATGATCGCCGAAACCAGGGATTTCTTGGATGCGCGTATGCAAGGTCCCGCCCAAGGCGACGTTCAATTCCTGGAAGCCGCGGCAGATGCAGAAGATCGGCAGATGCCGGGCGAGGGCGGCGCGGATGAGCGGCAGCGTGATGGCATCGCGTCCGGGATCCTGCGGGCTTTCCGGCCGGTCGGGCGCGCCCGCGTAATGGTGGACGGCGACATTGCTGGGGCTCCCCGTGAAGAGGATGCCGTCGACATGATCGAGCAGGGCCTCGGCGGCGATCGCTTCGCCCAAGGCCGGGAAGGAGAGGGGATAGGCCTCCGCGCCCTCGATCACGGCGGTCAGATATTTCTCCCCGACCGTATGGAAATTCTGCCCGTCCAGATGCTTGACGCACATCGGAACGGCGACGATCGGGGCGTTCGGGGGAAGACGCATGGGAAACCTCGTCTTTAGCGCTTGGGCGGGATTATCCGCGAAGCGGCCCCCCTCTGCAAATGTCCGCGACGCAAGGCGGGATTGAGGCCGGGGCATAGGCAAAAAGTTCGGGGCAAAAGAAAAGCCCGGCTGGAGCCGGGCTTTACGGGTCTTATGCTTTAGACTTCAGGCGGCTTTCTGCGTGCCGCGCTTCTTCTCGATCCGGCGCTTCAGGCGACGCGCATCGGCCGGCAATTTCGCATCGGGCGTCGAGAGCAGGAAGGCGTCGAGGCCGCCGCGATGCTCGACCGAGCGCAAGGCGTGAACGCTGAGGCGGACGCGGATCTGGGTTCCGAGCGTATCGGAAAGCAGCCGGGTCGCCTGGAGATTGGGCATGAAGCGGCATTTCGTCTTGTTATTGGCATGGCTGACGAGATGCCCGCTTTGCACGCCCTTATTGGTGAGATCGCAACGCCGCGCCATGATGAATCCTTTTTCTTCAATAAGATAGCTTTGGCCAAAAGAGGCCGAAGCCCGATGGAAGCCCGGCTTTCTAAGGAGAATCGCGGCTGGCGTCAAGGGGTGGGCGCTCGGCTTTCGCGCTCCCGCTAGGCCGAGAATGCCGAATGATAGACGGCATCGCCGCTGGCGGGTGGGCCGCCAAGGATCAGGCGCTGAAAATAGGGCGAAGATTGGCCGCCATAGGTCAAGGCCGGATCGTCGGCGAAGCCGAAGCGGCGGTAATATCGGGGATCGCCTAGGACAACGCAGCCCGCAGCCCGCAGCGCTCGAAGCTGCGCAATTCCTGCTTGGACAAGCGATTGGCCGAAGCCTCGCCCCTGTTTATCGGGCCTGACGGCGACCGGCCCGAGGCCGTACCAGCCCTGCCGGATATCGGCAATCGCCACGGGCGAGAATGCCGCGTGACCGACAATCTCGCGCCGATCCAGCGCCACGAGCGATACCGTCAGCGCGCCCGCCGCTCTCAGGGTTTCGACAATGCGCGCCTCGTTTCCGCCGCTATGAGGCGCGGTCGCGAAAGCCGCCGTAATGATCTGGCTGATGGCGGCGATGTCGGTCGGCTGTTCGGGTCTGATTTCCAATGCGGTGGCCTTTGGGGTTCCTGCGATGCGGGCCTCGATCGCTAGGCTTCCTTCGCCTAAGCGTCTTTCTTGGCTTTCGGCGCGGCAACCTCCCTGCGGCCGGCCAGAAAAGCCTCGACTAGGCGGCGCGCGGCGCTCAAGGGGGCGAGACGGGCGGCGGCGATTTCCGCTTCGAAACTCGGCCAGCGTTCGGCGAGTTCCGGATCGGCCATCAGCGCCGTGGCGAGGTTTTCGCGGACTTCGCGCCGGAACCAGCTGCGCGCCTGATCGGCGCGACGGCGGGCGAAGGCGCCGGATTGGCGGCCGCGCTCGGTGAGAGCCGCGACTTTTGCCCAGATTTCGGCAAGGCCGCGATCTTCGAGCGCCGAACAGGCGAGCGCCTCGACCGGGTTCCCGCCGCTATGGGCGCCGAGCAGGCGCAAGGCCTCCGCCATGTCGGCCAAGATGCGGGAGGCCGCTTGCGCGAGATCGCCATCGGCCTTGGTGACGATGACGAGATCGGCGAATTCCATGATGCCGCGCTTGATGCCCTGCAAGGCATCGCCGCCGGCCGGGGATATCAGCAGCAGAAAGAGATCGACGAGATCGGCGGCGAGCGTTTCCGATTGGCCGATGCCGATCGTCTCGACGATGACGAGGTCGTAGCCCGCCGCTTCGCAGAGCAGCAGCGTCTCGTAGGAGCGCCGCGCGATACCGCCCGCCATTCCGCCGCCCGGCGAAGGGCGGATGAAGGCGCCGGGCTGGCGCGCGAGTTCGGCCATGCGCGTCTTGTCGCCAAGGATCGATCCGCCCGAAACCGGCGAGCTGGGATCGATGGCGAGAACGGCGAGCTTTTTCCCGGCGGCGAGGACATGCCGGCCGAAAGCTTCGATGAAGTTCGATTTGCCGGCGCCGGGCGCTCCCGAAATGCCGAGGCGCAAGGCCTTCCCCGTCGCCGGCAGAAGACTCGCCAGCAAATCCTCGACGAGGTTTTGATCCTCGGCCCGTGTCGATTCGACCAGCGTGATGGCGCGAGCGAGCGCGCGGCGTTCTCCGGCCAAGATGCCTTCGGCGAGGTCGCCGGCATTTTCGGCAGCAGCGGAACGACGAGTCTTGGCCGCGTCGCTCATTGCGCGGCGACGTTCGCCGGCGCCGCCTCGCGCTCGGCCGCTTCCTGCTGGCGCCGCCACATGCCGGCATAGATGCCCTGGGCTTCGAGCAATGCCTCGTGGCGACCGCGCTCGGCGATGCGGCCCTCGACGAGGACGATGATTTCGTCGGCATCGATGATGGTCGAGAGGCGATGCGCGATGACAAGCGTGGTGTGATTGCGCGCCATGTCGCGGAGATTGGCCTGAATTTCGCGCTCCGTTCCCGAATCGAGCGCCGAGGTCGCCTCGTCGAAAAGGAGGATCGGCGGATTCTTAAGAATCGTACGGGCGATGGCGACGCGCTGCTTCTCGCCGCCCGAAAGCTTGAGGCCGCGTTCGCCGACTCGCGTCGCATAGGCATCGGGCAGGCCGGCGACGAAATGATGGATATGCGCCAATTCGGCCGCGCGCTCGATCGCGTCGCGATCCGCGTCGGGGCGGCCATAGCCGATATTGTAGCCGATCGTATCGTTGAAGAGGACGGTATCCTGCGGGACGATGCCGAT
>CAYQAG010000057.1:2766-7890 GCA_964415425.1 uncultured Rhodospirillaceae bacterium | reverse complement strand
GCGAACATCGCCTCCATGTCGATCAACGCCTGACGGATTTCGCGATAGACGGTGCCGAGGAAGTTCAAGGGCAGATAAAGCTGAATGAGATAGGCATTGACGAGAACGAAATCGCCGACCGTCATCCGCCCCGCGACGACGCCCTTGGCCGCCAATCCCATCATCGCGGTGACGCCGATCGCGATGATGAAGGCTTGCCCGATATTGAGGATGGCGAGCGAGGTGCGGCTGCTGACGGCGGCGCCTTCATAGGCGGCGAGCGCTTCGTCGTAACGGCGCGCCTCGTGTTCCTCGTTGTTGAAATACTTGACCGTCTCGAAATTCAGCAGGGAATCGACCGCCTTGGTATTGGCGGCCTGATCGCTTTCGTTCATGCGCCGGCGCAGCCCGATGCGCCATTCGGTGACGAAGAGCGTGTACCAGATATAAAACGCGATGGTGACGAGGGTGACGAGCGCGAAGCTCCAATCGTAAAGCGACCATAGGATGACGCAGACGAGGCCGATCTCGAAAAGCGTCGGCAGGACATTGAAGAGCAGGAAGAAGAGCAGGAATTCGATGCCCTTGGCGCCGCGTTCGATGGCGCGATTGAGACCGCCCGTCTGCCGGTCGAGATGGAAGCGCAGCGACAGGCTGTGCAGATGGCGAAAGGTCGCCAGCGCCACCTTGCGGATGGCGCGCTGGGCGACGCGCGCGAAGATGCCGTCGCGCAATTCGGCGAAGGATTGCGAAAGCACGCGCGCCAAGCCATAGGCAAGCAGGAGGCCGATCGGGATGGCGACCAGTCCAGCCGGGGTCGAGAGCAGATCGACCATTTTCTTGAAGAGGATCGGTACATAGACATTGGCGATCTTGGCGACGATCAGGCAGAGAACGGCGAGGATGACGCGCAAGCGCAGACCGAAATCGCCTTGCGGCCAAAGATGCGGCAGCAAGGCGCGGAGCGCCGTCGCCTGGGAATGCGGCTTCGTGCCTTGGGAATTCGTCATGCGGCGTGGCTATGCGCCTGGTCGGTCAGCAGGGCGAAGAGCGCTTCCGCGCGATCCGCGCCGCGCAGCTTCTCGCAGATCGCGCGATCGCGCAGCAGGCGGGAAATGCGCGCGAGCGCCGTCAGATGATCGGCGCCGGCGCCTTCCGGGGTCAGCAGCATGAAGACGAGATCGACCGGCTGCTCGTCGATGGCGGAAAAATCGACCGGGTGATCGAGCTTGGCGAAAAGGCCGAAAATTTCCGGCAAGCCGGCAAGCCGGCCATGCGGGATAGCGATGCCGTTGCCGATCCCGGTCGAACCCAGCCTTTCGCGTTCCAGCAGAACGTCGAAGATCGTCCGTTCGTGCAGCCCGGCCAATTCGCCGGCGCGGCGCGCCAATTCCTGCAAGGCTTGTTTCTTGCTGCCGGCCCTGAGATGCGCGATGACGCGATCGGGCGAAGCGAGCAGATTGGCCATCTCCATGATCTTTTCCCCCGCGATCTTTCGCTCAGCGCGCCGATGCCGGACGGTCGAGCCTGGGATCGACCCAGCCGATATGACCGTCGGCGCGCCGATAGACCATGTTGAGCCCGCCATGCGCGAGATTGAGGAACAGCATGGCCGGCTGATTGGCGAGATCGAGACGCATCACGGCATCGGCGACGGTCAGGCGCGGTATGTCCGTTTCCATCTCGGCGACGATGGCGGGTGCGGCATGCGTCGCATTCGTTACGGCGAGATCGTCTTCGCTTTCGGTCTCCGTGCCGGCTTCAATGACATATTGCGGCGCGCGCAGACTCTCGGTCGCCTGGCGGTGATGGTCGCGCAGGCGGCGCTTATAGCGCCGCAGCCGCTTGGCGAGATGCTCGGCCGCCTGATCGTAGGCGGCATAGGCTTCGTTCGCCGAAGCCTCGGATTGCATCTGGATGCCGCGCCCGACATGGACGGAAATCTGCGCGGCGAAAAGATGCGCCTCGCGCGCCATGATGACATGGGCGTCGATCGGCTCGCCGAAATACTTGCCGAACACGGTTTCGAGGCTGGCCGCGATATGGCCGCGCAAGGCGGCGCCGACATCGATATTCTTGCCTGTCACGGATAAGGTCATGTCTGCTCCCGGTCTTCAAGGTTCCAGGACAGATCCCGGCGGGGAGCCGGGCGGCACTGGACGCGGATGGTCTTTACCTATGATTTAAACCAGCCGGCGCCAATGGCAAGGCTTTCGCGCGTCGTCTTTGCCGCGATTCCGGAATCTTCAATAATTCCCGATACTTGACGATGGTGCGGCGCGAAATGGCGATGCCTTCCGCCGCGAGGCGGCGACCCAGTTCGGCATCGCTCAGGGGCTTGGTCGACGGCTCCCCGGCGATCAAGGTCTTGAGGCGCGCGCGCACGGCCCCGGCGGCATGGGCGCCGCCGCCCGAACGATCCTTGAGACCGGGGCCGAAAAAGAAGCCGAGCGGATAGAGTCCGCGCGGGCATTCGAGAAATTTTCCCGCCGCCAGACGGCCGATCGAGCTTTCGTGGAAGCCGAGTTCGCGCGCGAGATCGCGCCTCGACAAAGGCTGCAATCCGCGCGGCCCTTCGCGGAAGAAATCCTCCTGATGGCGCAAAATCGCCTCGCCCAGGGCGAGCAGGGATTGCGCCCGCCGTTCCAGGCTGCGCATGAGCCAATGCGCTTGACGCAGATAGGCATCGAAGCGGCTGCGCGCTTCCTTCGTCTTCTCCGCCGGGTCGATTCGGCGCCGATAATGCCGGTCGATGCCGAGGCGCGGCAGCAATTCGGGATTGAGTTCGACGATCCAACCGCCCGCGTCATCGGGCTTCACGCGAAGATCGGGAATCGCCGTCGCGACGATTTCGCGCGCGAAGCTGGCGCCGGGTTTCGGATCGAGCCTGCGGATGAGCGCGATGCGACGCGCGAGTTCCGTCGCGTCGAGACCGCAATGGCGCATCAGGCTCGCATGATCGTGCCGCGCGAGGAGGTCGAGACGGTCGAGCAATCGGCGCATCGGCTCGTCGAGTTCGCCGCGTTCGGCGAGTTGCAGGCGCAGGCATTCGGCGAGATTGCGCGCGAAAACGCCGGTCGGTTCCAGGCGCTGCAATTTGCTAAGAACGCTTTCGATCGCGGCTTGGCTCTTGCCCCAGCGCCTGGCCAATTCCGCGATATCGCCGACGAAATAGCCGGCGGCGTCGAGATGCTCCAGCAATCCCTCCGCGGTGCCACGCTCGCCGGCGGTCTTGATATCGATCGCGATCTGGCGGCGGAGATGTTCGATCAGCGTATCTTCCCCGGCGGGAAGTTCCGCCGCGCCGGCGAGAGGTCCGCCGGGCGCCGCGGCCGGCCCCTGGGAATGGCGCGACCCTGCCTTGCGCGGGGGTGCGGGTGCGGCGCCGCTTCCGCTTCGCCGCAGGCTGCGATCCTCCGACCCCCGTTCCAGCAAGGGATTGTCTTGCAATTCCTGCTCGACATAAGCGAGCAGATCGCGCCCGCCCATGGCGAGCAGCGCGATCGATCGGCGCAAATCCTGCGTCATCGCCAAGCGCGTCGCGACTTTGAGCGCGGGCCGCAGCGCCTGAGCCATGATAGAGGTCAGAGCGAGAAGCGCTCGCCGAGATAGACGCGGCGGACGGCTTCGTTGGCCACGATCTCGCTGGGCGTGCCTTCGTGCAGCACGTTGCCTTCGTGCAGGATATAGGCGCGATCGACGAGATCGAGCGTATCGCGCACATTGTGATCGGTGATGAGGACGCCGATGCCGCGATCCTTGAGGTGGAAGACGATGTTGCGAATATCGTTGACGGCGATGGGATCGATCCCGGCCAAGGGCTCGTCGAGCAGGACGTAATTCGGCCGCGAGGCGAGGCAGCGAGCGATCTCCACGCGGCGGCGCTCGCCGCCGGAGAGCGCCATCGCCGGCACGCGGGCGAGATGGACGATGGCGAAATCCGTCAGCAATTCCTCGAGCCGCCGCGCGCGCGCCGGGCGGTTGGGTTCGGTCATTTCGAGAACGGTCAGGATATTGTCGGCGACCGTCATGCCGCGAAAGATCGAGGCTTCCTGCGGCAGATAGCCGATGCCGCCCTTGGCGCGTTCGAACATGGGGAGGTCGGTGACGTTCTTGCCGTCGAGATAGACGGCGCCGGCATCGGCCTTGATGAGACCGGTGATGATGTAGAAGCAGGTCGTCTTGCCGGCGCCGTTGGGGCCGAGGAGGCCGATCGCCTCGCCGCGCTGGACGCCGAGCGTCACATCGCGCAGCACCGGCCGGCGCTTGTAATTCTTGCCGAGGTGATAGGCGCAGAGGCCCTGGATGCGGGTCGGGTCGAAACGGAACCCGTTGACCGACATCTGCCCGCGCTGATCGAGCGCCGCCAAATCGTCGGGTCGCGATTTCCGGCCGAAGATCATGGGCTGGGCGGCGTCGTGCCGTCGGTCTTTTTCGGCTGAATGATCGAGATCACGCGCGTGCCGCTGCCGCCTAGCAAGCGGCTGACCTTGCGCCGGTCGTCGATCTCGGCCCGGGCGCCGCGAAACTCGTTCTTCCCATCGACGACGCGGACATTGCCGGTCAGGACGGAAATCTCGGTATTGGGGTTATAGACCAGACGCTGCGCGGTCGCGCGCTGCTTGCCGTTATCGGCGCGGACATGGCCTTCGACCTCGATCTGCGCGAGCTTGCTTTTGCCGGTCTCGTCCTTCTTGAAATAGAGCGTCGCGAGATCGCCGGTAAGATGCGTGCCCTCGCGCTTGATATCGACCTTGCCCTTGGCGACGACGGCCTCTTTCTCCGACCAGAATTCGAGGCTCTCCGCGGCGCGCACGGTTTCGCTTTCGTTTTCGATTTTGAGATCGCCGCCGGTCAGGACGAGCAGCTTGGTCGTGGAATCGTAAACGCCATGCTCGCCATAGCTCGTCGCGCTCGCGGTCGTCAGTTTGACATGACCCTGGGCCTCGATGCGGTCGATATCGCCGCCGGCTTCGCTCGCCGAAAAGATCAGCGTATCGGCGCCGAGAATCGTATCGCCGCGCTTCACCGTCGCATTGCCGCGCGCGGTATAGGTTTTTTCCGTCTCGCGCCATTCGATGCCCTGATCGGCGCTGATTTCGAGCGGCAGACTCTCATCGGCGAAACCGCCCGTCGTCGCCGGCG
>CAYQAG010000057.1:0-2666 GCA_964415425.1 uncultured Rhodospirillaceae bacterium | reverse complement strand
GGGTCTTGCCGGTGAATTCGATGGTCTTGCCGTCGTCCTTCATGGCGAAACCCTGGGCGCTGATCCTTGTGCGCTCGTCGCTGCCCGTGACCGGCGCCGCGCCGCTGGCGAGATGGGTCTCCAAATCGACCGCCGCCGCCTCGGTCGCGAAACTCATGCCGTTGGCATGGTCGAGCTTCACGGCGCCGGCGAGATCGACGCGATCGCGGCTGCGATCGAACGTTCCCGAAGCGGCGCTGACGTCGATCCATTCGCCATTGGCGAGTTCGACCTTGGCGACGAGCCGCGTGAGATCGACGATGTCGCGATTATCCTTGCGCTCGCGGGCTTCCGCTGCCGTCACCGAATAGGCGCGGCGATCGGGGCCGCTGGTATCCTCGAATTTGACGTTGTTGACGGTCAAGCCGCCGCTTGCGGGCGGCGGCGCGGCGGGCGTTGCGGGCGCATTCGGTTGATCGGCAAGGACGGGCGCCTCGTTGGCGATCACGATCTGGTTCTCGATCTGCGCCTGGCGCGAGGATTCGAAAAGATAGGCGCCGATGGCGATCGCGCCGATGAGTAAAGCGAATTGCAAGGGGCGCAAGGCGCGCTTCTTCGTTCCCAGCGCGGCGATGCGGGAATCCTGCGGGACTTTCGGCGCGGCGGCCGTCTTGGCCAGGAAACCGGGCCTCCCCGCTGCCTTCGCCGGTGCGTTCTCCTGCGTTTCCGGGTTCATCCGCGGTCCTCAGGTCAGGCCGGCGCGCAGGCAATCGTGCATATGGATAATGCCGATCGGCCGGCCGTTTTCGGTCACGAATAGGCTGGTGATGGCGCGCGCATTCATCTCGCCGAGCGCCTCGGCCGCGAGCGATTTGGCGGCGATGGCGCGCGGCGCGGGGGTCATGATCGCCGCCACCTTGCCGTTCAGCAGATCGGGGCCCATATGCCGGCGGAGATCGCCGTCGGTGACGATGCCGATCAAGCGGCCATCCTCGGCGACGACGCCGACGCAGCCGAAACTCTTAGCCGTCATTTCGAGAATGGCTTGGGCCATCGGCTCCCCGGCGCCGATCAGGGGAACGCGCTCGCCGCCATGCATCAGATCCTGAACGCGCAGCAATTTCTTGCCGAGCTTGCCGCCGGGATGGTAGCGGCGGAAATCCTCGGCCGAAAATCCGCGCCGTTCCAGAAGCGCGACCGCCAGCGCATCGCCGAGCGCCAACATCATCGTCGTCGAGGTCGTGGGCGCGAGGCCGAGGCTCCCGGCTTCGGCCAGCTGAGGCAAAGCGAGAACGAGATCGGCGGCGCCGGCCAAGCTGCTTTCGGTTCCCGAGGTCATCGCGATCAGGGGAATTTTCCAGCGGCGGCTATAGGCGAGGATATCGGCCAGCTCCGCCGATTCGCCGGAATTGGATAAGGCGAGAACGGCATCGCCCGGCGCGATCATGCCGAGATCGCCATGGCTGGCCTCGGCCGGATGCACGAACAAAGCGGGTTGGCCGGTCGAGGCGAAGGTCGCGGCGATCTTGCGCGCGACATGGCCGGATTTGCCCATGCCGGTGACGATGGCGCGTCCGGAAATGGCGGAAAGGATATCGAGCGCGCGCTCGAAATCGGCGCCCAGCCCGTCGGCCAGCAATTGCAACGCCGCCGCTTCCTGGCGGAGGACATCGGCGCCGATCGCGCGCGAAACCCGGTCGCCGCTTGGGGAAGCCGTATCGGGAAGCGAGCGGGCAATCCTGCCGGTCATGCCGTCACCTCCGGAAATCCTGTCCAGGTCCTGGCGCCATGGCCGCAAAATAGCCCCGAAGCCGGGTCGGGATCAATGCGCGAAGATGTCCGGGTCTTCCCAGCCCAGAAGGTCGAGTTCCGCGCGCTCGGGCAGGAAGCGGAAGCAGGCGGCCGCAAGATCGGCGCGGCCCTCGCGTTCGAGCAGGATATCGAGCCGCTGCTTCACCGCATGGAGATGCTGCACATCGGCCGCGGCATAGCGCATCTGCTCTTCGCTCAATTGCGGCGCGCCCCAATCGGATGTCTGCTGCTGCTTGGAAAGATCGATGCCGAGCAGATCCTTCACCAGATCCTTGAGGCCGTGACGGTCGGTATAGGTGCGCACCAATTTCGAGGCGATCTTGGTGCAATAGACCGGTTGGCAACGGATACCGAGATGCGCGCGCAAGGCGCCGAGATCGAAGCGCGCGAAATGGAAAATCTTGAGGATTTCGGGGTTTTCGAGCAAGGCCGCCAAGCGCGGCGCAAGGTGCCGTTCGCCCGCCGGAACGGCCGGGATCTGCACCAGATGCGCGATGCCGTCGCCCGCCGAAAGCTGAACGAGGCAGAGCCGATCGCGGCGCATGTCGAGCCCCATCGCTTCGGTATCGACAGCAATGACGGGACCGAGATCCAGCCCCGCCGGCAAATCGCCGCGATGCAAATGATGGGTCATGGCAATCTGGGTCATGGGCGATCGGTCTCTTTCTTCCGCCGATGACGGCGCTTCCCGCCGGCTGCGGCGCCGTCACTCTTCGTTGGTGCCCAGGAGAAGACTCGAACTTCCACGGGTTGCCCCACAGGTACCTGAAACCTGCGCGTCTACCAATTCCGCCACCTGGGCGCCGCCATCCGACCCCCTTGGGGCCGGCGAAAGCCCGCGCATTTTGGTGAGCGGCGACCGAAAGTCAACCCCG
>CAYQAG010000056.1:0-13145 GCA_964415425.1 uncultured Rhodospirillaceae bacterium | reverse complement strand
TTAGCCGCTGATCCCCGGCATCAATTTGGCTTCGGTTTTGCGGTTGCGCGCCAATTCGTCGAGCGTGAGATCGACCGCTTCCTCGAATTTCGCCAAGGTCTCGGCGAGGCAGGCCGAATCATGCGCCGCCGAAATGAACCAGGGCTCGCGGCTATCGGGTTCGCACATGATGCCCATGTCGATGAGGAAGCCGGCCATCGTATCGTAGAAGGTGTAATCGCTGATCTTCCAATTGCGATAGGTGGTCGGCGCCTCGGCGCTGAAGAAAAGGCCCGACATGCTGTAATGGCCGGTGAAGCTGTGCGGGATGCCGCGCCGCGTCAGCACCTTATCCATGCCGGCCTGCATCGCCTGGCCGTAATCGGCGATGCGAGCGAGGGCGTCGGTTTCCTTGAGGATGGTGAGCGTCGCCTCGGCGGCGGCGAGGCTGATCGCCTGGGCGGTATAGGTGCCGCCATGGGCGACGCCGCGCCCGTAAGAGCGCATGATGTCTTCCCGGCCGCCGATCGCGGCGATGGGATAGCCGTTGGCGACGGCCTTGGCGCAGGTGAAGATATCGGCCTTGATGCCGTAGAGTTCCTGAGCGCCGCCGCGCGCGACGCGGAAGCCGGTCTTGACCTCGTCCACCATCATCAGCACGCCGTATTTGGTGCAAAGTTCGCGGACGGCGCGGATGAATTCCGGCTTCGAGGGAATGCCGCAGCAATTGCCGAGGATGGGCTCGATCAAGACGGCGGCGATGCTGTCATGATGCTTCTTCAACACCTCTTCCAGGCGATTGGCGTCGTTATAGGGCACCTGCCAGAAAAGCTGGCGCACCAATTGCGGAATGCCCTTGCCATAGGGAACGACGATCGGATCGCGGCTCTGATCGGTCATGCTGTCGGGATCGGCCGTCCACATCGTCGCGTCGAACAGGCCGTGATAGGACCCTTCGAAAGTCACGTAATTGTCCCGTCCCGTGAAGCCGCGCGCGAGGCGCAAGGCGGCCATCACCGCTTCGGTGCCGGAATTGGAGAAGCGCACGAGTTCGGCCGCCGGCATCATCTCCTTGATGAGCTTGGCGACGGCGACTTCCTTTTCCGTGCCGAGCGCGAAGACCGTGCCGATCGATTGCGCCTTGCGCGCCGCTTCGTCGACCGCCTCGTGGCAATGGCCGAGAATGGCCGGCCCGTAACCGAGGCGGTAATCGATATAGGAATTGTCGTCGAGATCCCAAAGCCTGGCGCCCTTGCCGTGCTTCACATAGACGGTCTTGTCTTCGCCCCAATAACGGAAATTGGAGCTGACGCCCAAGGGCATATGCTTATTCGCCTCGCGAAAATGCGCGCGATTTTTATCCATCTTGCGCCGGTCGGTGCGGATCATATTCATCGGAAGCTCTCCCTATCCCGGTTTCGTATCGCCTAGGCTCAGGCATTGAATGTTCGTATAATTCTGATACCATGATCCCTAGAGAAAGGGCAAGGAAGTTGAACGGTCATTTAATGCTGCGAGTGCAGCAATATGAATGAAAACAATATGTTATGATTTAGCTACGGGCATCAAGCGAGGGAAAATGCGTAAGGCCGAGATCGTCAAAACCATGCGGCGCCAGCAATTGATCGCGGCGACGATCCGCGCCATCGGCCGCTTCGGCTATGCCAATACGACGCTGACCCATGTCGCCGGCGAGGCGGGGCTCTCTCCCGGCATCTGCAATTTCTATTTCAAGTCCAAGGAGCAATTGCTGATCGCAACCCTGGAACAGATCGCCGAGGAATATCAGGCCTTCTGGCAGGCGGCGATCGACAAGGGCAAGATTTCGCCGGCCGAAGGCTTGGCCGCCATGATCGAGGCGGATTTCCATCCGACCGTCTGCAATGTCGAGAAAGTTTCGATCTGGTACGCC
Source organism: uncultured Rhodospirillaceae bacterium (assembly GCA_964415425.1). GTDB lineage: Bacteria > Pseudomonadota > Alphaproteobacteria > Dongiales > Dongiaceae > Dongia. Next base: position 11,254 of record CAYQAG010000056.1, on the reverse strand, counting down.
TTCTGGGCCGAGGCGCGCAACAATGCCGCCTATCGCGCGCTCGTGCAGCGCCTGGAAGCCGATTATCTGCAACAGACGGAAAATCTCTGCGCGCGGCTCATCCAATCGGGGGGCTATGAGGATCTCGAAGCCGCCGCCATCGCCGCGGGGCTGAATGCGATGATCGACGGTCTCTGGTTCGATTGTCTGATCGAGCCCGAGGTTTTCGAGCGCGAAACCGCTAAGCAAAGTTGCTATCTCTTCCTGGCCGCGATCTTTCCCGGCCATTTCGCGGGAAGGCGGAGAAGCGGGAAAAGCGGCGCGGGGGAAACGCGCAACCTGCCCTTGGCGCTCGATCAGGATACGCGCGGCCGCGATGCGCATCGCGCGCGCCTTGCCGCCGCGCTCCGCCAGCGCCTCGAACCCCAAGGCAAATTGCGCCGCGAGATTCTGGCGGCGGCGATCGGCGTTTCGCCGAAAATCCTCGAAAGCTGGCTCGAAGGCCGCGCCGAGCCGAGTTCCTTCCAGATGGGCCGATTGATCGTCGCGACCGATGCCGCGCTCTGGATCGACGTCTATGGCCCCGTGCATGACGAGGCCCGGCGCCTTTTCACGGCGCGGCTTGCCGAGCATCAGGAACAGGCGGCGCGCGAAGGCGCGGCGCTCGCCGCTTTGGCGCGCCCATGAAGAAAAGCACAACCCAGAGCGAGAGCGCGTGGCCCGGCGAGCCGACCGCCGCGCATCCCTTGGCGCCGTTGCTGATGCCGCGCTCGATCGCGCTGATCGGCGCCAGCGCCACCCCCGGCAGCATGGGTCACGGTATGATCGGAGCGGCGTCCCGCCCCGGCACGCCGAGCCGCCTTCATCTCGTCAATCCGCGCTATCGCGAGATCGAGGGGCGTCCCTGCTATCCGAGCCTTGCCGATTTGCCGGAGCCGGTCGATCTCGCCGTCATCGCGCTCGCCAATGCGCATTTGGAATCGGCGCTCGGCGCGGCGATTGCCGCCGGGGCCAAAGCGGCGGCGATTTTCGCTTCGGGCTATCTGCCGCAAGATCGCGATCCGCCCTTGACCGCGCGGCTCGCCGCCATGGCGCGCGAAGCCGGCCTTGCGATCTGCGGCGGGAATTGCATGGGCTTCTATCATCTCGATTTCGGCCTGCGCATTTGCGGTTTCTCGCCGCCCGATTGGATGCGGGCCGGAAATATCGCCTTCATCACCCATTCGGGTTCGGCCTTCGCCGCCCTCTGCCATAACGACAAGACGCTCGATTTCTCGCTCGCCGTTTCCGCCGGCCAGGAATTGGCGACCGATTGCGCGGCCTATATGGATTTCGCGCTCTCGCGGCCGGCGACGCGGGCAATCGGCCTTTTCCTGGAAACCGTGCGGCGCCCCGAAGCCTTTCGCGCGGCGCTCGATCGCGCGGCCGATAGCGGCGTGCCCGTGATCGCGCTCAAGGTCGGCCGCCACGAAGCGAGCGCCGCCATGGCCGTCAGCCATTCGGGCGCCATCGCCGGCAATCATGCGGCCTATCGCGCGCTTTTCGACCATCACAATGTCGTCGCCGTCGACAATATGGACGATCTCGTCAATGCCTTGCGCTTCTATGCCGGCGGCCGCGATCTCGGTCCCGGCGGAATCGCGACGATGCACGATTCGGGCGGCTTTCGCGAATTGGCCATGGATCTCGCGATCGAGGCCGATCTGCCTTTCGCGCAGATCGCGCCGGCGACGCGCGATCTTCTGGCGGCGCGGCTCGATCCCGGGCTGGAGCCCGCCAATCCGCTGGATGCCTGGGGAACGGGGCAGGATTGGCAAGGCATTTTCGCGGATTGCTTCGCCGCCTTGATCGCCGATCCCGATACTGCGTTGGGGGCTTTCTGCGTCGAAACCCGCGACGGCTACGATTTGAGCGAAGGCTATGCCGATATCCTGCTGCGCGCTCGGGAAAAGACGGTAAAGCCCCTCATCCTCGCCACCAATGTCGCCAGCAATGGCAGCGATTCCATCGCCTTGCGATTGAGCCGTGGCGGCGTTCCGGTGCTTTCGGGTCTCGCTTCGGCTTTCCGCGTTCTGCGCCTGGCGATGACGCGACGCGATCGCCTTGCGGCGCCCGCCGATCCCGCGCCCGCGCTCGATCCCGCCAAGGCCGAAGCGCGCGCGCCTTGGCGCCGGCGCTTGCGAATTGGCGAAATTTTGGACGAGGCGGAAAGTTTGGCGCTCCTTGCCGATTACGATCTTCCCGTCATCCCGCATCTTCGCGCGGCGATTGCGGCCGAGGTCGCGGCGGCCGGCGCGCGTCTCGGCTTTCCCGTCGCATTGAAAACGGCGCGACCCGGCGCCTTTCATAAATCCGATCTCGGCGGCGTCGTTCTCGGCTTAAAGGATGCCGCCGCTCTCGCCGCCGCCTATGCCGATCTTTCCCGGCGTCTCGGCCCCGAATGTCTGGTGGCGGCGATGGCGCCTGCCGGCATCGATCTCGCCTTCGGCCTGATCGCCGATCCGCAATTCGGCCCTATCGTCATGATCGGGGCGGGCGGCACGCTGATCGAATTCCTGCCGGATCGCGTTTTTCTATTGCCGCCTTTCGGTCCGACGGAAGCGCGGAGCGCGATCGACCGCTTGGCCTTGCGGCCGCTGCTCGACGGAAAGCGCGGCCAGGCTCCGGCCGATCTCGATGCGCTGGCGCTCGCGGCCGCGCGCTTCTCGCGCCTTGCCGCCGATCTCGGCGGCGATATCGCCGAAATCGACATCAACCCGCTTCGCGTGGGGCGCGACGGCGCTCTGGCGCTCGACGCCCTGATCGTTCCTAGAAAGGATTAGCCATGGATATCGCGCTCGGCGCGGAAGATCGCCGCTTGCAAACCGTCGCGCGGGATTTCGCGCGGACGCATCTTTTCCCGCACGAAATCGCCTGCGACGAGCGGCGCCTCGGCGAGGAGACCTTGCGCGGCATTCGCCGCGCCGTTCTCGAATACAAGCTGAACGGCGTTAATCATCGGCGCGAGGATGGCGGCCATTCCTATACGCCCTTGCAGCAGATCCTGATCGCCGAGGAATTGGGGAAGGCGACTTGCGGGCTCTGGACCGTGGTCTTCAAGGCCTCGACGCCCTTGAAGCACGGCACGCCTTGGCAGCGCGAAACCTTCCTCATTCCCTTCAATGCCGGCAAGGGTCGCGCCTGTTACGCGATTTCGGAAGAGGGCGCTGGCTCGGATCCCAGCATGATCAAAACCGTCGCGCGCCGGCGCGGCGGCAAATGGGTGATCGACGGCGAAAAATGGTTCGTGACCTCGGCCAATGCGTCGAGCGTCGTTATCGTTCACGCCCATGTCGATGGCGATCCCGCGAAACCGACCCTGTTCCTGGTCGATATCGACGCGCCGGGAATTACGGTCAAGCGCGTGCCGCAATTCATGCATTCCTATGTCTACGAACATTTCGAAATGGCCTTTGCCAATGTCGAAATCGACGATAATCGGCGACTCGGCGAAATCGGTCAGGGTTTCGATCTCACCAAGGAATGGTTCGTCGAAACGCGGGTCGAAATCGCCGCGCATTGCCTGGGTGCGGCGATCCGCGCCAGCGAGATCGCCAACGATTACGCGGCGGGCCGCGTGCAATTCGGCAAGCCGATCCGCGATTTCCAGGCGATCGAATTCATGCTGGCCGATATGGCGGTCGCCATCATGGCGGCGAAATCGCTGCTCTATCGCATCGGCGCCGAATTGAATGCGGGCTGCGATCCGAAGCGCGCCCATGCCTTGGCCTCGGCGGTCAAGCTCTACAATTCGGAAATGGCGGGGCGCGTCGTCGATAAGGCGCTGCAGATTCTCGGCGGTCGCGGCTATATGCGCGAGAATCCGGTCGAACGGCTCTATCGCGACGTCCGGGTCGATCGCATCTGGGAAGGCACGTCGGAAATTCAGCGCAATATCGTCGCCGGTCAGATCAAGAAGCGCGGCCTCGACGTTTATACCGTCTGGCCGCGCTGAGCTTTCGCCTATTTCGCCGCGCGGCGATCGCCGCCGGGCAAGCGGACGGGTCGGCGCATGAAGGCCGGCAGATGATCGCCGAAACTTTGCGAATGCTCGGCCGAGATCATAGCCCGTCGGTTATCGGCGGCTTGCGCCGAAGCCTCGCGGCGGGCGGCATCGTGTTCGGCGCTTTGGGAAATCGGCCGCTCGGAAATCGGTTTCGCGGGAATCGCGGTCGGTAGAATCGCGACCGCCGCCAAAGGCTGGGGTGCCGGGATCGGCAAGGCCGGCGGCAGAGCCGTGCCGGCGGTCAAGGTAGCGTGATGCGGATTGGCCTCGACCGGGGCGGCAAGGGCGACGATCGGTATTTCGGGCTTGGCCGCGGCACGAGTCCGGCTGCCGCGCGCGGGTCGTCCCGATGGCGCAGGTTTTTCCGCGCGACGTTCGCCGCCGGACGATGGACGCGATTTTCCGCGAGCGGCGCCCCGGCCGCGCCGTTTCGCTTCCGATTCGGGCAGAAACTCGAGATCGGCGAAACCGGGCGCGGCGAGGCGCGGAATCGGCTGGCCGATCAGGCTTTCGATGGCGCCGACGGCCTTGCCGTCGAAGGGGGTCGCTAGCGTGATCGCGCGGCCCGCCGCTCCGGCGCGACCCGTGCGGCCGATGCGATGCACGTAATCCTCGGCATGGATCGGGACGTCGAAATTGAAAACGTGGCTCAAGCCCTTGATGTCGATGCCGCGCGCGGCGACGTCGCTGCAAACCATGAGCGAGACCGTGCCCGATTTGAATTGCGCCAAGGTTTCGGTGCGTTTCGATTGCGGCATGTCGCCATGCAGGCGGGCGACGCTGAAGCCGTGGCGATGGAGCGAGCGATAGAGAATTTCGACATCGACCTTGCGATTGCAGAAGATCAGCGCATTGGCGACGTTCTCGGCGCGAATTTGCCGACGCAGCGCCTCGCGCTTATCCTCGGCCTCGACCAGGATCAGGTTCTGCTCGACATTGCTGGCCGTGGTCGCCGGCGGCGCGACGGCGATCTCTTTCGGATTCATCAGGAAGGCATCGGCGAGGCGGCGAATTTCCGGCGCCATGGTCGCCGAGAAGAACAGCGTCTGACGGATCTTCGGCAACAGGCCGACAATGCGTTCGATATCGGGAATGAAACCCATGTCGAGCATGCGATCGGCTTCGTCGATCACCAGGATCTTGACGTCGGCCAGCAGAATCTTGCCGCGCTCGAAAAGATCGAGCAGGCGGCCGGGCGTCGCGATCAAGACATCGACGCCGCGCATCAATTTCGCTTCCTGATCGGTAAAGCCTTCGCCGCCGACGATCAGGCTATGGGTAAGATTGGCGTATTTGCCGTATTTCTCGAAACTCTGCGCGACCTGCGCGGCGAGTTCGCGCGTCGGTTCGACGATGAGGGAGCGCGGCATGCGCGCCTTGGCGCGGCCGCTGGAAAGGATATCGATCATCGGCAGGGTGAAGGAAGCGGTCTTGCCGGTTCCCGTCTGCGCGGAACCCAAGACATCGCGCCCCATCAAAACGACGGGGATGGCCTGGGCCTGAATGGGAGTGGGTTCGCTATAGCCGGAATCGGCGATGGCGCGAAGAAGCTCGGGCGTAAGCCCCAAATCGGAAAAACTCATGATCTCGTTTCTGTTGTGAAAATCGCGCGCGGGGCAAGTCGAACATCCGAGGGCCAACCCAATCGGGCGGCCATTCCATCCCGGCCAAACCCGCGCGAACGAGGCGGACTATAGAGAAATCGCAAGTTTTGTCAACAATCCGGCCCGATCAAGCAGTTAGTTTCCCGATCGCGCCGCCAATCCTCGGTCCTGCCGGGGAAGAGGGATCGCACGCCCTGGCGCAGGAAATTGCGGAAATGCGGATCGTCGGCCGATTCCACCTTCGCGATCCGGCCGGTCGTATAGCTCAAGACCGAATCGCCGCTGCAAAGCGCGAAGACGGTTCCGATCTCTCCCGACCTTGCGAATCCCGCCTGCCCGGGCGCGCTACAGGCGGAGCGGGAATCGGCGGCCGGGGAATCGGTGAAGGCGAGATGAACGCGGGGCCCCGTCGTCATCGGCTCGGCGCCGGCGGGTTGGACGGCCGCATTGATTGCGGCGGCGAAGGCCGTCGCATCCATGGCGAAGGGATTGCCCGCGATATCGAGACGGAAGCCCTCGCGATAGGGGAGGCTGCGCAGCGCCAGCGGGTTATACGCGCTATCGACATAGACGGGTTGAATCCGCCCACCCTGGCAGGCGGCGAGGCCAAGGGCGCCGATCAATCCGATCGTCGCGAGAAGGAAGGTCAGGGGATTGCGCATTTTTCGCTTAAAGCTCCTCTTGCCGGGCGCCTTGGCCCCACTCTAAAAAAGATGGGCATGATCGTTCACCTCGTCAAGCTTTGCGTCGGCATCGAAAGCGTCGCCGAATTATCGCGCTATCGCGATATGCTGGCACGCAAGCGCCGCGCCGCGGGCAAGCCGCTGGAAGATCGGCATGTGACGCGTCATTTTCCGCGCCGCGCGGCGGAAATCCTCGCCGGCGGTTCGCTCTATTGGGTCATTCGCGGCGCCATCCAGGCGCGCCATGCCATCCTGCGCCTCGATACCGTCAAGGGGAAGTCGGGCCGCGAGAGCTGCGCCATCGTCTACGATCCGACGGTCATTCTGACGCGCCCGCAGCCGCGCCGAGCCTTTCAGGGCTGGCGCTATCTGGAGGTCGAAGATGCGCCGCCCGACCTTCCCGATCAGAAGGCGGGGCTCGCCGCTCTTGCCGAAACGGAGTCGCTGCCGGCGCATCTCCGCGAGGAATTGCGGGGCCTCGGCCTTATCTAAAAACTCCGCAAGAAGCGGATAGGAAGGCGGCGCTTCGCCGGCTTAAGACTACTCCCGAACAGGATCGGGAGCGCGACATGGCGGGAAAATCCTCTCTCACGTTAAGCGGGCAGGATTGGTTGCTGCTCGTTTTGCTCTCGGTTCTCTGGGGCGGGTCCTTCGTCTTCGCGAAACTGGCGATTACCGCCATGCCGCCCCTTACCGTGGTCATGCTGCGCGTCGCCTTGGCGGCTTTGACGCTTTTTGCCGTGTTGCGCATGCTCGGCCTCGCCTTGCCGCGCGATTTTGCGTCCTGGCGCGATTTTCTCGTCATGGGCGCGCTCAATAACGCGCTTCCCTTCGCGCTCATCTTCTGGGCGCAGCAGGAAATCGCCAGCGGTCTCGCCGCGATCCTCAACGCGACCACGCCGCTTTTCACCATTCTGATCGCCCAGGTCGCGACATCGGACGAGAAAGCGGGTTGGGGCAAGGGATTGGGCGCCGCGATCGGCCTTGGCGGCGTCGCCGTCATGATTGGCCTCGATTATCTCGCGCATCTCGGCGCACATCTCGCGGCCGAACTGGCCGTGATCGGCGCCGCCATCGCTTATGGTTGCGCCGGCATTTGGGGCCGACGGTTCAAAGGACGTTCGCCCTGGGTCGTCGCCTGCGGTCAGCTTTCCGCCTCGACGGCGTTGATATCGCCGATCGCGCTGATCTTGGATCGGCCTTGGGAATTGCCGATGCCGCCGCCGGCGATTGGGGGCGCGATCCTCGCGCTGGCCCTTTTCAGCACCGCGCTCGCTTATGCGATCTTCTTTCGCTTGCTGGCGCGGGCCGGGGCGACCAATCTGCTGCTGGTGACTTTCCTGATCCCCGTGAGCGCGCTCGGGCTCGGCTATCTTTTCTTCGGCGAGCGTCTTTTCTGGCAACACGGTCTCGGTCTTGCCGCCATTCTCGCCGGCCTTGCGCTGATCGACGGGCGACCCGCCGCATATCTTGCCGCTATGCTGCGCCGGGGAGCAGCGCCTCGATCCGCGCCTTGAGTTTCACTTTCTTCGCCGCGGCGAGGAAGGCGCGGATGAGGCCGGGAACGGGGTCGCGTTCGGCATAGACGAGGCCGACGACATGGCCGGGAACAGGCTCGACGAGCGGCAAGGCGATGAGATCGCGATGCGGGTCGATCAGCAGGAGCAGGCTTGCCGGCACGATGCTCGACCAGTCGCCGAGTGCCACATGGGAGGCGAGCGTCAGCAGCGAATCGGCTTCGATGACGGGGCGGGGCCGCTTGCCGATTCCGGCGAAAATGCGATCGATGATGCGCCGATTCTGCATTTCGGAATTGAGGAGGACGAGGCGTTCCTCGGCCGCTTCCGCCCAACTCGCCTGGCGGCGATCCTTGAAGCGCCCGTCGCGCGGCGCGATCAGGCAGAAGCGTTCGCGATAGAGCGGCAGCGAGCGAACGCGGCTCAAAGGTTCGTTGTCGAGATAAGTGAGGCCGAGATCGAGATCGAAGGCATCGATCTCGCGCTGGATTTCCTTCGAGGACAGAGAGTGAAGACTAAGCGAGACGGCGGGATGGCTGAGCGCGAAAGGCGAGGTGAGGAGGCCGCTCGCCGGCAGAGCGGCGGGGATCACGCCAAGCCGCAGCCTTCCGGCGAGCGCGCGTTTCAATACGCTCAAATCTTGGCGGAGCGCGTCGAAATCGTGGACCAGACGCTGCGACCAGTCGAGCACCAATTGCCCTTCCGGCGTGAAGCCCTTGAAGCGCTGAGCGCGTTCGACGATGCGCACGCCAAGCTCCGCCTCGATCTGGCGCAAGGCGGCGGAAAGCGCGGGTTGGGAAATGCCGCAAGCTTCGGCGGCGCGGCCGAAATGCCGCAATCTCGCGAGCGCCGTCAGATAGCCGAGCTGCTTGACCAGCATGGCGGGAAGGCCGGCGGCGCCATCAATTCACGCAGCCGCCCGCGCAATCGGGCGTGCCGGCAGCGGGATCGCTGGCGATTGCGTCGTTTCGCGATCCTCCGCGAATCTTGTCGATCGCGGCGACGACGGCTTTGAATTTCTGCAATTCCTTGCCGCCCAGCTTGTTGATGCCCGTATCCTTGACCGATTTCGGATTGACCTGTTGGCCGGCGACGAAAATCTCGTAATGAAGATGCGGTCCCGTCACGCGCCCCGTCGCGCCGACATAGGCGATGACGTCGCCTTGGCCGACCGTCGCGCCGATCTTCAACCCGGCGGCGAAGCGGCTGCAATGCGCATAGGCGGTCGCATAGGTGTCGTTATGGCGAATCTTGATGTAATTCCCGTAACCGCTTTTCACGCCCATCTCGACAATCTTGCCGGTGCCGGCGGCGAAGATCGGCGTTCCCGTCGGCGCGCCGAAATCGACGCCCTTATGCATCTTGGTATAGCCGAGCAGGGGATGGAGGCGCGGCCCGAAGCCGGAGGTGATGCGCGCGCCGTCGATCGGCGTTTGCAGCAGGGATTTTTTCACCGCCTCGCCATTCGGCTTGAAATATTCGCCGGCGCCGTCGCGTTCGAAATAATAGATCGGCATCGCCTCCCCGGAAAGGGAGAGCGAAGCATAGAGCATGCGACCGGCGCCGACGGGAATGCCGTCCTCGGTCGCTAGCCGCTCATAAACGATATCGAAGCTATCGCCGCGCTGAATGTCGCGCTGGAAATCGACGTCGTAGGAATAGGCCTTGATGAGATCGGCGATCATCGCATGGGGCAATCCCGCCTTGACCGCCGCGTCGTAGAGGCTGAAGCGGATCGTGCCGGAGAGATGCGCTTGCGTGAGTATGAGCGGCTTCTCGATCGCCGCAACGCGGAATGCGCCGTCATCGTTACGGGTCAGGATGATTTCGCGGGTCGGCGACCTAGCGAGGGAAAGCGCTTCCAGCGTAAGGCCGCCTTGTGCCGCGCCGAGGCGCGGCGCGCGACGGAGATCGAGTTCGATACGCTGCCCGGCCTTGAGCGCTTTTGCCGGGAATTCCGCGGCGAGGGCAATCGCCGCGCGCTTGGCTTCCTCGGGCGTCAGTCCGGCGCGGGCAAGCGCGCTTTGCAAGCTGTCGCCGGCGCGAACCTTGATCGCGAAAGCGGCGCTCGCGACTTCGCTCTCGGCAAATTGCGCGCCGCGCCGCCAATCGCGCGCGCCCAGCAGCGCATCTTCGATCAGATTCGGCGCCGCGCCTCCGGCAACGGGTTCGGCGGCGGCAAAACGCTTTAGCGATGACGCATCAAGCCTATGCGCGCGCCAAAGCGGCGGCTTTTCGCCGGCGCGCGGATGCGCGAGATCGGCAAAGGCGCTGCGCACGGGTTCGATTTCCGCAAAGAGCGCGAGCGTCGGCGAATCTTCCGGCCCGGCTCCGCCCCGATAGAGGAGGGCGGCGGCGAAAACGCCCAGCAAAGTCGCGGCGAGATGGCGCGATAAGCGAATCCAAGGAGAGCTGCGAATCGCGCTGGGCATGAGCCTCGTCCGAATCCGGAATCGCCGTTTCCACGATCTTGAGGGTAGGCGGCCTCTCACCCTCAAGATATCGAGGGACGAATCGGCCCCCGATCGCGCCAGATTGCGCTCCGGTCCCGCTGCTGTCAATCAAGATTCATAAATGAATCAGTCTCTTGCAAGCCTTTCATGATTCCGTTTCTGCGATTCGCGCGGGATTGCGGCGCGAGAATCCTCAACGCCGTTGCCGGAGCGAAACGCCGCGGCATATTTTTTGCGACCCGCTCGCGACGCCTCTTGCGAGGGTGCGGAAAAGCCTTTATTTACTGGCTTTCTAGCGCAGAGAAGATTTTTTGCGATAGTGGTTGACAGGCCAAGGAGGCAGGGCTATAAGCCCGGCCCTCTAGACCGAGACGGCGCCTGAAACGGCGGCCCTGGGCGAGAGCCCGCCGCCGAATTCGTGCGCCCTGCTGTTTGACATCGTAATTAGGTTTCGAGAAGGGAAACGCGGGCGGCGGGTCCGGATTGATCCGGCTTTGCCAGACGCGTTTTTCGAGCGGGTGCGCTTTTCCGGCTTCGGCTGGAGATCGCGTGCCGGCTTAGGACGAATCGCGTTTGTGCAAAGGATCCCGGTTGATCGGCTGCCCGCCCTTCGGGGAGGGACAGCTAAGATTAACCTGAGAGTTTGATCCTGGCTCAGAACGAACGCTGGCGGCATGCCTAACACATGCAAGTCGAACGGAACTCGGCCTTCGGGTCGGGAAGAGTGGCGGACGGGTGAGTAACGCGTGGGAATCTGCCCAGAGGTCTGGAATAACCGCGGGAAACTGCGGCTAATACCGGATAAGCCCGAGAGGGGAAAGATTTATTGCCTTTGGAGGAGCCCGCGTCGGATTAGGTAGTTGGTGGGGTAACGGCCTACCAAGCCTACGATCCGTAGCTGGTCTGAGAGGATGATCAGCCACACTGGGACTGAGATACGGCCCAGACTCCTACGGGAGGCAGCAGTGGGGAA
>CAYQAG010000055.1:0-13792 GCA_964415425.1 uncultured Rhodospirillaceae bacterium | reverse complement strand
GTGCCGATGCCGGGATCGAGCGCCATGTCGTTGCCGATCATATCGACCTTGGTCAGGACATCGGGGCCATTGCCGATCAGGGTCGCGCCCTTGACGGCGGGGCCAAGGCGGCCGTCTTCGATGAGATAGGCTTCGGCGGCCGAAAAGACGAATTTGCCCGACGTAATGTCAACCTGGCCGCCGCCGAAATTGACGGCATAAAGTCCCTTTTTCACCGAGGCCAGAATCTCGCCGGGATCGCGATCGCCGTTCGTCATGATCGTATTCGTCATGCGCGGCATCGGATGATGCTGGAAGCTTTGCCGGCGCCCATTGCCGGTCGGCTTCATGCCCATGAAACGCGCATTCTGCCGATCCTGGAGATAGCCGACGAGAATCCCATCCTCGATCAGCGTCGTGGCGCCAGTCGGCGTCCCCTCGTCATCCATGGCGAGCGAGCCTCGGCGAAGCGCCATCCTGCCGTCATCGATAACATTGACCCCCGGCGCCGCGATCCGCGTACCGATCAGACCGGTGAAGGCCGAGGTTTTCTTGCGATTGAAATCGCCTTCGAGACCGTGACCGATCGCTTCGTGCAACAGAATGCCGGGCCAACCGGGACCCAGCACGACCGGCATCTCGCCGGCCGGGGCCGGAACGGAAGCGAGATTGACGAAGGCCTGGCGGAGGGCCTCGTCGGCACCCTGGCGCCAGGCTTCGGGCGCAATCACCCGGTCATAGGCGAAGCGCCCGCCGCTGCCGTAACTCCCCGTTTCCATCCGCCCGCCGGATTCGACCATGACAGCGATATTGAGCCGCACCAAGGGCCGGATATCGGCCATGCGCTGCCCATCGGCGCGCGCGATCTCGATCACCTGCCATTGGCCGGCAAGCGAGACCATGACCTGCCGGACGCGCGAATCTTTCCCGCGCAGATAGGCATCGATCTCGCCGAGCAAGGCGACCTTGCGCTCGAAAGCGAGCGCCGAAAGAGGATTTTCGGGCGCATAAAGCTGTTCGCGCGCGCCTCCGGGGCCAAGATCGCAAGTCCCGCTGCGGCCCGAGGTCACGGTTTTGACGGTCGCCGCCGCGCGGCGCAGGGCCGCCTCGGAAAGCTCGCCGGCATGGGCATAGCCGACGCATTCGCCCAAGACGGCGCGCAAGCCGAAGCCCTGCGAAATGTCGAAATTGGCGCTCTTCAGCCGACCGTCGTCGAAGGCGAGGGATTCGCTTTCGGCATATTCGAGATAAAGCTCGCCATCGTCGGCGCCATCGAGCGCCTCGGCCAGAATGCCCTGGCAGCGCTGCGGATCGAGGCCCGATTGGCGGAAGAAAAGATCGTCGGCGACGGCAAGCTCGGTCATGGGGTTTCCTTTCCCCGCCATATCAGCATTGCCCGCATGGACAGGCAAGGCCCGCCCCGTGTAGGGTCGCGCCGCCATCATCGCAGAGGCCTATCCATGTCCAATCCCAATTCCGCTCCGCCGCGCATCGCGGGTCGCGCCGCCAATGCCCTGCGTACCGTCAGCCTGACCCGCGAAGTCAGCAAACATGCCGAAGGCTCCTGCCTCGTCAAATTCGGCGATACGCATGTGCTTTGCACGGCAAGCCTTGAGGAAAAGGCGCCGATTTTCCTCAAAGGCACGGGGAAAGGCTGGGTCACGGCCGAATACGGCATGTTGCCGCGCTCGACCCATAGCCGCAGCGACCGCGAGGCCGCGAAGGGCCGGCAATCCGGCCGTACGCAGGAAATCCAGCGTCTGATCGGCCGCTCCTTGCGCGCCGTCACCGATCTGACCGGCTTCGGCGAGCGGCAGATCCGCCTCGATTGCGACGTCCTCCAGGCCGATGGCGGCACGCGCACGGCGGCGATCACCGGCGCTTATGTGGCGCTTTACGATTGCTTCCGCTTCATGCAGGAAATGGGCGCCGTGAAGGCGATTCCGCTGCTCGATCAAGTCGCGGCCGTTTCCTGCGGCCTTTGCGGCGGCGAGGGTCGGCTCGATCTCGATTATACCGAAGACAGCAATGCCGAGGCCGATGCCAATTTCGTGCTGACGGCGAAGGGCGGCATCGTCGAGATTCAAGGCACCGCCGAGCGCCGCAGTTTTTCCGAGGCGCAATTCCTGGAATTGCTCGGCCTCGCCCGCTCGGGCATCGGGCAATTATTCGCGGCGCAGCGCCAAGCGCTCGCCCTCGCCTGAGGGAAAGAATGGCGACCGCCGATCCCGCGCCCGCGCCGCGTCGCTTCTTGGGCGACCGGCTGGTCATCGCGACGCATAATCCCGGCAAGCTGAGCGAAATCGCCGATCTCCTCGCACCTTTCGGCATCGCCGTTCTTTCCGCCGGCGATCTTGGCCTGCCCGAGCCCGAGGAAACGGAAACCAGCTTTCTCGGCAATGCGCGACTGAAAGCCTTGGCGGCGGCACAAGCGAGCGGCTTTCCCGCGCTCGCCGACGATTCCGGCCTCGTCGTGCCGGCACTGGGCGGCGATCCCGGCATCTATTCGGCGCGTTGGGCGGGACCGAATAAGGATTTCGGAACAGCGATGGCGCGGGTTCTGGACGGTCTCGCCGCGCAGCGGGATCGGCGCGGATTTTTCGTCTGCGCCCTCGCGCTTGGCTATCCCGACGGGTCTTGCGACGCTTTCGAGGGCCGCATCGAGGGCGAGATCGTCGATGCGCCGAGGGGCAGTCTCGGCTTCGGCTACGATCCTATCTTCCGACCCCTGGGCTATGACGAAACCTTCGGCGAGATGGACCCTCAACGCAAACACGCCATCAGCCATCGCGCCTTGGCCTTCCGGCAATTGCTTGCCGCCTGTTTTTAAGAATCGCGCTTAGGCGGCCTTGGATTTTGCCGCCGGTCGGCAATAGCGCCAGACGCTGGCCGGGGGAAGATTGTTCAAGATGCGCGCCTCGATCCGCCCATCGAGGCCGAGGCGGCGTCGCGAGAGCGGCGAAAAAAGCCCGTAAGTGAATTGAATGAGCGGCGCGCCGGGTTCGAGGACGCGGAAGATTTGCGCGCCGATGCGATGCTGCACCGATTTCTTCATCGCCAGAAGCGGCAGGCCGGAAACGACGGCGCCGATAGGCCGGATGCCGTTGCGTTTCAGCAATTGGCCGAGATGCAAGGCATCGCCGAGAAGGATGCGCACATCGGGAAATTTCTTGACCAGAATTTTATGAAGATCGGGATCGCGCTCGACGACGATCAAGCGCTCAGGGGCGATGCCGGAAGCGAGAATGGCCTGCGTCACCGGCCCGGTGCCGCCGCCCAATTCGACGACGTAACCATGAAGCGGCTTGGGAATCTGCCGCGCCATGGCGGCGGCGAGATCGGGGCCGGATGCGGCTATGGCGCCGATTTGCCGCGGATTCTTCAGCCACAATTTGAAGAGATAGCCGGATTCCTTGAACATGCGCGAGAGCCCTAGCTAGCTAGCGATCGATCGTCACGCTGATCGGAAATCGTGGCATTTTTGCGGCGGGCGACGCTATCGATCCGTCGCGAAATCGGGCGCCGGCGTAATTTTGCCGGTCACGGTTCCGACCCAATTCTTGATCGGCGGGATCAAGGCTTCGCCCAGGGCCGCGAGATCGGCTTCGGCGATGACGCCAAGATCGCGCAGGACCTGTCCCAGCGCGACCTCGGCGGCGCGCGATGCGCCATCCTCGATCTTGAGGCAAAGGCCGAGCCCCAATTCCGGCAGCGCCGCCATATAAACGCCCTCCGCCCCGACCTTGACCGCTGCCTTGCCGCCCAGAACCTGCATCAGGCGCGTACAGAAGCGATCGGTTCCGGCGACATACCAAGGCTCGGCCGCCATCGCCGCCAGAATGCGCCGAGAGGCCGCAGCGCGCCGGTCCGGCAAATGATGGGGATCGGCCATCTGCGCCATCGCCAGGGCATGATGGCCGATGGGAAAGGCGATGACCGGAATGCCGCAACCGTCGATGCCGCGCGCGACATGGGAAAGATCGAGACCCGCCATCTGCTCCAACAAGCCGAGCAAGCGCTGCTGCACGCTATGCTCGAAGCGGATATAGCCGGCCGTGGCTTCGCCGAGATGCCGCGCCGTCGTCAGGAACCCGCTATGCTTGCCCGAGCAATTGTTATGCGCTGGGCTCGGCACCTCGCCCTTCGCATACATATCGCGCAAGGCAGGCTCGTAGCTCGGCGCTTGGGAGCCGCATTCGAGATGCTCGACCCCAAGACCGATCCTCGCCAGCCAATCCTTGACCGCCGCGACATGACCCGCCTCGCCGTTATGCGAGGCCGTCGCCAGCGCGATTTCCCGGTCGCCGAGGCCGAACCGATCCGCCGCGCCCGATTCCACCAGCGCGATCGCCAAAAGCGGCTTGATGGCCGAACGGCCATAGATCGGCTTTTCGATATCGCCGCGCGCGAAGATCACCCGGCCATGCGCATCGACGACGGCGATATGCGCGCGATGCCGGCTTTCCACCATATCGCCGCGCCAGACCTCGATCTCGGCCGGTTCGTCCTTCGCCGACATTCGCAACCTCGCCTTAGCCGGAGGCCGCCGCTTTCGCCGCCGGCCTTCCCGCTTTCCTATCGCCATCGCGGCATGGGGCGCAAGGGGGGGGCGCAAGGGCGATTCCGCCGAAATCGGTTTTGCGCTAGACTGCTTCCCATCGCAGAAACGAGGCTAGGCGATGGAATCGCGCGGTTATTTCGGCATCGGCATCGAGGGCGTATCGAAGCCCATGAATCTCGGTGCCTTGTTGCGGACGGCGCATGCCTTTCGCGCCAGTTTCGGCTTCGCCATCGGCCCCGCCTTCGACGTCAAATCGGCGCTCGCCGCCGATACCTCGGTCGCCATAGACAATATGCCGGTCCAGGTCTTTCCCGATATCGCCGCCCTCGCTTTGCCTTTGGGCTGCCGTCTCGTCGGCATCGAGATCACGCCGGAAGCGATCGATCTGCCGAGCTTCACCCATCCCGCCGCCGCCGCTTATGTCCTGGGGGCGGAACGAGATTCGCTATCGCCGGAATTGCAAGCGAAATGCGCCTTCGTCATCCGCATCCCGACCCGCTTTTGCGTCAACCTAGCGGTGGCGGGGGCGATCGTCATGTATGACCGCATGATCTCGCTCGGCCGTTTCGCCGAGCGTCCGGTCCGCGCCGGCGGCCCGACCCGGCCGCTAACCCGCGCGCCTCACGGCGAACCGATCTGGAAACGCAACCGCGCTAGGAAAGCATAGATTTTGCGCGCTATCCCTGATAAGCGAAGCCCATGACGTCTCAGCCTTTCCGCACCTCGCCGCGCGCCGCTTTCGCGGCCTTCGGTCTCGGCGCCGTCCTGATCGCCGGTGCCGTGCCGCCGGCCATGGCCGAAGGGCCGCAATTGCTGGGATCGACCAAGGCTTGGTCGGCCTTCGCCTATACGACCGAGGACAATCAGCGCGCCTGTTATGCCGCCAGCGCGCCCATGAAGTTTTCATCGAAGCCCGCCGACCGCAAGCCGCTCGGCCTCATCGTCAGCCACTTCCCCGATGCCAAGGCGCGCGATCAAGTCTCGGTCGCCTTGGGCTTCAAGGCGGATAAGACCGGCGCGCTTATCAAGATCGGCGAGGAAAAATTCCGCCTCGATCTCGTCGAGGGCGAACGCGCCTGGGCGCGCAAAAGCGAAACCGACAAGGCGCTGATCCGCGCCATGCAGAAAGGCGACCGGCTGATCGTCGAGGCGGTCTCGCCCAAGGGCGACCGCATCGCCGACGAATACGATCTTTCCGGTTTCAGCAAATCCTATCGCGCCATCGGCCAGGCCTGCGGCGGGTAACCGGCATGAGCATCGAAAAACACGCCGAACAATTCGCCCCGCCGGCGCGCGATGCCAGCGGGCGGCGCAATCTCGTCGGCCTCGACCGCAACGAGCTTGCGGCGCTGATGAGCGATCTCGGCGAACCCGCGTTCCGCGCGCGCCAGCTTTGGCATTGGATCTATCATCGCGGCGCCGTCGATTTCGCGGCGATGAGCAATCTCGCCAAGGATTTCCGTCGCCGCCTCGCCGAGACCTGCTTCGTCGGTCGGCCGGAAATCGCCCTCGACCGGCTTTCCGCCGACGGCACGCGCAAATGGCTGCTGCGTCAGGCGGACGGCCAGGACATCGAAACCGTGCATATACCCGAGGAAGATCGCGGCACGCTCTGCGTCTCTTCTCAGGTCGGATGCACCCTGACCTGCAAATTCTGCCATACCGGGACGCAGCGCCTCGTGCGCAATCTGGCGCCGGAGGAAATCCTCGGCCAGATTCTGACGGCGCGCGATGCGCTCGGCGAATGGCCGAGCCCCAAGGACGGCCGCCTCCTTTCCAATATCGTCATGATGGGCATGGGCGAGCCGCTTTATAATTTCGAGGCCGTCGCCAAGGCCCTGAAGATCGTCATGGATGGCGAAGGCATCGCCATTTCGAAGCGGCGCATCACGCTATCGACGGCGGGCGTCGTGCCTCTGATCGAACGCTGCGGCCGGGAACTCGGCGTCAATCTCGCGATCTCGCTCCATGCCGTCAGCGACGAATTGCGCGATCGTCTGGTGCCGATCAATCGCAAATATCCGATCGCCGAATTGCTGCGCGCCTGCCGCGATTATCCGGGGCTTTCCAATGCCCGGCGCATCACCTTCGAATATGTGATGTTGAAAGGCGTCAATGACAGCCCTGCCGAAGCGCGCCAGCTTGTCCGCCTGCTGGCCGGCATTCCGGCCAAGGTCAATCTCATCCCCTTCAATCCCTGGCCGCAAGCGGGCTTCGAGCGATCCGCTCCCGAAGCGATCGCCGCCTTTAGCGATATCCTCTTCGCCGCCGGCTATGCGAGCCCCGTGCGCACGCCGCGGGGCGAGGATATCATGGCGGCTTGCGGTCAGTTGAAAAGCGCCAGTCAAAGAACGCGGCGGCGCGATCGCGATGCGGCCTGACCTACGCGCGGCGCTGATCGCGCTGCTGCTCGCCCCGGCATTTTTCGCCTGCCATCCGAGCGCGGCGGAAACCCTGCCGCCCGCGCTTGCCGCCTGTCAGGCGGCCGCCACGCCGCAATCCCGCGCCGAGCTATGCGGTCAAGCGATCGCCGCGGGCAAGCTGACCGGCGACGATCTCGCTTTGGCGCTCGGCTTGCGCGCTCACGCCCGCGCGGCGCTCGGCGATGCCGAAGGCGCGCTCGCCGATATCGATAAGGCCTTGAAGTTAAGCCCCGGCGCTCTCGATCTTCTCTATCAGCGCGGCATGGCGCATCTGGCGATCGAGGATTACGCCGCCGCCGAGAAGGATTTTTCCGCCATTATCGCCATCGCGCCCGACGATCTCGATTCCCTCTATCAGCGCGCCTGGGCGCGAACCCGGCTCGGCCGCGATGCGGAGGCGATCGCCGATCTCGATGCCGTTCTGAAGGCGCGGCCTGAAGATGCGGAGGCGCGGATGGATCGCGGCGGCCTTACGCTTCGCCTCGGCCGCTTAGCCCAAGCGATCGCCGATTTTTCGGCCATCCTTGCCCGGGACCCCAATGCGGCCGCGGCCGCCTATAATCGCGGTCGGGCCTATTATCTCCAGGGCGATTTTGAGAAGGCCGCGGCGGATTTTTCGGCGGCGCGCCGGGGGCGGGACGGCAATCCCTATGCCAGCCTGCGCCTTTATCTCGCCGAACTGCATCGCGGCCATGACGACAAAGCCATTCTAGCCGAAAGCTACGCCACGGGATCGGCCGATCAATGGCCCTTCCCTTTGATCGCCGTCATGCTCGGCAAAGCTAAAGAAGACGATCTTTGGCCGGCCCTTTCCTTGAAGGACGCCGATCTCGCGCGCCAGTTCAAGATCGAAGCCGGATTTTATCTCGGCGAATGGCAGCGGGCTTCGGGCGATCCTGCCCGCGCACGCACTAGGCTGCAGCGCGCCGCCATCCCGCTCGACCGCGATTCCCCGGAATCGAGCGACGCCGCCGCCATTCTGGCAACCCTGAAATAAGCCAGCCCGCCCGCTTCGCCTTGCGCGCCGCGCCGGATGCGCCTAATTTCCCGCTCCGATTGGGCGATGGAGATGGACGGGTCATGACGCGGTCGATCAAGAAAGTGGTGCTCGCTTATTCCGGCGGCCTCGATACCTCGGTCATCCTGAAATGGCTGCAGGAAACCTATGGCTGCGAGATCGTGACCTTCACCGCCGATCTCGGTCAGGGCGAGGAATTGGAACCCGCGCGCCGCAAGGCGGAGATGCTGGGCATCCGCGAAATCTATGTCGAGGATCTGCGCGAGGATTTCGTCCGCGATTACGTCTTCCCGATGTTCCGCGCCAATGCGCTTTACGAAGGCGTCTATCTGCTCGGCACTTCGATCGCGCGGCCCTTGATCGCCAAGCGCCAAATCGAAATCGCCAAGGCGACCGGCGCCGATGCCGTCGCGCATGGCGCGACCGGTAAGGGCAACGATCAGGTGCGCTTCGAGCTTTCCTATTACGCCCTCAACCCCGAGATCAAAGTGATCGCGCCCTGGCGCGAATGGTCGCTGAACAGCCGCACCAAATTGATCGAATTCGCCGAGCGGCACCAGATTCCGATCGCCAAGGATAAACGCGGCGAAGCGCCCTTCTCGGTCGATGCCAATCTGCTGCATATCTCCGCCGAAGGGAAGGCGCTGGAAGATCCCTGGGTCGAGCCCGAGGAATTCGTCTATTCCCGCAGCGTCGCGCCCGAAGCCGCGCCCGATCGTCCGACTTATGTCGAGATCGAATTCAAGCGCGGCGATGCGGTTGCCGTCGATGGCGTTCCCCTGTCGCCGGCGCGCCTTCTTGCGCGCTTGAACGAATTGGGCGGCGCCAACGGCATCGGTCGGGTCGATCTCGTCGAAAACCGTTTCGTCGGCATGAAATCGCGCGGCGTTTACGAAACGCCGGGCGGCACGATCCTTTATCAAGCGCATCGCGGCATCGAAAGCCTGACCTTGGATCGCGGCGCCGCCCATCTCAAGGACGAGATCATGCCGCGCTATGCCGAACTCATCTATAACGGTTTCTGGTTCTCGCCCGAGCGCGAGATGCTCCAAGCCCTGATCGACAAATCCCAGGATCATGTCGAGGGTCATGTTCGCCTTAAGCTCTATAAAGGATCGGTGCGGGTGGTCGGACGGAAATCGCCGAAAAGCCTTTATTCCCTCGCTCATGTCACCTTCGAGGAAGACCAGGTTTACGATCAGCGCGACGCCGCCGGATTCATCAAGCTGAACGCGCTCCGCCTGCGGCTTTTGAAACATGGCCGCGGATAGGGTCGATTTCGCGATCCGTCCGATTCGCATCGCGGATGCCGATGCGATCCAGATCATGGTCGCCGAATTCGGCGCCTATCTGACGGCGCTCGGCGATTCCTGGCAGCATCGTTTCACCGCCGAGCGTTACCGCGAAGACGGCTTCGGCCCGAACCCGGCCTTTGCCGGTTTCATCGCCGAGGCGCAAGGCGCGGCGAAAGACGCGGCCCTGGGCTATATCCTGATCGCGCCTTATTACGACGTCGATCTTGCCATGCGGATGGAAATGATCGTCGATCTGTGGGTGCGGCCCCAGGCGCGGCGCGGCGGGGTAGGCCGCCGCCTAATGGCCAAGGCCGGCGAATATGCGCGGGATCGCGGCGCGCGCGCCTTGATTTGGAATGTCTACAAGCCTAATCGCCCGGCTTACGATTTCTATCGCTCGCTCGGCGCGAAGGACGTCGCGGATCTCGATTGGATGATCCTCGATCTTTGATCGTCAGGCGCCCAAGGCGGCGAGACGCTGCGCCCGCCAGCGCATCAGGCGATAGGCGAGACCCGTCAAAAAACGATTGAGCCGACCGGCGGGCGGCGCGCCCACGGCTTTCAGCGCCAAGGCGATGCCGCGCTCGACGTGATGGCGCCGATAGAGCGGATAAGCGCGGCGCGCATAAGCGAGCTTGAAGCGCTGCCGTTCATAGGGAAGATCGGCATGATTGGCGGCGCAATAGGCGCTCGCCAATTCGTCGTCCTCGCTTTCGAGAATGCGGCCGAGCGCGATCCTGAGCCGGCCCCAGCGGCCGAGCCTGTCGGCCGCGAGATAGCGCCCGAGATGGGTATAGAAGAGCTTGTAATGACGCAATTCGTCGGCGGCGATGCGGCGGCAGATTTCCTTGAGGACGGGTTCCTCGGCGGCTTCCATCAACGCCGTGTAATAGGTCGAGGTTCCGGTTTCGACGATGCAGCGCGCCACCAATTCCCCGGCGCGCGTTCCTCGAACCGAAGCGGCGGCATTCTGCGGTAGGCGGAAAAGCTCAGCAAAGCGCCGCCGCGCCGCCGCGAAATCGAAATCGGGATCGGCAAGCTCGGCCCAGCGCGCCAAGGCGATGCCATGCTGGATTTCTTCCGCCGCCCATTGCCGCGCAAGATCGGGAAAGACGGCATCGCCGGCAAAGACGGCGATAAGGTAATCCGCGTAATCGCCGCCGTTATATTCGACGAGCGCGGCGGCCTTGACCACGCGCAGCAGATCGGGATCGACCCGGGTCGCGTCGAAATCCTGCCAGGGAATATCTGCGAGTGACCAATGCGCCATGGCGGCAATTATCCCATCCTCGAACGATGAGGGAGATTCTGGCACCGGCGATCAGCATGGCAGATCGCCGAGCTTCTGGCAATCAAGCGGCGATCGCCGCCAATCGCGCCTCGGCGATGACGAGGCGTCGTTCGGCGGACGTAGTCTCGCTTTCGCTCTTGGCTTCGGCGAGGTCGTCGCGAGCCTCGGCAAGAGCGCGTTCCGCCACACCCCGATCGATTTCGCCGAGCCGTTCGGCCAATTCGGCGAGGATCGTGCAGCTCGCCTCGTTCACCTCGGCAAAGCCGCCGGCGACGAAGAAGGCATCCATCAGGCTGCCATCGGCCGCGAAACAGCGGATCGTGCCGGGGCGCAGGCTGGAGACCAGATTGGCATGGCCGGAGAGAACGCCGAAATCGCCTTCGCGGCCGGGAATGATGGCCATGCCGATCTCGGCCGAGATCAACAGCCGTTCGGGCGTCACCACCTCGAAATTGAGCCCTCCGGCCATGGCTTAGGCCGCCTCCGCCATCTTGCGCGCCTTGGCGATGGCTTCGTCGATCGTCCCCACCATATAGAAGGCGGATTCGGGAAGATCATCGTATTCGCCCGAAACGATGCCGGCAAAGCCCTTGATCGTGTCTTCGAGCTTGACGAAGACGCCGGGCGAGCCGGTGAAGACTTCGGCGACATGGAAAGGCTGCGAGAGGAAACGCTGAATCTTGCGCGCGCGCGCCACGATCTGCTTATCCTCTTCCGACAATTCGTCCATGCCGAGAATGGCGATGATGTCCTGCAGCGACTTATAGGTCTGCAAGACGCGCTGGACGTCGCGCGCGACCTTGTAATGCGCCTCGCCGACGATGCGGGGATCGAGCATGCGCGAGGTCGAATCCAAGGGATCGACGGCGGGATAGATGCCGAGTTCCGCGATCTGGCGCGAGAGCACCGTCGTCGCATCGAGATGCGAGAAGGAGGTCGCCGGCGCCGGGTCGGTCAAATCGTCGGCGGGAACGTAGATCGCCTGAACCGACGTGATCGAGCCCTTCTTGGTCGTGGTGATGCGTTCCTGCAGCGCGCCCATATCGGTCGCCAGCGTCGGCTGATAGCCGACCGCCGAGGGAATGCGGCCGAGCAGCGCCGAGACTTCGGAACCCGCCTGGGTGAAGCGGAAAATGTTATCGACGAAGAAGAGAACGTCCTGGCCCTGCTCGTCGCGGAAGAATTCGGCAAGCGTCAGACCGGAAAGCGCGACGCGGGCACGGGCGCCCGGGGGTTCGTTCATCTGCCCGTAGAACAGTGCCACCTTGGATTCGCCGCCATCGAGCTTGATGACGCCGGCATCGATCATTTCGTGATAGAGATCGTTGCCTTCGCGCGTACGCTCGCCGACGCCGGCGAAGACCGAAACGCCGCCATGCGCCTTCGCCACATTGTTGATCAATTCCTGAATGAGCACCGTCTTGCCGACGCCGGCGCCGCCGAACAGGCCGATCTTGCCGCCGCGCGCATAGGGCGCCAGAAGATCGACGACCTTGATGCCGGTCGCCAGGATCTGCGCCTGGGTCGATTGCTCGACGAATTCCGGAGCCAAGCGATGGATGGGATAAGTTTTCTTGGCATTGACCGCGCCGCGCTCGTCGATCGGCTCGCCGATCACGTTGATGATGCGCCCCAGGGTTTCGGGGCCGACCGGAACCGCGATCGCGGCGCCGGTATCGGTCGCGATCTGACCGCGCACCACGCCGTCGGTCGAATCCATGGCGATGGCGCGAACCGTGTTCTCGCCCAGATGCTGAGCGACTTCGAGCACCAGCAGCTTGCCCTGGTTTTCCGCATGCAGGGCATTCAGGATCGGCGGCAATTCGCCGTCGAATTGGACGTCGACGACGGCGCCCAGGACCTGGGTGATCTTGCCGGCGCGGTTCTTGCTCGTCATATCGTTCTCCTCAACGCTTAGGATCTCACAACGCCTCGGCGCCGGAGATGATTTCGATCAGTTCCTTGGTGATATAGGCCTGGCGCGAACGATTGTAGTTCAGCGTCAGGCGGTTGATCATGTCGCCGGCATTGCGGGTCGCGTTATCCATCGCCGTCATGCGCGCGCCCTGTTCGGAAGCGGCGTTTTCCAGCAAGGCGCGATAGACCTGCATGCCGATATTGCGCGGCAGTAATTCGGCGAGGATTTCCGCCTCGTCCGGCTCGTATTCGTAGATCGCGGCCTGGCCCGGCGTATTGTCGTTGCTGCCGGCGATCGCGAAGGGGATCAATTGCTGCACGGTCACGATCTGCGTGATGGCCGAGCGGAATTTATTGTAGACGAGATGGCAGACATCGAATTCGCCGGCGGCGAAAAGCTCCCGAATGCGCTCGCCGATGCGATCGGCGGCGGCATAGGTGAGGCGCGGCTTGGCGACATCCTCGACCGTCGCGACGATATCGGCCTGGAATTCGCGGCGCAGCTGATCGCGCCCCTTGCGGCCGACGCAGAATAATTTGACAATTTTGCCTTGGCCCTTGAGTTCGCGAATCTGGCGGCGCGCCTGACGCACGATCGAGGAATTGAAGGCGCCGCACAGACCGCGATCGGAGGTCATGACGACGATGAGATGAGTTTGCGCTTTTCCCGTTCCCGTCAGCAAAGCGGGGGCGTTATCCTGTCCCGCCATGGCGGCGGCAAGCGCGCCGACGACCTTCTCCATCCGCGCCGCATAGGGCCGCGCCGCCTCGGCCTGTTCCTGCGCCCGACGCAGCTTCGCGGCCGACACCATCTTCATCGCCGACGTGATCTTCTGCGTCGACTTCACGCTGTTGATGCGGACTTTGAGGTCCTTCAAATTGGGCATGGCGGGAGTCTGTCCTCTGGCCTCAGGCGAAGGATTTGGCGAAATCGGTCATGAAAGCGGCGAGCTTTTCTTCCGTCGCCTTCGACAATTCCCGCTCCTCGCGCACGGCCTTCAGGATATCGCCGTGACGCGCGCGCAATTCGGCGAGCATTGCCGCCTCGAAGCGATTGACGTCCTCGACCTTCACGCTGTCGAGATAGCCGCGGACACCGGCGAAAATGGCGACCACTTGCTCCTCGACCGGCATCGGCTGATATTGCCCCTGCTTCAGCAATTCGGTGAGCCTGGCGCCGCGCGCCAGCAGCTTCTGCGTCGCCGCGTCGAGATCGCTGGCGAATTGCGCGAAGGCCGCCATTTCGCGGTATTGCGCGAGTTCCAGCTTGATGCGCCCCGCGACCTGCTTCATCGCCTTGATCTGCGC
>CAYQAG010000054.1:11556-15017 GCA_964415425.1 uncultured Rhodospirillaceae bacterium | reverse complement strand
CTGCGTGTCCTGATGTCGGTCAAAGTTCGCTTCGCCCCCAGCCCGACGGGCCGGCTGCATGTGGGCAATATCTATGTCGCCCTGCATAATTGGCTGTTCGCGAAAAAGCGCGGCGGTTGTTTTCTGCTGCGCCTCGACGATACCGACCGCGAACGCTCCCGCGCCGAATTCGCCGACGGCATCCGCAGCGATCTCCGCTGGCTCGGCCTTGTCTGGGACGAGGAAATCGCCCAATCGCAGCGCCTCGCGCATTATGACGTCGCCGCCGAAACGCTGAAATCTTCCGGACGCCTTTATCCCTGCTACGAAACGGCCGAGGAATTGGCGCTGAAGCGCAAGGTGCAGCTCGGCCAGGGAAAGCCGCCCATCTACGATCGGGCCGCGCTTGATCTCAGCGCCGCCGAAATCGCCCGCCTCGTCGCCGAGGGGCGTAGGCCGCATTGGCGATTCCGCCTGGAGGCGCGCCGCGTCGAATGGCGCGATCTCGTGCGCGGCGATCAGCATATCGAAGAAAGCAGCCAATCCGACCCCATCCTCATCCGCGAGGACGGAAGCTATCTCTACACCCTGCCTTCGGTCGTCGACGATATCGAGACCGGCGTTACGCATGTCATTCGCGGCAACGATCACGTCACCAATACCGCAACCCAGATTCAGATATTCGAAGCGCTGGGCGCTACAGTGCCGGGCTTTGCCCATCTGCCGCTGCTGATTGATGCGATGGGCGAGGGGCTGTCGAAACGCACGGGCGCCTTGGCGATCGCCGATCTCGCCGCCGAAGGCTTGGAGCCGCTGGCGATCGCGACCTATCTTGCCGGGATCGGCGGCGGCGATAGCGCGATTCCGCCGAATGCGCTGGCCGACCTCGAGGAAGGGCATGACCTCGCGCGCTTCGGACGCGGCTCGCCGCGTTTCGATGCCGAGGAATTGCGCGCGCTCAATGCGCGGCTTTTGCATCGCCTGCCTTTCGCGGCGGCGGCTTTACGCCTGCGCGCCTTGGGTCTGGGCGAAATCGACGAGGCGCTTTGGTCGGCGGCCCACGCCAATATCGCGCGGATCGGCGATATCGCCCAGTGGCGGGATATCGCGCGAGGCGCGGTCACGCCGCTGCGCGAGGATCCGGCGTTTTGCGCGATCGCGGCGGAATTGCTGCCGGCGGAACCCTGGAACGAAGCGACCTGGGCGAAATGGACGAAGCGCATCGCCGCCTCGACGGGACGCAAGGGCCGGGCGCTTTTCCACCCCTTGCGCGGCGCCTTGACGGGGCGGGGCGAGGGGCCGGAAATGAAATCCCTCCTGCCGCTGATCGGGCGCGAGCGGGCCTTGCGGCGGTTACAGGGCGAAATCGCATGACGATCCATCTTTACAACACGCTGGCCCGCGAGAAGCAGATCTTCCAGCCCATCGATCCGAAGCGGGTGCGGATGTATGTCTGCGGCCCCACGGTTTACGATTATGCCCATATCGGCAATGCGCGCCCGGTCGTCGCGTTCGATCTCCTCTTTCGTCTGCTGCGCCATGCCTATGGGTCGGATCGGGTCGCTTACGTCCGCAACATTACGGATATCGACGACAAGATCATGATCGCGGCGGCGAAGAACGGCGAGCCGATCGCCGCGCTGACGGCGCGGACGGCCGAATGGTATCGCGCGGATATGGCGGCGCTGAAAGCGCTTCCGCCGACCGCCGAACCGCGCGCCACCGAATACGTGCCCGAAATGCTGGCCATGATCGCGCGCCTCGTCGCCGGCGGCTTTGCCTATGCGGCGGAGGGCCATGTTCTCTCCCATGTGCCGAGCATGCCCGATTACGGGCGTCTCTCGCGGCGCAGCCTCGACGACATGATCGCCGGCGCGCGGATCGAAGTCGCGCCCTATAAGAAACATCCGGCCGATTTCGTCTTATGGAAGCCCTCGACGCCCGATCAACCCGGCTGGGAAAGCCCCTGGGGTCGCGGCCGACCGGGCTGGCATATCGAATGCTCGGCCATGGCCGGCAAATTGCTGGGCGAAATCTTCGACATTCATGGCGGCGGCATCGATCTCATCTTTCCTCATCACGAGAACGAAATCATGCAAAGCCGCTGCGCGCACGGCACGGCGCTGATGGCGCAGATTTGGATGCATAACGGCTTCGTCGAGGTCGAGGGCACGAAAATGTCGAAATCGCTCGGCAATTTCTCGACCGTGCGCGATCTCTTGACTGCCGGCCATCGCGGCGAGGCCATCCGCCTCGCGCTGATGGCCGCGCAGTACCGGCAGCCGATCGATATTTCCGAGACGGCGTTGGCCGAGGCGAAATCCCATCTCGACCGGTTTTATACAGCCCTTGGCAAGGTCGCCGATATTGCGGCCGCGCCCGAACCGGACGAATCCGTTCTCGCCGCTTTGGCCGACGACCTCAATACGCCGCTCGCTCTCGCGGAATTGCACGAGATCGTCCATCGCCTCAACAAGGCGACGGATGACGCGGAAAAGCGCCGGGCGAAGGCGCGGCTTCTGGGCGCCGGGCATCTTCTCGGTCTGCTTGGCGATACGCCGGAAGCCTGGCATCGCGGCGCGGATTCCCCTGGCCTCGATGCGGCGACGATCGAAGCCCGGATCGCGGCGCGCGAGGCGGCGCGCAAAGCCCGCAATTTCGCCGAAGCTGACCGCATCCGGCAGGAATTGGCGGCTTCCGGCATCCAGCTCGAAGACGGAGCCGGCGGCACGAGTTGGAAGAGGATAATCTGAGAAGTTGGCGCTTTTGGTCGTTTGCATTCCGATCGAATAGTTGTGGGTGCGCAGCTATAGATGATTTGCGCTGCTAGCGATATGCGATTATTTGATTTCAGCACTAAATGTGTTGGCCTAGTGAGAGATTCACCGGGCAGGGTTGCGATTGAAAAGCCAGATCGATATGCCTAGGAAGAGGATTGGAAATAATAGGAGCGTGACATACTGAATATACTGGCCATCGATCCAAAAATTTCCGATCCCCCAGAAACTTACGAATGTCCGCGTCTGCAAGGATTCGGGATTGTTTTTGATGGCCTGAGTCGCCGCCGCGGCTGTCATATCGCTCAATAGCATGCCATTCACGCGGGTCTCCGGGTATAGCGTCGATCCGTTGAACCAGAGCGCGAAGACAAACCCAAAGGCAACAGAGAAGATATAGGCCGTCCACTTGTAAAAGATTTGCATTGATCCTCCTTATTATTACTGTGCATGCGCGAAGCGATGGTGGTTTTAGCTTGCTCTCCTCGCTAACTTTATTTATCGGGAGAGTCTGTCCTCAAGATGCCTCATTGTGAGCGGGGTTGCAAATAGCGCGACCAGGACAGCGAATAGCCGCCATGGCTGGTGGTCTGGGGCAATCAGCAGCTGCGTCAGTATCCAGCGCCAAGACGGCCCGGGCGGTAAGAGTTGGAAGCGAGGTTGAGCGCGATTTATAACTGCGCTTGGCACGGCGGCGAAATTTTG
>CAYQAG010000054.1:0-11456 GCA_964415425.1 uncultured Rhodospirillaceae bacterium | reverse complement strand
GGCTTTCAAGGCGGCGCTCGCCACTTGGGCAGAGGTCGCCAATCTGAACTTTGTCGAGGTGAGCGAGACGCAGAGCGATGTCGGCGACATCCGCGCGGCCGGGTCGGCGACACTGAGCAGCACCGATGCCGCCGCCTGGGCCTATCTTCCTTGGGAATATGCTCCAGGCTTTGCCGCCCCCAATGGCGGCGATGTTTGGATCGATCCGGCTTACGAACCCAACAAGATGCCGGTGAGCGGCGATTTCGGTTTCGAGGTTTTGGTCCATGAGATCGGCCATGCGCTCGGCCTTTCCCATTCCTTCAAGGAAGGATCGAGCGATAAGCATTTCGTATCGGGCGCCTTCGATACGACGCGCTATTCGATCATGTCCTATACCGATTACAATGCTGTCGGCGCCGATATCTATGCGGCGGCTCCCATGCTCTACGACATTGCCGCCATTCAATATCTCTACGGCGCCAATATGAATACGCGCGCCGGCAACGATACCTATACGTTCAGCGCCGGCACGGGCGATTTCAAGTCGATTTGGGATGCGGGCGGAATCGACACATTCGACCTCGCCAATCAGACGCGCAACGTTAAGGTCGATATCGAGGAAGGCGGTTTCAGTTCGATCGGATTCAAGAGCAATGGCGTTTCGCTAGCGGGGAATAACATCTCCGTCGCCTTCGGGGTTGGGATCGAGAATCTGATCGGCGGTCAAGGCAATGACACGATCTTCGGCAATAAGCTCGATAACAATCTGACGGGCGGGGCCGGCAACGATGCCGTCGACGGCCGCTTCGGCGACGACCACATTCTGGGCGAGGCCGGCAACGATAAGCTGACCGGCGGCGACGGCAATGACGATCTCGATGGCGGGAATGGCGCCGACACGCTGACGGGCGGTCTCGGCGACGACAACCTCGATGGCGGGCTCGACAAGGATTCGCTAGCGGGCGGTTTCGGCAACGACCATTATTGGCTCGACAATACCGGCGACAAGATCAAGGAGCTTGTCAATCAGGGCATCGATCTTGTCGAGAGCGCGCTTGTTAACGTCAATATCGCCGCCAATTTTGTCGACGACATCCTGCTGACGGGCAGTCTCAATTTGTCGGCGACCGGCAATAAACTCGTCAATCACATTCAGGGCAATGACGGCGCTAATTTGATCGACGGCGGGGCCGGCAACGATATTCTGATCGGCGGGCTCGGCGACGATATCTATATCCTCGATTCCACGGGAGATAGCGTCACCGAGAATGCCAATGAGGGCATTGACGAAATCCGCGCCAATTTCCTGCCCGTTCTCGTCGCCGATGTCGAGAATTATACCTATACCGGCACGGCCATCTGGATGTTTACCGGCGATAGCGCCGATAACAAACTCACCGGCGGTAAAGGCAATGATAATCTCGACGGCGGGGACGGCAACGATAGCCTGATCGGCGGCCTCGGCAAGGACACCCTGACCGGCGGCCTCGGCAACGACACGCTAGACGGCGGCAAGGGCGACGACATTCTGGTCGGCGGTATCGGCGACGATATCTTCATCATCGACAGCAAGAAGGATGCGATTCAAGGCGAAACCGCGGGTTTGGGGATGGATATGATCTTCTCCAGCATCGCTATCGACTTGACGCTTTCGCCTTTTGCCGGGCAGGAAATCGAATTCGTCGTTCTGACCGGCAAAGCGGCCCTGACGGCAACGGGCGACGATCAGAAAAATATCCTTCATGGCAATGGTGGTGCCAATAAACTCAACGGCGGTATCGGTAACGATCAGCTCTTCGGCAATGGCGGCAACGATACGCTGAAAGGCGGCGCCGGCGACGACGTTCTGACCGGTGGTGCCGGCATCGATCGTTTCGTTTACGTCGATTTAAGCGAAGGCGGGATGAACGAAACTATCATGGATTTTACCGTCGGCACGGGCGGCGATATCCTCGATCTTGCCGATCTCATCGATGGACTTGCCGGCGCCACCGCCGCCAATGCCTTCAGCGCCGGTTATCTGAAATTCACGGCAACGCCTGGCGGGCATACCGATGTCTTCGTCGATGCCGATGGCGGCGGCGATTCCTTCGTCTTCCTCACGCAACTCTTCCAGGCGACACTCACTCAAGCCGATGTGAAGAATTACGATCTCACCTAAAATCGGGATCGCGCGCGGGCGGCGGGGCGAGGGCGGATAGGCCGGCCTTCGCCCCCGCATAAGGCGGCAGCGGCGCCGGTTTGAGGCCGAGCCGCCGGCAGATGCCGAGCGTCAAATCGGCGCGGTTCAGCGTGTAGAAATGAAAACTCGCTATGCCGGCGGCCATGAGTTCGCGGCATTGTTCGGTCGCGATCATGGCGGCGACGAGTTTCCTGGTCTCGGCATCGTCGTCCAGCCCCTCGAAAAGTTCCGCCATCCAGGCGGGCAGGCTGGCGCCGCATTGCCCGGCGAATTTCCGAATCTGCGCGAAATTGGTGACAGGCAGGATGCCGGGCACGATCTCCCCCTCGATACCGGCGGCGCGCGCGCGATCCAGGAAATCGAGGAAAAGGCGCGGCTCGAAGAAGAATTGCGAAATGGCGCGTCTCGCGCCGGCGTCGAATTTCCGCTTCAGATTGTCGAGATCGGCTTCGGGCGATAGGGCCTCGGGATGGGTTTCGGGATAGGCCGCGACCGAAATCTCGAAATCGGCGATGCCGCGAATGAAGCCGACCAGATCGGCGGCATAGGTAAAGCCGTCGGCGGCCGCGCGGAAATCGCCAAGACCTGCCGGCCGATCGCCGCGCAAGGCGACGATATGGCGAATGCCCGATTGCCAATAAAGGCGCAGGAGATCGGCCAATTCGCTCCGGCTATGGCCGATCGCGGTCAGATGCGCGGCGGGGTGAAGGTGCGTTTCGCGGAAAAGGCGGGTCGCCGTTTCCAGCGTCGCGCCCCGCGTCGAGCCGCCGGCGCCGTAAGTCACGGAGACGAAGCGCGGCAGCAAGGGTTCGAGCGCCTGGATCGTCGCCCATAATTGCGTCGCCGCCTCGGGCGAGCGCGGCGGAAAGAATTCGAAACTGACGGAAGGGATCGCCGGCTGGCGGATTGTCATTCCTTGCCCGCATAGATGCGGATCAGGCCGTCCAACATGGCGAGCGCTTCCGCACGCGGCCGCTGGAACGTATTGCGCCCGATGATCGAACCGTTGCCGCCGCCGTCGCGGATGGCGCGCGCTTCGGCATAGATGCCGTCCCGGTCCTTGGCGGCGCCGCCCGAGAAGACGACGATTCGACGCCCGGCAAAGCAGGATTGCACGACGTGGCGAATACGCTCCGCGGGCGTCGCGATCGCGATCTTTTCCTTCTCGTAGACCTTCTTCGCCTCGGCCTGTTCCAGGAAGGCGGTCGGCGGCTTCACCTTGATGATATGCGCGCCGAGGAGGGCCGCCATATGGGCGGCATAGGCGCAGATATCGATCGCGGTCTCGCCATCCTTGCTCAACCCCTCGCCGCGCGGATAGGACCAGATGACGACGGCAAGGCCATGCGCCTTCGCCTCTTCGGCGAGCGCGCGGATTTCCTCCATCATGGGGAAGGCCTGATCGGCGCCGGGATAGATGGTGAAGCCGATCGCCGCGCAGCCGAGCCGCAGCGCATCCTTGACCGAGGCGGTCACGGCCTGATCCTTGGCGCGGGCGAGGCTGTTCGCGGAATTCGCTTTCAGGATCAAGGGGATCTGCCCGGCGAAGCTCCGCGCCACGGCCTCGATCATGCCGAGCGGCGCGGCATAGGCGGAAAGCCCGGCCTCGATGGCAAGAGCGGGGTGATAATGGGGATCGTAGGCGTCGGGATTGGCGGCGAAGCTCCGCGCCGGGCCATGCTCGAACCCTTGATCGACCGGCAGGATGACCAATTTCCCCGTGCCGCCGAGGCGCCCCTGCATCAGGATACGGGCGAGATTGGCGAGCGTGCCCGGATTATCGCTTTCGTAATGGGCCAGGATCTCGCGGATTTTTCGGCTCGTTTTCATGATCGCCCCATTCGCCCCGGAATGCCTCGCTTCTACAGGCAAGATCGGCGGATTTCAACCGCTCTCGGACGCGCCGGCGGCATGGGCGGCAAGGCTATCGGCGCCGAGGATTTCGCCCCCCTGCGCGGCGGCGATTTCGGTCAATTTGGTGCGCTGGGCAGCCGATCCCGAAAAGACCACGACCCGGATTCCGAGGCGCAGGGCTTCGAGAGCAAGATCGGCGCGATCCCCGCAATCGAGCGCAATATCCGCCCGATCGGCGGGGGCGGGATGCGCCGCATCGATCTCGGCCTGCAGCCCGGCGAACCACAGCACGCCCCAGATTTGGGCGGCATCGGGCGGCGAATGAAGCCGCCGCGCCCCGGCCGCGATCGCGCGCTCCGCCTCGGCACGGGTGAGGATAATGAGGGAGGCTTGGGTCATGCCCGAAATTACATCGCTTCTCATGGCGTGAAAACGCGATGCCGAAAAATGGTGCCGCCGAGTAGAATTGAACTACCGACCCCGTCCTTACCAAGGACGTGCTCTGCCACTGAGCTACGGCGGCGCCGGTCGCGAAGCGGGCGCGACCATGCCAGAGGCGATGCGGGCTGGCAAGGGTTTCTAAGGAAAGCCGCCGCCCGCCGGCCGCGACAATGTCAAGCCGCCGCCATGCCGGCGTCATGGGGAAGTCACGATTTCCGGCGATCACGTCGGCGCCGGTTCCGGCGAGTCCCTATCCTCTAAGGCCGGAACCCTTTTCGGATAAGGAGAAACCTATGCGCCGTTTGACCGATTGGATCAAAACCCGCCGCGAGGAACAACGCCGCCGCTGGCGCCATCGCCGGGAAGCCCTGGCCTTCGGGCGTTGGATCGACGAGCGCCAGGCGCGATTGCGCGCCGCCGGCCTCGTCGCGTGAGCGCTTATATGATTGCTGCAAATTCAATGAGTTGACAGGAGAATAGGATTTCTCGGATAAGAGCCCATGACCGAAACCCGCCGCACGAAGACGCCGCTCCATGCAGGACCCGGGCCGCAAAAGCCGGCGCGGGGCGAAGATGCGGCGCGCCGAGCCGAGGCCTTGCGCGCCAATCTCCGGCGCCGCAAGGCGCAGGCGCGGGCGCGGCAGGCGGAGGACGGCATGGATTCCGGCGGATGAGCGAGCGCCGAGGGCAAACCCGAAGGCGCAAGGGGACCATTTCGCTTTCGCAACCCGGTATTTCCCCTCGCGCGCGATTTGGTCTAAAAGCCGGTCGGATTTGCGAGTCACGCTGCGAGGAAGCCCATGCCGATCATGCCCGATCACTGGATCCGCGAAATGTCGTCCCGGCACGGCATGATCGAGCCTTTCGTCGAAAGCCAGAAGCGGGAAGGGGTGATCTCCTTCGGCCTTTCTTCCTACGGCTACGATGCCCGCGTCGCGCGCGAATTCAAGATTTTCACCAATGTCAATTCGGCCGTGGTCGATCCCAAGAGCTTCGACCCGACGAGCTTCGTCGATAAGGAAACCGATATCTGCGTCATTCCGCCGAATTCCTTCGCGCTGGCGCGGACGGTCGAATATTTCCGCGTGCCGCGCGATGTCCTCGTGATCTGCCTCGGCAAATCGACCTATGCGCGCTGCGGCATCATCGTCAACGTGACGCCGCTCGAACCCGAATGGGAAGGGCATGTGACGCTGGAATTTTCCAACACGACGCCGCTCCCGGCGCGCATCTATGCCCATGAGGGCGCCTGCCAATTCCTGTTCCTGAAGGGCGAGAGCGCTTGCGAGGTTTCCTATCGCGATCGCGCCGGCAAATACATGCGCCAGACCGGCGTCACCCTGCCCAAGCTCTAACCGGCGATTTTCATGGATCGTCTTCGCATCCAAGGCGGCCGCCCGCTCAAGGGGGAGATTCGCATCAGCGGCGCGAAGAATGCCGCTCTGCCGTTGATGGCGGCAGCCCTGCTGACCGATGGCGAGCTGCGCCTCGACAATCTTCCCGATCTCGCCGACATCAAGACGATGACGCATCTTCTGGTCCATCTCGGCGTCGCCGCCAATACGCGGGAAACGCGGGACGGGCGCTCGATCCTGCTCGACGCCTCGGCTCTCGCCGATACGACGGCCCCTTACGATCTCGTGCGCAAGATGCGGGCCAGCATCCTGGTTCTCGGGCCTTTGGTCGCGCGCCATGGCGAGGCGCGCGTCTCGCTTCCGGGGGGCTGCGCCATCGGCACGCGGCCCGTCGATCTCCACATCATGGGGCTGAAGAAGCTGGGCGCGACGATCGAGCTCGAAGACGGCTATATGATCGCGCGGGCGCCCGACGGTCTCAAGGGCGCCGAGATCGTCTTTCCGATGGTTTCCGTCGGCGCCACCGAAAATCTGCTGATGGCGGCCAGTCTTGCCGAGGGCGAGACGCATCTCGTCAATGCCGCGCGCGAGCCGGAGATCGTCGATCTCGCCCATTGCCTGACCGCCATGGGCGCCCGCATTGCCGGGATCGGCACGGATCGGCTGATCGTGACCGGCGTGCCGGTTCTCGGCGGCGCCCGCCATCGCATCGTCGCCGACCGGATCGAGGCCGGCACCTATGCCATGGCGGCGGCGATCACCGATGGCGAAGTCGAATTGATCGGCATCGCCCCCGAATTGATCGGCGCTGCGCTCCCCATCCTCGGCCAGGCGGGGATTCGCCTCGCGCCGACCGAACGCGGGATCGCCGTCGCGCGGAGCGACGGCCGACTGGTCGGCATCGATGTGATGACCGAGCCTTTTCCCGGTTTCCCGACCGATCTGCAAGCGCAGATGATGGCCTTGATGGCGGTCGCCGACGGCGCCTCGATGATCACCGAAACCATTTTCGAAAACCGCTTCATGCATGTGCCGGAATTGGCGCGGATGGGCGCCAATATCACCGTCCATGGCGCGTCGGCCATGATTCGCGGCATCCCGCAATTGAAGGGCGCGCCCGTCATGGCGACCGATCTTCGAGCCAGCGTCTCGCTCGTGCTCGCGGGCCTCGCCGCTTCGGGAGCGACGACGATCAGCCGCATCTATCATCTCGATCGCGGCTACGAAAAACTGACGGAGAAACTGTCGGCCTGCGGCGCCGCGATCGAACGCTTGGCGGAGGAGCGGTGATGGCGCCGGCGCCGATGAGCCTGATGGCCAAGGACGAGGCCGACCTCGCCATCGTCGCGGCGGCCTTGCAGGATGCCATCCTGCCGCCGCGCGAGATGGAATACTCACCGACCGAGCGGCGCTTCGCCTTGCTCGTCAATCGGTTCCGCTGGGAATGCGCGCCTGCGCGTTCGGGATCGCTGCCGGAGGATTCCGCGCGCGATGCGAGTTTCGCCGATACCGTGCCGGACACAGCGGCGGAACGGGTCATGAGTCTGCTCGTCATCGAACGGGTGCGCGCCGTCCGCCGCCGCAATCTCGAATCCCGCCCGGCTTCCGGTTTCTTCTCGTTGCTGACCATCGCGCTCGACCGATCGGCGGCAGCGCCGAAGACCGGCTGCGCGCTCGATCTCGTCTTCGCCGGCGGTGCTAGGATCCGCGTCGAGGTCGAGGCGATCGCCGTTTATCTGCGCGATGTCGGCGCTTCCTGGCCGACGGCGAGCCGCCCGCGCCACGAGGTCGATCGCTCATGAAGCGCGCTTTCGTCATGGCCGTTCCCAAGGGGCGGATTCTCGCGGAATTGACGCCGCTTCTGGCGAAGGCCGGCATTCTTCCCGAACCCGCTTTCACCGACGAAAATTCGCGCGCCTTGCGCTTTTCCACGAATATCCCGGAATTGGATATCATCCGCGTGCGCAGTTTCGACGTCGCGACCTTCGTCGCTTTCGGCGCGGCCGATCTCGGCATTGCCGGCAACGACGTGCTGCTGGAATTCGACTATCCCGAACTCTATGCGCCGGTCGACCTCAAGATCGGCAAATGCCGTCTCGCGGTCGCCGAGCCCCGCAGCTTGAGCGCGACCGACGATCCCTCGACCTGGTCGCATATCCGCATCGCCACCAAATATCCCAATGTCGCGCGAGCGCATTTCGCGCGGCGCGGCGTGCAGGCGGAATGCATCCGCCTTTCGGGAGCGATGGAACTCGCGCCCGGCCTCGGGCTTGCCGAGCGCATCGTCGATCTCGTCTCGACCGGGGCGACGCTCGCCGCCAACGATCTCGTGGAGGTCGAACGCATCGCCGATATCACTTCGCGCCTGATCGTCAATCGCATGGCGCTGAAGGCCGAACCGCAGCGGATCGGAGCCTGGGTCGAAAGGCTGCGCGCTGCGATCGGGACGTGAAATCCCATGTCGCGCCGTCTGGTCAAAATCGACCTTGACGAGGCCGCCTCATCCCATCTCTCGCCGGAGGCCGAGCAGGAGCGGGCCGTCGCCATCTTCGACCTCATCGAGGATAACGAATTCGCGCCCGCCATCGCCGCCGCCGGCCCCTTTCATTTGCGCCTCGGCATCGCCGAAAACCGCCTCGTCTTCGATATCCGCGACACGGCGGATGCCGAGCTTTACCGATTCATCCTGTCGCTCTCGCCGTTGCGCCGAATCGTCCGCGATTATTTCGCAATCTGCGAAAGCTATTACCAGGCGATCCGCACGGCGTCCCCAGCGCAGATCGAAGCGATCGACATGGGCCGGCGGGGTCTCCATAACGAGGGCTCGGAGATTTTGCGCGAGCGGCTCGCCGGCAAGGTCGAGATCGATTTCAACACGGCGCGGCGGCTTTTCACGCTGATCTGCGCGCTGCATGTGCGCGGGTGAGGGCAGGGGGCATGACCGGACGCCTGCCGGGAAGCGTGCTTTTCTGCTGCACGATGAACGCCGTGCGCTCGCCGATGGCCGAAGGATTGCTGAAATATCTGCACGGGTCGCGCATCTTCGTCGATTCCGTCGGCGTGCGGACCGAGCCCATCGATCCCTTCGCGATCGCCGTCATGGACGAGATCGGCATCGATATCGCCAAGCATAAGCCCAAAACCTTCGCCGATCTCGAGGATACGTCCTTCGACCTTATCGTCTCGCTCTCGCCGGAAGCCCAGCACCGCGCGGTCGAGATGACGCGCAGCATGGCTTGCGAGGTCGAATTCTGGCCGACCCTCGACCCCACCATCGTCGAGGGCAGCCGCGAAGCGCGGCTCGATGCCTATCGCCAAGTGCGCGACGGCTTGCTGGCGCGGCTCCGGCGGCAATTCCCTATCCCCGGCGCCCCCAGCATTTAGGGAGGTCAGATGACAGAAGTCAGATGTCAGATGACAGATACTTGGCCTCTCCCTCTGGGAGAGGCCGGCGCGCAAGCGCCGGGGGAGGGGATTCAGAGGTCAGAAGTCAGAGGGCAGAAGGCAGAAGTAAAGACGAGAGCCGGAACGCCTGCCATTCCCAAACTCGTCATGCCGGCGAAGGCCGGCATCCACGAGTTTCGCGCCGCCGGTTCGGCCCTTGCCGAGCTTTTGCTCGGCTGGGGTCGTGGATGGCACGGGCCCGAGCCGTGCCATGACGGAGATAAGGATCATTCTGCCCTCCGCCCTTCGAACTCTGCCATCTGATCTCTGAAATCTGCCCTCTAAGCTGTGATCCCCGTCACACTTGGCCGGGTTTCGGGTTTCGTGCCCCCCGGAATCGGTGTATACATCCATCCGAGAGGCGACCGGCTGTTGCCTGACCTTTTTCGGGAGTTCCATCATGGCCAATTTCAATGCCAGCGGCGAAGCCAACAAGATTCTGATCAAACTCAACGATCAGCTGGTTGTCGATAATTTCAGCGCCTTCGGCACGGGGACGACGCCCGCCAATTCGTCTGAACTCGACACTCTCATCTTCAAGGGCAAGGGCATGACCGCCGCCAACATGGTCCTGACCCAGATGGGCATGGACGTGATCGTCACCTTTATCGGCGATGCGACGACCAGCGTGACATTGACCCAGACCACGATCGAGCAATTGGAGAATATCGCGGGGAAAGGGAATTTCGTTTTCGCCGGGCAATCCGCGCCGAAGGACGATATCGATATCTGGGGTGCGATGCAGGCGGATAGCGATATTACGGTCAAGAATATCGCGACTTTCCTGA
This sequence comes from uncultured Rhodospirillaceae bacterium, assembly GCA_964415425.1. Classification (GTDB taxonomy): domain Bacteria; phylum Pseudomonadota; class Alphaproteobacteria; order Dongiales; family Dongiaceae; genus Dongia. The sequence continues at coordinate 1,410 of CAYQAG010000054.1, read as the reverse complement.
ACGATAACGCGAATACGGTCCATGGCTTGGATAATAGCAACGACATTATCAAGGGGATGGGTGGCGACGATCATTTGTTCGGCCTTTCCGGCAACGATGTCCTTGACGGCGGAGCCAATCCGGCTCTTATCGGCGATACGCTGGAAGGCGGGATGGGCAACGATATCTATATCGTCGATAGTATTTTCGATAAGGCGATCGAAACGCTCTCCGTCAAGGCCAAGGGCGGCATCGATACGGTGATTTCCAGCGTGGATTTCACCCTAACGCGCTATGTCGAGAATCTGACGCTGACCGGAATGGCGGCAATCGGGACAGGCAATTCGCTTGCCAATGTCGTGACGGATACGATCAGCAACGCCAACCTATACGGCGCGGGCGGCAACGATACGATGAAAGGCAGCGTTCTTCACGGCGGCGCCGGGAACGACAAGCTGACGGCCACCGCCAATGGCAGCATCCTGGATGGCGGAATCGGCGACGATACTCTGATCGGCGGTGCGAACGACGATATTTTCTATGTCGATTCGATCAAAGACAAGATCGTCGAGACCAGCGCGGGGATCAGTACCGCCGATGAGGTTCGCAGCAGCCTTTCTTTTAGCCTGAAGAGTCTCGCCAAGGTCGAGCACGTAACCCTTCTCGAAGGCGGGAATTTCAACGGCACGGGGAATGCGCTCGACAACGGCATTTTCGGCAATTCGGGGAACAATATTCTCGACGGCGGGGCCGGGAGCGATTACCTCGTGGGCGGAGCGGGCGACGATATCCTGATCGGCGGGACGGGTACCGATTCCATGGATGGCGGTGCCGGCAACGACACCTATTACATCGATTCGAGCAACGATTCGACCAAAGAAGGCACGAATACCGATACCGGCGATACGGTCATCCTGACAAAAAACAGCCTTCTTTTCGACCAAACAATCGATTTTGGCTTTCCCGTTCTGGCCGGGATCGAAAATCTTACCTATCTCGGCAAGTATTCTATAATAGTCTTTGCGACCGCCCAAGATAACATTTTGATCGGCGGCTCAGGCAAAGATGGATTGGTCGGCCTTGGCGGCGACGACGTTCTCGACGGCGGCAAGGGCAATGACGATCTTCAAGGCGGCATCGGCAACGATATTTATATCCTCGATAACGTTAATGACAAAGTCACGGAACTCATGGGCGAGGGCACTGATACGATCCGCGCCAGCATCAATGTCGATCTCGCCGCCAAGGGCTGGACGGAGGTCGAGCATGTGACCTTGCTCGGCAAGGCGGCGCTCAGCGCGACGGGGAACGATCTCGACAACACTCTGACCGGGAATAGCGGCGCGAATAAGCTCTCGGGCGGCAAGGGCATGGACACGCTGATCGGCGATGCCGGGAACGATATCCTGAACGGCGGCATGGGCGACGATA
>CAYQAG010000053.1:0-15080 GCA_964415425.1 uncultured Rhodospirillaceae bacterium | reverse complement strand
ACAAGAGAAAGACCATTTCGGGGAGGTCCATCTCGCCTCTTTATTGTGCAGAAAAGATCTTTCCCGCACTATCTCCGTCATGGCACGGCTTGGTCGTGCCATCCACGACTTGCAGCCGGGCGCGAGCCCGGCAAAACCGATAAGAGTTTCTAGGAAAGTCGTGGATGGTCGGCTTTCGCCGACCATGACGGATTGGGGAAAACAATCGGGCCCAATCGTCGACTGTCGGTCGATATATCTCCCGATTTTTCTGGTGCCCCTGGCCGGACTCGAACCAGCACGGACTTGCATCCACCTGATTTTGAGTCAGGCGCGTCTACCAATTCCGCCACAGGGGCACAGGCCCATTTCCGGCGCCGGGAAGGCGCCATCGGGCGGGCGCATCATACCGATCCGGGAGCCGTGCGCAAGCCGGATACCCGGCCTTAGCTTTGCCGCATTTTCCGGCGAGATTGCGGGGGGCGGCGCAGGCAAACCCCGCATCGCCCCTTGGCCGCCCCAGCCGATCTGATAGAAGCGAATTATGACCAATACCGAGTCGCCCCCTCCATCCTCCCGCCCCCGGCGGCGGCGCAGCTTTCTGCTGTTTTTCCTCAAATGGTCGCTGGTGCTCGCGATCTGGGGCGGGTTCGCCCTGATGATCCTGGTCGCCTGGTGCGCCTACGATCTTCCCGATGTCGCGACGCTGAACGAGATCAAGCGCCGCCCCTCCGTCGCCTTGCTGGCCGAGGATGGCAGCCTCATCGCCTCCTATGGCGATCTTTACGGCAGCAGCGTGGCGCTTGGCGATCTTCCGGCCTATTTGCCCGAAGCCGTGATCGCGACCGAGGATCGGCGCTTCTATTCCCATTTCGGGATCGATGTCCTCGGCCTCGCGCGCGCGATCTACGTCAATCTCAAGGCCGGCGATCTCGTCCAGGGCGGAAGCTCGATCACCCAGCAATTGGCGAAGAACGTCTTTCTGACGCCCGAGCGATCGCTGCACCGCAAGGGTCAGGAAGTCCTGCTGGCGCTTTGGCTGGAACGGAATTTCACCAAGGACGAAATCCTGACGCTTTATCTCAATCGCGTTTATTTCGGCGCCGGCACTTACGGCGTCGATGCGGCCGCGCGCAAATATTTCGGCAAGCCGGCCGCCGAAATCTCGCTTTACGAAGCGGCGATGCTGGCCGGGATGTTGAAAGCGCCTTCGCGCTACAACCCCATCAACGACAAGGCGCTCGCCGCGACACGCGCGCGCATCGTCCTCAAGAACATGATCGCCGCCGGCTATATCGGCGAAGGCGAGGCGGATCAGGCGGCGGCGATCGCGACCCCCGCCATCGCGCCCGGAACGCGCAATCAAATCGGTCAGTTTTATGCCGATTGGGTGCTGGATCAGGTCTCCTCCTATGTCGGCTATACCGAGAGCGATCTCATCGTCGAAACGACGCTCGACCCCGCGATCGAACGCGCGGCCGAAGCCAATCTCGCGCGCATCATGACCGAAAAAGGGCCCGAGATGCAGGCCGGCCAAGCCGCTCTCGTCGCCATGACGCCCGAGGGCGCGGTCAAGGCGATGGTCGGCGGCGTTTCCTATCGCGAAAGCCAATTCAATCGTGCGACCCAAGCCCAGCGCCAGCCGGGATCCCTCTTCAAGCTCTTCGTCTTTCTCGCCGGTTTCGAAAACGGCTATACGCCCGAAAGCCGCTTCGTCGATGCGCCGATATCGATCGGCAATTGGCGCCCCGGCAATTACCAGGACAAATTCTACGGCGAGGTCGATCTTCGCGAAGCCTTCGCGCGCTCCTTGAATTCGGTCGCGGTGCAGCTTTCCGAACAGGTCGGGCGCGGTCGCGTCATCGAGGCGGCGCGGCGCTTAGGATTGAGCGGCGATCTCGCCAAGGATGCCTCGATCGCGCTCGGCACGTCTTCGGTCTCGCTGCTGGAAATGACCTCCGCCTATGCCGTCTTCGCCAATCGCGGCATCGGCGTCTGGCCCTATGCCATCCAGCGCATCCGTACGCGTTCGGGCGAAGTGCTCTACGAGCGCGGCCGCGCCGGCCCCGATGGCGTCGTCGCGCCGCAGGATGTGCGCGCCATGCTCGATATCATGGCCGCCGTCACCGATTGGGGCACGGGGAAAAAGGCGAAGCTCGACCGTCCGACCTACGGCAAGACCGGCACCAGCCAGAATTTCCGCGATGCCTGGTTCGTCGGCCTCACGGGCGATCTCGTGACCGGAATCTGGGTCGGCAACGACGATAATAGCGCCATGAACAAGGTGACGGGCGGCTCGCTGCCGGTCGCGATTTGGCACGATTTCATGGCGGAAGCCTTGGCCGGAAAACCGGCGCGCGATGTGGCGCGCCCCAACGGCGCGGCCGATGCCTGGGTCGCCGATGCCGGGCCGACATTGTTGGGATCGCCCCAGCCCGGCGCGAAGCCCTTCCAACCTGATGCCGCACCCGAAGCCGATGCGGCCCCGCCCCAAGACCCGGGTAGCGAGGATGCCTTCGGCGCCTTGCTCGGCGCCATTCTGGGCGATGGCGGCAATAACAACGGCCAAAAGCAGAAGGTCAAATTGCCGGTTCCCGGCAACGATAATTGACGGCGATCAAACGGCCTTCAGCAGGAATCGCTGCGTCAGCCAAAGCGCCAGCGCGCAGGCGAGAATCATGCCGGTCATGGGGAGGGCGTTGGGCGAGCCGATCCAGCCCAGAATGCCCCCGATCGACGCGGCGATCAGCATCTGCACGAAACCGAGCAAGGCCGAAGCCGCGCCCGCCAAGCGCGGGAAGGGGCCGATCGCGCCCGCTTGCGCATTGGGAAGCGTGAGGCCGATCCCGACCATAAAGGGAAAGAGCGGCGCCAGAACGAAGGCGAGCGAGGGCGGCAGGAAAAGCGCGAAAGCGAAAAGGACGAGCGCGCTCGCTAGCGAAATCGTGCCGCCCAGCTTGACCATGCGCGCGGGGCCGAAACGCGGGCCGAGACGCCCGCCGCCGAAAGCGCCGACGATATAGCCGATGACGAAGACCGAAAAGCAGAAGCCGAAATAACGCGGCGCGATGCCGAGGACTTCGATCAGCACGAAGCTCGATCCCGAGATGAAGCAGAAAATGCCGCTATAGCCGAAACTCGCGACGAGAACGAAGCCGAGATAATCCCGATGGCGCGTAAGATCGCGATAATGGCCGAAAGCCGAACCCAGCAAGCTGCCGGTTTCGCGACGATAGATATTGGTTTCCGGCAATAGGAAAAAACAAGCGGCGAGACCAAGGGCGCCGTAAACCGTCAATACCAGGAAACAGGCGCGCCAGCCCCAAAGTTCGGCGATGCCGCCGCCTAGGATCGGCGCGATGGCGGGAGCAAGGGCGACGGCGGCGCTGAGATAAGAGAAAACCCGCGCGGCGCCGGCAGCGCCGAAAACGTCGCGCACGATCGCGCGGCAGATGACGGGACCGGCGCAACCGCCCAAGGCTTGGAGGATGCGATAGAGAATGAGCGCCTCGATCGAATTCGCGATCGCGCAAAGCGCGCTCGCTAGCGCGAAGAGCGCGATTCCGAACAGCAAAACCGGCTTGCGGCCGAAGCGATCGGAAAGCGGCCCGTAAATCGGCATCGCCAGCGCGAAGCCGATCAGGAAGCCCGATAGCGTTCCTTGCGCCGCGCCCTCGTCGATCGCGAAACCTTCGCGCAAGGCGGGCAGGGCAGGCAGATAAAGATCGGTCGAGAGCGGACCCAAGGCGACGAGCGCGATCAGCGTCATCAATCCGGCTTTGCCGAGCGATGGCGCGGCGCTTTCGTTCATTGCGGTGGCGGCATCGTCGGCGTCACGCCTTCCGGCCGGCCGATGATGACGAAGATCAGACGATCGGGATCGAGCAATCGCTTGGCGACGCGCTTCGCATCGGCCAGCGTCACGGCCGATATCGCGGCATTGCGGCGATCGATATAGTCGCGATCGAAACCGCCGTAATGGATGGCATTCACGGTTTCCGCGATGCTCATTGTCGAGCTGAAGTACAAGGGATACGACCCAATCAGATAGGTTTTAGCTTTGGCAAGTTCCTCTGGAGTCGGTCCCGATTCTGCCATGCGCCGCCATTCCGCACGGATGATTCCCAGCATCTTGCCTGCCGTCGCGTTCGGCGTCGTGACGCTGCCACCCCAGAGGTCGGCGCGGTCGAGATCCCATAGCCAAGTGTAAATGCCGTAGGTGAGGCCGCGTTTTTCCCGCGCTTCCATCATGAGGCGAGAGGAAAATTCGCCGCCGCCCAAGATATAATCGACGAGAAAAAGCGCGAAATAATCGGGGTCGTGCCAATCGAGACCAGGTTGCGCGAAAACGATTTGCGACTGCGTCAAATCGGCATCGAGGACGACAACCTCGCCTTTTTTCGGCAAGGGCAGTTCGGGCAATTTGACGGCTTCGCTTGCGGCGGGAAGCGCGCCGAAGGTCGAATCGAGCAAGGGCGCCAATTCTTGCGGCGTAATCCGACCGGCGACGCTGACGAAGAGATGTTCGCGCGTGAAGACTAAGCGGCGGAAGCGATGCAAATCTTCCGACGTAATCCCTGCAATTCCGGCGTCGGTGCCATCAGGGTCGTTTGCGTAAGGATCGCCGCGGAATACTAGGCGATTGAAGGCCTGATTTACTCGATAATCGGGGTCGGAGATTCGGTCGCGCATATCCTGGAGCAATTCCCGGCGCATGCGGGCCATCGGTTCGGCATCGAAACGCGGTTCGCTAAGGACAAGGCCGAGAAGATGGAAGGCCAGATCGCGGTCTTCCGGCAGGAAGCGAAGCGAAAATCGAATGGAATCCCGATCGTAATTGGCCGAGAATTCGATGCCCCGTTCGGCAAGGCGTGCGAGAAAGGCTTTCGAATCGAGATCGCCCGCCCCTTCATTCGCCAACCAAGTCAGGGCACGGGTGAGGCCCTCCTTGCTTGGCCGTTCCCAAGCGGTGCCGCCGCGAAAGGTAACGACCACCGAGATAACCGGTGCTTGATCGTCCTCGACCAGCCAAGCTTCGATGCCGCCTGGCGATATCACTGGATCGATATCGAGAGCGAGAGCGGGGAATGCCAGGCTCCAAAGCGCGATCAGCCAGGCGAGGGTAAGCGATATCTTCATCGGTCATTCATGGCTGGGTCGGCGTATCGCCGGGCTGCAAGATAGCCGTCAGCGAGTTTTGGATAACAAGGATTTCGCGCGCGGCGTCGGTCACGTCCGCCGCGGTCACGGCGGCGATATGCTCCGGCCAAGCCTGAACCTCGGCGATATTGCGGCCATTGGCGAGCGCGCTGCCGGCCTGCAAGGCTAAACCCGACAGGCTATCGCGAGCTTTGGCAGCAGAGATTGCGAGGCGCGATTTCGCTTGTTCGACGGCCGCCGAATCGAAGCCATCCTTTGCCCAGGCCGCGATCTTCGCATCGAGAGCGGCCTCGAGAGCGACCGGATCGCCGTCTCGCGGCATTGTCAGATAGAAGCTGAATAGCGAAAGGTCGATCATGCGCGGGTCGTAATTGGCGCTGCCAGATAAGGCCAGTGCGCGGTCGCGGGCGAAATCGCCATATAGCGAATGATCGGAATCGCTATTGAGGATTTCCTCGAGAACGATAAGGGCGTAGACAATCCTTCTTTCGCCCTTGCCGTAAGAAGGTGCGAGATAACGCCGCCAAATCTGCCGCGTCTCGCTTCCCGGATCGGTGAAGCTGATACGGACCGGCGCGATATGTTCGGGCTCGGTCAAGCGCTTTCGCTCCGGCAGATCGCGCCGGGGAATAGGCCCGAAATAGGTTTCGGCGAGTTTCCTGACCTCCTCCGGCTCGACATCGCCGGCGACGACCAGGATGGCATTGTTCGGCGCATACCAGCGGCGATAGAAAGCAAGGGCATCCGCGCTGGTATAAGCGGCAATTTCCTGACGCCAGCCGAGTATCGGCAGGCGATAGGGATGATTGAGGAAAAGCGCGGCATCGGCCATTTCGTCGAGTTTCGCCGCGGGATCGTTTTCGACGCGCTCGCCCCGCTCGTTCAGGATCACGTCGCGTTCGGGGAGTACGGTCGCATCGTCGAGGATCAGATTGCGCATGCGATCGGCTTCCATCGCCATGATGATGGGGAGATGCTCCTTGGCGATCATTTGGTGGTAGGCCGTCATATCCTGGGTCGTGAAGGCGTTATCGCTGCCGCCCAGGGAATCGACGGTTTTGGAAAACTCGCCGGGCTTCAATCGCGCCGTTCCCTTGAACATCAAATGTTCGAGGAAATGCGCGACGCCGTTCTTGCCGGGCGCGCCATCGGCAGCCCCCGCCTTATAAGCGATAATTTGGAAAACGACCGGCGCAGTATGATTGGGAATGACGTAGATTTCGAGGCCGTTCTCGAGCGTGAAGGTCTTGGCGGGAAAAAGATCGGCCACGGCCTCGTTGCGGAAACCGGCGGCGATCAGACAAAGAAGTCCGAATCCCGCCAGAAGGCAGCGGGCGATCAGAACAGCCCCTCGAACAATCCCTTGCGACGGCGCTGGATGACCGGGACCGGGCCGGCGCTCGGCGTGCCCAGGGCCTGATTTTCCTGCAAGCGTTTCTGCTCGGCCGCCGGGTCGACGATATCGCCGAAAGGTTCGGGTTCGCGCCAGAAGATGATGCTGTCGAGCCAGGTGGTTGAGCTGTCGGCTTCTTCGTCGGTTTCGGCATTCACGGTCGCGCGGATATTAGGATCGATGCCGGCGGTGCTGGCGCTTTGCAGCAAGGCGGATTCGCCGGTCGATTGCGCTTCCGTCGCCTCGCCGATGCCGATCTCGGGAATCTGGCCGCTGCCGCTCGTCGTCGCATTGCGCAGGATCGCCTGTTCGGCCTGGTCGCGGGATGTCCCCTCTTGGGGTCGCGGCGCGCCGGGCGTCGGCGGGCGCAGATTGTAATCGGGCGGCATGGAAAGCGGCGCATGGGCGACGACTTGGAATTCGTCGGGCGAGCGTTTGGTCAGCCCCAGCAATTCCCGCGTCGAGGAACAACCGCCCAACAGAACCGGGACGGCGATCAGGAAAACGGCAATCGGCAAGGTTGTCGGGCGCATGGAGGAGCCTCCCAAGGGCGAGATCGCCTTCTATCTATCGCGAGCCCGGCGGGGAAACAAGCTCTCGAACAATAACAGAACGACACCGAGGCTGATTCCCGTATCGGCGATATTGAAGGCCGGCCAATGCCAATCGCCGATATGCCAGTCGAGAAAATCGAAAACCGCCCCGAATCGCAGGCGGTCTATGGCATTGCCGATCGCCCCGCCGAGGATGAGCCCGATGGCGATCGCGATGCCCCGGCTTTCCGCCCGCCGCAGCCAGAAGAGCAGCAGAGCCGAAATGCCGAAAGCGAAAGCGACCAGCAGCCAGACGGGGAGATGCTGGAATTGACCGAAGCTCACCCCCGGATTCCAAGCCATGACGAGGTTGAAAACCGGCAGGATTTCGACCGCGCCGCCTTGCGCCGGCAACCAATCGAGCAGCCAAGCCTTACTCGCTTGATCGGCGGCGAGGACGAAAACGGCCAGAAGACAGGCCGCCGCGAAACGCCGCCTTGCGTCGGAGGTTGTCGCCATCATCGGCCGACGACATCGGCGCAACGCCGACAGAGGTTGGGGTGATGGGGATCCTTGCCGACCTCGGGCAGGATTTGCCAGCAGCGATCGCATTTCTCGCCCTCGGCCGGGGCGATGACGATTCCAATTCCCGGCGATTCGGGAAGCGCGAAACTGCCTTCGGGCGCCGGGCCGACGATCGTCTCGATGCCGGAGGTAATAGCGATCTCGGCGAGATCGAGGCCGGTCAAGAGGGCTTCATGCTCGGGCGTAAGATAGAGCCGAGGTTTCGCCTGTAGGCTGGCGCCGATCTTCTTCTCGGCGCGGGCGATTTCGAGCGCGCCGGTGAGAACGCGGCGAAGGGCGCGGATTTTCTCCCAACGTTCGGCGAGATCGGGATCGCGCCAATCTTTCGGCAGATCGGGGAAGCGGCGGAGATGCACGCTCTCTTCGCCGCCCGACCAGGGACGATGGCGCCAGGCTTCCTCGGCGGTGAAGCAGAGAATGGGTGCCAGCCAAGCGCTCAGACAATCGAAGACATGATAAAGCGCGCTGCGGACGGCGCGGCGGCGCAAGCTTTTCGGCGCGTCGCAATAGAGTGAATCCTTGCGAATGTCGAAATAGAAAGCGGAAAGATCGATGGCGCAGAAATTGTGCAATTCGGTGAACATGCGATGGAGGTCGAAATCGGCGCTTGCTTGGCGTAATGTTGCGTCGATCTCGCTCAAGCGATGCAGCACCCAGCGTTCGAGTTCCGGCAGGGAAGCGCGGTCGAGGCGCTCCTCTTCCGACCAATCGGCGAGCGCGCCCAAGAGATAGCGGAACGTATTGCGCAGCCGGCGGTAATGATCGGCCATGAATTTCAGAATCTCGGGACCGATGCGCTGATCCTCGGCATAATCGCTGGCAACAACCCAAAGGCGCAGGATATCGGCGCCGTATTGCTTCATCACGTCTTGGGGCGAAACCGAATTCCCCAGCGATTTCGACATTTTCCGCCCCTGCTCGTCGAGCGTGAAACCGTGGGTCAGAATCGCCTTGAAGGGAACGCGCCCTCGGCTTCCGGTGGATTCCAGCAGCGAGGAATGGAACCAACCGCGATGCTGATCCGAACCTTCGAGATAGAGATCGGCGGGCCAGCCGAGATCGCCATCGCGCCGGGGTTCGAGAACGAAAGCATGGGTCGATCCCGATTCGAACCAGACATCGACGATATCGACGATCTGCTCGTAATCCGCGGGCGCGTAAGCGGGTCCGAGGAAACGCTGGGGTTCGCCGGCGAACCAGGAATCCGAACCCTCGGCGCGGAAGATTTCGACAATGCGCGCATTGACGGCGGGATCGCGCAGCAATTGGCCGGTTTTCTTTTCGACGAAGACGGCGATGGGGACACCCCAGGCGCGTTGGCGCGAAATGCACCAATCGGGGCGCGCCTCGATCATGGCTTGGAGCCGGTTCTGGCCCTGTGGCGGCACGAAACGGGTTTTCGCGATTTCGTCGAGCGCCCGCGCGCGCAGATCGTTGGCCGCCATCGAGATGAACCATTGCGGCGTATTGCGGAAGATGACCGGCGCTTTCGAGCGCCAGGAATGGGGATAGGAATGGGTGATCGTTCCCCGCTGCAGCAAGGCGCCCGCCGCCTGCAATTTCTCGATCACGGCGCGATTGGCGGGGCCTGTCTTGCCATGGGGCGTGATCACGCCAAGGCCGGCGAAGAGACCGACATGGGCATAATAGGTGCCGTCCGGCCCCACGGTTTGCGGCATGTCGAGATTATGGCGCCGCCCCAATTCGTAATCGTCCTCGCCATGGCCGGGAGCGATATGGACGAAGCCCGTTCCGGCCTCGGCCGTCACGAAATCGCCGGGAAGAGCGGGGACGGGAAAAGCGTAATAGGCATCGAGTCCCGCCAAGGGATGCCGACAGATCGTGCCGGCAAGTTCCGCGCCCTTGCCCGACCAGAGCGTGCGCGCGGTAAGCCCGGCGCTTTCCAGGAAGGCCGCTTTCAAGGCGGCGGCGACGATCAGCCGATCGCCGCTGCGAGCGAGGCTTTCGGATCTCGCTTCGGTAATCGCGATCGCTTCGTAATCGAGATCGGGTCCGAAGGCGATCGCGCGATTGCCGGGAATGGTCCAGGGCGTCGTCGTCCAGATGACGATGGCGGCATCGGCGAATTCCGGCCGCGAAGGCGTCGCGATGGGGAATTTGACGGCGATCGTTTCCGAGACGTGATCGTGATATTCGATCTCGGCCTCGGCCAGGGCGGTCTTTTCGACGACCGACCACATGACCGGCTTGGAGCCGCGATAGAGGCCGCCATTCATCAGGAATTTGCCGATCTCGCCGGCGATCGCCGCCTCGGCGGCGAAGGTCATGGTGGTATAGGGCCGCTCCCAATCGCCGATCACGCCGAGCCGCTTGAACTCGGCCTTCTGCATGGCGATCCAATGCGCCGCGAACTCCCGGCATTCGCGGCGGAAATCGAGGATCGGCACGTCGTCCTTGTTCTTGCCGGCCTTGCGGTATTTTTCCTCGATCATCCATTCGATGGGCAAGCCGTGGCAATCCCAGCCGGGCACGTAATTGGCATCCTTGCCGAGCATCTGCTGCGTGCGGTTGATGACGTCCTTCAGAATCTTGTTCAGCGCATGGCCGATATGGATATGGCCGTTGGCGTAAGGCGGGCCGTCATGGAGGATGAATTTCTCCCGGCCCTTGGTCGCTTGGCGCTGACGCGCGAAAAGATCGATCCGGTCCCATTCGGCGAGGATGGCGGGTTCCTTGGCGGCGAGATCGCCGCGCATGGGAAAATCCGTCTTCGGCAGGAAGACGCTGGCCTTGTAATCGGGTTTGGCCTTGGGGCTTTGCTCGCTCATGATATCCGCATCTCTATCGCCATCGATGTCTTAATCGGAAAGGCGGCGCGGCTTCAAGCCGCGATCGTAGACATCGCGCTCGTCGATCGCCGCGCGGCGAAAATCCGGCAAGGGATCGAGCCTGCCGGGTTCGGGTCCGGCATAAGCGCGATGCCGGGCGCGGGCAATTTCGCAATCGGCGGCGATCTGCCGGCGAAGCGCGTCGAAATCTGGGAATTTAGCCTCCGCACGGATGAAATCGATGAGGGCGACCCGCAGATGCCGGTCGTAGAGATCCCCGGCGAAATCGAAAAGATGCGCTTCCAATTGCACGCGCGTGCCGCCCAAGGTCGGCCGCCGGCCGATATTGGCGATGCCCTCGATCCAGCGCGGATCGTCGCTTTCGTCGATCGCCGCCTTGACGGCATAGACGCCGAGCTTCGGCGCCAGATATTCGCCGAGCGCCAGATTGGCCGTCGGGAAGCCCCATTGCCGGCCGCGTTTTTCGCCATGCTCGACGCGGCCTTCGATCTCCCAGGGGCGGCCGAGGGCGATGGCGGCGCCTTGCGGGTCGCCCGCGCCCAGGCGCGCACGCACCAGGCTCGAAGAATAGATCGTCGCCGCGCCGTCGCGCGCGGCGGCAATGGCGCTGACCCCGAATCCGTGCAGGCGGCCGAATTCGCGCAAGGTTTCGGCATTGCCGCTCCGCCCCTTGCCGAAGCAGAAATCGTAGCCGCAGACGACATGCGCGACGTCCAATCCTTCCTGTAGAATTTCGACGACGAAGGCTTCCGCGCTCTTGCCTGCGAGTTCGGCATCGAAGGCGAGATTGACGACCTGGTCGAGGCCAAGCGCCTGCAAATGACGCATCTTGATGCGAAAGGGCGTCAGGCGGAAATTTTCGGCCCCGGCCGCGAAGAATTGTCGGGGATGCGGCTCGAAGGTCAAGACGCCGAGGGGCGCCCGCAGCGTTTCCGCCAAGCGCGCGGCTTCGGCGATCACCGCCTGATGGCCGGGGTGAACGCCGTCGAAATTGCCGAGCGCCATGACCGCATGTCTCGCCTCGGCCGGGATATCCTGGAAATGCCGATAAACGCGCATCTAACGGTCGATCCTGCCGCCTTGCCCGCGCGTCAGGCCGCTTGCGGTCGGCGCGGCACCAGCAATTGCGCCTCGCCTTCGAGGACGATCGTATCCTTGACCGAGCAGATCGTAACGAAGGTCGCGCGGCCTTTTTCGGCATCGACGGCGCTTGCCGTGACACGCGCCACCACCGTATCGCCGATCCGGACCGGTGCTTTGAATTTCAGCGTCTGGCCGAGATAGATGCAGCCCGGCCCCGGCAATTTCGTGCCGAGAACGGCCGAGATGAAACCCGCCGTCAGCATGCCGTGAGCGATGCGGCCCTTGAAGAGCGTCGGGCGCGCATAATCCTCGTCGAGATGCACGGGGTTGGTATCCCCCGAAATCCCCGCATAGAGAACGAGATCGGCCTCCGTCACGGTTTTCGAGAAAACGGCGCTCATGCCGATCGCAATCTCGTCGGCATATTTGCCGCGCAATTCCGCAGCGGGATGTTCGCTCATACCGGACCTCGTCGCCTGGCGTTGGGGAAGGGGCGGCACTATGCCGCCCCGGGGGCGCGCTGTCTACCCGGCCTAGTCAAAAACGCCACACGATCTTTGTCCACTTCAAGGAGCTCTCATAGAAGGGAAACGTTCATTCACATGGATATTTTCTACGGCCGGAGATTTTGGGGGCGGGCAGCTGCCAGCTCGGCGCGTGCCTGGCGTATGATCTGCCAGCCGCCGCTGATCCCGAGTGTGGCCATGATTGCAGCCACGATGAAGTCGGGCCAGCCGGTGCCGGTGCCGAACACGCCGAGTGCCGCCAACATGACCGCCACATTGCCGATCGCATCGTTGCGCGAGCAGATCCAGACCGAGCGCATGTTCGCATCGCCCGTGCGAAAGCGATAGAGCATGACCGCCACGCCAGCATTGACCGCGAGGGCAACGAGACCGACCGCACCCATGACTTCAGCAGCCGGCAGCGTACCTGCATAGGCATGCCAGACGGTGCTGGCGAGTACCCATAGGCTGAGCAGGCCGAGGGAGAGGCCCTTGAAAAGCGCGGCACGGGCACGCCACGTCAGGACCATCCCAGCGACGCCAAGGCTGATTGCGTAATTGGCGGCATCTCCCAGGAAGTCGAGCGCATCGGCTTGGAGCGCTGCGGAGCTAGCCGCCACGCCCGCGGCGATCTCCGCCACGAACATGCTGGCGTTGAGGGCAAAAGCAATCCAGAGCGCCCGGCGCCAGCCAAGGCTGTTCAAATCCTTTGGGTTGCCGGCGCAGTGCGTATCATGACAAGTATTAGCCATTTGTCACCTCGACTCCTTCGATGTGACACCTTACATAGACCTTGTAGCCGCTACAGGGTCAAGGGTGAGATGTGAAAAATAGGCCAATGACGATCGGCGCCTTGGCAAAGGCGACCAGCACCACGGCAGAGACGATACGCTGGTATGAGCGCAAGGGCATCCTGCCAGCCCCTGTTAGGACCGGAACAGGCCGCTACCGCACCTATGTCCATTCCCATCTGGAACGATTGGCCTTCGTGCGCCGCTGCCGTGCCCTCGGCTTCACGCTCGACGAAGTCCGCGATCTGCTGGCGCTTGCCGATCAGTCCAGCCGGGATTGCGGTGAGGTGAACCAGATCGCGCGCAACCATTTGTCGAGCATCGAATCTAGGATTGCCGACCTTGAGCGCCTAGCAGCCGAACTGCGCCAGATCTGCAGGCGATGTGAAGGCGGCGTCATCGCCGATTGCCGTATCATCAAGGCATTGAACGAACCATCTCGTCGGAAGACCCTAGGTCGCAAAAGCTAGAGTGCTTTTCATTTATTTTCATTTAGATGTAATGTATCCGGCGTTGGTGAATTAACTGGCGCATTCGGCCGGTGAGATTATCGGAATGGTGGTGCCAATGGCACCCCAAAGCGCTTCGCGCGGCAGTTTCATCAGCCGATGCGCCTGCGCGCGCGCGCGTTCGGGCGCCCAAGTGACCAGGGCATTGGTCTTGGCGCCCACGGCTTCGCGCCGCGCCAAGGCCGCCGCGACGAGATCGAGCGGCGAAATTTCGCCTTTATCGAGCAGAGCGATCGCGGCCCGCGCCGATAGCCGCCATAGATCGTTCATGCTCGACCTCGCCGACAGGATTGGAGAAAGGGCGCACTATATCGCCTTGGCGCAGTGCTGTCTGTCCGACCGACGGAATGATCAAGATGGCGCCTTCCTTTAGGAATCGATACCGGCCATAATTTCGGAAATCAATAGATATCGGAGGAAGTCATGACCATCGCACTCATTACCGGCGGTAGCCGAGGGCTTGGCAAAAGCATGGCGCAGCACCTAGCCGAACGCGGTGCGGACGTCATGATCACCTATCATTCGCAGAAAGCGGCGGCGGATAAAGTGGTGAGCGAGATTGAGGCCAGGGGGCGCAAGGCGGCGGCCTTGCAACTCGATGTCGCCAAATTCGAAACTTTCGGGGCCTTTGCGGCCAATCTTCGGACCGCTCTGCAAGGCATTTGGGGGCGCGGCGATTTTGACTATCTCGTTAATAACGCCGGTATGGGGACTTATGCGCCCATCGCCGAGACGACGCCCGAGCAGTTCGACCAGATGATGAACGTGCATCTTAAAGCGCCCTTTTTTCTCACGCAGAAGCTGCTGCCTTTGATGAAGAACGGCGGGCGGATCGTGAATGTTTCCTCCGGCCTCGCGCGGTTCAGCTATCCGGGATATGCCGCCTATGCGATGATGAAGGGCGGAATCGAGGTCTTCACGCGTTACCTTGCCAAGGAGCTTGGCGAACGTCGAATAGCCGTGAATACGATTGCCCCCGGCGCGATCGAAACCGATTTCGGCGGCGGCGCCGTACGCGACAATGCCGATCTCAATCGAATGATCGCCACGCAAACCGCGCTTGGCCGCGTTGGGTTACCCGACGACATTGGCGGCGCCGTCGCCATGCTTCTTGCCGAGGAAAGCGGCTGGATCAACGGTCAACGCATCGAAGTTTCTGGCGGCATCAATTTGTAATGGGTCTATCTATCGCCCGCGGCTTCAGGTCGGGCCAAGCCAAGGCGTGATTTAATTCGCCCGATTATTGGCGGCCTTGGGCACGCGGAAGAGGTCGTGATCGATGGCGATGCCGAAGCGCTGATCGTAAAGGCTGACGCGGACGGCTTCGTTCTCGCCATCCTCGGCGATCCATTGCCGCAACTCCATCGGCTGATCGGCGATTTCGAGAAGCACGCGGCCGGCCTCGGGCGAATCGGTTTCCGCGATGCCGATGGCGAAAACGCCGGCGCCGCGCGTGAAGGACGTAACCGTGACATCGCCGCCGAGTTCGACATCGTCGCGCAACAGGAACCAGATCGGCGAGGCGTCGAGCGGCACGCGATTGATCTGATCGAGTTCGGGATCGTAATAATGCAGCGAGACGCTATCGGCGATGATGAGCAGCGGCGACGGGGGATCGTATTCGATGCGGATGAAGCCCGGCCGTTCGAGATAGATCGAGCCCAAAGCGAGGCCGGATTTGGCGGAGAATTGCTGAAAGCGCGCCTGCATGGTGGTGATGCCGTTGAGATA
>CAYQAG010000052.1:0-15192 GCA_964415425.1 uncultured Rhodospirillaceae bacterium | reverse complement strand
TCGTGCCGGTCGATGCCGAGCGAGAGCGCGCGGCGGAAACGGAGATCGCGATTGAGCGCGCGCCAGACGGGGTCCTCGCAGGTCAGATTGGGGTAAAGCGCGATCGTGCTGCCGCGCCCGTCGTCCCAAAGCCGCACCGTGAAGTCGCGGCGCTCCTTCTCCGCTTTCTTCAGGAACGTATAGTCGCTGAAGCGGATATTGCGCGCCTGAAGGTCGCTTTCGCCGTCCCCGGTCTTAGCGGAAATGAGCTTGCTATCGGCGATATCGAAAACGACGACATCGAAATAGGGCAGCTGATGCCCGGCCGCATCGACGCGGTAGTAATAGGGATTGCGTACAAACTGAAAGCGCTCGGCGGGCGGCTTGATGCGCAGCACCCAGGGGTCGAGTGTCGGCAGTTTGGGATTGTCGTTGCGATATTGATTGTCGCGGCGGTTATGCAGCGCCGCCCAGCTCGGCTGACCGGCATCCTTGACGGCGGCTTCGAGCTCCGCCGGATCGGCATATTTGGCATGGAATTTTTTCAGATATTTGGACGGGCGATAAATATAAAGCGGCGAGGCGCGCGCCAGAGCCGGCAGGAAATCGGCATTGGGCTTCGACCAGGAATAGCGGATCGTCGTCTCGTCGAGGATTTCGACCTTCGGCGCTTCGCCATCGACCAGCATTTCCGCCGGCGGGCCGACGGGCGAAAGATCGGGATTGTTGGCGACGTCTTCCCACCAATAACGGAAATCCTCGGTGGTGAAGGGTTTGCCGTTCGACCATTTATGCCCGCGGCGTAGGTGGAAGGTGAAGATGCGGCCTTCTTCGACTTCGAAATTCTCCAGGATATCGGGAACGATACGATAATTCCGATCGTAGGCGACGAGGCGCGCATAGCTATAGGCGACGAGGATGCGGGTATCGCGCGAGCTACCCATCAGCATATGCAATTCGCCGCCGGGCTTTCCCGTTTCGTCCATGACGGCGATGGCCGGATTTTCGGGCAGGCGCTCGGTAATCGGCGGCAAATCGCCCGCCGCCAGGGCCGGCGCCAGATAATCGGATTCGAAATAATCGGCGAAGGCGGCGGGAGCGGCGAATGCCAAGAGAGAGGCGGCGAGCCAAGCGCGGAGCGGGAAGACGATCATGCCGCCACCGCCAGCGAAGAGGCCGCGCGGACCCAGTGATCTTCCCCAAGATCGATCATGCCGGGATCGTGTTCGGCATCGATCGTGAAGGGCACCGGCCAGGCGGCGGGCGCCGAATTGCGGCCGTCCATGATCTTCTGGAAATCGAGCGGTCGGTCGAGCGAGGGATCGGGAACGGCGGCCAGCAGCGCTTGGGTATAGGGATGGACGGGATTGCCGAAAAGGCCCGCAGTCGGCGCCGCTTCGACGATACGACCGGCGCACATGACCAGGATACGATCGGCGATGTAATCGACCACCGCCAGATTATGCGAGATGAAGATATAGGTCAGGCCGAGTTTGGCCTGAAGATCCTTCAGCAGATTGAGAATCTGCGCTTGGATCGAAACGTCGAGCGCCGAGACCGGCTCGTCGAGGATGAGGAGATCGGGCTGCAGCGCGAGCGCGCGGGCGATGCCGATGCGCTGGCGCTGGCCGCCGGAGAAGGAATGGGGATAACGCCGGAGATGCCGGATATCGAGACCGACCATTTCCATCAGCGCCATCACCATTTGCTCGCGCGATCGCGCATCGCCGATTTCGTGGATGATCAAAGGTTCGCTGATGATGTCGAAGACCGTCATCCGGGGATTGAGCGCGCCGAAGGGGTCCTGGAAGACGAATTGCACGCGCTGGCGATAGCGAGCGAGATCGGCGCCCGCAACCTGGCGCACGTCGAGCAGGCGACCGCGATCGTTGAAGACGATGCGGCCGCGATCGGCGCCGATGGCGCGCATGATCATTTTGGAAAGCGTGGTCTTGCCGCAGCCCGATTCGCCGACGAGGCCCAGGCATTCGCCGCGCTTGACGGCAAAATCGACGCCGGCCACGGCTTGAATGCCGGCAAATTGGGTTTTGCCGCCGAAGCCGCTCTTGCGGATCGTGAAGCTCTTGGCGAGATCGCGGACCGCCAGCAGCGGGCCCGCCTGGTCGGCCGCTTCCGGCCATTCCGCCGCCGCATGCCAAACGCGATTGCCGCCGCCGCCGATCTCGCGGATCGGGATCAGGCGCTCGTCGGGGCCCATGCCGAAGCGCGGGACGGCGGCCAGCAAAGCCTTCAGATAGGGATGCTGCGCGTCGCGGAAGATCGCTTCCGCGCTGCCCGATTCGACGATTTCGCCGCGATACATAACGACGATCTCCTCGGCCATATTGGCGACGATGCCGAGATCGTGCGTGATCATCAGCATGGCCATGCCGAGTTCCTGCTGCAAATCGCGCATCAATTTCAGAATTTGCGCCTGGATGGTCACGTCCAAGGCCGTCGTCGGCTCGTCGGCGATCAGCAAAGCCGGTCGGCAAATGAGCGCCATGGCGATCATGGCGCGCTGGCGCAGCCCGCCGGAAAGTTCGAAGGGATAGGTTCTGAGCGCGCGCTTGGGATCGGGAAACCCGACCGCGCGCAGCATATCGGCGACGATTTCCCGCCCGCTTGCCCGGTCGATGCGGCGGTGGAGATGCAAGGCTTCGCCGATCTGATCGCCGATCATGTGGACGGGCGAAAGCGAGGTCATCGGTTCTTGGAAAATGATCGAGATTCGGCGGCCGCGCAAAGCGCGGATGGCGGCGCCCTCATGGGGCAATCGGGCGATATCGATCGGCGGCGCGCCCTCGCCGGCTTCGGGATCGTGATAGAGAATCGAGCCCCGCGCGATCTGCGCATTCCTGGGCAGCAGGCCCATGATCGCCTGAGCCGTCACCGATTTGCCCGAACCCGATTCGCCGACGAGCGCGACCGTGCCGCCCGCCGGAATGCGGAAGGAAACGCCGCGCACCGCTTGCAGGATGCCGCCCTCGATGCGGAAATCGATCGCGAGATCGCGGATGCGGATAAGATCGCTCATGCGCGCGTTTCCGCCAGGGCCGTATCGAGATTGAATTGCGTATATTCGTCGAGCGGCAATTGCCGCGCCTTGGCGCTTGCCGCGGCGCGCGCCAGAATTTCCGTGAAACCGATAAGATCGGAATCGAGCGCGATGCGCTTGCGGCCGGCGCGGAGTTTCAGCACCAGAAGGCCGCTCTTCAATTTTCCCATCAGGGAGCGCGTGCCGTAAAACCGCAGGGTGAGACCGTCGAGATCCCGCCAAGCGATTTCCGCCCGGCGCCAGCCCGAAAGGCGCAAGCCCCGATCGTCGACCGCCAGGCGTTGGCTCTGGCGCCAAGCCGCGTGGAGGAGAACGCCGAGAAAGAAGGCGGCCAAGCCGAGGAAGATCCAGTTCAAGCTGGAATTCGGCGACCCGCCGGCCAGCAGCACGAGAACCGCCGCGAGGCCGAGGCCGCCGATCAGGTAATCTTTCCAGAGGGTCGAGATCGGGTAGCGATGCGGCGGTGTCGTCATCGAATCTTAGCCCCGGCAAAAAGCTGCGCCGCTCCCAGGAAGAGCGCGCTGCCATGTCCCCGAAGGCAATCTTGCAGGTTCTCGAGAAATCGCCAAGTCTCTTTCTGATGGACGAGGTGGTGGGTGAGGATGCCCGTCGCCTCGCGCCGATCGACCGCGCCCTGCCGGCGCGCGGCGAGATGGCCGATCAATCGCGCAAGGCAAAAGGCTTCGCCCGGAAAGCCGCGATCGCCGCGCCAATCGACGAGATCGACATGGGTATTGACCTCGATCAATCCGGGAACGGCATCGGGTCGGCGCGGCCCGAAACGCGATAGGCCGGAAAAACCCCAATCCGGCAGCTGCGCGACGAGGCTTTCCGCCATCCTATTCCAGGGGG
This sequence comes from uncultured Rhodospirillaceae bacterium, assembly GCA_964415425.1. Classification (GTDB taxonomy): domain Bacteria; phylum Pseudomonadota; class Alphaproteobacteria; order Dongiales; family Dongiaceae; genus Dongia. Next base: position 11,303 of record CAYQAG010000052.1, on the reverse strand, counting down.
GAACCAGGACCGGGCGGAAGCGATCGCCGAAAAAGGCGGCCAAACGCTGCCGACCGGCGGCGAGATCGGTCTCGATGGCCGCGCGATTCTCGGGAAATTCGCTTTTCCGTTCCCCGGGTCTGGCATGATCGAGATGGGCATAGCCATGCTGGAGGAGATCGGCGAGCGGCCAATCGGCCAAAGCCTCGCCGAGATCCTCTTGCAGCCTTGCCGGAATGACGGCGAGCGCGATTGGCACTTGCGCGTTATGGCGCAAATCCCGCAAGGCCGCGCTTTCGCCCACGGCATCGTCGTCGCGCCACCAAAGGCTCGCTTCTTCCCCGGCCTCGCCCCAAAGATCGAGTTCGCGGATGAGATCGCCCCAATCAGCCAAGAATCCTCCAGGCGATCTCGATTTGGCGCGCGGTTTCCGCCGCGCCGGAAAGGTCGATGGCGAAATCGGGCGGCGGGATCGGCACGCGATCGAGCGCGGCGGCAAGATTGCCGGGCGTGAGATCGGCGGGGTCGAGCCAAGCCAAGCGTCCTCGTTGGGCGAGCAGGATCGCGCGTTGGCGCTGTTCGCTTTCGCCCCCCGCCGCGAAGGGCACCAGCAGGGCCGGAACGTTATGCGCCAGGATTTCCATCACCGTATTATAGCCGCCTTGCGAGATCGAAAGGAATGCGCCGGCCAGACAGGCGGCGAAATCGGGGCGGAAGCGTTCCAGGCGCAGATGGGGATCGCGCGCGGCGAGCTCCCGCAGGCGCGCGAATTGCGTCTCGGGCATTTCCAATCCGGCGATCGCATGCCAAGGCCGGTCGCGATGGCGCGAAAGCGGTTTCGCCGCCAAGGCGGCTTCGAGCAGAGGAAAGCCGACGGCGCCGCCGCCCGCCGAAACCAGGACGGGGCCGTCCGCCCCCCGGCGAATGGGCGCGATCGTGGTGCCCGTTTCGACGACATAGCCGGTGTAACGCAGGCGGTCGGCGATGGCGGGCGCTTCGGGGAAACTCGAAGCGAAATCGACCAAACGCGGGTCGCCATGCACGAGAACGAGGTCGAAGGCCGAACGCACGAGAGCGACCGCTTCCGCGCGCCGATCGGCGCGGCCTTTATCGACCAGGATGTCGCGCACGGAACTGACGATGAGGCGACGCCTTGCCCCTGCGCGCGCCGCCGCGATCAAGGGCAGCAATTCGAAACGGAATTGCCGCCGGCCGAACGGGAACATTTCGATCAGCAGGATATCGGGATCGGCGGCGGCGAAAAGGTCGAGCAGATGCCGCTTGCGGTTTTCCCGCCAGAGGTCGTCGATGGGTTTCCCCGTCGCATCCAGCAAGGCAGAAAAGCGTTCGTCGGCGGATCGGACGGGCGGCAGCGGGTGAAGCCGCGCCTTGCCGAAATCGAGGCCGGGCGGAATTTCGCCGCCGCTGGCGAGATCGACGGCGAAGCCCGCTTCGCCGAGCGCGCGGGCCAAGGCGGCGGCGCGTTTCAAATGCCCGATGCCGAGCAGATGCTGAACGTGAAAAAAGACGCGCAAGGGGCGGCTCATGGGGCGGGTTCTCGCAGCAGCGGGCGATTGGCCTCGACGAGGCGGAACCCGTTCGCATCGTCGAGCGCGAAGATTTGCGCATGCCCGTCCTTGAATTTTACCGGGGGTTTTTCCATCATCCGCCAACCGCTCGCCAGAGCATAAAGCGCCCGCAGAATCGATTTATGAGCGATGGCGACGGTATCGCGCCGCGCCGCCGCCAATTCGCCGAGCCAGGGCTGCAGGCGATTCTGAAGATCGCGCGGGCTTTCGCCTCCAGGCGCGCGGAAATCGAGTCCCATCGCCTCCAGCCGCGCCGTATCGTTCCTAGGATCGGCGCGGAGATCGGCGAGGCTTTGCCCCTCCCAAGCGCCGAAATCCATTTCGACAAGGCGCGGCTCGATCTCGATCGTACAATCGGGAAACATCAGGCTTGCGGTTTCCCGGGCGCGTTGCAAGGGGCTGGCGATCACACGCCAGTTGCGCCAAGCGGGATCGATCCGCCAGGCGGCGGCGAGTGCGCGCCCCTGCGGCGAGAGCGGCGGATCGCTGCGCCCCTGCAATTTGCCGGATTCGTTCCAGGCGGTCGGCGCGTGGCGCAGAACGGCAAGGCGGATCATGGCTTATTGCGATCCCACGCCCAAGGCGCGCAGGGTGCGGCCCAGGCGTTCGGCCGCTATCGCGATATCGTGATGCGCGCGGGTTCGGGCGATCGCCGCCGCGCGCAAGGGCGAAAGATCGCGCGTCAAGGCGCGATGGATCGCATCGGCGAAATCCGCCGCCGAACCGGGCGGGGTTAGAAAGCCCGTCTTGCCGTCGGCGATAATGGCCGGGACGCCGCCGCTTGCCCCGGCGATGACAGGGCAACCCGCTGCCTGGGCTTCGAGGAGGGCCATGCCGAAAGCCTCGTTGATCGCCGGCCAGACCAGAAGATCGCCGGCGGCGTAAAAGGCGGCGAGACCGGCGGCCTGCACTTCGCCGGCCCAGCGCAAGCGATGGCGAAAAGGCTTGAAGTGCCGCGCTATCTCCGCCCGGGCCGGCCCGTCGCCGATAAGGATGAGGCGGAAATCGATATTCGGCGCTTCCTGCCGCAGGAGGCCCAGCGCCTCGGCAAGCAGGCGATAGGAGGCGAGCTTGTCGCCCGGTCGCATCATGGCGACGGCAATCAGCCAGGGCATATTCCTCGGCAGGCGATGCGCGCGCGCGAGAAGGCGTCGCGCCATTTCGCGCTCCGGCAAATGGCGGCGGAATTTCGCGAGATCGAGAAAAGGCGGGAGGTCGATCAAGCGTCGCCGCGATACGATCTCGGCGAGGCAAATTTCATCGGCGGGATTGAGGCAGAAAATCGCATCGGCGCGGCGGATCGCGGCTTCGACGGCGCGATGATTATCGGCATAGGGGCCGGTCGCGCGTTTCGGCGCATGGCTCGCCTCGGCGACGAGATAGGGAATATCGAGTGCCGCTGCGACCCTGGGGCCGAGCCAATCGGGCGCCTTATAATAAAGATGATAGGTGAACCAGGCATCGGGCCGCTCGCGCGCGGGCGCTTGGCGATAGCGCCGGATGAGGCGCTCGGCGATCGCTTGTCCGCGCTCGGCGCGCTTGGCGATTTCCGCCGCATCCGCCGATCCCACGCGCGCGCGAAAACGGCTGGCGATCGCGATTTCCGCGCCGCCTTTCCGCCACGCCGCGATGAGGGCGCGCGCCATGGTGCGATCGCCCGAGGGGTTGGGATGATCGGGCGGTTTCAGCGGCGCGTAAAAGGCGAGGCGCATGGCGCTGGACCTTAAAGATCGCGCCGGAAGCGCTGCGCCAATTCCGCGATGCCGGTTTCCATCGCGAAGTTTTCGCGCAGGCGGCGGAATCCGGCCTCGGCGATTTGTCGGCGGTCTTCCGGATTCTCCATGAGCCGCGCGAGACAAGCGGCGAGCGCCGCGGGATCGCCGGGCGGCACGAGTAGCCCGGTCGTTCCGTCGCGGATGAGTTCGGGAATGCCGGAAATGTTGGTCGCGACGCAAGCGAGGCGCTGGCTCTGGGCTTCCATCAGCACATTGGGCAAGCCGTCGCGATCGCCGTCGGCGGCGATTTCCGGCGCCAGGACGAAAAGATCGGCGGCGCGATATTCGGCGATGACGATCGTCTGCGGTTGCGCGCCCAGCCAATCGATACGCTCGGCGATGCCCAATTCGCGCGCGAGATCGGCGAGTTCCTCGGCGAGCTGCCCGCCGCCGATCTGGCGGAGGCGCCAGGCGAATTTTTCCGGCAAGGCGGCCAGCGCCCGCAACAGGGTCGCATAGCCTTTTTTCGGCACGAGGCGCCCGACCGAAACGAGGCGGATCGCTTGGTCCTGCGCCGGAATCGCGGATTCCGGCGGAGACGGGAATCGCGCAAAATCGAGGCCATGATAAAGCAGCGTCACGCGCCCCGGATCGTCGGCAAGCGCGCGCAGATGCTGGGCGCCGCCTTCCGTGCAGGTCACGAGCCAATCCAGGCTGGTGAGTTTTTCCCGTTTCTCCCAATCGGGAATCGTCCAAATATCCTTGGCGTGAGCGGAGACGCTCCAGGGCAATCCCGTCATCAAATGGACATAATAGGCGACTGAGGCCGGCGTATGCAGAAAATGCGCATGGAGGCGACGGATATCGGCCGGCATTTCGGCGGCAAGCACGCAAGCCTGGCCGAAACGCCGGCCGCGATTGGCCGAGAAATCGCGCCGCCAATCGGCGATCCAGCGGCGAAAGGCGCGCCCGAAACCGGGCAGGCGAAGCGCATGATAAATCCCGCGCAGGACTCGCCAGGGTTCCTGCCACAGATATTCCGGCAAATACGCGATGGGCGCCGCGATCTCGTCATGGACGGGATGGCGATGGCGGTCGGTCGGATGACGCAGGCTAAAGATGCGGATCGGAATGCCGGATTTTTCGAGCGCGCGAATTTCCTGGGCGATGAAGGTTTCCGAAAGGCGCGGATAGCCCTTGAGCAGGAACAGAATGGCGGACAAGGCTTCAGCGCCGGCGCTGCGCCAGTTTCAAGGAATTCTTCAGCGAGGGCCGCCGCCCCTTGGCGATCGCCAAGCGCGTCAGGCGATCGACATTGTTGAGGCCGTCGAGCAATCCCGGCACCACGACGTCGCTGGGCTTGCCCTGTTGCGGCAATTGCCGCAGCGCCGTCGCCATGCGCCGCCAATCGCAATTGCCGTCGTCTTCCAGCATGGCGGCGAGACCCAATTCCTCGGCGCGGGCGGCGCGCAGGAATTGTTCCATGCGGGGCCGCGTCCTGGGCACGATCAACGCCGGTTTGTCGAAGGAAATGATCTCGCAGAAGGTATTATAACCGCCCATGGCGACGACGCCCAAGGCGCGCGCCATCAGATGCTCGATCTGGGCGTCGAAGGTGATGGCTTCGACCTGAGGGAGGCGGGCGGCGCGGGCGAGGAATTCGCTTTGGCGCTCCGATTGCATGAAGGGGCCGAGAACCAGCAAGGCGGGGTAGGGAAGGCGCGTATCGTTTTCGTAGGCGCGCAAGACCCAATCGATCACCGTCTCGCCATCGCCGCCGCCGCCCGTCGTCACCAGGAGATAGGGCGCGGAAATCTTCTGTAGCGGGGTCGGCGTCGCCGGCCCGTGGGGGAGCGAGCGATGCAGGTAGCCGGTATAGATCGTCTTGCGGCGCACCGATTTCGGGATTTCGATCCCGGCCAGGGGGTCGCAGATTTGCGGCAAGCCATAGACCCAGATTTGGTCGTAGAAATCGCGCAAGGCCGGCACGACTTTCTTGCGCTGCCATTCGGGGGCGAGAGCGGCCGGCTCGTCCATGATATCGCGCAGGCCCAGAATCAATTGCGTGCCGCGCGCTTTCAGCATTTCGAGGGTTTCCAGAACCTCGCCCCGAAGACCCAAGGGTTCCTTATCGACGATGAAGATGTCGGGATCGAAGATTTCCGCCGTATGCTTGATGATCGAGGCGCGCAAGGCGAGGGTTTCCTCGATATCGATCAGGAGGGAAAGCGGCGTGTAATCGCCGCTGCGCAGCTTGATGACGCCCGGCACGCGCACGAAATCGACCCGGGCGCGGAAATTGAAACTGCCGATAATGGGCGAGCCGGTCAGGATGATGACCGACATGTCCTTATTTTGCTCGACCAGCCAATGGGCAATGGTGCGGCAGCGGCGCAGATGGCCGAGGCCGAACGTGTCATGGGAATAGATGAGGACGCGGGCATCCCCCTTGCGTTTACGCTCGCCGGTCACGTCGCCCTTCCTTGCGGTCATCCCCCGTCGCCGATCAATATCGCATAATCGCCGCCAGGGCGGAAAGTCAAACTTCCGCGACAATGGCAAAGCATTGACTTTTTGAGGTTTTTCGGCTCCGCTGCCTTGGGGAAGGGGAGCATGGAACCCAATCTTTTCAAATATGTCTGGCGGCATTCCTGGCGGGATCAGATCGCGATCCTGATTGTCGTCGTTATCGCGCAGGTCTTTTATTTCGTCTCCCTCGATCTCCCGAAGCGCATCGTCAACGACGCGATCCAGGGGCGCGCTTTCGAGAATAGCCAAACCGCGACCTTCCTCGCGATCTCGCTGCCTTTGCCGGAATCCTGGGGCGGGCCGATCGCGATTTTCGACGGCTTTCCCCTGCCGCGTCTCGATTATCTCGTCGCCCTTTGCTTCCTTTATCTCTTCTTCGTCGTCTTGAACGGCGCCTTGAAGCAGCGCGTCAATACGGAAAAGGGAAGGCTGGGCGAGCGCATGCTGCGCCGCCTGCGCTTTTCGCTATTCGATCGGGTTTTGCGGTTCCCGATTCTGCAATTCCGCAAGGTAAAGCCCGCCGAAATCGCCACCATGATCAAGGACGAAGTCGAACCCCTGGGCGGGTTCATCGGCGATGCTTTCATCGCCCCGGCCTTTCTTGGCGGGACGGCCCTGACGGCGCTTTATTTCATCTTTTCGCAAAGCTGGCAGCTCGGCCTCATCACCATCGCCATGCTCGGCATTCAGCTCGCCATCATCCCGCGTTTGCGCGTCAAGGTTCTGCGCCTCGGCAAGGAACGGCAATTGACGGCGCGGCAATTGGCGGGGCGCATCGCCGAATGCGTCGACGGGGCAACCGAAATCCATGTCCACGACACGTCGAATTTCGAGCGCGCCGATATCGTCCACCGCTTGGCGCGGATTTTCGTCATCCGCTTCGAACTCTATCAGCGGAAATTCCTGGTCAAATATCTCAACAACATGTTGGCGCAGACGACGCCTTTCCTGTTCTTCCTGATCGGCGGCTATCTCGCGCTGACGGGGAAATTCGATGTCGGCGCGCTGGTTGCCGTCATCAGCGCCTATAAGGATCTCCCCTCGCCGATCAAGGAATTGATCGATTGGGATCAGCAGCGCCAAGACGTGCAGATCAAATACGAGCAGGTGATGGAGCAATTCTCGCCCGAGGATCTGATGGCGGAAGATGAGCAAGGCATCGCGCCCGAGGGCGAAGCTGCCTTGACGCCGGCGCCTTTGCGGGTCGAGCGGCTCGGCTATACCGACGAATCGGGCGTTCGCCATCTCGAGGATTTAAGCTTCGTCCTCGAACCCGGTCGCCATCTTGCCGTCATCGGCGGCAATAATTGCGGCAAGGATTTTCTCCCCGCTTTGATCGCGCGCCTGTTGCGGCCGAGCGGCGGGCAAATTTTCTACGGCGATCGCGATATCCGCGCTCTGCCGGAACGGCTGACGGGGCGGCATTTCGCTTATGTCGGCGAGGAATCCTATTTCTTTCCGTTCAGCCTCAAGACCAATCTGATCTATGCCCTGCAGCATCGCCCCGAACGCGCGCCGCAACGCGATGGCGCGGCGCTCGACAATTATAAAAAACAAATGGCCGAAGCGCGCCGCACGGGCAATCCCGAATTCGATAGCGAGGCCGATTGGCGCGATCTCGCCGGGGCCGGGCTCGCCGACGCGGCGGCGCTCGATCGGCGGATCGGCGAATTGCTGGAAAGGCTGGAACTCGCCGAAGACGTCTATCAATTCGGCTTGCGCGGTCGCATCGATCCCATGGCCGATCCCGATCTTGCCAAGGCTTTCATGGCGGCGCGTGCTGGGCTGGCCAAACGACTCACCGCGCCCGAACTCGCCGGATTGATCGACCCCTTCCGGCCCGATACCTATAACCGCAGCCTGACGGTCGCGGAAAACATCCTTTTCGGGACGGCGCGGCAGGCGGCCTATCAACCGGAAAATCTTGCCGCCAATCCTTATATGGCGCGCTTGCTGGCGGATTCGGGATTGAGCGGCGATCTTTTCGATCTCGGCCGGCGGATCGCCGCGACGATGATCGAGCTTTTCGCCGATCTGCCGGCGGGCCATCCCTTCTTCGAGCAATTCAGCTTCATCGCCGCCGAGGATTTGCCGCTCTACGAGCAATGGCTGAGCCAGATCGAACGCGCCGGCGCCAATGCGCTTGACGAAGCGGCGCGCCGTCGCCTGATCGGCCTCAGCTTTCCCTATATCGAATCCCGCCATCGCCTCGGTCTGCTTGATGCCGCGCTCGAAGATCGCCTGCTGGCGGCGCGGCGCGCCTTTGCCGCCGGATTGCCGGACGCGGATCGCGAGGCGGTCGAATTCTACGCCCCCGATCGTTACAACGCCGCCGCCACGGTTCAGGACAATATCCTCTTCGGCCGCCTCGTTTACGGCCAGGCTCAGGCGGGGCAGAAAATCGGCGCCGTCCTTGCCGATTGCGTGCAAAGCCTCGGCCTGCGCGAGCGGATTATCGGCGTCGGCCTCGATTATCAAGTGGGTGCCGCCGGCAAGAAACTGACGACGGCTCAGCGCCAGAAGGCGGCGCTGCTGCGCGCGCTGCTCAAGCGGCCGCAATTGCTCATTATCGGCAATGCGCTCGGTCTCTTCGATGCGGCGACCCAGGCGCGGCTCCTGGCCGCGCTACGCGCGGAGATGCGGGAAGGGAGCCTGCTTCTCGTCGCCAATAATGCGTCGCTCGCCCGCGATTGCGACGCGGTCTTGATTCTGGCCGAGGGGCGCCTGGCGGAGGCGGGATCGCCGCGCGATCTCGACCGGCCGGAATCGGCCTATCGCGCCTTGATCGGCGCCTCGGCGACATGAGATCCTTTCAGCGAGGGAGATAAGGCATGAGCATTCAAACGGATGTCGAGGCGCTGCGGCGCATCCCTCTCTTCGCCAAGGTCGAGCCGGCGAAGCTGAAGCTGATGGCCTTTGCCAGCGAGCGCGCCGCCTATCGTCCGGGCGATATCCTTTTCCATCAGGGCGATCTCGCCGATTCGGCCTATATCATCCTCGAAGGCGAGGCCGAGGTTCTGGTGACGACGCCCTCGGGTCCGGTCAAGGTGGCGACGCTCGGCAAGGGCGCTTTTCTCGGCGAGATCGGCATCTTGTGCGACGTGCCGCGGACGGCGACGATCCGCGCGACGGTGGCGCTTTCGACCCTCAAGATCACCAAGGATTTGTTCTTCCGCATGGTCACCGATTTTCCCGCGATCGGCATCGAGGTCATGCGCGAATTGGCGACCCGGATCGAGCGCATGAACGCGCAGCTTTCCGCCGCCCTCGCCAAGTAAAGGCGCAAGCGGAAAAAGGCTTAGTCGAGAGCGACGGGAAGGCCGCGCTGCCTTCCGGCGGCGATTAGCGTGTTCCTAAGCAGCATGGCGATGGTCATCGGCCCGACGCCGCCAGGAACCGGCGTGATGGCCGCGACGCGCGGCAAGGCGCCCGCGAAATCGATATCGCCGACGAGACGGCCCTTGCCGTCCGCGCCGACGATGCGGTTGATGCCGACATCGATGGCGATGGCGCCCGGTTTCAGCCAATCGCCCTTGACGAATTCCGGCTTGCCGATGGCGGCGACCAGGATATCGGCGCGGCGCGCGACGGCGGGAAGATCGCGCGTCCGCGAATGGGCGATGGTGATTGTGCAGTTTTCGCCGAGCAGCAATTGCGCCATCGGCTTGCCGACGATATTCGACCGGCCGATGATGACGGCTTCCATCCCCGAAAGATCGCCCAACCGATCCTTCAAGAGACGCAGACAGCCATAGGGTGTGCAGGGCACGAGGGCCGCGCCGCCCGTCGCCAGCCGTCCGGCATTGACGACATGGAAGCCGTCGACATCCTTGGCGGGATCGATCGCATCGAGGATAGCCATGGGGTCGATCGCCTTGGGTAAAGGCAATTGCACCAGAATGCCGTTGACGGCGGGATCTTTATTGAGCTTGGCGATGAGGGCAAGCAAAGCGGCTTGGCTCGTATCGGCCGCCAGGCGATGCTCGAAGCTTTCCATGCCGGCGGCCTTGGTCGCCAAGCCCTTATTGCGGACATAGACATGGCTTGCGGGATCCTCGCCGACCAGGACGACGGCGAGACCCGGAACGAAGCCGTGGCGCTTCCGCCAATCGGCGACGGCCATAGCGATCTTCGCTTGCTCGCGGGCGGCAAAAGCCTTGCCGTCGATGATCTTGGCGGAATCGGTAACAGCGGCGGCAGTCATGATTTCGGTTTTCCTTATTCAGCATTGAAACGGGCGGCGCAGGCGGCGCCAAGATCGGCGCCATCGCCCGCGATCGCGACGATTTTCCAGCGCGATTTTTCGCCGGATAAAAAGCGGAAAGCGGATTTCGGCAAGCTTAATTCCTTCGCGAGATAGGCGATCAGGGCACGATTGGCGCGATCCTCTTGAGCCGGAGCTTTGAGGCCGAGGCGGAGGAAAACCCGCCCCTCGGCATCTCGGACGAAGCCGAGCGGGCCCTCGCGCTTGGCGCCGGGCTGAGCCTTGACGGCTAGGCGCAACCCGTCGGCGCCGGGCGTCCAGGCGCTCTCCGCTCTCACGCCCCGATCACATCATCATGCTGCCAATGAGCAGGCGGAAGACGATATAACGCAGGATCCAGATTAGGAGGAGCAGGATGGCGGGTGAAATATCGATCCCGCCCATGGCCGGGACGAAACGCCGGATCGGCCGCAGGGCCGGCTCGGTCAGGCGCTGCAAAAGGCCGCTAAGATTGCCGACCCAGGCTTGTCCGGCATCCAGAACCTTGAATTGAACGAGCAGGTCCAGAATGAAGCGGATAATGACGACCCAAATGGCGATGAGGAAGATATAGTGCAGCAATTCGAGGATGAGGTGCATGTCCCGACTCCGATAAGAGTTGATGGTCGATATCCCTCGGCACCCTAGCCAAAGCGGCCCCCAGGGACAAGGCCGGGGCGACAAGGCTGGGGCAAGATTGCCGCTCTTGACAGGGCCCAAGAGCCGCACCCATATTCCGCCCGCCTTCGGCCCCGCCCCTCGGGATCGAGCCGCGAGGCAGGGTAAGGGCCCGTAGCTCAGTTGGGAGAGCGCCTCGTTCGCAATGAGGAGGTCGTCGGTTCGATTCCGATCGGGTCCACCAATCCGCTAATTTCTTCGGATTCTCCTTTTCTTAATCTTTCATTGTCGCCGGGCGCGGATCGGCCTAGAATGCCGCTTGGGACGGGACAGGCGCGAAACGGCGCCGGTTTGCCGTTGCGTCTGCCTCCAGCGAGTGGAGAGCGGCCATGGCGAGCTTTGTGGGTACTCCCGGCAATGACACCTTCGTCAGCCCGCCGGATAATCTTAACGATACGATCACCGGCGGCGCCGGCAACGATGTGCTGGATGGCGCCAATGGCAACGACGTCATCGATGGCGGAGCCGACGATGACTCGCTTCACGGCGGGGCCGGCAACGACAAGCTGCTGGGCGGGCTCGGCAATGACAGCCTAGATGGCGGCGCGGGCAGCGACACGCTGATGGGCG
>CAYQAG010000051.1:9704-16597 GCA_964415425.1 uncultured Rhodospirillaceae bacterium | reverse complement strand
TCCTCTCAAGCGGCCGGTTCGCCGTCGATCGGTTCGGCGCCTAAGCGGCGGATGATGGCCTGCAATTCCGCCGCCGCGGCATCGATCCTGGCCCGCTCCGTGCCGCGGATGACGAAACTGGCGCCGAATTTCCCCTGCCGAAAATAAGGATAGGAACCGATATCGAGATCGGCATGGCGCGCCGCGAGATCGCCGAGATCGCGCGCGATCACCCCCTCCCCGATATAGGCGGAAACCACCCGCGAGAAGACGGGATCGCCGCCCTTCAGCCGCGCCTTGAGGCCGTGGAACATGGCCTGGGCAATGGCAGGCACGCCGGCCAGAACGAAGACGTTTTCGATGGCGATGCCGGGCGCGGCCGAAACCGGATTATCGATCATCGTCGCACCCGCCGGCAGGCGCGCCATGCGCAGCCGCGCCTCGGTCAAATTCCCATCGCCGTAATGACGCTTGAGGACGGCGACAGCGGCGGGGTCGAAATCGATCCCGATTCCGAAAGCCTTGGCGATGGCATCGGCCGTGATGTCGTCATGGGTGGGGCCGATGCCGCCCGTCGTGAAGACGTAATCGTAGCGGCGGCGGAGGGCGTTAAGGGCGGCGACGATCTCCGCCTCGATATCGGGCACGATTCGCGCTTCCATCAGGCGGATGCCGAGCGCCGTCAATTCTCCGGCGAGGAAATTCAGATTGGCGTCGCGCGTCCTTCCTGAGAGAATCTCGTTGCCGATGACGAGGATCGCCGCCGTGACGATTTTGGGTGCGCTCATGCCTTGGATCTTCCGCTTGGGCTCAGGGCGCCGGGCTATAGCCGAGTTCGGCCATGCAGGCGGCGAGGATGTCGCGATAACGCTGCCGATCCGAAGTCGCCCCGCCCGCCTGCGGCACGATCGGCGATCCCGCCGAGAGCGGCCGATTGGCGGCGATGTCCTGATTGATGGCGCGATCGGTCGCCGTTTCGTCGCGGGCCAAAGCTTCGCATTGCGCGAGATCGGCCTCGGTATCGGCGGCGCTCGCCCCCGGCTTCGTCCAATGGCCGTCATCGGCAAAATAGGCGCAAGCCGCGAGCAACGGCAGAACGAGGCCGAGAGAAAAAAGACGCGCGCTCCGCGCAAAATCGATCGCCGCGAACATAAGCCTGTCCTAGCCCGGATCGCCGGCGAAAGGCAAGCGCGCAAGGGAGGGGCGGCTTGTGCCGCAGAGCGATCTGCGATAGAGCATGCGAAGGGCAAGAAAGTCGTTTCGGCAAGGGATTGCGAATGGATCGCGACGAGGATTGGATCGGCGAGGAAAAGCGCATCAAATTGCACGATGCCGCCGCCTTCGCCGCCATGCGCCGGGCCGGCGAATTGGCCGCCCGCACGCTCGATTTCGTGACGCCCCATGTCGCCGCCGGCATCGCCACCGAAACGCTCGATCGGCTCTGCCACGATTTCATCCTGGAGCATGGCGCCATCCCCGCCCCGCTCAATTATCGCGGCTTCCCGAAATCGATCTGCACCTCGATCAATCACGTCGTCTGTCACGGCATTCCCGGCCCCCGGAAACTCGCCGAGGGCGATATCGTCAATATCGACGTGACCGTCATCCTCGACGGCTGGCACGGCGATAGCAGCCGCATGTTCGCGATCGGCCCGATCGGAATCCAGGCGCAGAAACTGATCGACGTCACTTACGAAGCGATGATGCAGGGCATAGCCGCCGCCCGGCCGGGCGCAAGGCTCGGCGATATCGGCGCCGCGATCCAGGCGCATGCCGAGAAAAATCGCTTTTCCGTGGTGCGCGATTTCTGCGGCCATGGCATCGGCCGTATCTTCCACGACGCCCCGGCGGTCCTCCATTTCGGCAAGGCGGGCACCGGACCGCAGCTGAAGCCCGGCATGTTCTTCACCATCGAGCCGATGATCAATGCCGGCGGCGCGGCGGTCAAAATCCTCGACGACGGCTGGACCGCCGTCACGCGCGACAAGAAACTCTCGGCCCAATTCGAGCATACGATCGGCATCGGCGAAGCCGGCCCGGAAATTTTCACCCGCTCGCCCATCGGCTACGATCGCCCGCCTTACGCAATCTGATGCCCGAAGCGCCCGAAGCCGCCGCGAAGGCTGTAAAGCCCGATCATGCCGGTCATCGCGAACGATTGCGCAAGCGTTTCAAGACGGGCGGCGGCGAGGCCCTGCCCGATTACGAGATGCTGGAATTGCTGCTTTATTACGCCTATCCCCGCATCGACGTGAAACCGCTGGCGAAGCGTTTGGAAAGGGAATTGGGCGGTTTCGCCGGCGCGATCGCCGCACCCGAAGACCGCTTGCTCGGCATAGAGGGCGTCAATAAGCGCGTCATCGAAGTCTTTCATACCGTGCGCGAAGCCGCCATTCGGCTGCAGCGTCAGCAAGTTCTCCGTCGGCCGGTCCTTTCCGATTGGCAAGCGGTTCTCGATTATTGCCATTCCGTCATGGCGCATCAGCGCGAGGAAGAATTCCGCCTGCTTTTTCTCGATGCCAAGAACCGATTGCTTGAAGACCGCTCGCTCTCGCGCGGCACGGTCGATCATACGCCCGTTTATATCCGCGAAATCGTCAAGGAAGCTTTGCAAATCGGCGCCGCCGCCTTGATCATGGTGCATAATCATCCGAGCGGCGATCCGACGCCCTCGAGCGCCGATATCGCCATGACGCGCGACGTAAAGCTGGCCGTCGAAAAAATCGGCATCCGGCTCCACGATCATCTCATCATCGGCCGCATGGGCCATGCCTCCTTGCGCGCGCTCGGCCATCTCGCAGGCGATCCCGCATGAAGCCGCGCGGCAATCTGATCGACGGCGCCTGGATCGCCGGGCCCGAGATCGTCGAAAATCGCAACCCCTCCGACCTCGCGGATGCGGTCGGCGAATTCGCCTTCGCGGATATCGGAATAGCCGAAGCGGCGGTCGCGGCGGCGAAACGCGCGCAGCCCGCCTGGGCTTCGGCGACGCCGCAATTTCGCGCCGAATGCCTTGCCGCGATCGGCCAGGAATTGCTGCGCCGCGAGGACGAACTCGGCCGCCAATTGTCGCGCGAGGAAGGCAAGACGCTCGCCGAAGGCTTAGCCGAGGTCAAACGCGCCGGGCAGATTTTTCATTATTTCGCCGGCGAGGCTCTGCGCCTCCATGGCGATTGGATGGAAAGCCTGCGCCCGGGCATCGAAGGCGAAGTCCGGCGCGAAGCCTTGGGAATCGCCCTTATCATCACGCCCTGGAATTTCCCGATCGGCGTCGCCGCCTGGAAATCGGCGGCGGCGCTCGCTTGCGGCAATGCCGTCATTCTGAAACCGGCCGAACTCGTGCCCGCCAGCGCCTGGTCGCTGGCCGAAATCGTCGCCGGCAGCGCGATGCCGCCCGGCGTTTTCAATCTTGTCCTCGGGCGCGGCGAAAGCGTCGGCCAGGCTTTGGTCGAGCATCCCGATATCGCCGCCATCAGCTTCACCGGCTCGACCGCCATCGGCCGGCGCATCGCAGCCGCGGCCAGTCAGCGCTTCTGCCGGGTGCAATTGGAAATGGGCGGCAAGAACCCCCTACTCGTCATGGCCGATGCCGATCTCGATGCCGCCGCCGAAGCCGCTTTCCAAAGCGCCTTTCTGGCGACCGGGCAACGCTGCACCGCCGCTTCGCGCCTGATCGTCGTCGATTCCGTTCATGACGCTTTCGTCGAGCGCCTCCTCGCGCGGCTGCGCGCGGCGCGGATCGGTCATGCCTTGGCGCCGGAAACGAATATCGGCCCGGTCGTCGATGAACGGCAATTGCGGCGCGATCTCGATTATATCGAACTCGGTCGCCGCGAAGGCGCGCATCTCGCTTATGGCGGCGATCTGCTGGAACGGCCGACGCGCGGTTATTATCTCGATGGCGCGCTTTTCACCGGCAGCGACAATCGCATGCGCCTCAATCGCGAGGAAATCTTCGGTCCCATCGCCGGCGTGATCGCGGTGCGCGATTACGAGGAGGCGCTTGCCGTCGCCAACGATTGCGATTACGGCCTGACCGCCGCCCTCTTCACCCGATCCTTGAAACTCGCCAGCGATTTCAAGCGGCGCAGCGAAACCGGCTTGGCGGTCATCAACCTGCCGACGGCCGGCGTCGATTACAATCTGCCCTTCGGCGGCCGCAAGCAATCGAGCTTCGGCCCGCGCGAGACCGGCATCGCCGCCAAGGATTTCTTCACCCTAACCAAGACGGCTTATACCCGACCGCTCTAACGAAAGCCGAGGCCCCGATGCCGACCGATCCCGAAACGATGCCGGTTCTCTTCCTCTCGCATGGCAGCCCGACCTTGCCCTTCGACGAGATTCCGGCGCGCGATTTTCTTTCGCGCCTCGGCCAGCGTTTGCCCGAACCCAAGGCCATCCTCTGCATTTCCGCGCATTGGGAAGCGATGGTGCCGAGCCTCACCGCCGCCGCGCGACCCGCCACGATTCACGATTTCTACGGTTTCCCGAAATCGCTTTACGAATTGCGCTACGACGCGCCGGGCGATCCCGCTCTGGCGGCGGAACTCGCTACGGCGTTGCGCGCGAAGGGCTACGATCCCTTATTGGCGGAAGATCGCGGCCTCGACCATGGCGCCTGGAATCCCCTGCTGCTGATCTACCCGCAAGCGCATATTCCCGTAATCCAGCTTTCGATTCTGCACCATCATACGCCGGCCCAGCATGTCGCCTTGGGCCGGGCGATCGCGCCCTTCGCCCAAGCGGGAACGCTTATCCTCGCTTCGGGCGGGGCCGTTCATAATCTGCGCGCAATCGATTGGCGCGGGCGCGGCGCGCCGCCCGATTGGGCCAAGACTTTCGACGATTGGCTGGCCGAGAAAATCGCGGCGGGCGATCTCGATTCCCTCACCCGCTATCGCCAGATCCTGCCCGAGGGCGAAATCGCCCATCCCAGCGAGGATCACATTCTGCCGCTATTCGTCGCGCTGGGCGCCGCCGAGGCATTGGGAACGCTGCGCAAAGCGCAGCGTCTGCATGCGAGCTTCGCCCTCGGCAGTCTATCGATGGCGGCTTTCGGTTGGGGGATCTGAGAATCCCTCGCCTCTCCCGGCCACCCTCCAGCTTGTCCTCTCTCGGCGCTTGGGTTAAGCTTTTCCCCTATTACGACAGGAGACATCCATGAGCCCGCTACCGCGGCCTTCCGTCTCGACGCCTCCCTCTCTCTACGAGCGCGATTTTCAGGCTTGGGCAACCGAGCAGGCCAATCTCTTGCGTGCGCGGAAATTTTCGGCCCTCGACACGGAAAACCTCATCGAAGAGATCGAAAGCATGGGCAAAAGCGAAAAGCGCGCGCTGGAAAGCCGATTGGAAGGCCTCCTCATGCATCTGCTGAAATGGCAATATCAGCCGGATCGTCAGAGCCATTCTTGGCGCGCGACGATCGAGTATCAGCGCCTCGGCGTCGAAGAAATCTTAGCGGATAACCCCGGCCTTAAGCCCGCCTTGCCCGAATTCGTCAATCTTGCTTACCGAAAGGCTCGGCTTGCGGCAGCGGCGGAGACGAATCTGGCCATCGCCGCCTTTCCGGCGCATTGCCCCTATACGTTCGAGGAAATGCTGGATCGGAATTTCTGGCCCTAGGCACTGGCGCGGGTCGGCGCGATGCCCTTATCGGCCAGCATCTTCGCCAATTCGCCGGACTGGAACATCTCGCGGACGATATCGCAGCCGCCGATGAATTCGCCTTTGACGTAAAGCTGAGGAATCGTCGGCCAATTGGCGAATTCCTTGATCCCCTGCCGCAAGGCGGGATCGGCGAGGACGTCGATGCCCTTGAACTTGACGCCGAGATGCGACAGCACCTGAACGACGGCGGCCGAGAAGCCGCATTGCGGGAAGACCGGCGTGCCCTTCATGTAAAGGACGACGTCGTTGCCGGAAATGTCGCTGCGGATGCGGTCGTGGACGGGGTTGGTCATGATCGGCCTCCTGCTTGCCTCCGGGCGATATGGCGCGGCCGGGCGCCAAAGTCAATTGTCGAGCGGCCCCGCCGGCGCCGCTTCCGGGGCGCCCCGACGGCGCGCCGCCCAAGCGGAGAGCGAGAAGATCGCCAACCCGGCCCAAATCGCCGCGAAGGTTAGCGCATGATAGGTGGTGAAGGCTTCGCCATAGACGAGAACGGCCAGGCTGACCTGAACGGTGGGATTGAGATATTGCATGAGGCCGAGCGAAGTCAGATCGAGGCGATTGGCGGCGCCCGCGAAAAAGAGCAAAGGCACCGTCGTCACGATGCCGATCAAGGCGACGAGGCCCTGAAAAGCGAGCGGCGCCGACAGGAAATGCCCCGCGCCCGATAATTCCAGCCAGAGCAGATAACCGAGGGCAATAGGAACCATCAGCAGGGTTTCGACGAAGAGACCGAGCAAGGCCGGAACGCCGAGGCTCTTGCGCGCCATGCCATAAAGGGAAAAGGTGCCGGCGAGAAAAAGCGCGATCCAGGGCGGCCGGCCGAAAGCGGCGACACTGATGCCGACGCCGATCGCGACGATTAGGATGCCGAAGACCTGCCCGCGCGACAGGCGCTCCCGAAAGAACACCGCGCCCAGACCGACGCTCATGAGCGGGCAGATGAAATAGCCGAGTCCCGCTTCCAGGGCCTGGCCGGAAACGACCGCCCAAATGAACATCAGCCAGTTGGAACTCAAGAGCAGCGCCGAGAGTCCGAGGCCCCAAATCTTGCGGCGGTCGGCGAAAAGCGCGACGACTTGCGCCTTAGGGGCCAGAATGGCGACCGCGACGGCGGTCACGACCAGCGACCACAGGACCCGGTGGCCGAGCGTCTCCGGCGCCGGCAAAGCCGCCACCGCCTTGAAATAAAGCGAAATGCCGCCCCAGAGCAGATAGGCGGCGGCGGCATAGCCAAGACCGGTCAA
>CAYQAG010000051.1:3921-9604 GCA_964415425.1 uncultured Rhodospirillaceae bacterium | reverse complement strand
TCCGAAGTCTGCAAGGCCAGCGCATGCAACGCATCGCCCATGCGGCCCTTGAGCGCGGCATAGACCATCTGATGCTGCTGAACGCGCGTCTTGCCAATAAAGGCGGCCGAGATGACGCGCGCCGCGTAATGATCGCCATCGCCGCGCAAATCCTCGATCGTGACCTGGGCGTCGGGCAAACTGGCGACGATTAATTTGGCGATATCGGCGGCTTCCATGGGCATGGGATCATCCTCGCTCCGTCAGAGGGCCTCGCCCATCAGGCGAGGGAAAAAGGCTTCATGCGCGCGCGCCAGATCGGCCAGCGCGATGACGCCCGACCCGGCAATGGTCAGGCTTGCCGCTTGCGTTTCGCCAATATGGCGGATGGGAATGCCCGCCGCTTCCGCCGCGGCACGGATCGAGCCCAGCTTCTCCACGGGGCAAGCGAGAACGTAGCGCGCCTGATCCTCACCGAACCAATAGGCGGCGGCGGAAATACCGGGCGGCGGCGCGAATAAAGCGGCGCCCATATTGCCGGCCAAGGCCATTTCCGCGATCGCGACCAGCAAACCGCCATCGGCGATGTCGTGACAGACGGCAATGTCTCCCTTGCGAATAAGGTCGCGCACGAAATCGCCATGCCGGCGTTCGGCCGCAAGATCGACCGGCGGCGGCGCGCCCGCTTCGCTGCCATGGATTTCGTGCAAATAAAGCGAAGCGCCGAGCCAGCCCGAGGTTTCGCCGATCGCGACGATGGCGGCGCCCGGGCCGGCGAAGGTGATGCCGGCGCGCCGATCCTTATCGCGCAGCAAGCCGACGCCGCCGATGACGGGCGTCGGCAGAATCGCCTGGCCCTCGGTTTCGTTGTAAAGCGAGACATTGCCCGAAACGACGGGATAATCGAGCGCGCGGCAGGCTTCCGCCATGCCTTCGACGGCCAGCACGAATTGGCCCATGATCTCCGGTCGTTCGGGATTGCCGAAATTGAGATTATCCGTGATCGCTAGCGGCTCGGCGCCGACCGCCGTCAGATTGCGCCAGCTTTCGGCGACCGCCTGCCGCCCGCCGGAACGCGGATCGGCGCGGCAATAGCGCGGCGTGCAATCGGAAGTCATGGCGAGCGCCTTTCGGGCCGCGCCGGGAATGGCGACGATCGCGGCATCGCCGCCGGGGCGTTCGATCGTGCGGCCGCCGACGAGATGATCGTATTGTTCCCAGACCCAGCGGCGGCTGGCGAGATCGGGCGAACCCATCAGCCGCACGAGCGCCGCCAAGGGATCGCAAGGCGCCGCCAGCAAATCCGCCGGCACTGGCGCCGGCGAAGGCGGCGGCGACCAAGGCCGATCGTAATTCGGCGCCTGCTCGACGAGCGGCCCAACCGGCATATCGGCGACGATGCGGCCCTCGCGGCGCAGCACCAGATGGCCGGTTCCCGTCAGGCGGCCGATTTCCGCGAAATCCAATTCCCATTTGGCGAAGATCGCTTGCGCTTTCGCCATCGCTTCGGGCTTCAGGACCATCAGCATGCGTTCTTGGGATTCGGAGAGCATGATCTCGTAGGCGGTCATGCCGGTTTCGCGCATCGGCACGCGATCGAGATCGAGATCGATGCCGAGCCCGCCCTTGGAGCTCATCTCGACCGAGGACGAGGTTAACCCCGCCGCGCCCATGTCCTGAATGGCGACGATGGCATCGGTCGCCATCAATTCGAGGCAGGCTTCGAGCAGCAATTTCTCGGTAAAGGGATCGCCGACCTGAACCGTCGGGCGCTTTTCCTCACTATCGCCGGAAAATTCCGCCGAGGCCATGGTCGCGCCATGGATGCCGTCGCGCCCTGTCTTGGCGCCGACATAGATGATCGGGTTGCCGATCCCGGCGGCGCGCGAATAGAAAATGCGATCCGCTTGCGCGAGCCCCACGGTCATCGCGTTGACCAGGATATTGCCGTTATAGCTGGAATGGAAATTGACCTCGCCGCCCACGGTCGGAACGCCCATGCAATTGCCGTAACCGCCGATCCCTGCGACGACGCCGGCGATCAGGCGGCGCGTCTTCGGATGATCGGGCGCGCCGAAACGCAAGGCGTTGAGATTGGCGATCGGCCGCGCGCCCATGGTGAAGACGTCGCGCATGATGCCGCCCACCCCCGTCGCCGCGCCCTGATAGGGTTCGATGAAGCTCGGGTGATTATGGCTTTCCATCTTGAAGATCGCGGCTTCGCCGTCGCCGATATCGATGACGCCGGCATTCTCGCCCGGCCCCTGAATGACCCAGGGCGCCGCGACCGGCAATTTCTTCAAATGCCGGCGCGAGGATTTATAGGAACAATGCTCCGACCACATGACGGAAAAGATGCCGAGTTCGGTGAGACTGGGAACACGCCCCATGATCGCCAGGATGCGATCGTATTCCTCGCGCGTCAGTCCATGTTCGGCCGCCAGCGCGGCATCGATGGCGACCGCGTTCATGCGACGGCTCCCGCCAGGCTTTCGAACAAAGCCTTGCCGTCGGTCGAGCCTTGCTCGGTAAAGACCGCGTTTTCGGGATGCGGCATGAGGCCAAGAACATTGCGCTTTTCGTTGAGAATGCCGGCGATATGGCGCGCCGAACCGTTGGGATTGGCGCGCGCATCCAGCCGGCCATCGGCGGCGCAATAGCGGAAGGCGATTCGATCTTCCGCTTCCAGGCGATCCAGCGTCTCCGGATCGGCGAAATAATTGCCGTCGTGATGGGCGATCGGAATGGACAGCACCTGACCCTTTTGATAGCGCCAGGTGAAGGGCGAATTGCCGCTTTCGACCCTAAGGCCGACATTGCGGCAGACGAATTT
Source organism: uncultured Rhodospirillaceae bacterium (assembly GCA_964415425.1). Classification (GTDB taxonomy): domain Bacteria; phylum Pseudomonadota; class Alphaproteobacteria; order Dongiales; family Dongiaceae; genus Dongia. Next base: position 6,792 of record CAYQAG010000051.1, on the reverse strand, counting down.
CAAACCGGCATTGCGGAGCAGAATGCCGGGCAGCAGCCCCGCCTCGACCAAAATCTGAAAGCCGTTGCAGACGCCGATGACCGTAACGCCCGCCGCCGCCTTCGCCTTCACCTCGCGCAGGATCGGCGAATGCGCGGCGATGGCGCCGCAGCGCAGATAATCGCCATAGGAAAAACCGCCGGGCACGAGGATGAGATCGACCTTCGGCAATTCGCTGTCGCGATGCCAGACCATGATCGGCGGCGCGCCGAAAGCGGCCGTCAGCGCCGCCTTGGCATCGCCCTCGCGATTAGATCCCGGAAAGACGATAATCGCCGCGCGCATCAAGCCACCAGATCGATCGTATAGGTCTCGATCACCAGATTGGCGAGCAGACGCCGGCACATGTCCTCGACGGCGGCGCGCGCCTTCGCTGGATCGCTTTCCGTAAGATTGAGTTCGATATATTTCCCCTGCCGCGCCGCCGCGACCCCGCCGAAACCGAGGCCGATCAAGGCATGCTGGATGGCAAGGCCCTGCGGATCGAGAACGCCGGACTTCAAGGTGATATGGATACGCGCCTTCATGTCGAATGCCTCATGCCAGCGATCATTGCATCGTGCTCGGGCCCTTCATGTCCCGGGGCCCTCCTTCGGGCAGGATGCCGAGGCGGCGCGCGACTTCCTGATAAGCCTCGGCGACATTGCCGAGATCGCGCCGGAAGCGATCCTTATCGAGCTTTTCGCCCGTCTTAACGTCCCAGAGACGGCAATTATCCGGGCTGATTTCGTCGGCCAACACGATGCGCATCTCTTCGTTCTCGTAGAGCCGGCCGAATTCCAGCTTGAAATCGACGAGGCGCAGACCGACGCCGAGGAAAAGACCGAGCAGGAAATCGTTGATGCGCAGCGAGAGCGACAGAATTTCGTCGAGATCCTGCGGCGCCGCCCAGCCGAAGGCGGTAATATGCTCCTCGGAGACCATCGGATCGCCGAGTTCGTCGGATTTATAATAATACTCGATCACCGAACGCGGCAGCGCCGTTCCCTCGGCCAAGCCGAAGCGCTTGGAAAGCGAACCAGCGACGACATTGCGGATGACGATTTCAAGCGGGATGATCTCGACCTCCCGCACCAATTGCTCGCGCATATTGAGGCGGCGGACGAAATGCGTCGGCACGCCGATCTCGGCCAAGCGCAGCATCAGATATTCGGAAATGCGATTGTTGAGAACGCCCTTGCCGGTGATCGTGCCGCGCTTCTGATTGTTGAAGGCGGTCGCGTCGTCCTTGAAATACTGGACGAGCGTGCCGGGTTCGGGGCCTTCGAACAGAACCTTGGCCTTGCCTTCGTAAATGCGCCGACGACGGGTCATGGCGGGGCTCCGGTTCCAATCCTTGAGGGAAGGCCCTTCTAGCAGGCTCGAAAGCGCCCGGCAATCGCGGGTCGCTCCCATTAAATATCCATCCTTATCAATCGATTAAGATTTGCCCTAGGAGGAGCACGGCACCGATCGCCGCTATCGATCCCGCGCTGACGAGCGAAAGGATTCTACCGAATCGCCCCATTAGGCCGCCAGCCCGGCCGAAATGCCGGACAAGGCGCCCGCGCAAGGCGATGCTCGCAACCCCCAACAGCGACAAGGTCCCGCCCATGCCCAGGGCGATGGCGCCCACCATGGCTAGGCCCGCCGCGAAAAGACCGTGACCCAAAGTAAAAGCGAGAATGAGGATTGCCCCCGAACAGGGTATGAAGCCGGCAGCCAAGGCCAAAATGCGCTGCTCGCCGCGTCTATCCGAAGGCGCCACGACGGCGTGACGGGAATGATCGCCATGATGCGCATGGCAATGTTCATTGTCGCCGTGGCGCCAAGCGCGCCAGAGCATGAAACTGCCGATCGCGAGGATCGCCGCATAGCTCAATCCGCGAAGCCAACGCAGATCCTCGAAAGCGGTGGCAGCGATAGGCGCCAAGAAGAGCTTGGCGCCGAGGACGAGGAGCAAAGCGGCGGCGATATGCGTCCCGGCGAGCCAGAAGGACATGCCGATCCCCCGCCAGATTCGCGCGGATCGGCCCAGAAAATAGCCGAACACCACCGTCTTGCCATGACCGGGGCCGAGCGCGTGAAAGACGCCGTAGAGAAAGGCGATCGCAATCCCGCCCCAAAGCGCGGCGGAATCTTCGCCACGCTCGATCGCCGCCAATCGATCGTTAAGGCTGCGATTGACGCGGCGCTGCATGTCGAACAGAAACCGGCCGAGATCGAAGCCGGCAGGCGCCGTTGCCTGCGAATTGGCCGGCGTCGACTGCGCCATGGCCGGCATCTGGCTTGGTCCGAACGCGAAGAGCGCCAGAAAAAGCGCAAGCCATGTTGCTCGCCCCGCTTTCATCGATAACACCAGATCGTCGCCGCATCGGGAATCACATAACCTTCGTAATACGCATCTTCCGGCGATGGCGATTGCTGGGCGTGGCATTCCAATCCTTCCAGATTTTCGAAGCGGACCGCTCGATCGGTCGCGAAGAGAACTTCGACATAATAGGAGCGATCCGCCGGAATCAGTTTCAATTTATGCCGGGAGAGGTCGAGCGGTTCCGGCATCGGCAAGACGAAGCCGATCGTCGCGATGCCATTGGCGATCGATGCGCGGAAATCCTGCGGCGGGGTGGCGGGCAGAGCGCGATCGTCAATGCGCAGATAGGTGAAATAATCGAATTCGGCGAGGTTGGGCAGCATGGTAGCCGCCATCGCCGCATTCTCGTTATCGTCGAAGCGGCCATCGGCATTTTGGTCGAAATCGGCGAGCATTTGCGCACTGAAAATTTCGTCGAAAGTCCATTCGACGCGCACTTGCTTGAGCAAGGCATCGGCGAAATCGAGGACGAAGCGGCT
>CAYQAG010000051.1:0-3821 GCA_964415425.1 uncultured Rhodospirillaceae bacterium | reverse complement strand
GGCGGCGACCCCGCCCGCTTGCGCCTGGCGCACCAATTCCGCGAGATCGGCCGCGCTCGGTTCGTCGAGCGTCGTCAAGCCCTGGATGCCGATAAAGTCCAGGCCATAGGCGCGGCCGAAATAGCGGAAGGCGTCGTGGGACGTTAGAATCCGGCGGCGCTCCGGCGGTAAGGCGGCGAAGCGCGCGCGCAAATCCGCATCGAGGGCCGCGATCTCGGCCTTGAAGGCGGCGCCCCGCTCGACGAACAGCGCCGCCTGATCCGGCCAGATGCGCGCAAGGCCGGCCAGGATCTCATCGATATAAAGCCGAGCCAGCGCGGGGTCCTGAAAGGCATGGGGATCGGCCTCGCCCGATTCTCCGACGGTCAGCGGCGTCACGCGCGCGGTCGCGAGAATCCTTTGCCCGGGGAAGCCGGAACTGGCGATCAGGCGATCCAGCCACGGCTCGAAGCCGAGCCCATTGGCGATGAGAAGATCGGCGCGCGCCATCTGCCTTTGGGCTTCGGCATCCGGTTCGTATTCATGCGCATCGCCATCGGGCCCGACGAGATTGGCAAGGCCGATCTCGTCTCCGGCGATTCGAGCAAGGAAATCGGCCAGAATCGAGAAAGTCGTCACGATCTGAGGCGGCGCTTCGCCGCGCGCCGCTTCCGCCGCTAAAGCGATCATCGGTAAGGCCAAAGCCGATTTCAGCAAATCTCGACGCTGCATGGGAGTGTGTCCTTCGGGCATAGTTATGCAATGTTATAACATGACATTATGATTCAGCCCTGAGCCTGTCAAGCGATCGGCCATGCGCTAAGTTGCTCTGTATTCCCTTTTACTGCGAACGGCGAAGGGCCGCGATCGCCGCCGCCACGCGCGGCGAGACGAAATCCCCGACATTCCCGCCCAATTGCCCGATTTCCTTCACGAAGCGCGAGGAGATGAATTGATGGCGTTCGGAGGCCATCAGGAAAACGGTTTCGACCTTGGGGTCGAGATGCGCATTCATGCCGGCCATCTGGAATTCGTATTCGAAATCGGAAACCGCCCGCAAGCCGCGGATGATGATCTGGGCGCCCATCTCCTTGACGAAATGCATGAGCAGATTGTCGAAGGCGCGGATTTCTACCCGTCCCGGCGTCAATCCGTGACGGGGATCGGCGATTTCCTCGCCCAATAATCTTTGGCGCTCGGCGATCGAAAAAAGCGGCCCTTTGCCGGCATTGACGGAGATGGCGACGATCAGATGATCGACCAGATTCTGGGCCCGGCGGATGATATCCATATGCCCGTTGGTGACGGGATCGAAGGTCCCGGGATAGATGCCGATCCGTTGGCGGCTCATGGCTGCGCCTCCGTCGCTTCCGCTTCCTCCGCCTCGGCGGGCGCTTCCGCCATTGCCTCGTCCCGATCCTCGCTTGCCATTTCGATATCGGGAAGATGGGCGACGGCAACCGCCGCCGCATCGTCCTCGACGCGGAAAATGGTGACGCCCTGGGTCTGGCGCCTGGCGATGCGAATGTCGTGCACCGGACAGCGGATCAATTGTCCAGCATCAGTGACGATGACGATCTGATCGCGATCGGCGACCGGGAAAGAGGCGATCACCGACCCGTTGCGCGGCGAGACCACGATATTGGCGATGCCCTGACCGCCGCGCCCCGTGATGCGGTATTCGTAGGCCGAAGTGCGCTTGCCGAAGCCCTTGGCCGTGACGGTCAGAATGAATTCCTCGGCCGCTTCGAGTTCGGCGATGCGCTCGGGCGAAAGGGCGATTCCGGCATCGTTTTCGCTTTCGCCGTCGCCCTCGCTATCGTTCTCGATTTCGACGGCGGCTTCGGCATCCTCATCCTCGCCGCGACGTTTCTGATTGGCATAACGGAGATAAGCCGCGCGATCCTCGGTCGAAATTTCGGCATGGGCGAGAACCGACATCGAAACGACCTCGCCCCCCTCTTCGAGCTTGATGCCGCGCACGCCGACCGAACCGCGACCGGCGAAGACGCGCACTTCCTCGACCGGGAAGCGAATCGCCTTGCCGCTTTTGGCCGCCAGCAGAATGTCGTGCTGCGCCGTGCAGAGGGCGGCGCCGATCAGAACGTCGCCCTCGTCGAGCTTCATCGCGATCTTGCCGTTCGCTTTGACATCGACGAAATCGGCCAATTCGTTGCGCCGCACATAGCCGGATTTCGTGGCGAACATGATATGCCGGTCGTGGCGCTCGGCCGCGTCCTCCGGCAAGGGCAGAACCGTCGAGATCGTCTCGCCCGGCGCCAGCGGCAGCAGATTGACGAGCGCCTTGCCGCGCGCCTGCGGATTGCCGAGCGGCAGGCGATAGACCTTGCTTTTATAGACCATGCCGCGCGTCGAGAAAAAGAGGACCGGCGTATGCGTGTCGGCGACGAAGATGCGGCTGACGAAATCCTCGTCGCGCGTCGCCATGCCGGCGCGGCCCTTGCCGCCGCGACGCTGCGAGCGATAGCTCGATAGCGGCACGCGCTTGATATAGCCGCCATGCGTGACCGTGACGACCATGTCCTCGCGCTGAATCAAATCCTCGATATCGGCTTCGAATTCCAGATCCTCGATCGTCGTGCGGCGCGGATTGTCGAATTGGGTCGCGACCTCGGTCAATTCGCCTTTTAGAATCGAAAGCCGCTTCGGCCGATCGTTCAGAGTCTCCAGGCGATCGCGGATGACGCCCATGAGTTCGTCGAGTTCGGTCGCGATTTTGTCGCGCTCGAGTCCGGTCAGGCGCTGCAGGCGGAGGTCGAGGATCGCTTTCGCCTGAATTTCGCTCAAGCGATAGCCGCCGGCCGAAAGGGCGGCTGCGGCGCTTTCGGCCGGATCGTCGATCAATGCGATCAGCGCCTCGATATCCGCGGCCGGCCAGACCCGCGCCATGATGGCGGCGCGCGCGATTTGCGGATCGGCCGCCTCGCGGATCAGTTGGATCATATCGTCGATATTGGCGACGGCGACGGCGAGACCGACCAGGACATGCGCGCGCGCGCGCGCTTCGCTCAATTCGAAGATCGAGCGCCGGATGATGACGTCCTCGCGGAAATCGACGAAGGCGCGAAGCACATCCTTGAGGTTGAGCATCTGCGGCCGGCCGCCATTGAGGGCCAGCATGTTGACGCCGAAACTGGATTGCAGCGGCGTGAATTTGTAGAGTTGATTGAGGACGATCTCGGCCATGGCATCGCGTTTCAATTCGACGACGACGCGCACGCCGTCGCGATCGCTCTCGTCCCTGAGATCGGCGATGCCCTCGATGATCTTTTCGCGCACGCATTCGGCGATGCGCTCGATCATCCGCGCCTTGTTGACCTGATAGGGAATCTCGGAAATGACGATGGCTTCGCGATCCTTGCGGATTTCCTCGACGCGGACGCGACCGCGCATGACGACGGAACCTCGCCCCAAATGATAGGCCTCGCGAATCCCGTTGCGCCCCAGGATGATGCCGCCGGTCGGGAAATCCGGTCCCGGCAGGATGGCGATCAAATCGTCGATGCCGATCTCGGGGTTGTCGATATAGGCGATGGTCGCCTTCACCACTTCGCCCAGATTATGGGTCGGGATGTTGGTCGCCATGCCGACAGCGATGCCGCCCGCGCCATTGACCAGCAGATTGGGAAAGCGCGCGGGAAGGACGATGGGCTCGCGCCGGCTTTCGTCGTAATTCGGCTGGAAATCGACGGTCGCCTTGTCGATATCGTCGAGCAGGCTTTCGGCGGCGCGGGTCAGTCGGGCTTCGGTATAGCGCATGGCCGCCGGCGGATCGCCGTCCATCGAGCCGAAATTGCCCTGCCCGTCGATCAGCGGCAGGC
>CAYQAG010000050.1:0-17021 GCA_964415425.1 uncultured Rhodospirillaceae bacterium | reverse complement strand
CTCGCCGCGCCGCAAGTGGGGGTGGCTAAGCGCATCATCGTCCTCGATATCGCCGGAGCGGAGGAAGCGCCGCAGCCTTATCGCCTGATCAATCCCGAATTGCTTTGGGTTTCGGACGAGGATGCGGTTTATAACGAAGGCTGTCTTTCCGTTCCCGAACATTATGCCGATGTCGCGAGGCCCGCCGCTTGCCGGTTGCGCTATCGCGATTTGGCGAGCGCAACGCAGGAATTGACGGCGGAAGGCTTGCTCGCGACCTGCATCCAGCACGAGATCGACCATCTCGACGGCATTCTTTTCATCGATCACATTTCCGCCCTGAAGCGCAATATCATTTTGCGCAAATTGCTGAAGGCGCGGCCCAAATCGGCGCCGGCGGAAAGCCGCCGCAGGCTCTAATGCGCCTTGTCTTCATGGGGAGCCCGCCTTTCGCGGCCCGAACGCTCGCCGCCTTGGCGGAGGCCGGGCAGGAAATCGCAGGCGTTTATTGCCGGGCGCCGCGTGAAGCGGGACGCGGGCGTGCCTTGCAGAAAACGGCCGTCCACGAATTGGCGGATTCCCTCGGTTTCCTTGTGCGCCATCCCGACCGATTGACGGCGCCGGAATGCCTCGCCGAATTTTCCGCTTTCAAGCCCGATCTCGCCATCGTCGTCGCCTATGGCCGCATTTTGCCATCCGCTTTCCTGGCCGTGCCGCGCTGGGGCGCCGTGAATATCCATGCCTCGCTCCTGCCGCGTTGGCGGGGTGCGGCGCCCATCGAGCGCGCGATCCTCGCCGGCGATGCCGAAACCGGCATCACGCTGATGCAAATGGACGAAGGCTTGGATACGGGGCCGATCCTCGCCACCCGCCGCCTTCCCATTCCGCCCGATGCCGATGCCGGCGCCTTGCGGGAGAAGCTGGCGGCGCTTGGCGCGGAAACGATTCTGGCGGCTCTGCCCGATCTTGCCGAGGGGCGGCTTTCGCCCCGGCCCCAGCCCGAAACCGGTATCACTTATGCGGCGAAGATTTCGCCGGCCGAGGCGCGGCTCGATTGGTCGCTGCCCGCCGCGCTGTTGCATCGGCATATCCGCGCCTTCGCGCCCAAGCCCGGCGCCTGGACGCTGCTTGCCGATGGCGAGCGCGCGAAGATTCTCGCCGCCGCGCCGGCCTCTGAAATGACGGCGCACGCGCTTCCCGGCACGATCCTCGACGAGGCGGGCCATATCGCCTGCGGCGAGGGCGCGCTTCGCCTCCTCCGCTTGCAGCGCGCGGGGCGCCAGGCGCTCGATTGGGCGGAATTCCAACGCGGCGCAACGCTCGCTCCCGGCGCGCGACTGACATGACGCGCTTCAAGCTGATTATCGAATATGACGGCGGACCCTTTTGCGGCTGGCAACGTCAAGCGACGGGGCCCAGCATTCAGCAGCGTTTGGAAGAGGCCGTCGCGCGGATCGTTCAGGAACATCCCGTCGTGCAAGGGGCGGGGCGCACCGATGCCGGGGTGCATGCTTCGGGCCAGGTCGCCCATGTCGATATTGGAAAGCCGATCGCGCCGGAGAAATTGCGTGACGCGCTGAATTTCCATTTGCGGCCCGATCCCATCGCCATTCTCGATTGCGCGCCGGTGCCGGCGGATTTCCATGCGCGCTTCAGCGCCCTTTCCCGATCCTATGTCTATCGCATCCTCAATCGCCGCGCGCCGCCGGCGCTGCTCGCGGGAAGGGTCTGGGCCGTCGAACGCCCGCTCGATGCCGGGGCGATGGCGGAAGCCGCCGCGCTTTTGATCGGGCGGCACGATTTTTCGACCTTCCGCGCATCGCTCTGCCAAGCCGCCTCGCCCATCAAGACCTTGGATCGGCTCGATGTCCGGCGCGAGGGCGAGATCGTCGAAATTTCCGCCGCCGCGCGTTCCTTCCTGCATCATCAAGTGCGCAATATGACGGGCGCGTTGAAATGGGTGGGCGAGGGGCGCTGGTCGCTCGCCGATTTCGCCGCCGCCTTCGCTGCAAAGGATCGCCGTCGCGGCGGGCCGACGGCGCCTGCCGCCGGGCTTTGCCTGACGGGGGTTTTCTACCCGCCCGCCCTTACTGGAACGCCATGATCGCGAAGGCGATAGCGGCGAGACGGCCGAGGAAAAAATCGCCAAGCACGAGAAGCGCGATCATCCCCATGGGGAGGCGGAGCAGATAGCGAAAGGCGAAAGCCTCGACCGGAAAACTCGCCCAGAAAACGATATCGAAGACGAGATCGGGGGCGTCGAAAATTTTGAATGCTGCGAAGATCAGCATAATCGCCGAGCCGAACCAATTATAGACGGCGATGGCGCCGGGCGCTTCCCTTACGCGGTCCAAGGCGGGCGCTACCCGCAACAGGGCCAGGGGAAAAAGAATCCAAGCGAGGGCGTAATAGACGAGAGCCGCGAGATAGAGCGCCCAGCCCTCGACCAAGGTTTCGTCGGGTGGGGCGGCAAGGCCGCGCAGCACGAGGAGAAGGCCGGCCGGCAGTAGGAGCCAAGCGAGGCGAAAGGAGCGCCGCGCGCCTGCAAGGCTGAGGTCGAAATAGGCGACGAAGCCGGCATCGAAACGCAGCAGACGTAGGATTCCGCGCCCCGCCAGCATCGCCTCGCCCCAGGAAATCGGCGCGGCCATCAGGCGGCGGGGCTTGCGAAATAGAGATCGAGCAGGCGGCCGTAAATACGCGCCAGACCGAGAATGTCGTCGAGCCGCGCATGTTCGTCCACCTTATGCATGCTGGCGCCGATAAGGCCGAATTCGACGACCGGACAATGATCCTTGAGGAACCGCGCATCGGACGTGCCGCCGCTGGTCGAAAGTTCCGGCCGGGCGCCGGTTTCCGCCAGGATCGCCGCGCCCAGCATGTCGGAAAGCGGCCCCGGTTCGGTCAGAAAGGATTCGCCCGAAACTTCGATTTCGAGATCGTAGCGACCGCCGCAGCCATCGAGCCTTCGGCGCAATTCCCGCTCTAGCCCCGCGCGGTCGAAGCGATCGTTGAAGCGCACGTTGAAGAGCGCCCGCGCCTCGCCGGGAATGACGTTATTGGCGGGATTGCCGACATCGACGCTGGCGAATTGCAGGGTCGAGGGCTGGAAATGCGCGCTCCCCGAATCGAGCGGCGCGGCCAAAGCGAGGATCATGCCAGCCAATCGATGCACCGGATTATCGGCGAGATGCGGATAAGCGGTATGCCCCTGAATGCCGTGAACGCAAAGCCGCCCCGTCAAGCTGCCGCGCCGGCCGATCTTCGCCATCTCGCCGAGCCGCGTCGGATTGGTGGGTTCGCCGACGAGGCAGGCATCGAGCTTCTCGCCTTGCGCGACGAGCCAATCGAGCACCGGCTTGGTGCCGTTGATCGCGGGGCCTTCCTCGTCCCCGGTGATGAGGAGCGAGATCGCGCCCGGAAAATCCCCGTTATTGCGCGCGAGGAAATCGGCCGCCGCCGCCGCGAAGGCCGCGATCGCGCTTTTCATGTCGGCAGCGCCCCGCCCATAGAGCGCGCCTTGCGCGATTTCGCCGGCGAAGGGATCGACCGACCAGCTTTCGCGCCGACCGACGGGAACGACGTCGCTATGCCCGGCGAAACAGAAATGTCTTCCTGGCCGCTTTCCGGCGATCTTGGCGAAAAGATTGTCGATCCGCGTCGTCCCCGGCGCCTGAAAGGGCAGACGATGCAACGTAAAGCCCAGCGGCGCCAAAGCGGCACTCAAGCGATCGAGCGCGCCGGCATCTTCCGGCGTCACCGACGGGCAGCGGATCAAATCCTGCGCGAGCGCGATGGGGTCGAGGCGCATCCGAATTCTGCCCGCGCTTCCCCGTCAATCGCGCAAGAGATCGTTGATCGAGGTCTTGGATCGCGTCTTTTCGTCGACGCGCTTGACGATGACGGCGCAATAAAGCCCGGGCCCCGGCGAGCCGTCGGGAAGATCGCGCCCCGGCAGCGTGCCGGAGACGACGACGGAATAAGCGGGCACGCGGCCATAATGGATTTCGCCCGTCGCGCGATCGACGATCTTGGTCGAAGCGCCGAGATAGACGCCCATCGAAAGCACCGAGCCTTGCTCGACGATGACGCCTTCGGCGACTTCGGCCCTGGCGCCGATGAAGCAATCGTCCTCGATGATGACGGGTCCGGCTTGCAGGGGTTCGAGAACGCCGCCAATACCGGCGCCACCGGAAATATGGCAATTCCGGCCGATCTGGGCGCAGGAGCCGATCGTCGCCCAGGTATCGACCATGGTGCCGCTTTCGACCCGCGCGCCGACATTGACGAAGCTCGGCATCAGCACGGCATTGGCGGCGATATAGGCGCTGCGCCGGACGATCGCGCCCGGCACGGCACGGAATCCGGCAGCGGCGAATTTCGCCCGATCCCAGCCGGCGAATTTGCTGGGCACCTTGTCGAACCAGGCAGCTTCGCCGCGATGGCCGAAATCGCCGCCGCCGGCGACGAGCGCCGAATCCTCAAGGCGGAAGCTCAACAATACGGCTTTTTTCAGCCATTGCCGCGTCACCCAGCGCCCCTCGACTTTCTCGGCGACGCGATATTCGCCGCGATCGAGCCCGGCAAGCGCCGCCTCGACCGCCTCGCGGATCGGCCCTACAGTCGCGGCGTCGATCGATTGGCGGTTTTCCCAGGCGGAATCGATGATTTCGGCAAGTCCGGTCATGGCGCTTTTTTATCCTCGTGGCGATGGGCGGAATCGAGTTCGGCAAGCCAAGCGGAAAGATCATGCGTCAGGACATCGACGAAATCCAGATCGCCCGCGACAGGATCGAGAACCGATGGGGGGTGAGCTTCGCTCGCGATCAGCACGGTCTTCATGCCCAATCGCGCCGCCGGTTCCAGATTGCGCGCCATATCGTCGGCCATAAGCGCGCGTTCGGGAAGGATGGCGAAGGTCTCGATCAATCGGCGGTAAGGGGCGGGGTCGGGCTTGGGCCGGAAACCGGCGGCGGCGATGTCGAAGATGCCGGCGAAATGCCGGGCGATGCCGAGCCTAGCGAGGACTTCCTCGGCATGGGCGGTCGATCCGTTGGTGAAAACGATCTTGCGCCCCGCAAGGCGCGCCAAGGCGGCATCGAGCGCGGGATCGGCGACGATCGGCGAATAATCGATATCGTGGACGAAGGTCAGAAAATCCTGCGGCGCGACGCCGTGATGATGGATGAGGCCGTTCAACGTCGTCATATGGTCGCGGAAATAGCGCTTCTGCAAGGCGAAGGCCGCTGCCGCATCGAGGCCGAGCAGATTTTGCACATAGAGCCGGATGCGCGCTTCGACTTGCGCGAAAAGGCGGCAATGCGCGGGATAGAGCGTATTGTCGAGGTCGAAAATCCAGCATTCGATGGCGTCGGCATCGATGGGGGATGTTCCCTCGCGGCTTGCGGCCCCGGTCGCGGGCATGGCGATTTCGCGCCTCAGCCGCGCGTGACCAGCGTGCCGATCCCCTGCGGCGTGAAGATTTCCAGCAGCATCGAATGCGGCAGGCGACCGTCGAGGATGACGGCGGCCTCGACGCCGCTCTCGACGGCGGCAAGGCAGGTTTCGAGTTTCGGAATCATGCCGCCCGCGATCGTGCCGTCGGCGGCGAGTGCCCGCACTTCGCCCGGCGTCAATTGCGGAATGAGTTGACCGGATTTGTCGAGCACGCCGGCAACGTCGGTCAGCATCAGCAGGCGCGCGGCGCCGATCGCGGCGGCGATGGCGCCGGCCGCCGTATCGGCGTTGATGTTATAGGTCTTGCCGTCGGCGCCGAAGCCGACCGGAGCGATGACAGGAATGGCGCCCGCTTGTTCCAGCGAATGCAGCAAGCGCGGATTGACTTCCGCCGGTTCGCCGACGAGGCCGAGATCGACGCGCTGCCCGTCCTTGGTCAATTCCGCCGGCCGCGCCAGAAGCAGATTGTCGTCCTTGCCGGAAATGCCGACGGCATGACCGCCGGCGCGGTTGATGGCGGCGACGATTTCCTTGTTGATCGATCCGGCCAGCACCATTTCGACGATTTCGACCGTCGCCGCATCGGTGATGCGCAAGCCGTCCACGAAACTGGATGGGATATTGAGGCGTTTCAGCATCTCGCCGATCTGCGGCCCGCCGCCATGCACGATCACGGGCAGAATGCCGACTTGACGCAGCAAGGCGACGTCGCGCGCGAAGACATGGGCCAATTCCTTATCGACCATGGCATGGCCGCCATATTTGATGACGAAGCGCTTGCCGGCATATTTCTGCATATAGGGCAGGGCTTCGGTCAGCGTCCGGGCGGTCTTCAGCCAGTATTTGGTGTCGGAAAAATTGGCCATCGCAGCGTTTCCCATTCCTCGGGCCGGAAAGCCCGCGCCAAATTGCGGCGCGGGGCCGGCAAAATCAAGAACGAATCGGCGGATCGGCAAGGGCAGCAAGCTCGTCTCGCAATTCGTCGAGGCCCAACCCCGTCGCGGCGCTCGTCGCCAGGATGACGGGATGGGCGGCCGGCCGCTTCGCGATCTTCGCGGCGAGGCGGGCTTCGAGCCCGGCCAATTCCTCGGGCCGCGTCTTGTCGGCCTTGGTGAGAATGATCTGATAGGAAAGTCCCGCCGCATCGGCGATCGCCATCAGATCGAGATCGCTCTCCTTGAAATCGTGGCGCGCATCGATCAGCAGCAGCAGGCGGCGTAGATTGGCGCGGCCCTTGATATAGGCGCGAATCAAGCTTTGCCAGTCGGCCAGGCGCGCCTTGCCGACCTCGGCATAGCCGTGGCCCGGCATATCGACGAGGACGAGGCGCCCGCCGAGATCGAAGAAATTGAGCTGCTGCGTGCGCCCCGGCGTGTTCGAGACCTTGGCGAGCGTCCGCCTTCCGGTCAGCGCGTTGACGAGGCTCGACTTCCCGACATTGGAACGCCCGGCGAGCGCCACTTCGGGCGGGCCCATTTCCGGAAGCGCGCCGATCGTCGCCGCCCCGGCGACGAAACGGCATTCCTGGCGGAAGAGATGCGCGCCCAGCCCCGCGGCCATGGGATCAGGTCTTGGCGGGTTTGGGCGCGGCGCTCCGCATCAGCATCTTCTGCTGGCCGATCGACAGCAGATTGTTCCAGGACCAATAGATGACGAGCCCGGCCGGGAAATGCGCCAGCATGAAGGTGAAGAGGATCGGCATGAAGCCCATGATCCGCGCCTGAATGGGATCGGGCGGCGTCGGGTTGAGGCGCATCTGCGCCCACATCGTGAAGCCCATGACGAGCGGCCATACGCCGATCGAAAGAAAGGCGATGATCGTGCCGATGATGGGGATGCCGATATAGGCGCTGGGTTCCCAGGGCAGGAGGCCGAAAAGATTGAGCACATTGGTGGGATCGATGGCGGAAAGATCGCGGATCCAGCCGAAGAAGGGCGCATGGCGCATTTCGATGGTGACGTAGAGAACTTTATAAAGCGCGTAGAAAACGGGAATCTGCACCACGATCGGCAAGCAGCCCGCCGCCGGATTGACCTTTTCGCGCTTATAGAGCGCCATCAATTCCCGCTGGAAACGCGCCTTGTCGTCGGCGCAGCTTTCCTTCAGCGCCATCATCTGCGGCTGCAGGGCCTTCATGCGGTTCATCGAGCGATAGGATTTATTGGCGAGCGGGAACATCGCCAATTTGACGATGACGGTCAGGCAAAGAATGGCGATGCCGAAATTGCCGATCAGCTTGTTCAGGAAATCCAGCAGATAGAAAAAGGGTTTCGTCAGGAAGAAGAACCAGCCGAAATCGACGGCGCGCTCGAAAAGCGGTATCTCCAGCCGGTCGCGATAATCCTCCAGCACTTTCACTTCCTTGGCGCCGGCGAAGAGGCGATGCGCGATCGTGACCGTGGCGCCGGGGGCAAGATCGCGCGCCGCGCCCGTGTAATCGGCCTGATAGGAATCGAAGCGGGGATCGTAGAAAACCCGCGCCGATAATTTCTCGTCATTGGGCGCGATGCCGGCGACCAGCCAGTATTTGTCGGTGATGCCGAGCCACCCGCCTTGGCTCTCGTAAAGGTGAAGCCCGCTCGCGGGATTGGCGGGGTCGGCCTCTTGGGCCAGGGATTTGACCGATTTATAGGATTCTTCTTCCAACGTACCGTCGAGAACGGCGATCGGCCCTTCATGCAGGACATAGGTCTGGCTGGCGCCTTGGGGTGCGCCCACCCGCACGACGCGCGAATAGGGCGAAAGGGCGATCTTGCCGCTGCCTTGATTCGTGACTTTGTCCTCGATGGTGAAAAGATAATTCTCGTCGATGGAGATTTTGCGCTGGAAGGAAAGACCGGCGCCATTCGTCCAGGTCAAGGTAATCGGCCGATCGACGGTCAGCTTATCGCCATCGGCCTGCCAAAGCGTTTCGGCATTGGGAAGATCGGGCGTATCGCCCACCCAGCCCGTATCGGCGAAATAGCTTTGCGCCGTCTTGGCGGGCGACAGCAGAATAACGAGCGGCGATTGGGGATCGACCGTTTCGCGATAGCCCTTGAGCGTCAGATCGTCGATCCGCCCGCCCAGGAGATCGATCGAACCCGAAAGCCGCGGCGTATCGATCGCGATGCGGGGATTGGCGGCGATCGCCTCGGCGCGCGGCAGAAGCTCGGCCGCTTTATCCGCCGGAATCGCGGCATTGCCGCCGGTTTGATTACCGGCTCCCTGGCCGGCATTGCCGGCGCTCGTATCGCCTTGGCTGGTCGCTTGTTTCGCCGCCTCGGCCGCTTGCTGCGCCTGCAGGCGCGGCAATTCGATAAAGTATTGCCAACCGAAAATCACCGCCATCGACAGCACGATGGCGAGAATCATGTTCTTGTAATCGGGGGAGGGCGACATGGCGACTCGCGGGAAAGAGAAAAGAGCGGATCAGAAATCGGCCCTTCGGCTGTTCGGCCGAGGGGCGATAGCGGGTCGGGGCGAAGGCACGGGATCGTAGCCGCTGCCGCCCCAGGGATGGCAGCGCAAAAGCCGGGCAAGCGTCAGGCGCGATCCCCGCCAAAGCCCATGATGACGCAAAGCCTCGATGCCGTAATGCGAACAGCTTGGGCTATAGCGGCAGACGGGACCGATCAGCGGCGAGAGGCACCATTGATAAAGTCGGATGAGGCCGATGCCGATCGCGGCAAGAATGCGATCGGCGAAACGCGCCGCCGAAACCTTCCCCTCGCGCCGAAGCTTCATGACGCCTGCTCCAGGATGTCGAGCTTGACGAGGCTCTGGCGAAGATCGGCCTTGAGGGCCGCGAAATCGCGGCGGATTGTTTCCGGCCGCGCGATCAGGACGAGGTCGAAATCGAGCCTTGCCTGTTCCGCGAGGATCGCGCGCGCGACTTCCCGCAGGCGGCGCTTGGCGCGATTGCGCTCGACCGCCTTGCCGACATGGCGGCTCGCCGTGAAGCCGAGGCGCAGACCCAGGCCCTCGCTTTCCCGCCTTCGGGCTTGCAGGGCAAGGCCCGGCATCGTCCATTTGCGCCGCGCGGCGGCGACCGCCAGAAATTCGGCGCGCTTGCGCAAGCGACCGATCTCCGGATGGGCCGGGCGGGTTTGGCCGCTTGGGCTGAGAGGACTGGCCGACAAGGAAAAAAGCGCGCCGCTCAGGCGCTCAGGCGCTTGCGGCCCTTGGCGCGCCGGCTGGCGACGACTTTTTGCCCGCCATTGGTGGCCATGCGGCTGCGGAAGCCATGGCGGCGCTTGCGGACGAGCTTGCTCGGCTGATAAGTGCGCTTCACGATAAATCTCCGAAATTTTCGGCCCTTGGCCTAGGCTTCAGGCGTCGCGGCTCTATAAGGGAACCCGCCCATAGAGTCAACGCGAAGGGGAGATGGAGATAAATTTGCAACTATTCGCCTCTATTAACCGTTAGGGGCTTCCTCCTCTTAATCTGCCGCGCCCTAGAATGTGTAAGGAAATAGGGAAATCGGCGGATATGCTTGGACGTTTGATGCTTGGTCGTCGGCGACTTAAAGTAGCAGGGTGAGGTCATGGCTGATCGCACAACGCCGATCGCGATCGGGCTTTTCCTGATGTTGATGGTAACCGCCATGTGGGGCGTCTCTTTTCTGGCGCCCATAGTGCTGACGGCCTATACGCCGATCGAGATTACCATTGGCCGTTATTTCTTCTATGGCACGATATCCTTCGTATTCTGGCTATGGCGTTATCGGAAAAGGGTGCGCTCCAAAGCATGGGCGATGGCGCTGATTTATGCCGTGACGGGGAATCTCGGGTTTTCGATATTGGTAAGCTACGGCATCCAAACGGCAGGACCCATCGTCGCCATTCCCATCATCGGCATGTTGCCGCTGACCGTCGCGATCTTCGGCAATGCCAGTCTTTCCGAGTTGCCCTGGGAAAAACTCTTTCTCCCGCTTGCGGTAATCGCGAGCGGGCTCTTTGCCGTCCTCGGCATGGAAAGCGGCCTCTTTACCGCCCAAGCGATAGAAACGTCTTGGTCGGGCATTGGCGCCGTTGTCGTGACCGTTTTCATGTGGACTTGGTTCGCGATTTCGAATGCCCGCTTTCTTCGCGAGAACAAAGATATCGATAGCGGCGCCTGGGCTTGCTTGGTCGGCATGGCAACGCTTGTCATTTCGATCCTTTGGGAAACGGGCGTTACTTGGGCCGAGCCGGGAAGCGGCTTGATAGGAAAACTGGCTATCCGCGACGATGCCGTCATCTTTATCGGGTTGTCGGTTTTCCTTGGGATCGGCGCTTCCTGGGCCGCCGGATGGCTATTCAACAAAGCCTCGATCGCGTTGCCGATGAATCTAGTCGGACAACTCATCGTCCTCGAAACGGTCTTCGGTATCTTTTACGTCTGTCTCTATGAGCGGCAAGTCCCGCCGGCTATAGAGCTTGCCGGAATCTGTGCGATTTTGATTGGGATTTCATTGTCGGTCCGCACGATCAAGACGCACGAAGCCGGAGCCGCTTGATCGCAGCGTCTTATCGGCGCGATGACCGACTTATCCGCCGACAATAGATATCGAGAATAGCGATCGGCCGGTGCGGTTTGATGCCACTCGATTCTGTTAGCGAGAGGCAAGCGCGGCTCCGATTTTGCCGTTTCAGGATTTCACCGGCAAAGGCAGGCGGTATTCGTCGATATCCTTGACCGATTCGAGGACGATGCTGGTCCGAACCGTCGCCACTTCCGGGGCGCGGGTCAGGTTTTGGTTCAGAAAATCGGCGAAGGCCTTGAGATCGGCGACGGCGACCTTCAGCAAATAATCGGCCTCCCCCGTCAGGGAATGGCATTCCAGGACTTCCGGCAAGGCGCGGATGCGGGCGTGGAAATCCGCCATGCCGCCGGCGCCGTGGAATTTCAGCGAGAGCAGGCAATAGGCGGTGAGGCCGATACCAACTTTCCGCGCATCGAGAACGGCGCGGAAACGGCGGATATAGCCGGAATCGATCAGGCGCTGCACCCGGCGCGAGACTTGCGAAGGCGAAAGGGCGATCTTTTCCGCCAATTCGACATGGCTCTGCCGGCCGTCATGCTGCAATTCGGCGAGGAGCTTGAGATCAAAGCCATCGAGGTCGCTTGCAAGATTCATGCGTAATTTCCAGAAATAGCGCGCGTTTTATCCGCAACTGATGGCAATTTTCCCATAATTCGCACGCCGATTGCAAGTCATTTGCATTATAATCGCGCATTATCCGGGGCAAGATTCTGGCGGCGAAGGAGGCCAATCGATCATGGGCAATGCCGAGATCAATCCGATGGGGACTTTGGGCTTCGAATTCGTCGAATTCGCCGCCCCCGATGCGGCGGCGATGGATCGCCTGTTCCGCGCGCTTGGCTTCAGCGCCATCGCCCGCCATCGCTCGAAGGCAGTGACGCTTTACCGCCAGGGCACGATCAATTTCATCCTGAATGCGGAGCGGGAAGGTTTCGCCCGCGATTTCGCCGCCGCGCATGGGCCTTCGGTCTGCGCCATGGCGATCCGCGTCGCCGATGCGCCGATGGCGATGCGCCGCGCTCAGGCCTTGGGCGCCGAAATCCTCACCAACGCGCCGGGGCCGATGGAAGTGACTTTGCCCGGCATTCGCGGGATCGGCGGCAGCCAATTGTTCTTCGTCGATCGCTTCGATTCCGTAGGCTCGATCTACGATATCGATTTCGCGCCGATCGCCAGCGCGCCGCGCCATCCCGAGGGCTTCGGCTTGACCGAGATCGACCACCTCACCAACAACGTCTATCGCGGGCGCATGGATCATTGGGCCGGGTTTTACGAGCGGCTCTTCAATTTCCGCGAAATCCGCTATTTCGATATCGAGGGCAAGCTGACCGGCCTGCGCTCGCGCGCCATGACCAGCCCCGACGGCAAGATCCGCATTCCGATCAACGAAAGCGCCGACGACAAGTCGCAGATCGAGGAATATTTGCGCGCCTATAAGGGCGAGGGCATTCAGCATATCGCGCTTGCCAGCCGCGATATCTATGCGACGGTCGCGGCTCTGCGCGCGGCCGGCGTGAAGCTGATGCCGCCCCCGCCCGCCGCTTATTACGACGGCTTGGCGGAACGCCTGCCCGGCCATGGCGAGGATTTGGCGAAGCTCCGCGAATTCGGCATTCTGATCGACGGTTCGCCGACCCGGTCGGAAGGCCATGGCGGGCTGCTTCTGCAAATTTTCACCGATACGTTGGTCGGCCCGATCTTCTTCGAGATCATCGAGCGCAAGGGCGACGAAGGTTTCGGCGAGGGGAATTTCCGCGCCCTCTTCGAATCGATTGAGCGCGATCAGATCGAACGCGGCATTCTCGTCGATCCCGCCGCCTGATCCCATGATCGCCTCTCCGCTTTCCTCGGCCAAAAGCGATCACGCCTTGCGCGGCGATTATTCCGCCTGCGCCGAGGATTTCACCATCGATCAGGATTGGTCGCGCTATCGCCAGGAAGATCATGCGCTCTGGCGCAAGCTCTATGCGCGCCAAGCGGGTCTCGTCGCCCGCCAGGCTTGCGCCGCCTTCAACGGCGCGCTGACGAAAATGGCGATCGCCGATGCCGTGCCCGATCTTGCCCGCATCAATCGCGATCTCGGCGCGGCGACGGGCTGGCGGCTGGTCGCCGTTCCCGGCTTCGTGCCGGACGAGGTATTCTTCGCCCATCTCGAACGGCGGCAATTTCCGGTGACGATCTGGCTCAGGGACGCGGCGGAAATCGATTATCTGGTCGAGCCCGATATCTTCCACGACTTTTTCGGCCATGTGCCTTTGCTTTTCGATCCCGTCTTCGCCGATTATCTTCAGGTCTATGGCTTGAAGGGGCGCGAGGCGCTGCGGCTCGGCGCGACGCCGATGCTGGCGCGGCTTTATTGGTATATGGTCGAATTCGGCCTCATCCGCGAGCAAGGCGCAATTAAGGCTTTCGGTGCCGGCATTCTCTCCAGCCATGCCGAAACTTTGTTCGCGACGACCGATCCCTCGCCCCATCGCATCGCCTTCGATTTGGAGCGCGTCATGCGCACGCAATATCGGATCGACGATTTCCAGGAAGTCTATTTCGTGCTGGAAAATTTCGCCGATCTCTTTGCCGCGAGCGAGCGCGATTTCCGCCCGCTTTATGCCGCGATCGAGGCCGCCGAACCGCTGGCGCCGGGCGCGCTGATCGCCGAGGATCGTCTTTATCATCGCGGCACGGGCGCCTGGAAAAAATCCCGCGCGAGCCGCCTTGCGAATTAGCGAAGGGGAAAGCGATGCGCCATTGGATCAAGCTGCCGCGCCGCGAGGGCGAAGCCTCGCGCCAGGCCCATGCCGATCTTCCCGCCGGGACTTACGAGCGCGAGCTTGGCCGCCAGGGTTTTTTCGGCCCGGCGAGCCAGATGTATCATCGCCATGCGCCGACCGGCTGGACGGAATGGGCAGGCGATCTCCGCCCCCGCGCCTTCGACACGGCGAAATTGCCGGCGGCATCGTCTTCGGGTCCGGCGGAAGCGCCCTTGCTGCTCGGCAATGCGCATCTGGCCTTACGATTCTGGCGGCTGGCCACGCCGATGGATCATTTGCTGCGGAACGGCGATGGCGACGAATTGCTCTTCATCCATCACGGCGCCGGCGATCTCTTCTGCGATTACGGCCATCTTACCTATGCGGCGGGGGATTACATTCTGCTGCCGCGCGGCACGATGTGGCGCCTCGCTCCGATCGCGCCCAGCGAAGGCTTGATGATCGAGGCGACGAATGGCGGTTACGGCCTGCCCGATAAAGGGTTGTTGGGTCAGCAGGCTCTGTTCGATCCCGGCATGTTCGATGTCCCCGCCCTCGACGAAGCCTTCCTCGCGCAGCAAGGTGAGACCCCTTGGGCGGTCAAGATCAAGCGGCGCAACCGATTATCGATTGTCCGCTATCCCTTCAATCCGCTGGATGCGGTGGGTTGGCAGGGCGATCTCTTCCCGGTCCGGATCAATGTCAAAGATATCCGCCCGGTCATGTCGCATCGTTATCATCTGCCGCCTTCCGCCCATACGACCTTCGTCGCCGAGCGTTTCGTCGTTTGCACTTTCGTGCCGCGCCCCTTCGAGACCGATCCCGGCGCGCTCAAAGTGCCCTTCTTCCACAATAACGACGATTACGACGAGGTGATCTTCTATCACGCCGGCGATTTCTTCAGCCGCGATCACATCAAGCCCGGCATGATGACGCTGCACCCCGCCGGCCATACCCATGGCCCGCATCCCAAGGCGCTGAAGAACGCGCTTGCGCCCGCGAAGAGCGGCACCGACGAATATGCCGTGATGATCGATGCCCGCGACGCGCTCGATCTCGGCCCCGCCGCGAATGCGATCGAGGATCCCGCTTACGTCGAATCCTGGCGCTCGCCGAGGAGTTGACGCGCGAGCGCGATCGCGGCCGGATAATCGGCGGCGAGATGGACCGGCGGGTCGCCGGGCAGGATTCGCATCTGCTCCAGAATACGCCGGGGCTGGGGCTGCAAGCCGGAAAAGATCGGCACGGCGTTCCGCTCGCGGCAGCGCGCGAGGAAATCGCCGAGCTTCGCGGCGCCGCTCGAATCGATCAGCGGTACTTCGCGCAAGCGCAGAATGAAAACGCGCGGCGTCTCCGCGACCTGCTCGATGGCATCGGCGAGCCGCCCGGCGACGGCGAAGAAAAACGGCCCGCGCAATTGGAAGACGGCGATGCCTTCCGGCAAATCCTGACGCTGGTCGCGATCGCGTTCCGTCGGCCTTGCGAAATCGTCGATTTCGTCCGCGAGCCATTTTCCGCCGGGGCCGATGGCGGCGACCTCGCTCATCCGGTGCATGAAGAGAATGGCGGCGAGCACGATGCCGATCTCGATCGCGACCGTGAGGTCGATGGCGATGGTGAGGCCGAAAGTCGTCAGCAGCACCAGCCGGTCGCCCCAAGGGCCGCGCAGCAAATGGCGGAAGCGGCCGATATCGCTCATGTTCCAGGCGACGACGATCAGCACCGCGCCGAGGCTCGCGAGCGGGATATAATCGGCGAGCTTGGCCGCCAGCAGCAGGAAAAGCAGCACGAAGATCGCATGCAGCATGCCCGAAACCGGCGAGCGCGCGCCGGAGCGGATATTGGTCGCCGTCCGGGCGATGGCGCCCGTCGCCGGCATGCCGCCGAAGAGCGCGCTCGCGATATTGGCGATCCCCTGCGCCAGCAATTCGCAATTCGACCGATGGCGCCGCCCCGTCATGCCGTCGGCGACCA
Organism: uncultured Rhodospirillaceae bacterium; assembly: GCA_964415425.1. Lineage (GTDB taxonomy): Bacteria > Pseudomonadota > Alphaproteobacteria > Dongiales > Dongiaceae > Dongia. The sequence continues at coordinate 1,357 of CAYQAG010000050.1, read as the reverse complement.
TGGCGGAAAGCAGGGATTCGATACCGGCGAGGAAGGCGATGGTGAAGGCGCTCGGCAGCAATTCCTTGAGCCGGGCCAGGGACATTTCCGGCCAATGCGGAACGGGCAGGCTGTCGGGCAGGCCGCCGAAGCGGCTGGCGATGGTGGCGACGGGAAGACCGAGGAGGGCGACGAGGAGCGAGGCGGCGATAATGGCGATCAGAAAGGCCGGCCAATGCGGCCGATAGCGCCTCAGGATAAGGATAAGGAGAAAGGCGCCGATGGCGATCGCCAAGGTCGCCGCGTCGAAACTTTCCCGCGCCGCCCAGAAGGCCGCCATCTTGGCGAAGAAATCGCCCGGCACGCGATCGAGGGCGAGGCCGAAAATATCGCGGATTTGGCTGCTGGCGATAATGACGGCGATGCCGGCGGTGAAGCCGGTGACGACGGGTTCGGGGATATATTTGATCCAGGCGCCGAAACGCAGCAGCGCGGCGAGGATCAGGAACCCGCCCGCCATCAGCGTGGCGAGGATAAGCCCGTCATAGCCGAAGCGATCGATCGTCGCGAAGACGACGACGACGAAGGCGCCGGTCGGCCCGCCGATCTGGAAGCGGCTGCCGCCCAGGGCGGAAATCAGGAAACCGGCAACGATCGCGGTCAGCAAGCCCTTATCGGGCGTCGTGCCGGAGGCGATGGCGAGCGCCATGGCAAGCGGCAGGGCGACGATGGCGACGGTCAAGCCCGAAAGGCAATCGGCGCGGAAATCGGCGAAGCCATAACCCTGGCGCAGAATGGTGACGAGTTTCGGCACATAAAGATGCCAAAGCGGCGCGGGCGGCGCGGCTTGCGCGAGTTGCGCAGGCGCGGCCGGAACTTTCGCCCGCTCGCCATCCTTGGCGGTTTCAGGACTATCCGGCATCGCTCTCGTTTCCCCGTTTCCCGATGGAGGGCGTCGGCAGAATGGCATGCGGGGCCCGGCGCGCGAAAGTCCTATCGCGAGGCCCGCGACCGGCGGAACCCGCGCGAGATCGGCGCGGGCGCTTGCGCTATTGGGAAAGATCGAGTTTCGCGATCCTGCGATCGGTCAGCAGAAAGCCGCGCGCGCGATAAAAGCCGATCAGGGCGGCGGTTTCGGATTCTCCCGATGCGGCGATGGTCGCGAGCACCGCTCGGCATCCCGCTTCCCGGCACCAGGCGATGGCGGATGCCATCAGCGCCCGCGCGATTCCTTGCCCGCGCGCGGACGGCAAGACATAAAGATCGCCGATTTCGGCGAGGCGCCCATGTTCGATATCGCGCATCGCCGTGACGGTGACGATGCCGACGAAACTTCCCTCGCGCCGCGCCAGCGCGACCCAGCAATCCTCATCCGCCA
>CAYQAG010000049.1:0-17405 GCA_964415425.1 uncultured Rhodospirillaceae bacterium | reverse complement strand
CCCTCGCCTCGGCGAAGTTTTCCGAGGCTAATTCGAACTCGACCCCGGCGCGGACCGACTCCTCGAAAGCCGCGCGATGCTCGGCCTTGGCGCGCTCCCAGCGATCTTGGGCAAGGTCGTGAGCGCAGCGCGCGCGGTCGAGGCGTGACCAGGCTTCGCCGATGCGGTCGCGAATCGCGACGGGCAGGGGATGCAAACTGGCACTCATGATCGAGTCTTCTTCCTTTTTTCTGTCATCTGACATCTGACATCTGTCATCTGCCTTCACCATTTGAACGGGTCGAAGTTTTCGCCCCCGGCACGGCGTCGCCAGGTCTCTTCGCGATATTGGGTCTCTTCGGGCTCGTCGAGGCCGAGGGCGAGATAGCGGAAGGCATCGGCCGCATGGCTCCAACGATCGTGGCGCGGGCGCGGCTTGAAGACTTGCAATACTTCGTTCCATTCGCGCGAATACTGGCGCAGCGCCTCGATCCCATCCCTGGTCTTGACGGCATCGAAATAGCAACGCGGGAGAAGCGCGCGGACGGCGGCGATGCCGTCATCGACGCGATGCGCCGGAACGATGCGCGCTTTGATGCCGAGATTTTCTAGAATCTCGACCCGTGTTCGCCCGCTTCCCAATTCGCGAGCCTCCGCATCGTGAGGCAACAGGTGGTCGCCCCAGACATAATTCCGTCGCTGCAACTCGCGCACATACCAATCGAGGCCGACGCCCGAAGCTTGCAGGAAATCCACTAAGCGGATTTCCCGACCGATCGTTTGCACCATCCAGATTGCCGTCGCATCGCCGATGCCGAGATCCCAGGCCGTATGCACGGGATAGCGGGGATCGTGCGGCACATTACCGATGCGCTCTTCAGCCTCGGCTGCGGCCATGTCGCGGCCATAATAGGCACCGGTCAAGGCCGCTTGGAAACTGCACTCGAATTCCTGCTCGTATTCCTCCGGCGTCATATCCGCCTTGGCGCGGGTAAGCTCGGCTTCAGGCAAGATGCCGGTCTCGCTGGCGCGACGGATGATGGCGAAGGTATCGGGATTGCCCGAAGCCATGCGGTCGCGATAGGTCTCGTAGAGATCGCAGAAAGCATTGCGGCCCTTGGGCGTGCCGATGAAGATGGCCCAGCCCTGACGATCGGCGAGAGCCGGGCTGATGATCTCCGTCCAGGCGCGCGGGCTCATCTGGGCGTATTCGTCCATCACCACGCCGTCGAAATAGATGCCGCGCAGCGAATCCGGGTTTTCGGCGCCGTAGAGGCGGATGCGCGCGCCGTTCGCAAGATCGACGCGGAGTTCGCTTTCGTTGATGCGCGTTCCCGGAATGGGCTTGGCGTAGCGTTTCAGATATTCCCAGGCGACATCCTTGGCCTGGCGATAGAGCGGCGCCACATAAGCGAAGCGCGGATCGCGGCGCTGGCAGGTCGCCGCCGCGCGCAAGGTCTCGTTGATGCAGAAGACCGTCTTGCCGAAGCGCCGATGCGCGACCAGCACATTGAAGCGCCGCAGGCTTTGATGCAGCCGTGCTTGCTCGGGGCGTGGAGCGTATAGGTGGATGGAGAGGGTCTTTTCAGGAGACGGAACGAGATCCGTCGTCGCTATCGGTTTCGCCGGGTGCGGCCCAGTAGAGTCGAACGATTTTTTCTTCTCCCGCGGCTTCGGCATTGGTGGAAATTCTCCCTCGACCGGAAGCCCATTGCAGCAGGGTATTGGCAGCGGAAATGCGCGCGGCCGGTGTTGCCGCATCGTCTTTCATCATGGCGATCAAGATGCCGATGGCGATCTCGGCATGCGATTTAGCGAGCTTTGCGACATCGATGGTGTCGGCATTCTGCGTTATCGCAACGGGCGCGCTGCGCGCTCTCGTTTTTGCCGGCGGGCGTTTGCGCCGCGGCGGATCGGATTTTTTTCGACCGGCCACGTCGCGGCTCCGCTCTCAGCGATGGATTTCGGCAAAGAAAAAGGCGCTTCCAGCGAAGCGCCTTCAGCATCTGAAATTCTTCAGCTTATATTTAACCTTATCATCTCCGCGCATCTTCGTCAAGAAAAATCCGTGGCGAAATTCTGCGTGCTGGCGTAGCCGAAAGAACATCATGAAGGATGGATAATCCTTCGGCAACGCGATTCAAATGTCGTCGGTCGCAATCGGCAAGATTGTCGTTGATGGTTTTCGCTTGCTTGAGAAAGCCTGGCCAAATGGCGAAAACGACGATCGCTTCCGTATCGCGACAGATTTGCCGATTACGCCGCAAAAGCGCCGCTTTCCCGGCAAGATAGAGTTCATGCTGAATGCGCTCTCGTTCCGTTTCCGCCTGAAGTTCGGCCTGAGCGCCATGGGTCTTGAGGCCGAGCAGGCCATCATAGAGACGATTATAGGAAACGTCGACCCGTCCCACGGCCGAACGATAAAGCATTGCGTAGCGAAAACCGCTCGCTTGCCATTCCACGGGAATCAAGCCGCGCGCCGTCATCAGCAGCAAGGGGTGTTCGCTGGCGGCTGGATCGGCGCTTCCGCAAAGTGTCGATCGATGGGCTTGCAATTCCGGCGTGCCGCGATCGTGAGCGGGTCTTTCGCTGGGCGGCCGACCGCGTCGGCTGGAGCGGACAGCTTTCACGCTTCATCCTCCGTATCGTCCAATCCCAAGGCCCAGCGCTCGGCCCAGGCGACCAGCCAAAGCGCGCGCTCCGCCGTCATGTCGCTGTTGATGACTTCGAACTCGCCATCTTCGGTCAGGCCGATACCGAGGAATTGCGACCACTTCATCTTGGCGCAATTGCCGATGGCTTGTTCGGGGCGCAACGAGCTTGAGGGCGGAAAGTCGACAATCTGTCCCATCGGGTTTCCTTTCTGTCAGCCGCGAGATTTCGCATCGCCGGCATCGGCTTCGCTATCGCCATGGCCATGCGCGGTAAAAATCGGATTGCCGTCCTGCCAGTCTTCGTGGCCTTTGCAGGTCGGGCAGAGTCGCAGGAAACGATAGACGGCCGTGAATGGGTTCCGGCAGCGCAAACAATGTCGGCGAAAAGAAGAGGGCGCCGTCTGCTTGCTTTGGCCTTCCGTCTCCGGAAAAGACGTCTGTCGCTCTGGAAGACGCAGCCATTGGAGTTTGAAGTTTTTATAATTGATTTTCTGCATTTGTTCTTATTCCCCTGCCGCGAAGCTGATCCGGAGAGTCATGATACGCAAAATACGTTTAATGCGTCAAGAAGAAAAACGTATAATGCGGCCAACAGGGCCGGCAATGCGGGTTAGAACGAGGCAGATCGACAATGGCGGAAATTTCCGAAGCGGCGCGACGGTTGAAGGAATTGCGCGAGGAATCCGGGCTGACCATGCGCGCGGTCGCCGAGGCCCTGGGCTGGAGCCTCACGCGCTATCAACATTACGAGGATCGTTTCAAGCGCCGCTTCCTCCCCTTCGAACTGGCGACGATTCTCGATCAAATCTTCGTGCAGCATGGTCTTGCCCCGGGCAGCGTGCTCAAATTGGCCGGTCTCGAATCCGCCCGCCCCTCCGGCAGTCACGGCCAGCCTGTCGCCGGGCGCTCCAAATCGGTACCGCCGCTCGCTCCGCTTGTAGCTTCGCAGCGCGATTTGCCGGTTATTGGCGCCGTCAAGGGCGGCAGCGAAGGTTTCTACTTCAACGACGGCGAGGCCAAGGAATTCGTCGAGCGTCCGGCCAATCTGAAGGGCGTCGTCAATGCCTTCGCTCTTTATGTCGACGGCGATTCCATGGAGCCGCGCTATTTCGCCAACGAATTGCTCTATGTTAATCCCAATCGACCCATCACGCGCCATTGCTTCGTGGCGGTCGAACTGGTCGACGGCCAGGGCATGATCAAGCAATTCATCCGCCGCTCGGATACCGAATTGGTACTCCGCCAATTCAACCCGCCCAGCGATATCGTCCTCAAGATTGGCGATGTGAAGCGGATCTATCGCATCACGGGGTCGGGCGAAGCGGTCTAAAGTCGCGACGGATTTACGCTTTTTCACTTGCTGCCGATCTATATTCATGATATGTTCTAGATTGGGTGGTAAATCTCTATGAGAGAAATTCCATGGCTTTCGATGCCCGTGACCTCAGCGTCCTCAATTATGCGAACGGCTTCACGCTTTGGCATTACCGGACAGGGGACGATCTGACAGAAATTCTTGCCGATTGCGCGCCAACACGGATAACGGATCGCAGGGCCTATTTCGCTTCGGCGCATGAAGTTTTGCGGGCTGGCGACATTATGATCGTCAATAGTCATGGCTTGAAAACCGCCAGCGCGATTCTAACGATTCTCGACGTAAGGCCGAACGGCGATATCCGCATGGCCGAGATGGCCCTTACTCACAATCTCCCTTCGGCCGATCGCCGCGCGGCTTGATCGCCGGGACTTCTAACGCAAGGGTTCGAGGATGCTGACGTAATTCGCGACGGCTGTTCCGCCCATATTGAAAAGGCCGCCGAGCTTGGCATTCTTCACCTGCATGGCGCCCGCGGTTCCGCTCAATTGCAGGGCGGCCATGACATGCATGGAGATTCCGGTGGCGCCGATCGGGTGCCCCTTCGCCTTAAGGCCGCCCGAAGGATTGACCGGCAATTTGCCATTCATGCTCGTCCAGCCTTCGCGGATGGCGCGCGCACCTTCGCCGGCCGGAGTCAGGCCCATGGCCTCGTATTCGATCAACTCCGCGATCGTGAAGCAATCATGCGTCTCGACGAAGGAGAGATCGGCAAGACCGACTTTGGCCGAGCGAAGCGCCTGTCGCCAAGCTTCGCGGCAACCGGCAAAGCTGAGCATATCGCGATCGCGCAGGGGCAGAAAATCGTTCGTTTGGGCTTGCGCGCGGATGAGGATGGCGCGCTTCGCCGCGAGGGCGTTATCGATATCGGCAAGAACGAGAGCCGCGGCGCCATCGGAAACCGGGCTGCAATCCGTGCGTTTCAGCGGACCGGCGACGAGCGGATTTTTTTCCGACACCTGCCGGCAGAAATCGAACCCGAGATCCTTGCGGATTTGCGCGAATTCGTTGGCGACGCCATTTTTATGGTTCTTGGCGGCGATAGCCGCCAGGGCATCGGAATGATCGCCGTAACGCTGAAAATACCGTTCGGCGATCTGCCCGAAAATGCCTGCAAACCCGCCCGGCGTTTTGCCTTCGTCCTTGACGTAGCTAGCTTTCAGCAAATTTTGCCCGATGGCTTCGCCGCGGCAATCGCTCATTTTTTCCGCACCGATGACGAGCGTATAACGCGCTTCGCCCGCGGCAATGGCGAGGCTGGCTTGGCGCAGCGCGGCCGAGCCTGTTGCGCAGGCATTCTCGACGCGCGTCGCCGGGCGAAACCGCAAAACCGGATCGATGCCGAGCGCCAGCGAAGCCGTAAAATCCTGAGCCGAAAATCCGGCATTGAAATGGCCGAGATAAATGGCATCGATCGCGTCGGGTTCGATCCCGGCGTGAAGGATGGCGCCGGCGCCGGCCGCGACGATCATGTCCTCAAGGCTGCGCTCGGGATGAAGGCCGAAGGGCAAATGATGCCAGCCGATGATGGAAATTCCCTTCACGCCGGTTCCTCGGCCGGCAAGGTTTCTTGAAACCGGAGCGGCTGTCCTTGTGGCTTTCCGATCAGTTCGTCCTCGCGCATGACGAAATCGCCGCGCAGGATGGTGGCCACGGGCCAACCCGTGACCGCTAAGCCGTGATAGGGCGACCAGCCGCATTTGGCGCGAATCCAGCGATTGTCGATAACGCGCTCGGCGCGGAGATCGACGATCGAGAAATCGGCATCGTAGCCGAGGGCGATCCGCCCTTTGCCGGCAATGCCGTAGACGCGCGCCGGTCCGGCGCTCAATAGATCGACCAGACGCGGGAGAGAAAGCCTTCCGGCGTGAAGATGATGCAGCATCACGGGCAGCAAGGTCTGCACGCCAGGCATGCCGGCCGGCGATTGCGGATAAGGCCGCGCTTTTTCTTCGCGCGTATGCGGCGCATGGTCGGAGCCGATGCAATCGACGAGACCCGTCTGCACGGCGCGCCACAGAGCCGCTTGATGGCGCTGATCGCGAATCGGCGGATTCATCTGCGCGAAAGTTCCGAGCCGCCGATAGCAATCCGGCGCCACGAGCGTGAGATGATGCGTCAGGACTTCGATGGTCGCGATATCCTTATGCTGAGTCAGAAAATCCATCTCGGCCGCGGTGGAGATATGCAGCACATGGACGCGCCGCCCTGCCGCTCTGGCGATCCGGATAAGCCGCTGCGTCGCGCGCAAGGCCGTTTCCTCGTCGCGCCACACCGGATGCTGTTCGGGATCGGCGCCCCCTTTGACCAAGGCGAGGCGCTCGCGCAATCGCGCTTCGTCTTCGGCATGAATGGCGACGCGCCGGCGGCCCTGGCGCAAAACGCGCTTCAGCCCTTCATCGTCGGCGATCAGCAGCGAGCCGGTGGATGAACCCATGAAGATTTTGACGCCGGCGCAACCCGGCAGAGTTTCGAGTTCGGGCAATCGATTGGCGTTTTCTTCCGCCGCGCCGATGAAAAAGGCATGATCGACCCAGGCACGACCTTTGGCGCGCGCTAGCTTATCGGCCAAATCCTCGGTCGATAAAGTATTCGGCTGCGTATTCGGCATCTCGCAAAAGGCGGTGACGCCGCCCAAGGCTGCGCCGGCGGAACCGCTCGCCAAATCTTCCTTATGCGTCAAGCCGGGCTCGCGGAAATGCACTTGGCTGTCGATCACGCCGGGCAAAACGGTCAAGCCGGTCGCCGCAAAAACCGTCTTGCCCTTCTTGACGTCGATCGTCTCCAGAGCGGCGATCTTGCCGGCTCGGATTCCGACATCCACGGTCTCCAATCCATTGGGCGTAAAAACCGCGCCGCCTTTCAGAACGAGATCGAAGGTTTCCATCGCGATCCTCTGTCGGTTCGGCCAATCGATGGCGGGCTTCGGAGGCGGCATTCGGCGAACCCGCGCCGCAGATCGAAATTATGCTCTATCATAACCCGGAGGACCTGTCCCGTTTTGCCAAGCCGGGTCCTTGGTCTTGCCAATCTTGACTTTCGATGGCCCCCCTGGCTTGATTCGAGTGGGGAGACGATATCGCCCGGGCCTAATCCGGAAATGCATCAACTATCTGATATCGTTAGTTTTTCATGAGGGATGACGTGGTTGACGGCAAGCGGAAAAGCGGCTTCGTCGAGACTGGCAAAACGATTTTCTGGGCCGGGTTGATCGCCATCCTCATTCGAACCTTTCTCTTCGAACCCTTCAGCATTCCCTCGGGCTCCATGATTCCGACCTTGCTGGTCGGCGATTTTCTTTTCGTCTCGAAATCGGCTTATGGCTATAGCCGCTATTCCTTTCCCTTCGCGGCGGCCCCGATCGAGGGGCGCCTATGGTCGACCCTACCCGAACGCGGCGATGTCGTCGTCTTCCGCCCGCCCGGCGAGCCCGGAACGGATTTCATCAAGCGCGTGATCGGTTTGCCGGGGGATCGCATCCAGGTGCGCGGCGGGCGCCTCGTCATCAATGGCGAGATTGTGCCGCGCCAAGCGATTGCGGATTATCAGGATCCCGACAATCCCTATCTCGGCGGCGCGCCGGCTTACATCGAAACTTTGCCAGGCGGGCGGCAGCATTTGATCATCGAGAGCGAGGGCGATCGCGGTCCTCTCGACGATACGCCGACCTATGTGATTCCGGCCGGACATTACTTCATGATGGGCGATAATCGCGATCGCTCGAATGATAGCCGCGTCTTGCGTTTCGACGTGATGGCGGACCCCGCCGCCGAAATTTCCGATCCAGCGGCAATGGGCAAGGTCGGCTTCGTGCCTTTCGCCAATCTGATCGGCCCGGCCAAGATTCTGTTTTGGTCCTATGACTCGAATTTCACTTGGACGAACCCGTTAACCTGGGCCACGGCCTTGCGCGGGAATCGCCTGGGAAGCTTCGTCGAATGATGCCGCGCGCCAAATCGGCGGAGAAGTCCAAAGCCAATGTTTCGGCGGTAAAGGCTATGGAATCGTCGCCAGCGATTGGCGAGCTTGAACGCGGGTTGGGCCATCGTTTTGCCGATTCCGATCTGTTGCGCATCGCGCTGACGCATGCCAGCGCCGTCACGCGGCAATCCCCTAAGCGTAAGCGCGGCAAGGCAATCGTCGATGCCGACAATCAGCGCCTCGAATTTCTCGGCGACCGCGTTCTGGGATTGGTCATTGCCGAAATGCTGTTCAAGGTTTTTCCCGGCGAAAACGAAGGCGCGCTCGCGAAACGCTTGGCGGCTTTGGTGCGGCAAGGCGGCTTGGCCAGGGTCGCTCGTCAGCTCGATCTTGGCCGCTATCTCGCGCTCTCGCGTGGCGAGGAGGAAAGCGGCGGCCGCGATAACGAGGCGATTCTCGCCGATGCCTGCGAGGCTGTGATCGGCGCGCTTTATCTCGATGGTGGTCTAGAGGTGGCGCGTGGGCTTATCGAAGCCCATTGGCAGGCGATGATGAGCGCCGATCAACAACCGCCTCAAGATGCCAAGACCGCATTGCAGGAATGGGCGCAAGCCTCGGGCTTTCCGCTACCCATCTATCGCGTCGTCAAGAGCGACGGCCCGCCGCACGATCCCGTCTTCGAGATCGCCGTTTCTGTCAAAGGCCATGATGCCGCGCATGCCAGCGGCCGCTCGAAACGCCAAGCGGAGCAAGCCGCGGCGGCGCGGCTCATGGCGCGGTTGCGTCTGTCGTGACCGGCGGAGAAGAAACGACTGCGTCGCGCTCGGCCTTCGTCGCCGTTCTGGGCGCGCCCAATGCCGGCAAATCCACTTTCGTCAATCGTGCCGTCGGCCAGAAGGTCAGCATCGTCAGCCCGAAGGTGCAAACGACGCGTCGGCGCGTTCTCGGCATCGCGATGCGCGGCGCAACACAATTGGTGTTCGTCGATACGCCGGGCATTTTTCAACCGCGCAAGCGTTTGGATCGCGCCATGGTCGAGGCGGCTTGGGAAGGTATCGCGGACGCCGATCTCGTTCTGCTGATCGTCGATGCCGCTCAGCCTGGAATCGATCCCGATACGCAACGGATCCTCGCTGGCTTGCGTGCGCAGCGCCGTCGCGCGATCCTCGTCCTCAATAAAATCGATCTCGTCCGGCGCGATCGCCTCTTGCCGCTGGCGGCGAGCTTTGCCGCCGAAGGTCTTTTTACCGATACCTTCATGATTTCGGCCGAGACCGGCGACGGTATGGATCTCGTGCTGGAAAAGCTGACGGCAGCGGCGCCGCTTGGTCCGCATCATTTCCCGGACGATCAGGCGAGCGATCTGCCGCTTCGGCATCTGGCGGCGGAAATCACGCGCGAGCATCTCTTCCGCAATCTGCATGACGAATTGCCCTATGCGCTGACGGTGGAAACCGATTCCTGGGAGGAATTTCGCGACGGCAGCGTCAAGGTCGCGCAGACGATCTATGTCACGCGCTCCGGCCATAAGCCGATCGTGATCGGCGAAGGCGGCGCTCGCATCAAAGCCTTGCGCCAGGCCGCGCAGCGCGAGATCGAGGCGCTGATCGAGCGCAAACTGCATCTTTTTCTTTTCGTCAAAGTGCGGGAGAATTGGCAGAACGATCCCGAGCGTTATCGCGCCATGGGATTGGCGATGCCGGAAAACGACTGAACCCGAGCCGGGCTTGCCGCCGGTCTCCGGGTTGGGATGGTGGTGCGCGATCATGGATTTCTCGGATGCGGCCATTGTCCTCGCCGTGCGCCGGCATGGCGAGAGCGATGCCATCCTTTCGGCGCTGACGGCAACGCGCGGTCGCCATCTCGGCTTGGTTAAGGGCGGTCATGGCCGCCGCCTATGGCCGATCCTGCAAGCCGGCAATCGTCTGATCGTCGATTGGCGAGCGCGCCTTGCCGAGCAGCTTGGGCATTTTCGCATCGAGCCGACGGAAAGTCGGACCGCCTATTTGCTCGACGATCCGGATCGCTTGGCGGCTCTGGCCTCGGTTTGCGCCTTGCTCGATCTCGCCTTGCCCGAACGCGAGCCGCTGCCCGATATCTATGCCGATACCGACGATTTTCTGAATGCGTTGGCGACGGGCCATGCCGCTTGGGCGGCTGCCTATGTCCGTTGGGAGATGCGCCTCATCGCCGCTCTCGGTTTCGGTCTCGATCTTTCCCAATGCGCCGTGACGGGAGATCGTCGTGGCCTTGCTTATGTCTCGCCGCGAACGGGCCGCGCGGTGACTGCGGCCGGGGCGGGCGATTTCGTCGATCGGCTACTGCCTTTGCCCAGCTTTCTCGTCGATGCCGCATCGCGTCCCGATCGTGCCGATATCCTGGCCGGCCTGCGCTTGACAGGCCATTTCCTCATCGCTCATATCGTCGCGCCGCGACGCGTCAAGGGCGATGTTCCGGCCCGCGAGCGCCTGATTGAGCGCCTGTCGCGCCCGAGCATGTCGCCCCGCTTAGAGTAACGGTAAGGACGATGGCCATGACAGCCCGGCATTTTCTGGTGATCGGCGCGGGAATCGTCGGCGTCTCCGTAGCGCGGCATCTGCAATTGGCGGGGCAGCGCGTTAGCGTGATCGATCGCCTCGGTCCTGGCGAGGGCGCTTCCAAGGGCAATGCCAGCGTCATCGCGACCGAATCCTGCATTCCCGTTGCGACGCCCGGCATCCTAAGCGATGTGCCGCGTATGTTGCTCGATCCCCTGGGGCCGCTGGCCATACGTTGGCGCTATCTGCCGCGCCTCGCGCCTTGGCTGATCCGCTTTCTTGCCGCTTCGCGACCGCAACGGGTCGAGGCGATTTCGATCGCCCTGCGCAATCTCCTGACGCTTGCCTTGGCGGCGCATAAGGAACTCTTGGCCGATCTCGCCATGCCGCAATTCGTTCGGGAAACCGGATGGCTGACGCTTTTCGAATCCGAAGAGCGCTTCCGCGATTATCGCTGGGATCTCGATCTCCAGCGCCGACGCGGTGTGGAATTTCGCGAATTGACCGGCGATGCGATTCGCGATTTCGAGCCCAGCCTGGAGCCGATCTATCGGCACGGCGTTTATTACCCCGAGAACAGCTATATCACCGATAATTTCGCGCTGGTGCGCGCTTTAGCCGAGCGCATCGTTGCGGCCGGCGGGCAAATTCTGCGCGACGAGATTCAAGGCTTCGCGATGGGACCGGCAGGGCCCAATCTGGCGATCGGTCGAGCCGGACGCTATCCGGCCGATGCCATAATCCTTGCCGCCGGGGCGTGGTCGAAACCGCTGGCCCGACAGCTCGGCCATGGCGTTCCCCTCGATACCGAACGCGGCTATCACGTCACGCTGCCGCAACCCGGCAAGATGCCGCGCCTGCCGCTTTATTCCGGCGATCATTCCTTCGCCGTGACGCCTTTATCCTGCGGCTTGCGCTTGGCCGGGACTGTCGAGCTCGGCGGTCTTGCGGCTCCGCCCAATTTCGCGCGTGCCGAGAAACTCATGCGCCATGCGCGCCGCATGTTCGGCGCGATCGACGAAACCGGGCGCAGCGATTGGATGGGCTATCGGCCGTCCTTGCCCGATTCGCTGCCCGTCATCGCGCGCGGCCGCCGGTTCGCTAACACCTTTTTCGCCTTCGGCCACGGTCATCTCGGTCTTACGCTCGGCCCCTTGACCGGGCGTCTGATCGCCGATCTTGCTTTGGATCGCGATCCCGGCCTTTCGCTTTTGCCCTACCGAATCGACCGCTTCTGATAAGCTGCCGGCGAGCGAATCGCGTCAGGCGAAGCCGATGCGGATCGCCGGCGGATGAGGGAACGTATGGCCAAGCGCGCAGTGGCGACGATGCCGTCGTCGGAAGAAATCAAAACGACCGACCTTGCCGAGGCTTTGGGCGAGCGTTATCTCGCCTATGCCCTCTCGACGATCGTGGCGCGCTCGTTGCCCGATGTCCGCGATGGGCTGAAGCCCGTGCATCGGCGCATTCTTTATACGATGCGGCAATTGCGCCTCGACCCCAATTCCGGTTTCAAGAAATCGGCACGCGTCGTCGGCGACGTCATGGGCAAGTTCCATCCCCATGGCGACAGTGCGATTTACGAGGCGATGGCGCGCCTGGCGCAGGATTTCGCGCAGCGTTATCCGATGGTCGAGGGGCAGGGGAATTTCGGCTCGCTCGATGGCGATAACCCGGCCGCCATGCGTTATACCGAAGCCCGGCTTTCTCCGGCGGCCATTCTGATGCTGACCGCGATCGACGAGGGAACCGTCGATTTCCGCCCTTCCTATGACGGCGAGGGGCAGGAGCCGACGGTTCTGCCGGCTGCCTTTCCCAATCTTCTCGCCAATGGCGCCCAGGGTATCGCCGTCGGCATGGCGACCAGCATCCCGCCGCACAATGTCGCGGAAATTTGCGACGGATTGCTGCACCTTCTCAAACACCCCGAGGCGCGCCTGGAAACCTTGATCGGCTTCATTCCCGGCCCGGATTTTCCGACCGGCGGCGATCTCGTCGAAGACCCGGCGACGATCGCGGCGGCCTACGGTTCGGGCCGCGGCTCGTTCCGTCTGCGCGCGCATTGGCAGGCGGAAAATCTGCGCGGCGGCCTTTATCGCATCGTCGTTACCGAGATTCCCTATCAAGTCGCCAAATCGAAATTGATCGAGCAGATCGCGACTCTGCTCGGCGAAAAGAAACTCTCCTTGCTTGAGGATATCGCCGACGAATCCGCCGAGGACGTGCGCATTGTCCTGACGCCGAAATCGCGCAATATCCCGCCCGAACATTTGATGGAACAGCTCTTTCGCCAGACCGACCTTGAGCAACGCGTCTCGATCAATATGAACGTTCTCGACAGAAACCAGACGCCGCGCGTCATGTCTCTGCGCGACGTGCTTATGGCCTATCTCGAACATCGGCGCGAGGTTCTGCAGCGGCGCTCGCGCTTCCGGCTGGCCGAAATCCTGCATCGGCTCGAAATCCTCGACGGCTATCTCGTCGTCTATCGTCATCTCGACGAAGTCATCCGCATCATTCGCTTCGAGGACGAACCGAAAGCCGTGATGATGCGGCGCTGGAAATTGAGCGAGATCCAGGTCGACGCCGTTCTCAATATGAAGCTGAAGGCACTGCGCAAGCTGGAGGAAAGCGATATCCGGGACGAGCACAAGGCCCTGATCGGCGAGCGCAAGGAATTGGAGGAATTGCTGGCAAGCCCAGCCGCTCAATCGCGGCGCCTCGCGATCGAAATCGGCGAAATCAAGAAGACCTATGGCCGGGAAACCCCGCTGGGCCGGCGGCGCACGCGCCTCGTCGCCGCGCCCGCGATCGAGATCGCGCCGATCGAGGCGATGGTCGAGCGCGAGCCGATCACGATCGTCTGCTCCGCCAAAGGCTGGATCCGGGCGTTGAAAGGCCATGTCGAGCCCGAAGCCGACATCAAGTTCAAGGAAGGCGATCGCGGCAAATTCCATATTCAGGCCGAAACGACCGATAAACTCTTGGTCTTCGCCACCAATGGCAAGATGTTCACGCTTCCCGCCGATCGCTTGCCGGGCGGTCGCGGTCACGGCGAGCCGATCCGGCTTTATCTCGATCTCGGCAACGAACACGACATTCTCGCCATGCTGATCTATCGCCCGGGATTGCGCTTGCTGGTCGCGGCTCATGACGGCCGCGGTTTTCTCGTCAAGGCCGATGAAATTCTCGCTCAGACCAAGAACGGCAAACAGGTTCTCGGTCTTCCCGACGGTATCGAAGCGGCGGTTTGCGTTCCCGCCGAGGGCGATCGCGTCGCGATCATCGGCGACAATCGCAAGCTGCTGCTCTTCCCGCTCGACGAGATTCCCGAAATGACGCGCGGTCGGGGCGTCATCCTGCAGAAATATAAGGAAGGGGGGCTTGCCGACGCCAAGGTCTTCGCGGCGAAGACCGGGCTATCCTGGCGCCTCGGCGATAAGATCCGCACCGAAAGCGCCGCGGCGCTTAAGGATTGGCTGGGTACGCGCGCTCAGGCCGGGCGCTTGCCGCCGACGGGGTTTCCCAAGAGCAATAAATTTGCCTGATTTCACGTAACGTATTGATGTATAATAATATATTGTCGATACGGTTCCGCTTGACCCGCTAAATCCGAATCACTATAGTCCGCGCGCCTTCAAGGGGGCTGGTGGTAGGTCGCATCGCGCTTTCGTGCTGGAGCCCGCGACCTAGACGCTGTCCTCGTATTGGGCAAGGAACGGCACTATCGCTCCATAATTTTTCGCTCCTCTGAGTGAATGAGCGACGGATGTTTGGGCCTCGAGGACCGCGGCGAAGCGCCGTTCGCGCTTTGCCGAGGTCGTTTGGCGTATGGGTTTTAAGCGCGCGCCTCGCGGCGCGGTTGAGATGAGGATTGAGGGTTCTAGGAATGCCGACGATCAACCAATTGATCCGCCAAGGTCGCCAACCGTTATCGGCGCGCAACAAGGTGCCCGCCTTGCAGGCCAGTCCGCAGAAGCGCGGCGTTTGCACCCGCGTCTACACGACGACGCCGAAAAAGCCCAATTCGGCGCTGCGCAAGGTCGCGCGCGTGCGCCTGACCAACGGTTACGAAGTCACGTCCTACATTCCCGGCGAAGGCCATAACCTGCAGGAACATTCCGTCGTCATGATTCGCGGCGGCCGCGTTAAGGATCTTCCCGGCGTTCGCTATCACATCATTCGCGGCACGCTCGATACCCAGGGCGTCAAGGACCGCAAGCAGCGCCGCTCGAAATACGGCGCCAAGCGGCCGAAATAAGATATCGAGGAGCTAGCCCATGTCCCGCCGCCATGCCGCTTTGAAGCGCGAAGTTCTCCCCGATGCCAAATTCGGGGATGTCGTCATCACCAAATTCATGAATAGCTTGATGTATGCCGGCAAGAAGTCGGTCGCCGAAGGCATCGTCTATGGTGCGCTCGGCGCCGTCGAGAAGAAGGCCAAAGCCGATCCGATCAAGCTCTTCCACGAAGCGCTCGGCAATGTGAAGCCGCATCTCGAAGTGCGCTCGCGTCGCGTCGGCGGCGCCACCTATCAGGTTCCGGTCGAAGTCCGGTCCGATCGCGCCCAGGCGCTGGCCATTCGTTGGATCATCCAATATGCGCGCGGCCGTTCGGAGCAGACCATGACCGATCGCCTGGCCGCCGAATTGCTGGATGCCGCCAATAATCGCGGCGCCTCGGTGAAGAAGCGCGAGGATACCCATCGCATGGCGGAGGCCAACAAGGCCTTCTCGCATTATCGCTGGTAAGCGCGGCTCTGGCCCGAACGAGGAACGAAGATCATGCCGCGGACGACCCCACTCGAGCGCTATCGCAATATCGGCATCATGGCTCACATTGATGCCGGCAAGACGACCACGACCGAGCGCATTCTTGATTACACCGGCAAGGCCTATAAGATCGGCGAAGTCCATGAGGGCACGGCCACCATGGATTGGATGGAGCAGGAGCAAGAGCGCGGCATCACCATCACCTCGGCGGCGACGACCTGCTTCTGGCGCGATCATCGCATCAATATCATCGATACTCCCGGCCACGTCGATTTCACGATCGAGGTCGAACGTTCCTTGCGCGTTCTCGACGGCGCCGTCACCGTTTTCGATTCCGTCGCCGGCGTCGAACCGCAATCCGAGACCGTGTGGCGTCAGGCCGATAAATACGGCGTGCCGCGCATCTGCTTCGTCAACAAGATGGATCGCATCGGCGCCAATTTCGATCGCTGCGTCGAAATGATCGTCGATCGTTTGGGCGCGAAGCCGTTGGTCACGCAATTGCCGATCGGGGTCGAGAGCAGCTTTGCCGGCCTCGTCGATCTCATCGCCATGAAGGGCGTCGTCTGGAAGGACGAAAGCCTGGGCGCCGAATTCGTAATCGGCGATATTCCCGCCGATATGAAGGCGCGGGCTGAGGAATATCACGCCAAGCTCGTCGAAATGTGCGTCGAGCTCGACGATGCCGCCATGGAAGCCTATCTCGATGGCAAGCAGCCCGATATCGCGACGCTGAAACGGCTTATCCGCAAGGGCACGATTTCGGGCGCCTTCGTGCCCGTTCTTTGCGGCTCCGCCTTCAAGAACAAGGGCGTGCAGCCGATGCTGGATGCCGTCGTCGATTATCTGCCGGGGCCGCTCGATGTGCCCGATGTCAAGGGCGTCGAAGTCGACGGCGATAAGGAACTCACCCGCAAGAGCTCCGACGACGAGCCGTTCTCGGGTCTCGCCTTCAAGATCATGACCGATCCCTTCGTCGGCTCGCTCACCTTCGTGCGCATCTATTCGGGCGTTCTCAATTCCGCGACCCAGGTCATGAATACGGTCAAGGGCGAAAAGGAACGCGTCGGCCGCATGCTGCAGATGCATGCCAATCAGCGCGAAGACATCAAGGAAGCCCGCGCCGGCGACATCGTCGCGCTCTGCGGCCTCAAGGGCACGACGACCGGCGATACGCTCTGCGATCCCGCGCACCCCATCGTGTTGGAGCGCATGGAATTCCCCGAGCCCGTGATCGAGGTCGCGGTCGAACCGAAATCCAAGGGCGATCAGGAAAAGATGGGCGTCGCGCTCAATCGCCTGGCTCAGGAAGATCCCTCGTTCCGCGTCTCGACCGATCACGAATCGGGTCAGACGATCATCAAGGGCATGGGCGAATTGCACCTTGAAATCATCGTCGATCGCATGCGCCGCGAATTCAAGGTCGAAGCCAATGTCGGCGCGCCGCAGGTCGCCTATCGCGAAACCATCACCAAGACGATCGAATACGATTATACGCATAAGAAACAGACCGGCGGTTCGGGTCAGTTCGCGCGCGTCAAGATTCGCTTCGAGCCTCTCGCCCCCGGCGGCGGTTTCGAATTCGAGAACGACGTCGTCGGCGGCTCCGTGCCGCGCGAATATGTGCCGGGCGTCGAGAAGGGCCTGAAGCTCGCCAAGGAAACGGGCGTCATCGCCGGTTTCCCGATGATCGATTTCAAGGCGACGCTGATCGATGGCGCCTATCACGATGTCGATTCCAACGTTTTGACCTTCGACATTGCGGCGCGCGCTTGCTTCCGCGAGGCGATGCCGAAGGCCGGGCCGAAACTGCTCGAACCGATGATGCGGGTCGAGGTCGTGACGCCGGAGGATTACATGGGCGACGTGATCGGCGATCTCAACAGCCGCCGCGGTCAGGTTCAGGGCATGGATTCGCGCGGCAATGCGCGCGTGATCTCTGCCATGGTGCCGCTCGCCAATATGTTCGGCTATGTCAACACGCTGCGCTCGATGAGCCAGGGCCGAGCCCAATACACCATGCATTTCGATCACTACGAACAAGTGCCGCAAGCGGTGGCGGACGAAGTCCGCGCCAAGATGGCGTAATCGCAAAAAACCGAAGACGGAGCTGACCATGGCGAAGGCGAAATTTGAGCGGACGAAGCCGCATTGCAACGTTGGAACG
>CAYQAG010000048.1:0-18743 GCA_964415425.1 uncultured Rhodospirillaceae bacterium | reverse complement strand
CGGGAAATCGAGCTGAAGCTGTCGCTGGCGCCGGAAATCGCCGCCGCCTTGACCCCGGCCGGATTCCGGCGGCTGGCGGAAGCGATTCCAGGGATCGATCGACCGGAGCGCGCCCGCCGCCTCGAATCCCAGTATTTCGATACGTCCGATCTCTGGCTACGCCGCCACGGCATGGCGCTGCGCCTGCGGCGGATCGGGCGGCGGATCGTCCAGACCCTGAAGGCGCCGGTTCCCGTTTCCGACCCTGCCATGGATGGGCTTCAGATCTATCGCGAATACGAGGCCAATCTCCCTGGGACCGTGCCGCGCCTCGCCGCGATCGACGATGCGATTCTGCGCCGCCGTCTGCAGCGCGCCGGCGTCTGGCCGCGCCTGCGGCCGGTCTTTCGCACCCGTTTCGATCGCCTGACCCTGGACTGGGCGAGCGAGGATAGCCGGATCGAGATCGCGCTTGATCGCGGTTGGATCGAAGCGGGTGCCGCCCGCCAAATCTTGAGCGAAGTCGAGCTCGAATTGAAATCGGGCGATTCCTCGGCGATCTCTCGTCTCGCCGAACGCTTGATCGAGGAAATTCCCGCGCGTCTCGGCGGCGCAACCAAGGCCGCCCGGGGATACGATCTTTTCCTCGGCCTCCGACCGATGGCGGAAAAGGCCCGACCCGTTCCCATTCCCGCAGGGGCCAGCGCCGCCGACGCCTTTGCCGCCATCATGCGCAACGGCATCGCGCAATTGCGCGCGAACGAGACGGCACTTCTTGCCGAAGGGTCGCCGGATGCGGACATGGCGAGCGAGGCCGTTCACCAATTCCGCGTCGCTACCCGGCGCATGCGCGCGCTGATCGGCGCCTATCGCGCGACCATCGACGACGATGCGCTGGCGATGATGTCGATCGATCTTCGCTGGCTGCAAAGACAATTCGGTCCGGTGCGCGATCTCGACGTCATGATCGCGGAAACCCTGCGACCGATCGCGTCCGGCATGAAGGGAACCCACGATCTCGAACCCCTGATCGAGAGCGCGCTTACGGCACGGAAGGCGGCGGCGCAAGGCGCGCGCCGCGCGCTCGACAATCCGCGTTACGGCGTCATGCTGCTGCAACTTTATCGTCATCTGGCCGAAGGAAGCTGGCGCCTGCAGGGGGAAGCCGGCGCCGCGCTCGATCTGCCGGCACGTCGTTTCGCCGATGCGCTGCTGAAGAAGCGGCATAAAAGCCTGCTGCGTCTCGGCGGCCGTCATGCCGATCTCAACGAGGCGGAATTGCATCGCCTGCGGATTTCGGCGAAGAAGATGCGCTATGCGGCGGAGGCTTTCGCTAGCCTCTATAAGCCGAAATCGGTCAAGCGCTATCTCGCGGCCCTGATCACCATCCAGGATCGTCTCGGCGGATTGAACGACGCCTTCGTCGGCCGCGCTTTGCTCGACCGATCGATCGCCCGCCTGACGCAAGGGGGTGGGGTTGCGAAAGACAGGGCCCGACTTCTTCATGGGATCGTACTTGGCTGGCAGGCGCGCCGGGTTGCAACCGATCTCGCCGACTTCTCCGAAATCTGGCACACTTTTCTAGCGCAGAAGAAATTTTGGCGCTGAACACATACCGGAGGATGCTTCAATCCGCGTCGCGGGGGGCGAGGAATTTTTCCAGCCGCCCTTCCGCCTCGCCGATCTGCGACCAGGAATTGGCGTCGAAAGCGAGAATGGCGATGCCCCCGGTCGGGAATTTCCCGCGCAGGCGGTCGATCTCGGCCGTCTTTCCCTTACCGGTCAGCCAACGCGCGAGATCGGCGAGGCCGGGGTTGTGCCCGAGGATGAGGATCGTCGCGGCGGAATCGGGCGCCTTGGCGATCTCGCCGAGAATGGCGCGCGGCATAGCGAGATAGAGCGCCTTGCGCGCGGTCAATTTGATCGTCGCCGGCAGATGAGGCTTCATGAGGTCGAGCGTTTCCGTCGTGCGCCGCGCCGGGGAATAAAACGCGAGATCCGGTTGCCATTTGCCTGCCGCCAGCCTTTCCGCCATAAGCGGTGCCGCCTTGCGACCGCGCGCGTTCAAGGGTCGGTCGAAATCGGCGAGATCGGCATCCCCCCAATCCGATTTGGCATGGCGCATGAGGATGAGCGTTTTCATGAATCCTTCATCGGTCGAGTAGGCGGGAAGGGATTTCCCGCTTCCCCATGCCAATGCTATATAGCGATCAAGATTACGACTGCAAGACGGTTGCAAGAAAGGTTGCGCACGTGGACGACGCCAATCCGCACAATCCGACGGCTCAGATCGCGCTCGACCCCGCGCGCTTCATCAATCGCGAATTGTCCTGGCTCGCCTTCAACGAGCGCGTTCTCGAGGAAGCCGGCAACTCGGCCCATCCGCTGCTGGAAAGATTGCGATTTCTTTCCATCTCGGCCAGCAACCTCGACGAATTCTACATGGTGCGCGTCGCCGGCCTGCGCGGTCAGGAACGCGCCAACGTCAATGTTGTTTCGGCCGACGGTCTCACGCCCGTTCAGCAATTGGCGGCGATCAATCGCCGCAGCGGCGAATTGATGCGCAATCAGCAGCGCCATTGGCGCCAATTGCGCCAGGAATTGCGCGAAGCCGGCATTGCCGTGATCGAAGCGGGCGAGATCACCGGCGCGGAAAAGGAATGGCTCGATTCCTATTTCATGGATCACGTCTTTTCAGTGTTGACGCCGATGGCGATCGATCCCGCGCATCCTTTCCCCTTCATTCCCAATCAAGGATTTTCGATCGCGCTCGATCTGCGCCGCGCCAACGACAGCAAGCCGATGCGGGCGCTCATTCTGCTGCCGCATATGCTGCCGCGTTTTATCCGTCTGCCGGGTTCGGATCGCCGCAAGGTGCGCTTCCTGACATTGGAAACCGTTCTTGGCCTCTATCTCGATCGCCTTTTCCCCGGTTTCGAAGTCATCGCCAAGGGTTATTTTCGCCTGATCCGCGATAGCGAAATCGAAATCCTGGAAGAGGCCGAGGATCTCGTCCGGCATTTCGAATCCGCCTTGAAGCGCCGCCGCCGCGGTCAGGTCATTCGCCTCAAGATCAATGCCGAAATGCCCGAGGAATTGCTGGGCTTCCTGGTCGACGAATTAACCGTCGATCGCTCCGACGTCTTCGTTCTCGACGGTTTGATCGGCCTTGCCGCGACTTCGCAACTCATTATCGGCGAACGGCCCGATCTTAAATTCCAGCCCTTCAATCCGCGTTTTCCCGAACGCATCCGCGAAATGGCCGGCGATTGTTTCGCCGCGATCCGCGCTAAGGATATCGTCGTTCATCACCCTTACGAAAGCTTCGACGTCGTCGTGCAATTCATCCTGCAAGCGGCGCGCGATCCTCAGGTCGTCGCCATCAAGCAGACGCTTTATCGCACGAGCGAGGATTCGCCCATCGTCAAGGCTTTGATCGAAGCGGCGGAGGCGGGAAAATCGGTGACCGCCTTGATCGAATTGAAGGCGCGCTTCGACGAGGCGGCGAATATCCGCTGGGCGCGCGATTTGGAACGCGCCGGCGTGCAGATCGTTTACGGTTTCGTGCAGCTCAAAACCCATGCCAAGGTTTCGATGGTCATGCGCCGCGAGGGGAGCGGCATGCGCACTTACGTCCATTACGGCACCGGCAATTATCACCCCGTCACCGCCAAGATTTATACCGATCTCAGCTTCTTCACCTGCAACCCGGGTCTCTGCCACGATGCGGCGCGGCTCTTCAATTTCATGACCGGCTACGCGCAGCCGGAAAAGACCGAGAAGGTCGCCTTCGCGCCGACCACCTTGCGCTCGACCATTCTCGGCCTGATCGAGGACGAGATCGCCTTCGCCAAGGCCGGCAAGCCGGCGCAGATTTGGGTCAAGGTCAATTCCCTGGTCGATCCCGGCTTGATCGACGCGCTTTATCGAGCAAGCGCCGCCGGCGTCGCGGTCGATCTCATCGTGCGCGGCGTTTGCTGCCTGCGTCCCGGCCTGCCGGGTCTGTCGGAAAATATCCGCGTCAAAAGCATTATCGGCCGTTTCCTCGAACATTCGCGCATCGTCTGTTTCGGCGCCGGCCAAGCGCTGCCCTCGCGCCAGGCCAAGGTCTTCATTTCCTCGGCCGATTGGATGCCGCGCAACATGGATCGCCGTTTGGAATTGCTGGTGCCGATCGAAAATCCGACCGTTCATCAGCAGATTCTCGATCAGATCATGGTCGCCAATCTGAAAGACGATCTGCAAAGCTGGCAGCTCGATAGCGAAGGCCATTATCGCCGCCTGAAACCGGCCGACGGCAAGGGCTTCAGCGCGCACACCTATTTCATGACCAATCCCAGCCTCTCGGGTCGCGGCTCCGCCTTGAAGCGGCAGAAGAAGGCCCCGAAACTCGACCTCGCCAAGGCATGACCGCTTCGCTCCGGAAAGCGGCGGCGGCGGCGCGGGCGGCTCGGCCCGGCCGGGTCGCGGTCATCGATATCGGTTCCAATTCGCTGCGCCTCGTCGTCTTCGACAAGCGCTCGCGCTGTCCGGTGCCCGTCTTCAACGAAAAAGCCCTGCCGGGTTTGGGTCGGGGGCTCGAAAAATCGGGCAGGCTCAATCCTGAGGGCAAGGAAGCGGCGCTCGTCAATCTCCGCCGTTTCGTCACCATGGCCGAGGCGATGGGGGTCGAGAGCCTGCATCTTCTGGCGACGGCGGCGATGCGCGATGCGGCCGACGGCGCGGATTTCGCCGCCCTCATCGAAAAGCGCACCGGTCGGCCGGTCCGGATCGTCGCCGGGGCCGAGGAGGCGCGGCTTTCCGCCCAGGGCGTCGTTGCCGGCATTCCCGAGGCGGACGGCATCATGGGCGATCTCGGCGGCGGGTCGCTGGAACTGGTGATGCTGAATAACGGCCGGCTCGGCGAACATGTGACACTCCCGATCGGCCCCTTGCGCCTGCAAGAAGCGATCGAGGGCGATCTCGATGCCGCGCGGCGGCTGATCGATAAGCATCTCGAACGCCTGATCTGGCTGGGGCGCGTCAAGGGGCGGACGCTTTATCCCGTCGGCGGCACTTGGCGCAATCTCGCTAGGCTGCATATGCAGCAGACGAATTATCCGCTGCATGTCATCCATGGCTATAGGATGACGCGCCGCGCCGGCGAGGATTTGGCGAATCTCATCGCGCGCTTCGGCAAAAGATCGCTGACCGGATTGACCGGCATTTCGCGCCGCCGCCTCGAAACTTTGCCCTTGGGCGCGCTCGTTCTCGAACGCCTATTGCGCCTCGCCAAGCCCGAGCGCATCCTTTTTTCCGCTTATGGCCTGCGCGAGGGGTTTCTGTTCGATTCCCTCGATACCGAGGCGAAGGCGGCCGATCCCTTGCTTGTCGGCTGCGCCGATCTCGCCGGCGCCGATGGCCGCTTCGGTTCGGTTTCCGATCAACTCGACGATTGGCTGCTGCCGCTTTTCCGCGGCGAGGGCAAGGCGCGATCGCGCCTTCGCGAAGCGGCTTGCCTGCTTTCCGATATCGCTTGGCGCGAGCATCCCGATTATCGCGGCGAGCTCGCTTTCCTGCGCGTGCTGCGTCTCCCCGTCGGCGGGATCGGCCATGCCGAGCGCGTGACGCTCGCGATGGCGATCGCCATTCGCTATGGCGACGAGCCGGAAGCGGGCTACATGCAGCCGCTGCTTGGCCTCTTGGGCGAAGGCGATGCCAATTTCGCGCTCCGCCTGGGGACGGCGCTTCGCCTCGCTTATGCCTTGAGCGGCGGCACGCATCATATGCTCGATCTGACGCGGATCGAAAAGCAGGGATTGCGCCTCGATCTCCATCTGCCGAAGGGCCGCACGGCCTTGTTCGGCGAGGCCGTGCAGCGCCGCCTCGAATCCCTGGGCCGCGCCTTCGGTTCGGATGTGCGCTGCCGCGTCGCGGATGATCGGTAGAACGCAGAAGTCAGAAGTCAGAAGTCACCCGATCTCGACGATGGCATCGACCTCGACCGCGACGTCGAGAGGGAGGACATTGACGCCGACCGCCGAGCGGGCATGTTTGCCGGCCTCGCCGAAGATTTCCGCCATTAGATCGGAAACGCCGTTAGCGACTTTCGGCTGGTCGGTGAAATCGGCCGTCGAATTGACGAAGACGCCCAATTTGCAGATGCGCTTGACGCGATCGAGATTGCCCAAGGCCGCTTGCAATTGCGCGAGGATATTGAGGCCGCAGAGCCGCGCTGCCTTCTGCCCGTCCTCGATCGAGAAATCCTTGCCGAGCTTGCCCTTGTATTTGAATTCGCCGTTCCAAACCGTGACCTGGCCCGCGACATAGGCCGTCGATCCCGCGATCACGACCGGCACATAATTGGCGACGGGCGCCGCCGCCTTCGGCAATTCGATCTTCAATTCGGCCAAACGCGCCGCGATCTTTCCGCTCATCGTTCTTCTCCTAAAATCCGGCGATCAGCTGCAGCCGCTGGTCGAGCCGCAGGTATTGCATTTGAGGCAGGTGCCGTTCCGCACCAGGGTGAAATTGCCGCATTCGCCGCAAGCATCGCCCTCATAGCCCTTCATGCGGGCTTCGCGCATCTTTTCGATCCGGGTTTCCGATCCGCCGATGAGAATTGCCGCGCTGGCCGGAGCGCCGTTCCGCTCCATCTCCGGCGCCGGATGAGTCGTCGCAGCGTGGAGATGCATCTGGACTTCATCATGACTGGGATCGTGGCGATGGGCGAGCGCGGTATTGCCGGCGCTCTTCAAGACGATGAGGTTGGAGCGCACATAACCCGTCGAGGTCGCGCGTTTCACGACTTCGATCTCGCGCGCCGCGCGCTCGGGCAAGGCAGCTTCCTCGGCCCCGCCGCCCATCGCATCGTGATGGAGATCGGAGGGCTGCACATGGGCGAGATCGTTCCGCCCGAGATAGCTCACCGCCAATTCGCGGAAGATGTAATCGAGCACCGAGGTCGCCATCTTGATCGCGTCGTTCCCTTCGACCATGCCGTTGGGTTCGAAGCGGGTGAAGGTGAAGGCCTCGACGAATTCCTCGAGCGGCACGCCGTATTGCAGACCGATCGAAATGGCGATGGCGAAATTGTTCATCAGGCTGCGGAAGGCGGCGCCTTCCTTATGCATGTCGACGAAGATTTCGCCGAGCTTGCCGTCCTCGTATTCGCCGGTGCGCAGATAGACCTTATGCCCGCCGACGATCGCCTTCTGGGTATAGCCCTTGCGCCGTTCGGGAAGGCGGCGGCGGCCCTGCTCGATCACGCGCTCGATGATCCGCTCGACGATGCGTTCGGCGACGATGGGTGCCCGGGCGGCTGCCGGCGCCTCGACGATCTCCTCGATTGTCTCCTCGTCGCCCAAAACGGCGGCGGAAAGCGGCTGCGACAATTTCGAGCCGTCGCGATAGAGCGCATTCGCCTTCAAGCCCTTGCGCCAGGAGAGCAGATAAGCGGATTTGCAATCCTCGACCGTCGCGGCATTCGGCATGTTGATCGTCTTCGAGATAGCGCCCGAAATGAAGGGCTGCGCCGCCGCCATCATCAGGATATGGCTTTCGACGGAGAGGAAGCGCTTGCCGATGCGGCCGCAGGGATTGGCGCAATCGAAGATCGGCAGGTGTTCGGCCTTGAGATGCGGCGCGCCTTCGAGCGTCATCGCGCCGCAAGCGTGAGCATTGGCGGCCTCGTATTCGGCGCGCGTGAAGCCGAGTTCGCTCAGCATGTCAAAGCCGCTATCGGTCAGGCGCGCGGCCTCGAATTTCAGAATATCGGTGCAGAATTCGCTGCCCAGCGTCCATTTGTTGAAGACGAAGCGGATATCGAAGGCATTGGCGAGCGCCGCTTCGATGCGGGCCAGGACCTCGGCCGTGAAGCCCTTGGCGGCGAGGCTTTCGTGATTGATGCCGGGCGCGCCTTTCAGGCTGCCATGGCCGACGGCGTAACGCTCGATCGCGGCGATCTCCTCCGGGCGATAGCCGAGCGTCGCCAGCGCATCCGGGACCATGCGGTTGATGATCTTGAAATAGCCGCCGCCCGCCAATTTCTTGAATTTGACGAGGGCGAAATCGGGTTCGATCCCGGTCGTGTCGCAATCCATGACGAGGCCGATCGTGCCGGTCGGCGCGATCACCGTCGCCTGGGCATTGCGATAGCCATGCGCCTCGCCGAGGCGGAGCGCCTCGTCCCAGGCGCGCTTCGCCGCCGCGACCAGCGCTTGATCCGGGCAGAGGGCGGCATCGAGCGCCACGGGCAGGACGGAAAGCGCTTCGTAGCCGGCTTTCTCGCCATAAGCCGCGCGACGGTGATTGCGCATCACGCGCAGCATGGCGGCGGAATTCTTGGCATAGCCGGGGAAGGCGCCGAGTTCGCCCGCCATCTCGGCCGAAGTCGCATAGGCGATGCCGGTCATGATCGCGCTCAAGGCGGCGGCGAGTTCGCGGCCCGCTTGGCTGTCATAGCCGAGGCCCATCGACATCAAAAGGCCGCCGAGATTGGCATAGCCGAGGCCGAGCGTGCGGAATTCGTAGGAAAGTCGCGCGATTTCCTTCGAGGGGAATTGCGCCATCAGCACGGAGATTTCGAGGACGATCGTCCATAACCGCACGGCATGTTCGTAAGCCGGAATATCGATGCCGCCGCCCTCGCGCTTGAAGGCGATCAGGTTGAGGGAAGCGAGATTGCAGGCGGTATCGTCGAGGAACATGTATTCCGAACAGGGATTGGAGGCGTTGATGCGCCCCGATTCCGGGCAGGTATGCCAATCGTTGATCGTGGTGTCGAATTGCACGCCGGGATCGGCGCTGGCCCAGGCGGCGGCGCCGATCTTTTCCCAGAGATCGCGCGCTTTCAGCGTCTTCGCGATCTTGCCGTCGGTGCGGCGGATGAGCGGCCAATCGCCGTCGCTTTCGACCTTGGCGATGAAATCGTCGGTGATGCGCACCGAATTATTGGAATTCTGGCCCGAGACGGTGAGATAGGCGTCCGAATCCCAATCCGTATCGTAGACCTTGAAATCGATCTTGGCATAGCCTTGAGCGGCGAAATGGATGACGCGCTGAATGTAATTTTCGGGAATCTTCGTCTTGCGCGCTTCGCGGATCGCGGCCTTGAGAGCCGGGTTCTTCGCGGGATCCTTATCGCCGCGATAAGCCGCGTCGATGACGCGGTTGAGATGAATCTGGCAGAGCTGCGAACCGGCGACGAGGGCGGCGACCTTTTGTTCCTCGATCACCTTCCAATCGATATAGGATTCGATATCGGGATGGTCGAGATCGACCGTCACCATCTTGGCCGCGCGCCGCGTCGTGCCGCCCGATTTGATGGCGCCCGCCGCGCGATCGCCGATCTTCAAGAAGCTCATCAAGCCCGAAGAGCGTCCGCCGCCGGAAAGCTTTTCGCCCTCGCCGCGCAGCCGGGAGAAATTCGAGCCCGTGCCGGAACCGTATTTGAAAAGCCGCGCCTCGCGCACCCAGAGGTCCATGATCCCGCCTTCGTTGACGAGATCGTCGCTGACCGATTGGATGAAGCAGGCATGCGGCTGGGGATGTTCGTAGGCCGAGGCCGAGGCGACGAGCTCGCCGCTGCGGAAATCGACGTAATAATGGCCCTGGGCCGGGCCGTCGATGCCATAGGCCCAATGCAAGCCGGTATTGAACCATTGCGGACTGTTGGGCGCGCCCATCTGGCGGACGATCATGAAGCGCATTTCGTCGAAGAAGGCGCGCGCGTCTTCCTCGCCGTCGAAATAGCCGCCCTTCCAACCCCAATAGGTCCAGGTCCCCGCCATGCGATCGGCAACCTGGCGCACCGAGATTTCGCCGACATAACGCTTTTCGGCGGGAAGTTTCAGCAGAGCCTCGCGATCGGCCTCGTGGCGCCAGAGCCAATCGGGAATGCCGGCTTCGATGACGGGCCGCAGAGCCGCGGGCAGGCCGGCCTTGCGGAAATACTTTTGCGCCAGGACATCGCTCGCGACCTGGCTCCAATCGCTGGGGACCTCGATATTCTCCAGCTTGAAGACGAGCGAGCCGTCGGGATTGCGAATCTCGCTGGTCAGGAACTGGAATTCGATCCCCGCATAAGGCGATTGCCCAGCCTTGGTGAAGCGACGCTCGATCCGCATGTCATCCCCCTTTAGATTCCCGTTCCCATCGCGATTCCGGCGAGAATCCCCCTCCCTTTGCGAAATCACTTCAGCAAAGACGGATAAGGGATTGGCCGGGCGCGCTATATCTAGACAGGCCGATCAGCGCGTCCCCCAGATATTGCGTCAGGCCGTTGCAAGCCTCAACAGGGAAATTTCAATATCTAGAGATAATTTTTCTTGACGATCTAGATGCGGTATGCGGGAGGGCTTTTTTCTCGGTTTTTAGAATTGCTGCATTGCGAAATGCGCGGAAATTCGCGCCTAGGCCTTGGCCGGCTTTTCCGGTCGTGTCGAAAATCCTATGGCAATCAATAGGATAAGAGTGCCGATAATTTGCGACGCGGCGACGCTTTCGCCGAGCAGCAAAAAGGCGGCGCCGATGGTCAGGACGGGTTCGATATTGAGGGTCAAGGCAACTTGGCTCGGCGGCAGATAGCGCAGGCTCGCGAACATGCCGAGATAAGCGACGATATAGCAGGAACAGGCGGCGATGTAACCGAACCAGCCCCATCCGGTTTCCGGAAGGGCGAAGGCATCGAAGGCGACGGCAAGGCCGAGGACGACGATCGCCATCCAAAGATTGGCCCAGAGATTGAGCAGGCGCGAATCGACGATTTCCAGAACCGGCCCGCTGAAGACGAGAGCGATGGCGACGCCCAAGGCCGCCAGCAAGGCCAGGACGATGCCCCGGATATCGAGCAGCCCGAGCGCCGCTTGGCCGGCGCTCAAGACATCCCCGCTCATGGCGATGACGAGACCGAGAAAGGCGAGCCCCATCCACAGCGCGCGGCGATAGGAAATGCGTTCCCGCCCGGTCAGGCGGCCGATCGCCGCCACCATCAGCGGAAAGGTATAGAGCAGGATGACGGCGATGCCGAGCTTCAGATAGGCGATCGAACTCAGATAGCCGACCGACATCATCGTCATCGTGACCGCGATCCAGAGCGAAGCGAAAAGATGCCGCCGAGGGAGGATCGGGCTCTTGCCTTCGCGCAGCAATAGCAAGGCGGCGACCAGAACGAAGGCGACCGAGCGCGTGGCGATGACGGTAAGCGGCGTCGATCCTGCCTGATAGGCGAGGCTGGCGAAAGTCGTGATGCAGCTGAAGGCCAGCGCCGAGCCGAGCGCGATTGCCAATCCCCGGCGCCGACGGGCGCGCATATCGGTCATTGCGCCGTCCAACCGCCATCGATGGGAAGCGCCGTGCCGGTGATCTCGGCGGCGGCGGGGGAGGCGAGGAAGAGGACGAATTCGCCGATCGCCTCCGGCGTCACGAAATGGCGCGAGGGCTGCTTTTCGGCGATGAGCGCCGCCTCCGCCTGCCGCCGGTCGCCGCCCCAGGCTTCGAGCCGCGCCTCGATCTGACGCTCGACCAAAGGCGTCAGCACCCAACCGGGGCAGATGGCGTTGACGGTAACGCCCGAGCCCGCGCATTCGAGCGCCGCGACCTTGGTAAGGCCGATAAGCCCGTGCTTCGCGGCGACATAGGCCGCCTTATCGATCGAAGCGACGAGGCCGTGGACGGAGGCGATATTGACGATGCGGCCGTAACCGCGCGCGCGCATGGCGGGCAGCGCCGCCTTCATCGCGTGGAAAGCGGCGCTCAGATTGACGGCGATCAGGCGATCCCATTCGGCTTCGGGAAAATCGGCGAGGGGCGAGACGAATTGCACGCCGGCATTGTTGACGAGAATGTCGATGGCGCCGCGATCGCGAATGAGACCGGCGATCAGATCGCGGATTTCGGCGGGGCGCGCCATATCGGCCGCGCGATATTCGACGCTTATGCCGTGCGCGGCAGCCAGTGCCGCCGCTTGGCGGTCGATCGCGGCCGGGTCGCCGAAACCGTTGAGGATGATATCGGCGCCGGAAGCCGCCAGGCTTTCGGCGATGCCGCGGCCGATCCCGCTCGTCGAGCCGGTGACGAGGGCGATCCGCCCGCGCAAGCTGCCGCCCCCCGCGGTCACGATTTGAAAAGCCCGGCCGCGGCGGCGAGATGGCTCTGCTTGGCGGCTAATTTCGCCTCGACCCGTGCGATCTCGGCTTTGAGTTCCTCGATATAGGCTTTAAGCTCCTCGACCGAGAGGGGATCGAGCGGTTTGGGTGCCGGTTTGGCAACGCGCTTCGGCAATTCCAGATCGTCGGTATCCATACTGATTCCCTTGTCCCTGCCGATCGTTTTCCATTGCGGCGCGTCCTACGAGATTATGAGCAAAACCCCGCCATGACCAGTCTGCCCTTGGAAATGACCGCCATCGAGATTGCCGGTTTCGGCGGCCCGGAAGTTCTGAAACCCTGCCGGCGGCCCGTGCCGCGCGCAGGCGCGGGCGAAGTCTTGATCCGCGTCAGGGCGGCGGGGGTCAATCGTCCCGATATCCTGCAACGCCAGGGCGGCTATGCGCCCCCGCCGGGCGCCAGCGATATTCCGGGCCTCGAAATCGCCGGCGAGATCGTCGCTGTGGGTGCCGGCGATAGCGGCGGCCTGCGCGCAGGCGATCGGGTCATGGCGCTCCTCGCCGGCGGGGGCTATGCCGAATATGCTTTGGCGCCGATCCCGCAATGCCTGCCCATTCCCGCCGGCTTCGACATGGCCATGGCGGCCGCAATCCCGGAAACCTTCTTCACCGTTTGGACCAATGTCTTCGAGCGCGGCCGACTTGCCGTCGGCGAGACTTTCCTGATCCATGGCGGGACATCGGGCATCGGCACGACCGCGATCCAGCTTGCCAAGGCTTTCGGCGCCCGGGTTTTCGCGACGGCGGGGGGCGCGGCGAAGACCGAAGCCTGCCGCGCGCTTGGCGCCGATCTCGCCATCGATTATCGAAGCGAGGATTTCGTCGCGGCGGTTTTGACGGCGACCGGGGGCAGGGGCGTCGATCTCATCCTCGACATGGTGGGAGGCGATTACATCCCCCGCAATCTTTCCTGCCTTGCCGTCGAAGGCCGGCTCGTGCAGATCGCTTTTCTGAAAGGCGCGAAGGCGGAAATCGATTTCGCCCGCCTCATGGTCAAGCGCCAAACGATCACGGGTTCGACCCTGCGACCGCGTTCGGTCGCGGAAAAGGGCGCGATCGCCGCCGCCTTGCGGGAAAAGGTTTGGCCGCTGCTCGAAAGCGGCCGCGTCAAGCCGATTCTCGATCGGCGCTTTCCGTTAAGAGAAGCCGCCGAGGCGCATCGGCGCATGGAAAGCTCCGCCCATATCGGCAAGATCGTCCTAGAAAACTAAGCCCGATCAAGGGATTGAAACATTTCCCTTGTCCGCCGGGCGGGAGAATGCTAGAGCCGACGCATTCCCAATTCAGGTCAAGCCCGGTCTTGGCCGCACCCTGCCGATAACAAGCGGGGCGCGCAAAGGAGAAAGACATGGTCCAAATTCTGATGCCCAAGGCGACCGCCGTCTGGCTGATCGACAATACCACTCTCTCTTTCGCTCAGATCGGCGATTTCTGCGGCCTGCATCCGCTCGAAGTCCAGGGCATCGCCGATGGCGAAGTCGCGATCGGCATCGTCGGCCTCGACCCCGTCGCCAACGGCCAATTGACTTCCGAGGAGATCGCGCGCTGCGAAGGCGATGCCGCCGCCAGTTTGAAGCCGGCGAAATCCAACATTCCGCAGCCGCTACCGCGCACCAAGGGGCCGCGCTACACGCCGGTCTCCAAGCGTCAGGACAAACCCGATGCCGTCGCCTGGCTCATCCGCCATCATCCCGAATTGTCGGATGCGCAGATTTCGCGTCTCATCGGCACGACCAAGCAGACGATCGCCGCCATCCGCGATCGCAGCCATTGGAACAGCGCCAATCTGCGTCCGCGCGATCCCGTACTGATCGGCCTCTGCACCCAGACCGATCTCAACGCCGCCATTCTGAAGGCGCGGAAATCCGCCGGCGCCGAAACGGCTGCGAG
Source organism: uncultured Rhodospirillaceae bacterium (assembly GCA_964415425.1). Taxonomy (GTDB): domain Bacteria; phylum Pseudomonadota; class Alphaproteobacteria; order Dongiales; family Dongiaceae; genus Dongia. Next base: position 4,729 of record CAYQAG010000048.1, on the reverse strand, counting down.
CGCGAATCCGGCCGCCAATCCGGCGCCAGTCATTCCGGGCGAAGGGCCGCAGCCCGATATCGCGCCGACGCCGCCTAGCGCACAGACGCGCTGGGGCGATCTCTCCGCTTTCTTCAAGACCGAAGAGCGCTAAACGCCAATCGGGAAAACGAAAAAGAGCCGGGTCGCGCGAAACGGCCCGGCTCTTTTCCTTTAGGCGCTAGAAATCAGAAGATCAAATCCGCCTGACTGATCGTCACATTGTTCTGCACGACAAAGATCGTGACGAAGCTATCGGCACCGCCATTGCTATCGAATTCGATGATCGAATCGTCGGCCACGGTATCGCCATCGCCATCGATACTATTGGTGATCCGCAAATATCCGGTACCGCCGGGCAATGGCGATTGGCTACTGGTATCGATGCCGAGAACGTCGATGAGATCGCGCAAATCGATGAGATCGCCGGTTGCAAAATCGGTGATCGTATCCTTGCCGACGGAACCCAATCCTCCCGAACTGACATTGCCGGGGCCATTGACGCCGATGAAGACGGCGAAGATGTCGTTGCCGCCGCCGCCGGTCAGAATATCGTCGCCATCGCCGCCATCGAGATAATCGTTGCCGGCGCCGCCGTCGAGCGTGTCGCTTCCGGCGCCGCCCAGCAGCGTATCGTTGCCGGCAGCACCAGCCAGCGTATTCATGTCGCTATCGCCGATCAGGACATTATCGAGGGCATTACCCGTTGCGTTCAGGTTAAGCCCGCCGAAGCCCAGAAGCATGGCATTCTCGATATTGACATAGGCGGCGAGGTTGAGATCGAGGCTGAACGAATCGCTTTGCAGCGTATCGATTCCCGCTTTCGCCGCCTCGATCACGATATCGCTGGCATCGACGAAATAGGTATCGTTGCCCGTGCCGCCTTTCAGCGTATCGGCGCCCGTGCCGCCGGCCAGGAAATCGTTGCCATTGCCGCCATCCAGGATATCGGCCTGATTGCCGCCATCCAGCGTATCGTCGCCGTCGCCGCCGATCAGAGTGTCGATTCCGTCATCGCCGAAGAGATGGTCGTTGCCGGCGCCGCCATCCAGCTTGTCGTCATCGTTGCCGCCGAAGGCCGTATCGTTGCCCATCCCGCCCAGGATATTGTCGTTGCCGTCGAAACCTTGCAGCAGATCGTTACCGGCGGCGCCATCCAGCTTGTTGACGGCATTATTGCCGTCGATCTGATTGTCGAGTTCGTTGCCGGTGCCGTCGATCGCATTCATGCCGCCGAGGAAGAGATTCTCGAAATTCTTACCCAGCACCCAGGTGATGACGCTGAAGACATCGTCGCTGCCTTCGTTCAGATTCTCGGTCAGCTTGTCGCTCTTGCTATCGACGTAATAATCGTCATCGCCGATGCCGCCCGTCATGATGTCGTTGCCGCTGCCGCCATCCAGCCAATCGTCGCCCTTATTGCCGATCAGCGTATCGTTGCCGATACCGCCGAGCAGCTTATTGGCCTTATCATTGCCGATCAGGATGTTGTTGAGGCCATTGCCGGTACCGTCGATCTGCGCATTGCCCGTCAGGGTCAAATTCTCGACGGCCGGCGTCGCGTTAAGATCGAAAGTGATACTGGATTCAATCAGGTCGGCCTTGTCGGTGCCGGTCTCGATCACGACATCGTTGGTATCATCGACGACATAGGTATCGTTGCCGCTGCCGCCGATCAGCGTATCGGCGCCGGTGCCGCCATCGAGGATATTGTTCTTGTCGTTCCCCGTCAGGGTATCGTCGTTCGAGGAACCCATCAGATTCTCGATCTCGTTATAGGTATCCCCGGCTGCGTCGTTGGTATTGTTGGCGGCATTGGTCAGATCGGCAACGACGCCCATCGCGGCACCCTCATAAGAGGCCGTATCGTTGCCGGCGCCGCCTTTCAGCGTATCGGCACCCGCGCCGCCGATCAGTGTGTCGTTACCGCCGGCGCCGTCCAGCATATTGCCTAGATCGTTGCCGATAATGGTGTTGTCGAGCGCATTGCCAGTCGCATTGAGAGCGGTGGCGAAGCCCATCTCAAGGACGATGTCCTCGACTTCCGCCGCGAGAGCGAGGATCGAGATTTCGGAGTAGACTGTATCCAATCCCCCGCCCTTCAGCTCAAAGATCTTATCGTTATCGTCGCCGACGGCAATAAGATAATCGTCATCGCCCAACCCGCCATTGAGGATGTCGTTCCCAGCCCCGCCGATCAACGTATCGTCACCGTCATTGCCGATTAGCGTATCGTTGCCGGCCGCTCCGTCCAAGACATTGTCGTTGTTGTTACCTGTAAGGATATTGTCGAGCGCATTGCCGAAACCGTCATCAGTGGCATTGCTGATGAGAGTCAGATTCTCGACATTGGCAAGACCGGGGATCGCGCCATTGCTAAGATCGTAATCTCCGTTGCTCTTGACCGTATCGATGCCTTCATTGGCATTTTCGACGATCACATCGGCGGTCGAATTGACGACATAGGTGTCGTTGCCGATACCGCCCGTCATCGTATCGATGCCGGTACCGCCGTCGAGGAGATCGTCGCCCGCGCCGCCATCCAGGATATCGGCAACATTACCTCCGCCACCGCCGAATAATTGATCGTTGCCGATACCGCCACTCAGGGTGTTTTTACTATTGTTGCCATTAATGACGTTGTCGAGATTATTGCCGGTACCGATCAAAGCGCCTCCGGTCAGCGTCAAATTCTCGATCGTCGTCCAGGGCGTCAAATCGTAATCGATGGACGAGGAAACCGTATCGATACCGGCGCTGTCGATGATCGTATCGAAGGCATCGACGATATAGATATCGTTACCGGCCCCACCATCCATTTTGTCGCTGCCGGCACCGCCTGTGAGTGTGTCGTCGCCGGCATTGCCGATCAGCCAATCGTCGCCCGCTTTACCATCCAACTTATCGTTGCCGCCCGCGCCGTCGAGCTTGTTGTCGTATATATTGCCGTTGATCACATTGTCGAGCGTATTGCCCGTGCCATGGATGAGGCCGCCCTTGTCGTCTAGGGTGAGGTTTTCGAGTTCGGTGCCCAAGGTATAAGTGATCGTCGAAAATACGGTATCCGTGCCTTCGAGTTTTTTCTCGGTGATCTTGTCGCCGGGCAGATCGATGACATAGGTATCGTTGCCCTTGCCGCCGATCAGGATATCGTTGCCGAATCCGCCATCGAGCGTGTTATTACCGCTATTGCCGATAATGGTGTTGATGCCCTCATTGCCCGTACCGTCGATATTGAGATTGGGGATCATCTCCAGAAGGATCAGGGTCTCGATTTCCTCGCCGGTAGCCAGCGTATAGGAGACGGAAGCCTTGACCGTATCCTTGCCCTCGAAGGCGTTTTCCTTGACGGAATCCCCGGCCTTATCGACGAAATAGGTGTCGTCGCCCTTGCCGCCGCTTAAGATATCCGTCCCAGCACCGCCATCGAGAACGTTATTGAGCGCATTGCCGGTCAGCGTATCGGCTTTGGAGGAACCGGTCAGATTCTCGATCTCGCTATAGATATCGCCAAGCGCGTCGTTGGTGTTGTTGGCGGCATTGGTGAGATCGGCAACGACGCCCGCCGCCGCGCCGGCATAAGAGGCCGTGTCGTTGCCCTTGCCGCCCTTCAACGTATCGGCGCCCGCGCCGCCGATCAGCGTGTCGTTGCCGCCGGCGCCATCCAGGATATTGTTGGCGGCATTGCCGGTGATGACGTTATCGAGTTCGTTGCCTGTCCCGTCGGCGACCGTGCCGTTGAGAAATAGATTTTCGACATTCTTAGCAAGAATATAACCGGTAACGTCCGTCAAGACGACATCGGTGCCTTCCTTGGCGTTTTCGATCACCTTATCGGTTAGGGCATTCAGCGTATAGATATCACCGCCTTTGCCGCCGATCAGCGTATCGATTCCGCCGACGCCGCCATCTAGAGCATCAGCGAAAATGCTGCCGGTGATCGTGTTGCCGAAATTATTGCCAGTGAGAGCAAGGCCGGCTGCGACCGTGGCCGCCGCTTTCAGCGCCTCGATCTCCTGACCCATGGCGAGCGTATAATCGACGGAGGCGATGACGGTATCCGTGCCTTCACCGATGAACTCGGTGACGGAATCGCCGCCATTATCGACGAAGAAATTATCGTTTCCCGCGCCGCCGCTCAGCGCATCGGCGCCCGCGCCGCCGTCGAGGATGTCGTTACCGACCCCGCCCGACAAAGTATTGCTTTTGTTATTGCCGATGATCGTATTGTTGAGCGCGTTGCCGAAGCCGTCGATCGCGGCATTGCCGAGCAAGGTGAGGTTTTCGATATTGTTGCCCTGGGCGGTCGAGAGGTCGAAGGTGTAATCGACCTCGATCCTATCGATCCCGCCATTGGCGAGTTCAGAGGTCGTATCCATGGCATCGATCATGGAATAAACATCGTTACCGGCCCCGCCATCCAGGACATCGGCGCCCAAGCCGCCATCGAGGACATCGTCGCCTGCCTCGCCGAAAAGCAGGTCGTTGCCGTCCCCGCCGCTTAAAACATCGTTCCCACCGCCGCCATTGATCGGATTATCGACGCTATTGCCGATCAGGATATCGTTGCCGCTGCCGCCCTTGGCGCCGAAACTCGCCCCGCCTAGCAATTGCAGGGTCTCGATTCCGGCGGCGATGGTGACGAAGCCGCTCGTTGCCGCCATGACCGAAGCGAGGATCGTATCCGTCCCGCCGCCCTTGGCATTCTCGA
>CAYQAG010000047.1:16032-20170 GCA_964415425.1 uncultured Rhodospirillaceae bacterium | reverse complement strand
ATCGCCGTCCATCGAGCCGAAATTGCCCTGCCCATCGATCAAGAGGACGCGCATGGAAAAATCCTGCGCCATGCGCACCATGGAATCGTAGATCGCCTGATCGCCATGCGGGTGGTAATTGCCCATGACCTCGCCGACGACGCGGGCGGATTTTTTATAGCCGGTTCCGGCGCCGAAACCGCCTTCCTTCATGGCATAGAGGATGCGCCGATGGACGGGTTTCAATCCGTCGCGCACATCGGGAAGCGCGCGCGCGACGATGACGCTCATGGCGTAATCGAGATAAGAGCGCCGCATCTCCTCTTCGATGGCGATGGGGGCGATATCCGGTCCCGGGGATGACGGCGTTTGGGTCAATTTTAATCCTTGTTTTTCAATACCTTGCCGGTCTGCGAGACTCGGGCGCGCCTATTCACCGATTTCTAGCAGATCGACCGCATGGCAACAAGGAAAAGCGACGCCATAGAGCGCCCGGAAAAGCTCGCCGAAAAGCGGCTCTCCGGCCCCCGCCGTCGATCCCGATCCGCCGCTAGGGAAAGGTCGTTTCAGAACGGCACGTCGTCGTCGAGATCGCCGCCCCCGGCGCCCGATTTCGCACCGCCCATGACACTGGTTCCGCCGCCATAACCGGCATCCTCGCTCATGCCGCCGCCGCTCTCGCCCTTGGCATCCAGCATGGTGAGTTCGCCGCGATATTTTTGCAGCACGATCTCCGTCGTATAGCGCTCTTGGCCCGATTGGTCGGTCCATTTGCGGGTCTGCAACTGACCCTCGATATAGACCTTGGCGCCTTTCTTCAGAAAGCGCTCGGCAACCTCGGCCAAGCGATCGTTGAAAATGACGACGCGATGCCATTCGGTTTTCTCGCGCCGCTCGCCGCTCGTTTTGTCGCGCCAACTCTCCGAAGTCGCGACCGAGAGATTGGCGACCTTGGTGCCGTCCTGCGTCGAGCGAATCTCCGGATCGCGACCGAGATTGCCGATGATGATGACCTTGTTGACGCTCCCCGCCATGATCCTTGTCCTCCCTGGGCTTTGCCGGATATTTATTCTCTTTCCTAGCACTCCGATGGGCGGGCCGAAAGGGCTTTCCTCCGGCGACCGGGCCGCTATGATGGCGGCCCTCTGCCACTGCGGGCGAAACCTCGATCCATGGGTAAATCCTTGTCCGGCGCGAAGATTTCCGTACGCGGGGCGCGCGAGCATAATCTGCGCAATATCGACGTCGATATGCCGCGCGACGCGCTCGTCGTCATCACCGGCCTTTCGGGTTCGGGGAAATCCTCGCTGGCCTTCGATACGATCTATGCCGAGGGCCAGCGGCGCTATGTCGAAAGCCTTTCGGCCTATGCCCGGCAATTCCTGGAATTGATGCAGAAGCCGGATGTCGATTCGATCGAAGGCCTATCGCCGGCCATTTCCATCGAGCAGAAAACGACCTCGAAGAACCCGCGCTCGACGGTCGGGACCGTCACGGAAATCTACGATTACATGCGCTTGCTTTACGCGCGGATCGGCATTCCCTATTCGCCGGCGACGGGCCTCCCCATCGAAAGCCAGACGGTCAGCCAGATGGTGGATCGGTTGATGGCCCTGCCCGAGGGGGCGCGGCTATATCTCCTGGCGCCGATCGTGCGTGGCCGCAAGGGCGAATACCGCAAGGAATTGCTGGAGATGCAGAAGCGCGGCTTCCAGCGCGTCCGCATCGACGGCAAGATGGTCGAGATCGCCGAAGCGCCGGCGCTCGACAAGAAATTCAAGCACGATATCGAAATCGTCGTCGATCGTATCGCCATCAAGAAAGGGATCGAGCAGCGCCTAGCCGGCAGCGTCGAAACCGCGCTCGACCTCGCCGACGGCCTGCTCTATGCCGATTTCGCCGATAAGCCGGGCGAAAGGCTGGTCTTTTCGGCCCGCTTCGCCTGCCCGGTTTCCGGCTTCACCATCGACGAGATCGAACCCAGACTCTTTTCCTTCAACAATCCCTTCGGCGCCTGCCCCGTTTGCGACGGCCTCGGCGCCAAGCTCTATTTCGATCCCGAATTGGTCGTTCCCGATCGCGATAAAAGCCTCAAGGAGGGCGCCATCGCTCCCTGGTCGGGATCGAGTTCGCAATATTACGTTCAAGCCCTCGACAGCCTCGCTCGGCATTTCCGGTTTTCGCTGACGACACCCTGGCGCAGCCTGCCGAAGAAGATACAGGACATCCTATTGCACGGTTCGGGCAGCGAAGCGGTGACGATGCGCTTCGACGATGGCAGCCGGGTCTATAAGACGACGCGCCCCTTCGAGGGCGTCATCACCAATATGGATCGCCGCTTCCGCGAAACCGATTCCGCCTGGGTGCGCGAGGAATTGGGCCGCTATCAATCGACCAGCCCGTGCGAAGCCTGTTCCGGGCAGCGCCTGAAGCCGGAGGCACTGGCGGTCAAGATCGCGGGACGCAACATCGCCGAAACCGCCGATCTTTCCATCGCCGGCGCCGCGCAGTGGTTTTCCGAATTGTCGGGCAAACTCACCGCGAAACAGCGCGACATCGCGCATCGCATCTTGAAGGAAATCAACGACCGCCTCGGTTTTCTAAACAGCGTCGGTCTCGATTACCTGACTTTGAGCCGCGCTTCGGCTAGCCTTTCGGGCGGCGAGAGCCAACGCATTCGCCTTGCCTCCCAGATCGGTTCGGGTTTGACCGGCGTCCTTTACGTCCTCGACGAACCTTCGATCGGGCTCCATCAGCGCGACAACGATCGCCTGTTGGCGACGCTGGAACGGCTTCGCGATCTCGGCAATACGGTGATCGTGGTCGAACATGACGAGGATGCGATCCGCCATGCCGATTACCTGATCGATATGGGACCGGCGGCCGGCATTCATGGCGGGCGCGTGATCGCTTCCGGCACGCCGGCGGAAGTCATGGCGACACCGGATTCCCTCACCGCGCAATATCTGACCGGCAAGCGGCGCATTCCGATACCGGCGACGCGCCGCCCCGGCCCCAGCAGCGCCCATCGGCTGCGGATCGTGGGCGCGCGGCACCATAATCTCAAAAATATTTCCGTCGATATTCCGCTGCGCAGCCTGACCTGCGTCACCGGCGTTTCGGGCGGCGGCAAATCGAGCCTTGTCATCGAGACGCTCTTCGCCGCCTTGGCGCGACGCCTGAGCGAGGAGAAGACCCATCCCGGCCAGCACGACCGGATCGAAGGCGTGGAATTCCTCGACAAGGTGATCGACATCGATCAATCGCCGATCGGCCGCACACCGCGTTCCAATCCGGCGACCTATACGGGCGCCTTCACGCCGATCCGCGACTGGTTCGCCGGCCTGCCGGAAGCCCAGGCGCGTGGCTACAAGGCAGGGCGATTCTCCTTCAACGTCAAGGGCGGACGCTGCGAAGCCTGCGAGGGCGACGGCGTCCTCAAGATCGAAATGCATTTCCTGCCCGACGTCTATGTGCAATGCGACCAATGCAAGGGCAAGCGCTATAACCGCGAAACGCTGGAGGTGCATTTCAAGGGGAAATCGATCGCCGATGTCCTCGACATGACGGTCGAGGAAGGCACCGAATTCTTCAAAGCCGTTCCCGCCATCCGCGAAAAATTGGTCATGCTGGATCGCGTCGGCCTCGGCTATATCCATATCGGTCAGGCGGCGACGACGCTTTCGGGCGGCGAGGCGCAGCGCGTGAAACTCGCCAAGGAATTGGCGCGCCGCGCCACGGGACGGACGCTTTACATTCTCGACGAGCCGACGACCGGACTGCATTTCGAGGATGTGCGCCGCTTGCTCGAAGTCCTGCATCAGCTGGTCGATCAGGGCAACAGCGTGATCGTGATCGAGCATAATCTCGAAGTCATCAAGACGGCCGATTGGGTGATCGATCTCGGCCCCGAGGGCGGCGATAAGGGTGGCCATGTCGTCGCCTGCGGCACGCCCGAGACGATTGCCCGCCATAAGGAAAGCTATACCGGGCGCTATCTCGCCCCCTATCTCGGGAAATCGCGCGGCGCCAAGGCGGCCCGCGGATAGCGCCTATCGCCTCAGACGGCCGGGCGCGCCGCGATCGCTTCCACCTCGATCAAGAGATCGGGATGCGCGAGGCCGGCGACGATCATCAGGGTCGAAGCGGGCTCCGCGCC
>CAYQAG010000047.1:0-15932 GCA_964415425.1 uncultured Rhodospirillaceae bacterium | reverse complement strand
TGGGCGTAGCGGCTGAAAGGCGGCGGAACCGTATCGGGATTGAAACGCTGCAACATTGTGATCGTCCTCCGTCACTCGCTCGTAATCTGTCGCCTGGGTTACCGACCTGAAGCGCCGATCATTCCGGCGGCGTCGAAAAATACGCCATCGCTTTGTAAATTTCGGCAGCGCGCGCAGGTTCCAGAGAGAGTAACGCATCCGAGAATTTTATAGCCAAGGGGCAGAGTTGCTCAGGCGGTAACGTTTCGACATTCGCCAAGAGTTCAAAGTCTTTCGGGTCATTGCCGTATAGCCGATAAGCGGATTCGATTGCCGCGAACAACTCGTCTGGGCTCATGAGATTGGCTGTTTTGCCCGGCTCGGCGAAAGCGGTTTCGATGATATCGGCCTTGATAGCAATTTCTTTGGGTAAAGTTTCCTCCCAGATCGGCACGAGGAAGGGGTCGAGCGGAAACCGAATCTTGCCGATCGAATAGGCAACGCACAAATCCGGCCGATTCTGCAGTCGCTTCATAACGGAATTTTCGTGAACCATTAGCCGATGGATCGACTCATTGGAAGCATGCGGCAAATCCTTAAACAGGTATTCCACGAGCAATGCTTGCGTGAACGATTGAAACTTACTGATCGACTCGGGTGAATCCAAATCACTGGAAAGAGTTTCCATCTCGTCGCGCAGTCGGATCGCCGCATCAAGATGATGCTTTATGAGGGCGGCGAACAAGCGGTTCTTAGACAGATCTTCCCATGCAACATCGACCATCGCTGCGCGTCTAAGCTCGGGGATCTCGATCCGCGCCGCTTGCAAGGCAAGGCCTCCGCCGAGAATGGCGACAATCAACGCAACTTTCGGTGCCTTAAGAATCTTGCCGAGGAATTTGCCGATCAAAGCACCGCCACCTGCGCCGAGCGCAGCAACGATCATGTAGACAATCGGTAAGGGCAGCAATAACAGGCTATTAATCAAATCTTTCATCGCTTACCCTCAATTCAGAGTAGAGGCGCTCGCCGAGCGCGAACAACCTTGCTCGCACGAAGCAATCGCAATATATGTCGTCCGGAAATGTCCAGCAAGATCATCCATGTCATCGGCGCCGGTTTGGCCGGCAGCGAGGCCGCTTGGCAGATCGCGCAAGGCGGCGGCCGCGTCGTCCTTCACGAGATGCGACCTCTGCGCGCGACGGAAGCCCATCGCACGGATCGCTGCGCCGAACTCGTCTGCTCCAATTCCTTTCGCGCCGACGATTCGGAAGCGAACGCCATCGGCCTCCTGCACGAGGAAATGCGCCGCACAGGTTCCCTCATCCTTCGCTGCGCCGATCGTCACAAGGTTCCGGCCGGCGGCGCGCGCGCCGTCGATCGCGACCATTTCGCTGGAGCCGTCACCGACAGCCTGCATGCGCACCCGGCAATCCGGATCGAGCGCGGAGAAATCGCCGGCCTGCCGCCCGCCGATTGGGGATCGGTCGTCATCGCGACCGGACCCTTGACCGCGCCCGCGCTCGGCACGGCGCTTCGCGACCTGACCGGCGAGGCCGATCTTGCCTTCTTCGATGCCATCGCGCCCATTCTCTATAAGGAGAGCGTCGATTTCGATATCGCTTGGTTTCAGTCGCGCTACGACAAGGCCGGGCCCGGCGCCGAACTCGGCAGCCTGGGCGCCGATTACATCAATTGCCCGCTCGATCCCGAACAATATCGAGGCTTCGTCGCCGCGCTCCTCGCCGGCGCGCAGACGGAATTCAAGGAATGGGAAAAATCGACGCCCTATTTCGAAGGCTGCCTGCCCATCGAAGTCATGGCCGCGCGCGGGCTCGATACGCTGCGCTTCGGGCCGATGAAGCCGGTCGGCCTCGTCGATCCCCGTTCCGGGCGCCGGCCCCATGCCGTCGTGCAATTGCGCCAAGATAATGCGCTCGGCAGCCTCTACAACATGGTCGGGTTCCAGACCAAGCTGAAACATGGCGAGCAGATTCGCATCTTCCGGCAGATTCCCGGCCTCGCTCGCGCCGAATTCGCCAGGCTCGGCGGCTTGCACCGCAATACCTTCCTCAATTCGCCGAAATTGCTGGACGACCGGCTGCGCCTCAAGCAACGACCGCAATGGCGCTTCGCCGGTCAGATCACCGGCGTCGAGGGCTATGTCGAAAGCGCGGCGATCGGACTTCTCGCTGGCCGTTTCGCTCTAGCCGAGGCGCTCGGCCGCGAAGCCGTATTGCCGCCGAAGACGACGGCGATGGGCGCGCTCCTGGCCCATATCACAAGCGGCGCTGATGCCGCCACCTTCCAGCCGATGAATGTCAATTTCGGCCTCTTTCCGCCACTGGCAATCCCGCCCGATCTCACGCCCATGCAGGCGCGCCAATTCCATGCCGAGCGCAAGCGCCACTTAAGCCGCCGCGCGCTCGCCGATCTTGGAGAATGGCTGGCTACCTGACGGGCAAGGGGACGCACGCTATGCCGAACGGCCGTGTCTCCATCATGAGCAACAAGCCGCGCGGCACTCTCTATGTCGGCGTCACGAACGATCTTCTTCGCCACATCGCCCGGTATTAGGCCGATGCTGGCGACGCGATCCGCTTAACGGCGGCTTGCCAACCCGCATAGAGGCGCTGGCGGGTTTCCGCTGGCATGGCGGGGGTGAAGCGCCGATCCTGTCGCCAATGCCGCGAAATCTCCGCGAGATCGGCATAGAGGCCAATACCGAGCCCGGCGCAGAGCGCGGCACCCAGAGCCGTCGTTTCGGCCACGATCGGGCGCTCGACCGGAACAGCCAGAATATCGGCCAGGAATTGCATGACCCAATCGTTCTTCACCATGCCGCCATCGACGCGCAAGGCGGCGATGGCTTGGCCCGAATCCTCGCTCATGGCCCGCATCAAATCCTGCGTCTGATAGCAAACGGCTTCGAGGGCGGAGCGGACGATTTCGGCGATGCCAGTATCGCGCGTGAGGCCGAGAATGGCGCCGCGCGCCTCGGGATCCCAATAAGGCGCGCCGAGGCCGGTAAAGGCGGGCACGAGATAGACGCCGCTGGTGCTGCCGATCGAACGCGCGAGCGATTCCGTCTCGCCCGCCTGGCGGATGAGCTTCAAGCCGTCGCGCAACCATTGCACGGCGGCGCCGGCGATGAAGATGCTGCCCTCCAGGGCATAGGTTCGGCTACCGGCAAGATCGTAGCCGATCGTTGTCAGCAGGCGATGGCGGGATGTCTTCATCGCCGACCCGATATTGAGAAGCGCGAAGCAGCCCGTGCCATAGGTGCTCTTGATCATGCCGGGCGTAAAGCAAGCCTGGCCGATAAGCGCCGCCTGCTGATCCCCGGCCATGCCCGCGATCGGCGCGGTCAGGCCGATCGCCGCTTTTTCGCTCATGCCGAAATCCGCCGCATTGGGGAGGACTTCCGGCAAAAGCGAGGCCGGAATGTCGAACAGCGCCAGCAATTCCTCGTCCCAGCGGCCGGCGCGGATATCGAAGAGCATCGTGCGCGAGGCATTGGTGCAATCCGTCGCATGGCGTCGACCGCCGGTCAGACGCCAGAGCAGGAAGCTGTCGATCGTGCCGAAGGCAAGTTCGCCGCGCTTCGCGGCTGCCCGCGCGCCCGGCACATTGTCGAGCAACCAGGCGATTTTCGTCGCCGAGAAATAGGAATCGATCAAAAGCCCGGTCTTCGCCTGGATTTTCGCTTCCCAGCCCGCTTCGATCAGGCGGCGGCAATGCCCCGCCCCGCGCCGATCCTGCCAAACGATGGCATTCCCAATCGGCCGTCCGGTTTTGCGATCCCAAATCAGGCTGGTTTCGCGCTGATTGGTGATGCCGATCGCCGCCACTTGCGCGGGCGCGATATCGCCGAGCGCCGCCGCGACGACGGCTTGGGTCGCGCGCCAGATTTCCTCGCCATCATGCTCGACCCAGCCATCGGCAGGGTAAATCTGCGGCAATTCGCGCTGCGCGCTCGCCACGATCTCGCCCGCCGGCGAGAACAGGATGGCGCGCGTGCTGGTCGTGCCTTGATCGATCGCCAGCAGAAGCCCCTTGCTCGACATGCGCCCGCCTCCTCAGCGCGTGCCGAAAATACGATCCCCGGCATCACCGAGGCCGGGCACGATATAGGCATTTTCGTTGAGATGGGAATCGAGCGCAGCGACATAGATCGGGATACGCGGATGCGCGGTCGAAAGCACGCGCACGCCTTCGGGCGCGGCGACCAAACACATCATGCGGATATTCTCGTCGCCGATGCCGCGTTTATTCAAGGCATCGACGGCGGCGGCGGCCGAGTAACCGGTCGCCAGCATGGGATCGACGAGAATAAAAATACGCCCCTCCGGCTCGGGCAATTTTACGTAATACTCGACCGGCCGTTTCGTATCGTGATCGCGATAGAGGCCGATATGGCCGATGCGCGCGGCGGGGATAAGTTCCATCAAGCCTTCCGCCATGCCGAGACCGGCGCGCAGGATCGGCACGATGGCGATCTTCTTGCCTTTGATGATCGGCGCTTGCATCTTGGTCAAGGGCGTTTCGATTTCCATCGTCGTCAGCGGCAAATCGCGCGTGATCTCGTAACCCATCAGCAGCGCGATCTCGCGCAGCAATTGGCGGAACTGGATCGTCGGCGTCGCCTTGTCGCGCATCAAGGTCAGTTTGTGCTTGATCAAGGGATGATCCAGCACATGCAATGTCGGAAATTCCTGCGCCTTCGCCATCTTATCCCCCTGCCCTCGCCATAATTCAGATCACCTGGAACCCATGCCGATAGGGATCGCGATCGTCGATGAAGATCGTATTATAGCCGGTGACCCGCGCCCAGCCTTCGATCGAGGGCACGATGGCCGGAATGTCGCCGATCTTCGTCGCTTGCTCCACCCGCCCCGTGAATAGCGAACCGATGATGCTTTCATGGACGAAAGCGTCGCCGGGCTTCAATTTGCCCTTGGCGGCGAGCTGCGCCATGCGCGCCGAGGTGCCGGTGCCGCAAGGCGAACGATCGATCGCCTTATCGCCGTAAAAAACGGCATTGCGCGCATCGGCGTTCGCCTGGGTCGGCTTGCCCGTCCACAGGATATGGCTGAGGCCGGCGATGGTCGGATTCTCGGGATGGCGGAAGCTATAGCGTTCGTTGAGGCGGCGACGCAATTCGGGGCTGAGGCGCAGGAAATCGGCGGCGGAAAAATCCGCCATGTCGCGATAATTTTCCTGCGCTTCGACGATGGCGTAGAAATTGCCGCCATAGGCAACATCGACCCGGATCGGCCCCAATTCCGGGCAATCGACGGCAAGACCCGCCGAATGCAGGAAGGCCGGCACATTGGTAAGCCGCACGGCCTCGACATGCTCGCCCGCCATCCGATATTCGGCGATAACGCGCCCCGCCGGCGTATCGAGATAGAGCCGGCCCGGTTCGCGCGGTCGCGCAAGCCCGTTTTCGATCGCGATGGTGACGGTGCCGATCGTGCCGTGGCCGCACATCGGCAAACAGCCCGAGGTCTCGATGAAAAGAATGCCGATATCGCAATCGGCGCGTGTCGGCGGATAGAGGATCGCGCCCGACATCATGTCGTGACCGCGCGGCTCGAACATCAGCCCGCGCCGAATCCAATCGAATTCGGCAAGGAAATGCTGGCGCCGCTCGCTCATCGTGGCGCCCGCCAAGAGCGGCCCGCCGCCCGCGACGAGGCGCACCGGATTGCCGCAGGTATGCGCATCGATGCAGGAGAAGGTAAACCGCGCCATTCGATCCTTCCTCGGCCCAAGCCATCCGGCGGCGAGGCTTACACCGCCCCGCTTGCTCCGGCAATAGGCCGGTAGAGCCGGGTCAACGGCTTTTCAGCAGATCGCGGATTTCCGTCAGCAATTCCTCGCTGCGGCTCGGCGCCGGGGGCGCGGCAGGGGCCGCTTCCGCCGCCTTCTTGCAGCGATTGAGACAGCGCACGACCAGGAAGATGACGAAGGCCACGATCAGGAAATTGACGATCGCGTTCAGGAAAACGCCGTAATTGACGGTGACGGCGCCGGCTTCCTTGGCGGCAGCGAGGCTGGCATAGCTGCCGCCCGAGATGACCATGAAGAGATCGGAGAAATCGATGCCGCTCAACAGATAACCGATCGGCGGCATGATGATGTCGTTCACCAAAGATGCGATCACGGCGCCGAAAGCGGCGCCGATGACGACGCCAACGGCCAGATCGACGACCGGCCCGCGCATAGCGAATTCGCGAAATTCCCGGAACATGCTTCCCTCCCCTTTGATCCTCGGCCCTGCCGAGGCGATCGGCTAAGCATAGCGGCACCGCGCGCCGCCGGGGAAGTCGGAATCGGGCGCCCTCAATCCGTCAAACGGCGCAAAGCCTCGACCACGCGGGCGAGATCGGCCTCGCGCAGATCGGGATAGAACGGCAGGGAAAGCGCGCTTTCGTAATAGGCATCGGCGCCCGGTAAATCGAGATCGCCATAGCGATCGCGATAATAGGGTTGGCGATGCACCGGCAGATAATGGACCATGGTGCCGATCCCCGCCTCGCGCAATTCCGCCATCACACGCGCGCGCGTCTTACCGAGGCGCGGAAAATCGACGCGCACGACATAAAGATGCAGGACCGCCTCGTCGCCCGGCCGGGACGCCACGGGAATGACGAGCGGCGCCAAGGGCGCCAGCAGGCGATCGTAGAGGGCGGCCAAATGCCGGCGCCGTGCCGCGAATCCATCGAGCTTCTTCAGCTGCGATTGGCCGAGCGCGCAGGCGAAATCGGTGATGCGGTAATTATAGCCGAGCGCCTGCATTTCGTAATACCAGGGATTGGCGAGACCGTCGGCGCCGGTCGCGAGCGAAGCATGACGGAATTCCGCCGGGTCGCGCGTCATGCCATGCGACCGGAAGAGCTGCATGCGGCGATAATGATTTTCGTCATTCGTCGTCGTGACGCCGCCCTCCCCCGTCGTCATCGTCTTGACCGGATGAAGCGAGAAACAGGCGAAATCCGAAAGCGCGCAAGCGCCCACATTTGCTAGGCGACCATTGCCGACGCGATGGCGCCCGGCCAAGGCATGGCAGGCGTCCTCGATGACGGCGAGGCCGCGCGCCTCGGCCTGATCGCGAATGGCGGGAAGATCGACGCAATGGCCGTTGAGATGGACGGGCAGAACCGCGCGGATTCGCTTATCGGCATGGCGCGTCAGAGCCTTGGCGAAAGTCGCGGCCGTCATGAGGCCGGTTTCGGGATCGACATCGGCGAAAATCACCTCGCCGCCGCAGAAGCGAATCGCATTGGCCGTGGCGAGGAAGGTAAGGCTGGGCACGATCGCCCAATCGCCCGGTCCGCAATCGAGCGCGAGGGCGGCCAAATGCAGCGCCGCCGTGCCGCTATTGCTGGCGATGGCGAAACGCGCACCGCAGGCCGCCGCGAATTCGCGCTCGAAGGCTTGAACCCGTGGGCCCGTCGTCAGGTAATCTTCGCGCAAGGCGGCCGCGACGGCGGCGATATCGGCCTCGTCCAGGCATTGTCGGCCATAGGGCAGAAAGGCGCGCTCAGCCGCTCGATCTCCGCTCATCTTTCCTTATCCTTTCCGCAGGGAGGCAAGGCCGTCGCCCTTGGCCATAGGCGAATCGGCGCAAAATGCCTAATCTCCCCCGCCATGGACGATCTTTTCGGCGATTCGCGCAAGCGCGGCAATGGCCCTGTAGGCTATTCCGCCAAGGATATCGAGGTGCTGGAGGGGCTGGAGCCCGTCCGGCGGCGCCCGGGCATGTATATCGGCGGCACCGACGAGCGCGCGCTTCACCACCTAGCCGCCGAAATCCTCGACAATGCGATGGACGAGGCCGTCGCCGGCCATGCCAGCCGCATCGAGGTCGAACTCGACGCCGCAGGCTATGTCGGCATCCGCGACAATGGCCGCGGCATCCCGGTCGATCCGCATCCGAAATTCAAGGACAAATCTGCCCTCGAAGTTGTGCTGACGACCTTGCATTCGGGCGGCAAATTTTCCGGCAAGGCCTACGAAACTTCGGGCGGCCTGCACGGCGTCGGCATGTCGGTCGTCAATGCGCTATCCGACGATTTCCGCGTCGAAGTCGCGCGCGACAAGCAGCTCTTCACCCAGAATTACCGGCGCGGCAAGCCGGTCGCGCGCCTTGCCAAGGGCGGCAGCGTCAATCGTCGCGGGACCCTGATCCGCTTTCACCCCGACCCCGAAATCTTCGGCGCGCAGACGCAGATGAAGCCGGGGCGGCTTTATCGGATGTGCCGCTCCAAGGCCTATCTCTATCGCGGGGTCGAAATCCGCTGGTCCTGCCCGGCCGAACTCATCCCCGCCGGCGAGGATATTCCGAACGAGGCGGTGCTGCATTTCCCAGGCGGGTTGATGGATTATCTGGTGTCGAACTTGGCGGATCGCGCCACCATCACCGCAACGCCCTTTGCCGGCCAGGCCGCCTTTCCCGATTCCCAAGGCCGCGTCGAATGGGCCGTCGCTTGGCCTGTCGATGGCGAGGGATTCCTCAATTCCTATTGCAATACGATCCCGACGCCCGAGGGCGGCACTCATGAGGCGGGACTGCGCGCGGCCTTGACGCGCGCGCTCAAAGCCCATGGCGAACTCGTCGGCAAGAGCAAGGCCGATAGCCTAACCGCCGAGGACGTCACGGGGGGTGCTGCCATGCTGCTTTCCGTCTTCATCCGCGATCCCGCCTTCCAGGGTCAGACCAAGGAAAAACTGGCCTCGCCCGAGGCGCAGCGCCTGGTCGAGAACACGCTCAAGGATCATTTCGATCATTGGCTCTCGGCCGATCCCGCGCGCGCCGGCGATCTTCTCGCCCGCGCCATCGAACTCGCCGAGGAACGCCAGCGCAAGCGGCTCGACAAGGAATTGTCGCGCAAGACGGCGACACGCAAATTGCGCCTGCCCGGCAAGCTCGCCGATTGTTCGCGCGATTCCCGCAACGAGACCGAAATCTTCCTGGTCGAGGGAGATTCGGCCGGCGGCTCGGCCAAGCAGGCGCGCCAGCGCGAAACGCAAGCCATCCTCCCCTTGCGCGGCAAGATTTTGAACGTCGCCAGCGCCAGCGCCGACAAGCTGGCCGCCAATCAGGAATTGCTCGACCTCATCCAGGCGCTGGGCTGCGGCGCGCGCGAGAAATACGACGAGGCGCGGCTGCGCTACGACAAGGTCATCATCATGACCGATGCCGATGTCGATGGCGCGCATATCGCCTCGCTGCTGATGACCTTCTTCTATCGCGAGATGCCGCAATTGATCGAGAACGGCCATCTCTATCTCGCTCAGCCGCCGCTCTATCGCCTCGCGCATGGCGCCAAGGTTCTCTATGCCCGCGACGATGCGCATAAGGATTCGCTTCTCGCCAAGGAATTTCCGTCCCGCGCCAAGGTCGAGATCAGCCGCTTCAAGGGTTTGGGCGAGATGCCGGCCGCGCAGCTTCGCGAAACGACGATGGACCCCCGAAAGCGCGCTCTCCTCAAGGTCCGCATCCCGCGCCGCTATCACGAGGAAGAGCGCGCGGAAGCCCGGGAAACGGCCGATCTCGTCGAACGCCTGATGGGCCGCAAGCCCGAATCACGCTTTCAATTCATTCAAGAAAACGCGCGCTTCGCGCAGAATCTCGACGTGTAAGGATTCCGCGACTGGATTCGCCTTATGCCTTCACCATATGATGAATTCGGCAAGGCAAACGAAGCGGGAGGCGATCATGACCGAAGCGCGCGATATCCGTCAGGCGGCCATCCATCTTTTCGATACCTATACGCATGGCGGCATGAAAAGGCGCCATTTCCTCGATCGGCTGGCGAAGCTCGCGGGTGGAATTGTCGCGGCGCAGGCGCTGCTCCCCTGGCTGGAGAATAATTACGCGAAGGCCGATCTTCTGCCCGAGAGCGATCCCCGCATCGTCGTCAAATGGGCTAATGCCTACATGAATGCCGCTCCGATTCCCGTTTACATGGCGCGGCCGAACGATACGGCGAAATATCCGCCCGTCATCGTCATCCATGAAAATCGCGGCCTCAATCCGCATATCCGCGATGTTGCCCGGCGCTTGGCGGCGGAAGGCTTCTTCGCTCTGGCGCCCGATCTCCTCGGGCCCTTGGGCGGAACGCCGGACGATCCCGACAAGGCGCGCGAGATGATCGGCACGCTCGATCCCGCCACGGTTATCGCCGAGTTGAACAGCATTACCAATCTGATCGCCCTCGGCTTTCCTAAAACGACAGGGAAATTGGGCGCGATGGGCTTCTGCTGGGGCGGCGGCATGGTCAATCGCCTCGCGATCGCCGAGCCCAACCTCAAAGCCGGCATTGCCTATTACGGACAGCAGCCCGATGCTGCCGAAGTCGGCAAGATCGAGGCCGCCTTGCTGCTGCATTACGCCGGGCTCGACGATCGGATCAATCAGGGCATCGCCGCTTACGAAGCGGCATTGAAGGCGGCCGGCAAGAAATACGAACTTTACGTTTATCCCGACGTCAATCACGCCTTCAATAACGACACCAACGAAGCGCGCTATAATAAGGCCGCCGCCGATCTTGCCTGGCAGCGCAGCATCGCCTTCCTGAAACGCGAATTGGCGTGATTGCTTGCCTTGCCGAAGACGGCTTGACCACCCACCCGATTATCCTCTAGGTCAGGGGCCGTCGGAGCGTAGCGCAGCCTGGTAGCGCATCAGACTGGGGGTCTGGGGGTCGTGGGTTCAAATCCCGCCGCTCCGACCACTTTCCCCCTTGCGGAGAATTTATCGGTTAGCGAGCGAGAAGCGCGCGCAAGCGATCCCGCATTTCGGCGAGTTCGTCGAGGATGGCGCGCAATTCCTGCTGCTGAGCGGCGTCGAGCCCCTGACGGAAAAGCGGCAATTCCTGAACCGCCTCGGCCTGGCCGATCTTGGCGGCAAGATCGGGATCGGCGATTCCATCGGCCGGAAGACTGGCGAGATCGCCTTCGCTGCCTTCGCCGAGACGCAAAGTCCCCTCGCGAATGAGTTTCTGCACGCCCTTGATCGTATAGCCCTGATCGTAAAGCAGGCCGCGAATGGCGCGCAGGAGATCGATATCCTCCGGCCGGTAATAGCGCCGGCCGCCGCCCCGCTTCATCGGGCGGATTTGCGGAAACTTCGTTTCCCAGAAGCGCAGCACATGCTGCGGAACCTCGAGATCGTCGGCGACTTCGCTGATCGTGCGAAAGGCGGTCGCCGATTTTTCGATACGACGCGGCGCCGGGCGGCGGGAATCGGAACGCGCTTCGGCGCCGACCGAAGAAGCGCCCATGGCTTTGCGCAAGGCCCGCTCCGCCTGACTCATGATGCGCTCCCTTGGCCTTTGTTGACGCGATCCTTCAGCACATGGGAGGCGCGGAAAACCAGCACGCGGCGGGGCCGGATCGGCACTTCCTCGCCGGTCTTGGGATTGCGGCCGACGCGCTCGCCCTTCAGGCGCACCAGGAAACTGCCGAAAGAGGAAATCTTCACGCTTTCGCCGCGCACCAAAGCGTGGCCCATTTCGTCGAGGATTTGATCGACCAGGGCCGCCGATTCGTTCCGCGACAGCCCGACTTCCTGATAGACCGCTTCGCTGAGCTGAGCGCGCGTAACGGTATTGCCCTTCGTCTCCCCCATGGCGGCCCGCCTCCCCGTTGGACAAGGGAGCCTAGCCTTTCTTCTGAAATCAGTCAATTAGCGCGCGACGTTGAATCTGCGCCGGAGATTGCGCCGGCCGAGATATCCCCTTACCAGCGCGCCAAGGCCGAGCCCCAGGTGAACCCCCCACCCATGGCTTCCATAAGGACGAGATGCCCCCGCCGGATGCGTCCGTCATTGACGGCTTCGGCCAAGGCGAGCGGGATCGAGGCCGCCGAGGTATTGGCATGGCGGTCGATGGTGACGACCACCTTCTCGGGCGGGAGGTGCAGTTTTTCGCCCATGCCGTCGATAATCCGTCGATTGGCCTGATGGGGAACCAGCCAATCGATCGCATCGGGCGTAATCCCCATGGCGGCGATGGCGGCATCGACCGCGGCGGCGAGATTGACGACGGCGTGGCGGAAGACTTCCTTGCCTTCCATTTTCACGGTGCCTGTCGTCTGCGTCGCCGAGGGACCGCCATCGACATAGAGCGCCTCGTAATGCGCGCCGTCGGAAAAGAGATGCGTCGAGAGGATGCCGCGATCGGCGACATCGCCCTGGCCGGTCCCGGCTTCGAGGATGAGCGCCCCGGCGCCGTCGCCGAAAAGGACGCAGGTATTGCGATCCTCCCAGTCGAGCAGACGCGAGAACGTCTCGGCGCCGATGACGAGGGCGCGCCGCGCTTGATGGCAACGCAGGAAATTATCGGCGATGGCGAGAGCATAGACGAAGCCCGAGCAGACCGCCTGCACGTCGAAGGCGAAGCCGCCCGTCATGCCGAGGCGATGCTGCACCCTGGTCGCGGTCGCCGGAAAGGTATGATCGGGCGTCGTCGTCGCGAGGATCAGCAGATCGATATCGGCGGCGCGTAAGCCCGCATGATCGAGCGCTTGACGCGCAGCCGCGAGCGCGAGATCGGAAGTGAGTTCGCCTTCTGCCGCGACATGGCGCTGGCGGATGCCGGTGCGCTGGCCGATCCATTCGTCGCTGGTCGCGATCCTTTTCGCCAATTCGGCATTGGTGACGATGCGTTCCGGAAGATAGGACCCGGCGGCGAGCAGGAGCGAGCGAATCATCGCCTTCGGCCTCTCAGATCGCCGCCGCGCTCGCCAAGGGTTCCGCGCCGACATGCGCGAAATCCTGACGCATTTTCAGCAGGGCTTCGTTCCGCACCATATCGATGGCAACGGCGATCGCGTTGGCGAAACCGAAGGCATCGGTGCCGCCATGGCTTTTGACGCAGATGCCATTCAGCCCCATCAGGATCGCGCCGTTATAGCGCCGGGGATCGGCCTTGGCCTTCAGCGTGGCCAGCGCGGGTCGCGCCAAGAGATAGGAAAGCTTGGCCATGAGCGAGGAAGCGAAAGTCTGGCGCATCCAGAAGGAATAGAGTTTGACCGTGCCCTCGATGGCCTTCAAGGCGACGTTGCCGGTAAAGCCGTCGGTGACGACGACATCGACCGTTCCCTTGACGATATCGTCGCCCTCGACGAAACCGTGGAACCGCCCGGGCAGATCGGCCTCGCGCAGGATCGCGGCGGCATCCTTCACCGCTTCGTGGCCCTTGAATTCCTCGGCGCCGACATTGAGGATCCCCATGCTCGGCTCGCGCACGCCCAGAACGGCGCGCGCGAAGACATTGCCCATGACGGCGAATTGCACGAGATTGCTGGCATCGCATTGCACATTGGCGCCGAGATCGAGCATCACGCTTTCCGAACGCAGGGTCGGAAAAAAGGACGCGATCGCCGGCCGGTCGATGCCCGACATGGTGCGCAGCACGAATTTCGCCATCGCCATCAGTGCGCCGGTATTGCCGGCCGAGACGATCGCCGCCGCCTCCCCCGCCGCGACGGCATCGATGGCGAGCCGCATCGAGGATTGCCGGCCCGAGCGCAAGGCTTGAGCGGGCTTATCCTCCATGGCGATCGCCTGATCGGTATGGCGGATTTGCGCGGACGCGGCGAGTTTCGGCATGTCGGCGAGCAAGGGGCGAAGCTTCGCCTCGTCGCCGAAAAACAGGAAATTGACGTCGGGAAAACGCAGCCGCGCGATATCGGCACCGCGCAGCACCATGTCGGGCGCCTGATCGCCGCCCATGGCATCCAAGGAAATCGTCAGGCCGAGCCCCATCCCGAACGCTCCTGGGCCTTAAGCTGCGAAGGCGCCCGTGCCTACGGGCGGACCTTTAGGCTTCGGCCGATTCGTTATCCGCTGCCGGCGCGGCGATCACTTCGCGGCCGCTATAATGTCCGCAGGACGGGCAGACGTGATGCGGTCGGGTAAGTTCGCCGCAATTCTTGCACTCGACCGAGGCAACGACGCGCAAGGCATGATGGCTGCGACGCATGTCGCGGCGCGAGCGCGAAACTTTCTTTTTAGGAACGGCCATGATCTCGCTCTTTCGTCAGGCAAAAATAAAGGCAGCCGAAGCCGCCTCATGCGGAAAATCCGTCTTCTCCGCGCTTCTTAACGAAAATCCGCGCCGCCCGCAAGTCGGATGGCGCGGCGCCGCCCCCGCTTCCCCGCGCGCTCAGCGCAATCTAGGTGCGATCCTTGAATTTCTTCAAGATTTCAAAGGGATGCTTTGGCTCGAGCGATTCCGCCGCCGGTGCGGGCGAGGATTCGCCGTCCCCGCTTGCGGCACTTCCGCCGGACCATTCGGCGCCGGGGGCGCGTGGATAGGGATCGAGGGCGAGGCTCAATTCCTCGATGAGAATCGCGCCGAGATCGATACCGCCCTCGGGCAGGGCTTCCGGGGGATCCACCGCATCGAAGGAAAGATCGATTTCCGATTCATCCTCCCCGCGCGGATCGGCCGCCTCGCTGAAAAGGCGGCGGAATTCCGTCTCGATCCGGGCGGCAACAGGGGCGAGCGTCAAAACGCAAGATTGCGTCAGATCGGCGATCAATCGGCCTTCGATTTCGATTCGGTCCTTGGCCAAGCGGCGCAGCGCGAATTCGCCTTCGAGATGGTCGAGGGCGAGAAGATCGAGATAGCGGGCCAAGGCGGCGGCTTCGGCAGGCTTCGCCGCCATTTTATAGCGACGGCCGGAAGGCGGGATCGCTTGCGCTTCGACGATCAAGGAAAATGTTTGAAAATCAGTAGGCTCCGTCATGATGCGGTCTCGATTTCCGAGCTTGGGAATTGGACCCGCCCCGCCGCCAAATCCTCGCGCCGCCAGGATTCCGCCCCGGCGATCGCATGGCGGAGGTAATCGGCGGCACTCGCGATCGATGGCGAGGGCGGCGCTGCGGCGAGCGTGCCGTAGAGATTGCGCCGCAGGGTTTCGGCGAGGGCGGCGGGATGGCCAAGCGCGGCATCGTAAGCCGCGATCCGCCCGTTCAGCGCTTCCGCCATGCGCCGGATGCGCCGGGAAATGCCGAGATCGCCCGCCCCCATCTGCCGCAAGGCGCGATCGAGGTCGCGCAGCGCAGAATCGTAAAGCGCCTGAGCGAGATCCGGCATCTCCGCGCCCTTCAGGCGGCGGAAGAGAACGTAAAGATGCAGCGCCAGCATTTCGAACCGGCCATCGAGGCTATCCGGCACGCCCCAACGGCGATAGAGGCCCGGGCGCCTGGCGGCGGCAAGCGCCGTTTCGTAAAGCGCCTCGGCGGCAAGGCGTAGGGGATCGGCGCGAGGGCGAAAGAGACGCGCGCCCCAGCGCCCGAACATCCCGCGAATCTCCAGCCCCATTCTTGACAGCCTCCCGCCTGCGATGCGAGTTATCCTTATGGAACGAAGCGCGACCCAGAGGCAAGGATGAGCGAATTTTTCGACCCCCTCCGGCGGAAGGCGATCCCGGGCGCGAGCAAGCCCCAGGGCGCGCCGATCCGCATGGCGATCCTCGCCCCTCTCCTGGCGGCGCTGCTCATCGCCTGCGCGCCGCGCATCCAGCAGCAGGGCAATGTCCCCGATGCCGAGCAGGTCGTGCTGATCCAGCCCGGCATCGACGACAAGAACCGGGTGGCGGAGCTTCTGGGCTCGCCCTCGACCACCGCCACTTTCGATGCCGATACGTGGTATTACATCTCGCGCCGCACCAGCCAGGATGCGTTCTGGGAACCGGAAGTCCTCGATCAAAGCGTGCTCGCCATCGCCTTCGACGGCAATGGCCTGGTCGAGGATATGAAAATCTACGATCAGGATGACGGCCGCCTCGTCGCCATGGTCGACCGCACGACGCCGGTCTATGGCAACGAACTCACCCTCTTCCAGCAATTGCTCGGCAATCTCGGCCGCTTCAATACGCCGAAGAAGACCCGCAATCCCGGCGATACCAGCAATCCCGGCGGCGGGTATTAG
>CAYQAG010000046.1:0-20682 GCA_964415425.1 uncultured Rhodospirillaceae bacterium | reverse complement strand
TTCTGACTTCTGACTTCTGACTTCTGACTTCTGACTTCTGACTTCTGACTTCTGAATCACACATTACTATCCGGCGTGGCGGCTCGTCTGCGCGCGATAAAATCGGTAAGCGCCTCGTCGATGGCGGGATCGAGCGGCGGCGCTTCGTATTCGGCGAGCATTTTCTTATAGAGCTTGTTGGCGCGCATGGCGGCGTCTTGGCGGCCCTCGGCCTCCCATTGCTCGAAGCTGTTATTGTCGGCGATGGCCGAGCGATAGAAAGCCGTCTCGAAATTCGCCTGGGTATGGGCGCAGCCGAGGAAATGGCTGCCCGGCCCGACTTCGCGGATGGCATCGAGCGCCTGACCGTTTTCGGAAAGATCGATGCCCTTGGCGAGAACCTGCATCATGCCGAGCTGATCGGCATCCATGACGAATTTCTCGTAACCGCTGGCCAGCCCGCCTTCGAGCCAGCCCGCGCCATGCAGCACGAAATTGGTGCCGGCCTGCAAGGTGGGAAGCAAAGTCTGCGCGCTTTCGTAAGCCGCTTGCGCATCGGCGATCTTCGCGGCGCAGAGCGACCCCCCGGTGCGGAAGGGAATGCCGAGACGCCGCGCCAATTGCCCGGCGGCGAGCGACACCAAAGTGGGTTCGGGCGTGCCGAAGGTGGGCGCGCCCGATTGCATCGAGATCGAGCTTGCGAAAACGCCGAAGACAACCGGTGCGCCCGGTTTATAAAGCTGCGCCGTCGCCGCGCCGGCCAGAACCTCGGCCAGAACCTGGGCGAGCGTGCCGGCGGCGGTCACGGGGCTCATCGCGCCCGCCAGGATGAAGGGCGTGGTGATGACGGCTTGATGGGCGCGCGCATAGACCTTCATCGCGCCCAGCATCGTGCCGTCCCAAACCATGGGCGAATTGGCGTTGATGAGACTGGTGATGACGGTGTTCTTCGCCAGGAAGTCCGCGCCGAAAAGAATCTTCGCCATCTCGACCGTATCGGCGGCGCGCTCGGGCGCCGTCACCGAACCCATGAAGGGTTTGTCGGAATATTTGATATGGCTGTAGACCATATCGAGATGGCGTTTATTGACGGGAAGATCGACCGGTTCGCAGACCGTGCCGCCCGAATGATGCAAGGCCGGCGACATATAAGCGAGTTTCACGAAATTGCGGAAATCGGCGATGGTCGCGTAACGGCGCCCCTCGTCGAGATTGCGGATGAAGGGCGGGCCGTAAACGGGTGCAAAGACGGTCGCATCGCCGCCGATCCTGACGCTGCGCTCGGGATTGCGCGCATGCTGGATATACTCGCGCGGCGCCGATTTCTGGATGAGGCTGCGCGGCAAGCCCTTGGGAAAGCGAATGCGCGTGCCTTTGACGTCGGCCCCGGCCGATTTCCAAAGCTCAAGCGCCTCCGGCTCGTCGCGAAATTCGATGCCGGTCTCGGCCAGGATCGTATCGGCATTGCGCTCGATGATAGCGAGACCCTCCTCGTCCAACACCGTCACCAGGGGGATTTTCCGCACGATATAGGGATTCTGCACGATCTTCGGCCGCTGGCGCGCCGCGCGCCGGGCTTCCGCCCCGCCGCGTCCCGACCGACGGCCCTCGCCGCCACCCGATGGCATCGTATCGACGCTCATGATCGCACCCCGCCTATGAAGGATCCTCGATTGCGCATTTCGCGCCGCCCCTCGCGGTCGCTCTTGCCCTCGGGCGACAGGGGCGCGCCCGTTCGCGCCAAGCCGGCCGGGCGGGCCGCGCCTCTGGCGCTTATCCGCAATTTGCTGTCGCCAACCGCCAAGAGGCTTTTTATGCTGCCTGTAGACCAGCACGAGCCCAGCAGCGGAGGACAGAATGAAGACCCAGGCCCGCGTCGTCATCGTCGGTGGCGGCATCGTCGGCGTCTCGACCGCCTATCATCTGACCAAATACGGCTGGTCGGATGTCGTGCTTCTGGAAAAGAGCGTGTTGACCGCCGGCTCGACCTGGCATGCCGCCGGCCTCCTGCCGCTCTTCAATATGAGCTACACGGTCGGGCAGGTCCATAAATACTCGGTCGATCTTTATAAGACGCTGGAGGCCGAGACGGGTCAGGCGGTGAGCTTCCATCCCACGGGCAATCTGCGCCTCGCGCTCAATCGCGACCGCATGGACGAGTATTACAAATACTGCACGACGGCGAATACGATCGGCGTGCCCTTCGAAATCGTGACGCCCGCCCGCGTCAAGGAAATCTGGCCGCTTTGCAATACCGACGGCCTCATCGGCGCGCTTTATCATCCCCAGGATGGCCATGTCGCGCCGGTCGACGTCACCATGGCGCTTGCCAAGGGCGCGCGCAATCGCGGCGCCGAGATTCACGAGAATCTGGCAGCGACCGCCATCCAGCAATTGCCCGGCGGCGAATGGGAAGTGACGACCGCCAAGGGCAAGATCCTCTGCGAACATGTGGTCCTGGCGAGCGGCTTTTATGCGCGCCAGAACGCCGCCATGCTGGGCCTCGATCTCCCCGTCATTCCGGTCGAGCATCAATTCATCGTCACCGAGCCGGTCGCGGAATTGGAAGCGCGCAAGGCGGCGGGGCTTCCCGAACTCGCCGTCCTCCGCGAAAGCGATGCTTCCTATTATCTGCGCGAGGAACGCCAGGGCCTCATCATCGGCCCCTACGAGAAAGGCGCGCCGGCCTGGGCCGTCGATGGCGTCCCCGCCGGCTTCGGCCAGGAATTGCTGGCCGGCGATCTCGACCGCTTGATCCCGCATTACGAGGCGGCGATGCGCCGCGTCCCCATGCTGGAAAAGGCCGGCATCAAGAATATCGTCAACGGCCCCATCTGCTATACGCCCGATGGCAGCCCGATCATCGGCCCGGCCTGGGGCAAGCGCAATCTCTGGCTCAATGAAGGCCATTCCTTCGGCATCACGGCGGCGGGCGGGTCGGGCCATCTGCTGGCGCGCTGGATAATCGACGGCGAGCAGCCGATCGATATGTGGGATGTCGATCCCCGGCGTTTCGGCGCCTATGCCAACAAGGCCTACACCAAGATCAAGAACGAAGAATGCTACGCGCATGTCTTCGTCACCCATTACCCGCTCGAAGAACGCCCCGCCGCCCGCCCGGCCAAGGCGCCGCCTTGCTATGACCGGCAGAAGGCTTTGGGCGCCGTGTTCGGACAGAAATTCGGTTGGGAACGCGCCAATTGGTTCGCGCCCCAGGGCATGGCGCCGGTCGATCAATTGAGCTTCCGCCGCACCAATTTCTTCGCCCCCGTCGGCGAGGAGGTAAAAGCCGTTCGCGAGCGCGTCGGTCTGCTCGACCTCACCGGCTTCTCGAAATTCGAGGTTTCGGGGCCCGGCGCCGAAAGCTTCCTGGATCGCTTGGTCGCCAATCGGCTGCCGCAGAAGATCGGCCGCACGGGTCTTGCCCATGCGCTCGACAGCAAGGGCGGCATTTTGACGGAATTCACCATTACGCGACTGGCTGCGGATCGCTTCTATCTGATTTCCGCGGCAGTGGCCGGACGGCACGATTTCGACCTTCTCTGGCGCGATTGCCCGGCGGATGGCAGCGTGCGGATCGAGGACGTGACCCTGAACAAGGGCGTCCTGGTCGTGGCCGGCCCCAAGGCGCGCGATGTCATGGCCCGCGTCACCGATGTCAAGCTCGACAACAAATCCTTCCCCTGGCTTTCGGGTCAGGAGATCACGATCGGCGTCGCGCCGGTTCTTGCCCTGCGCGTCAATTTCGTCGGCGAGCTGGGATGGGAAATCCATCATCCCCTCGCCTATCAGATTCATATCTTCGACGAATTGATGAAGGCAGGCGCCGATTTCGGCATCAAGCCCTTCGGCATTCGCGCTATGGATTCGCTCCGCATCGAGAAGAGCTATCGCTATTGGCGGGTCGATCTCACGCCCGATTACACGATCTGGGAAGCGAGCCTCGACCGCTTCGTCGCTCTCGACAAGGGCGAATTCCGGGGCCGCGCGGCGCTGATCCGGCAGAAGGAAAAGGGTATACCGCGCCGCTTCGTCACCCTCGAAGTCGATCTCGGCAGCGGCCCCGATATCGCCGATGCCTGGGGCAACGAGCCGATCTTCCTAGACGGCAACGGCGCCAAGATGATCGGCCGCGCGACCTCGGGCGCTTATGGCTATACGCTCGGCAAATCCTATGCCTTGGCTTATGTCGATGCGGCCCATGCCCAACCGGGAACCTCACTCTTCATTAAGATTCTCGATAAGGTGCATCCCTGCCGCGTGGTTGCGGAAAGCCCTTGGGATCCCGAAAACGCGCGGCTGCGGGCCTGAACCGGCCAATATCGCGCTTGGCAAAAGCGGGGGAAGCGCCTAGCTTCCTCACGCTGGGCGAGCGGGCGAAAGCGCGCTCCTATCCGGCTGCGCGACAGAGGTAGTCATGGGCAACCGCTTTCTCGATCTTCTGGCAAGCCGACCCTTCCTGATGGCCGATGGCGCTACGGGCACCAATCTTTTCGCCATGGGATTGCAGGCGGGCGAGGCGCCGGAATTGTGGTCGATCGATTCTCCCGAAAAGATCGAGGCTTTGCACCGCCTGTTCGTCGAATCGGGTTCCGACGTCATTCTCACCAATTCCTTCGGCGGGTCGCGCTATCGGCTGAAACTGCATCAGGCCGAAAGCCGGGTCGGCGAGATCAATCGCCGTTCGGCCGAATTGGCGCGTAAAGTCGCCGATGCCGCCGAGCGAAACATCGCCGTCGCGGGATCGATGGGACCGACCGGGGAATTGTTCGCGCCCCTGGGCGCCTTAAGCGCCGAAGCGGGCGAAGCCGCCTTCGCCGAGCAAGCGGCGGCGCTGGCCGCCGGCGGCGTCGACGTTCTGTGGATCGAAACCATGTCGGCGAAGGAAGAGGTCGCCGCCGCCGTGGCGGGCGCCGGGAAAACCGGATTGCCGATCGTCGTCACGATGAGCTTCGATACCAACGGCAAGACCATGATGGGATTGTCGCCGGCCGATTTCGCGCGTTTCGTTCAATCCCTGACGCCGCGCCCCGTCGCTTTCGGCGCGAATTGCGGCACCGGCCCCGCCGATCTCGTTGCCGCCATTGCGCAAATGGCGAAGGCGGCCGGCCCCGATGCCGTCATAATCGCCAAGGGGAATTGCGGCATTCCTTATTTCGACGACGGCAAGATTCGGTATAACGGCACGCCGGAATTGATGGCCGATTACGCGCGTCTCGTCCGCGATGCGGGTGCCCGCATTATCGGCGGATGCTGCGGCACGACCGGTGCGCATCTCTGCGCGATCCATGGCGCGCTCGATACGCATCGTCCGGGGGCCGCGCCGCAGGCGGAAGAGATCGCGGCGAAGCTCGGCCCGCTTTCGGCCGGTGCCACGGCGCAATTGACCGGCGCCGATCCTGTCGTCGCGACGCGGCGCCAGCGCCGGCGCGAGACCTCGGCCGGCGATACCGCCTTCTGATCCCGCACGCACCTCGCCATGCCGGCCTTGACGTCGCAATTATCCGATCGCTTCGGCGAAATCTTCGCCGAGCTTGGCCTGCCTGCGCGCTTCGGCCAGGTCGTGACGTCGAGCCGGCTCGATCTCGGCCAATTCCAATGCAATGGCGCGCTCGCAGCGGCCAAGGCCGGGGGCGGCAATCCGCGCGCGCTAGCCGAACGCCTGATCGAGCGTCTGCGGCAGATGCCGATTCTGCGCGATCTTTCCTTGGCCGGTCCGGGCTTCGTCAATTTCAGCCTGAGCGATGCCTATCTGGCGGAAATCGCCAATGGCATCGCCGCCGATCCCAGGCTCGGCCATGCCGCAACGCCCCATCCGCAGCGCGTCGTTCTCGATTACGGCGGCGCCAATATCGCCAAGCCCATGCATGTCGGCCATCTGCGCGCCGCCATCATCGGCGATTCGCTGCGGCGGATTTTCGCCTTCGCCGGCGATAAGACCTGGGGCGACGTGCATATGGGCGATTGGGGCCTGCAAATGGGCATGCTGGTCTCGGAATTGGAGATCGCGCGACCCGATCTTCCCTATTTCGATCCCAACTCGACCGGCCCCTATCCCGCGATCAGTCCCGTCACGATCGACGAGCTGGCGCATCTTTATCCTCAAGCCAGCAAAGCTTGCAAAAGCGACCCCGAACGGCTCGAACGCGCGCGCCGGGCGACGGCGGAATTGCAGGCGGGCCGCCCCGGCTATCGCGCGCTCTGGCAGCATTTCTTCGATATTTCGGTCGTCGCGATGAAGCGCGATTACGGCGATCTCGGCGTGCATTTCGACCTTTGGAAGGGCGAAGCCTGCGTCAACGACCTCATCCCGCCGATGATCGCGGCGATGCGCAAGGCCGGCATCGCCGAGGAAAGCGAAGGCGCGCTCGTCATTCGCGTCGCCGAGCCCGAGGATAAGCACGAGATTCCGCCGCTCATCCTGGTGAAATCGGATGGCGCGGTCATGTATGCGACGACCGATCTTGCCACCATTATCGATCGCGTCGCCGAACAGAATCCCGACCGCATCATCTATGTCGTCGATCACCGCCAGCATCTGCATTTCGTGCAGGTCTTCCGCGCCGCAGAGCGCGCCGGCATCGCCGGCAAGGCGCGGATGTTCCATCTCGGCTACGGCACGATGAACGGCACCGACGGCCGCCCCTTCAAGACGCGCGAGGGCGGCGTCATGCGGCTTGACGATCTTATCCGCATGATCGCCGAGGCGGCGAACCGGCGCCTCGACGAACAGGGCCTCGGCATCAATTACGAACCCGGCGAAAAGGAAGCGGTCGCGCGCAAGGTCGGCATCGCCGCGCTCAAATTCGCCGACCTTTCCAACAATCCGATCGCCAATTACGTCTTCGACCTCGACCGCTTCTCGCGCTTCGAGGGAAAGACCGGGCCTTATCTGCTCTATGCCGCCGTCCGCATCAAATCCCTGCTACGCAAAGCGGCGGCCCAAGGCGATCATCCCGGCGCGATTCTGCCGCCCGAACCCGGCGAGCGCGATCTTTTCCTGGCGCTGGCCGAGATGCCGGCCGCCATCGATGCCGCCCATGCCGATCTCGCGCCCCATCGCATCGCCGATTTCGCCTATTCCTTGGCGCAGAGTTTCAGCGCCTATTACAACGCCTTCCATATCCTGAGCGAGGCGGATTCCGCGCGGCGGCGATCGCGTCTCGCCATCGCCGATCTCGTGCTGAAGGAATTGGCGCTCTCGCTCGATCTGCTCGGCATCGAATTGCCGGAGCGGATGTAACCTCAATCGCGCGTTTTGACCCAAAGATCGCGCGAGGCGAGCAGCGCGCCGCCGATAATGGCGATGCAGGCGATCAGGATGTGCAAACTTGCCTCCGCCGCGCCCGCCGATACGAGCAGCAAGGTGGATAACAAGGGCGAGGCATAGGAAGCGGCGCCCAAGGCCTTGATGTCGCCCTTCTTCACGCCGATATCCCAAACGAAGAAGGCAAGACCGACGGGACCGAGGCCGAGCGCCAGAATCGCCAGCCAGATTTCGCGATTCTGCGGCCAGATCGTCGGTTCCGTCAGGCTATGGACGATCGTCCCCAGCAACGCCGTCGCCCCGCAAAAGGCGCCGATGAGATCGCTCGATGCCGCGCCGAAGCGACGACTGGCGACGGAATAGCTCGACCAAGTGAGCGCGCAGGCGAAAGCGGCGATATAACCGATCGCCTCGCGCGGGCCATCGGTTGCGGCGGATGCGGCATTGCCGATCAGCAGCCAGGCGGCGCCGGCAAGGCCGAGGAGCGCGCCCAGCCCGTGCTGCCAGTGCAATCGCTCGCCCGGCAGCAGAGCGGAAAAGAGAACGATGAAAAGCGGCCAGAGATAGGCGATCAGGCTCGCCTCGATCGCCGGAATATGCGCGAAGGCCGTGAAATAGAAAGCGTGATAGAGGAAAAGCCCGCCGATGCCGATGGCCCAGACCGGCCAAGGTTGGCGAAAGAAGGCAAGCCCCGCTAGGCCCGCTTTCCGCCAAAGAAAAACCCAGCGCGCGACCGCCAGCAAAAAAGCGATGGCGAAAGTCATGGCGAGCAATTGAAAGGGGGGAATGCTGCGGCTTGCCGCCGTGAAGAGCGCGAGGCTTGCCCATAGCAGAATGGCGATGGCGCCGATGGCCGTCGCGCGCCGCCGGCCCGCGGCGGTCGGGTCCTGCGGCAAGGGCATGGATCTAGGCGCCGCTCGGTTTCGTCGTATTGCCGATGGCGGCGAGAAAAGCCGGATCGGGTTCGATGCGATAGCCGATGGCGAGGCGATTGGTCTGGGCCGCAAGCGCCACGACCGCCATCAATTCGGCGAACATGGCATCGGTCATGCCGGCCTTGCGGGCGGCGGCATTATGGCTGACAGCGCAGTAATCGCATTGATTGGCGATACTGACGGCGAGATAGAGCATTTCCTTGGTGCGGATATCGAGTGCGCCCGGCGCCATCACCGCCTTCACGCTTTCCCAAACCCGGCGCAAGGTTGCGGGATCGTTGGCGAGCGCCTTCCAAAAATGATTGATCCGATCGACCTTGCGCGTCCGTTTGATATCGTCGTAAACGGCCGCGACTTCGGGCGAGGCCGAATCCTCCTCGATAAAGGGCACAAGAGCCATGATCCGATCCCGCTTTGCCGCCGAACTCAATACATATGCTGGCCGCCATTGATCGAAAGGGTCGAACCGGTAATGAAGCCGGCTTGGTCATCGGTCAGGAAAAGCACGGCGCGAGCGATTTCCTCGGCCTTGCCGAGGCGGCCGACCGGAATCCGTGCCACGATCTTTTCCAGCACATGCGGCGGGACCGCGCGCACCATATCGGTATCGATATAACCGGGCGCGATGGCGTTAACGGTAACGCCCTTCGCGGCGTTTTCCTGAGCGAGTGCCTTGGTGAAACCGTGAATGCCGGATTTGGCGGCGGCGTAATTCACCTGCCCCATCTGGCCCGCTTGGCCGTTGACGGAACCGATATTGACGATGCGGCCGAAACCGCGCTCGCGCATCGCCTCGATGGTCAAGCGCGAAAGGTTGAAACAGGAGGTGAGATTGGTATCGATCACCGCCTGCCATTGTTCGGGCGACATGCGGTGCATCATGGAATCGCGCGTGATGCCGGCATTGTTGACCAGGATTTCGATCGGCCCCAGATCGCGCACGATATCGCCGACCGCCTTCTGGCATTGCGCGAAATTGGCGACGTCGAATTTATAGACGGCAATGCCGGTGCGCTTGGCGAAAGCTTCCGCCGCCGCATCGTTGCTGGCGTAATTGGCCGCCACCTTATGCCCGGCTTTCGCCAAGGCCAGAGAGATCGCCTCGCCGATGCCTCGCGTTCCTCCCGTCACCAATGCTGTGCGCGCCATGATCTCCCCCCTTTTCGATTGCGATTATCGTTCGACGCAGAGCGCGATGCCCATGCCGCCGCCGATGCACAAGGTCGCCAAGCCTTTCTTCGCTTGGCGCCGGCGCATCTCGAACAGCAGAGTCGTCAACACGCGCGCGCCCGAAGCGCCGATCGGATGGCCGAGCGCGATGGCGCCGCCATTTACATTCACCTTGGCGATATCCCAGCCCATATCCTTATTGACGGCGCAGGCCTGGGCGGCGAAAGCCTCGTTCGCCTCGATGAGGTCGAGATCCTCCGCCTTCCAGCCGGCCTTGCGCAAGGCGGAACGGCTGGCCGGAATGGGACCGGAACCCATCAGCGCGGGATCGACGCCTTCCGTCGCCCAGCCGGCGATCCGCGCCAAAGGCTCGATACCGCGCCGGCGCGCATTTTCGGCCGACATCAGCACCAATGCCGCAGCGCCGTCATTGATGCCCGAAGCATTGCCGGCCGTTACCGTCCCGTTATCGCCGCGGACGAAGGCCGGCCGCAATTTGGCGAGCGTTTCGATTGTCGTTCCATGTTTGGGGTATTCGTCATCGGCGACGATAACATCGCCCTTGCGGCTGGGAATCGTCACCGGCACGATCTCGTCCTTGAAGCGCCCGGCTTTTTGCGCCGCCTCGGCCTTCTGCTGGGAAGCGGCGGCAAAGCGATCCTGTTCCTCGCGCGTGATCTGCCATTTCTGCGCCACGTTCTCGGCCGTGTTGCCCATGTGATAGCCGTTGAAGGCGTCCCAGAGCCCGTCCTTGATCATCGTATCGACGAGTTCGGCATTGCCCATCTTCGTGCCGTTGCGCAAATGCAGGCAATGCGGCGCCTGGCTCATGCTTTCCTGCCCGCCGGCGATCACGATTTCGGAATCGCCGTTGCGGATCGCCTGATAGCCGAGCGCCACCGCGCGCAAGCCCGATCCGCAAAGCTGATTGATCTGATAGGCGGTCTTCTCGACCGGAATGCCGGCGGCGATCGCCGCTTGGCGCGCGGGATTTTGCCCCGCCCCGGCCGTCAGAATCTGGCCGAGGACGATCTCGCTCACCTCTTTCCCCTCGATTCCGGCCCGCCTCATCGCCTCCAGGATCGCAATCTTGCCGAGAAGATGGGCCGGCAAGGCGGCAAGCCCGCCATTGAAGGCGCCGATCGGGGTTCTGGCGGCGGCGGCAATGACGACATCGGTCATCCTATTTTCTCCTTCAAGCAACGTCAGATTGCGGGACCGAGGCGAGATTAGGAGGACTTTGCCGTCGCTGGCAAGGCCGCGATCTTTTCCAACCAGCGACCGAGCGGCGCCCAGACTTGGCTTTCCGCTTTCCCGCCCACCATCATGCCGATATGGCCGAGCGGCGGGCGTTCAATTTCCGCCCCCTTCAAGGCGCGCGCCAAGGCCAGCGCCGAATCCGGCGGCACGATGCGATCGGCGCCGGGAATGACGACCAAAGAGGGCTTCCGCCAAAGGGCGGGATCGACGATTTCGCCGGCAATTCGCCATTGGCCGCGCGCGGGCTCGTTGCCGCCATACCAACCGGCGAAGCATTCCCGCGCCACCGGTCCCGCCAAGGCGATGCCGTCATTCAGCCAATCCTCAAGTGCCACGAACCGCCGGGCCGAGGAGGATTGGGGATCGAGCCCGGCGAAATTCTGGAACTTGCGCAATCCCCCGACGGGATCGAGGGCGGCGAAGGCGATCTGCAGCCAATCGACCGGCAATTCGCCCAATCGCCCGATAATCGGCACCAAGCTTTCGCCGAAGGCCGCGACGCCTTGTCCCCGCAGAGGATCGCCGGCCTGGAAATCCCAAGGCGTCGCCAGCAGAACGAGGCCAGCGATATCGCGCGCGCGTCGCAGAGCGAGCGCCAAGGCAAGATTGCCGCCCATGCAATAGCCGATCGCGAAAACCGGTCGAGCGGTCTTGCGGCGCAGGTAGCTAAGCGCGCGATCGAGCCGCCCCGCAATGTAATCGGTCAGCGAGAAATCGCGCTCGATCGCGCCCGGCGCGCCCCAATCGACGACATAAGGCGCGAAACCGGCCGCCCCCAGCCAATCGAGGAAACTGCAATCGGGTTCGAGATCGAGGACGTAATAGCGATTGACGAGCGACGGGATAACGAGAAGCGGCGGCAGGGATGGATTCCCGGGCGCACGGGAATAATCGAGGAGCCGCGTCGTCCCTTCCGACCAGAGAACCGGCCGATTGTCCGGCGAACGGCGATGAGGATGGCGGCGATAGGCTTCGACGCCTTGGAGCCAGAGATCGAACCGCCGGCGCCCCTCAAGCGCCAGGGCGGCTTGAAGTTGTGCCGGATCGGCGGCGGCGATTTCCCGGGCGAGGGTTTTCTCGCTCGGCTCCGGCGGCTTCGAGTTCCTGGAGGCGGCGCTCAAGCTCGGCAAGACGGCGCCGGCATTCAGCCAGACCGCCCCCGCCGTCATGAGATGCTGCGCCAGCGGTCGCGGCCCCAGGCGGGGCTTGGCCCCCAGCGCCGGGCCAGAGGCCGAAGGGCGCGCCGCCGAAGACGGGGTTTCCACCATCTTCCGCCCCCTTTCCTGCCGAAATCCATTGCCCCATTTGGCGCATCAGATCGGGATCGGCCGTCATGGCCGCGATCTGCGCCTGCCAGAGATCCATCAGCCGCTTCGCCAAATCGTCCAGGCTGGGCGGCGTCTTGTCTTTCGCCCCGGTCATGGCCCCACTATGCCGGAAAATCCTGGCCTTAGCCAGCTTGCCGCGCCGCAGCATCCGCCATGGACAATCCCACCCCGGATAATGCTATGCTGCGCTGCATCCTATCGTTCAGGAGTTCGCCATGGCCGATTCCCCCGACAAGGACAAGGCCGCCGATAAATCGGCGCCGATCCGCATCAAGAAATATGCCAATCGGCGGCTCTACAACACGGCGACCAGTTCCTACGTCACGCAGGATTACTTGGCGCAGATGGTGCGCGACGGTCTCGATTTCACGGTCGAGGACGCGAAGACAAGCGAGGATATCACGCGCTCGGTCCTGACGCAGATCATCGTCGAGGAAGAGGCCAAGGGCCAGACCATGCTGCCGATCAATTTCCTCAGGCAATTGATCAGCCTCTACGGCGACAATCTGCAGGTCCTGGTGCCGCGCTATCTGGAAGAGAGCATGGCGAGCTTCGCGCGCAATCAGGAACAATTCCGCGCCTATGTGAAGGAAAGCTTCGGCGGCATGTTCCCGGTCGAGCGCTTCGAGGACATGGCGCGCCAGAACATGGCTCTCTTCGATCAGGCGATGAAGATGTGGAAACCCTTCTTGCCTGCCGCGGCGACGACGGCGGAAGATCGCGGGAAAGCAGGCGAGGAAAGCGCGGAGCTCGCCGATCTCAAGGCGCAGATGCAGACCTTGCAGAAGCAGCTCGACCGATTATCGACCAAGAAGACTTGATCCGCCGATGACGAAGCGAGCGCGCGCCGGCGGCATCGCCTACGAAATCCAGGGTGCGGCGGATGCGCCCTGGCTCGTTCTCGGCCATTCGCTGGCGACATCGGGCGAAGTTTGGGGTTTGCAGGTTCCGCTATTGGGACGGCATTTCTGTCTTCTTATGCCCGATTGGCGCGGCCATGGCGCGAGCGAGGCCGTCGCCGGCCCCTATTCGCTGGCCGATCTCGCCGGCGATATCCTTGCCTTGGCCGATCATCTCGGCATTGGGCGCTTCAGCTATATCGGCCTTTCCATCGGCGGCATGGTCGGCCAGGAATTGGCCATTCGTTCCGGCCCTCGGCTGGAAAAGCTGATCCTCTGTTCCACGTTGACGGGAACGATCGATGCCGCCGGCCAAGCCGCTTGGGATGCGCGGATGGCGCGCGTCGCCGCCGGCGGGATGGAGACCGTCGTCGCGGAAACTTTGGAGCGTTGGCTTTCCGCCGATTTCCGCGCGCATGCCCCGCTGACGGCGCAATGGATCGGCGATCTTATCCGCGCGACTTCGATCGCCGGCTATCTCGGCTGCGGCGCTGCGATCAAGGCCATGTCGCTGCCGGCCTCGTCTCTCGCCGCGATTCGCCTTCCCACGCTGATCCTCGCCGGCGAAAAGGATCCGGGTGCCACGCCCGAAATCGCGCACCGTATCGCCGCGCAAATCCCCGGCGCCGAGCTGCGCGTTCTCGCCGAGGCGCTGCATCTCGGCAATGTCGAGAAGGCGCATGCCTTCAACGAGGTCGCGCTCGATTTCCTGCTGCGCCGGGCATGAGCGAGACGCCCTTGCTCGGTTCCTGGCGATCGCACGCGCAATTGGCCGCGCCCGGCATTTTCGTTCTGCTTTGGGCGACCGGCTTCCTGGTCGCGAAATTCGGCCTCCCCTATGCCCTCCCCTTCACCATCCTCCTTATTCGTTTCGCACTGGCGACGGCGATGATGAGCGCCATCGCGTTTCTTTGGCGGGCGCCCTGGCCGCGCGATCTCCGCGAATGGGGGCATATCGCCTTGACCGGCATCCTGCTGCAGGGCTTCTATCTCGGCGGCTGCTATGCCGCGATCGCCGCCGGCATCCCGGCCGGCATCGCCGCCTTGATTGCCGGGTTCCAGCCGATTCTGACCGCCGCTTTCGCGGGGAAATATCTCGGCGAAAAGCTGCGCGCCAGCCAATGGCTGGGTACGATTCTCGGATTCCTCGGCCTCGTTTTCGTCGTTTTTCCCAAGATCGGCGGCGATGGCGGGCATCTTATCGGCCTCGCCTGGGCTTTTCTCTCGCTCCTCGGCATTACCGCCGCGACGCTCTATCAGAAACGGTTTCTCCCCCGCGCCGATCTCAGAACCGGCGCCGCGATCCAATATGCGGCCGCCTTCTTCGCCACTCTGCCGATGATCGGAATCTATGGCTGGGGCGAAATTCAGTGGACGGGCGAATTCGTCTTCTGCCTCTTTTGGATCGTCGTCGTGCTTTCGGGGATTTCCATCGCGCTTCTGACTTGGATGATCCAGCGCGGCGCCACCGCCAAGGTCGCCAGCCTTTTCTACCTGACCCCGCCCGTCGCCGCCTTCGGCAGCTATCTCTGGTTCGGCGAAACGCTCGGCTTGCCGGCGCTGATCGGCATGGTTATCGTCGCCATCGGCGTCTATCTGGTCAATCGCGCATGAGGAATCTCTCGCTCATCGAATCGCGCCGCTTTCGCCCCGAACCGGGCCGAGGCTTCAATCTCTTCGCCTATGGTTCCCTGATGTGGCGGCCCGATTTTGCCTTCGTCGAGCGATTGCCGGCGCGGCTCTTCGGCTATCACCGCGCTTTCTGCATATCCTCGACGCATTATCGCGGCACGCGCGAGCGGCCGGGCCTCGTGCTCGGCCTCGATCGCGGCGGCATGTGCCATGGGCGCCTCTTCACGATAGCGGCCGAGGATGCCGAAGCCGTCGCCGATTATCTGCACGATCGGGAAATGCTGACGGCCTGTTACGAACCGCGCCAAATTCGTCCGCGCCTCGCCGACGGCACCGAGCGGCAGGCCCTCGCTTATGTCGCCGATCGCCGGCACGAGCAATATGCCGGCAAGCTTTCGCCGGAAGAGGTGGTCGCGCGCATTTGCGGGGCGAGCGGCGTCATGGGCAGCAATCTCGATTATCTGCGGCAGACGATCGCCCATCTCGAAGACATGGGCATCCAAGAATGCGGCTTGCATCGCCTGCTCGATCTCGTCGAAAAGGCGGCGCCGGTCGAGGAAACGCGCGCGAAGGCCGGCCGATGAGCGAATTCGAACACCCCGCTTCTTCCTATTATGTTGCCAGCGCCCATCCTTTTCCGGCGCAACCATCGCTGCGCGGTCGGCACGAATTCGATGTCTGCGTTATCGGCGGCGGCTATACCGGGCTTTCCGCCGCCCTCGAACTCGCCGAACGCGGCTATCGCGTGGCGCTTTTGGAACAGGCGCGGATCGGCTGGGGCGCTTCGGGGCGGAATGGCGGGCAGATCAATCTCGGCCTCCGCAAAGGTGCCGTGGAATTGGTCGCGAAATTCGGCCGCGACCCTGCCCGCGCCCTCTTCGCACTTGCCGAGGAAGCGCGGCTTCTGATCGACGCGCGGATCGCGAAACATGCGATCGCCTGCGACCGCAAACCCGGCACGATTTTCCTCGCCAGCAAGCCCGGCGATCTTTCCTGGATGGCGGAGGAAGTCGAAGCGCTCGAACGCGACTTCGCCTATACGGGCGCCAGGCTGCTCGATCGACAGGCGACGCGCGCGGAAATCGGCTCCAAGATTTTCCACGGCGCCATTGCCGATGCGGGCGGCGGGCATCTCCATCCCTTGAATTACGCGCTCGGCCTCGCCAAGGCGGCGATCGCCGCCGGCGTGGCCATCTTCGAGCAAACGAAGGCGCTCCGCCTCGAAACGGGCGCAACCTGCCGCATCGTCGCGGCGGAAGGCGAGATCGTCGCGCGCCATGTCGTGCTCGGCTGCAACGCCTATCTCGGCGATCTCGACCCCGGTATCGCCGGCAAGATCATGCCGATCGCCAATTTCATCGTCGCGACGGAACCCTTGCCGGAAAATGTGGCGCGGGATTTGATCGCGCGCGACGTTTGCGCCTGCGACAGCAAATTCGTCGTTTCCTATTGGCGGCTTTCGGCCGACCGGCGCCTGCTTTTCGGCGGCGGCGAACGCTATACGACGCGCCCGCCCGCCAGCATCGCCGATTTCGTCCGCCCCTACATGTTGAAAGTCTATCCGCAAATGCGCGACCGGCGCCTGGAATACGGTTGGGGCGGCATGCTGGCGATCACGGCCTCGCGCCTGCCGCATATCGGACGGCGCGGCAATCTCTTTTTCGCGCAGGGCTATTCGGGCCAGGGCGTCGCCATCGCCGGTCTCGCCGGCAAGCTCATCGCCGAAGCTTTAGCCGGAACGGCGGAACGCTTCGATCTTTTCGCAGCCATCCCGCATCGCACATTCCCCGGCGGGACGGCGCTCCGTCACCCGCTGCTGGTCCTCGCCATGCTTTGGTACGCGCTCAGGGACCGGCTGTGATCCGGTAATTATACATATCGATGGTCGGATCATATGCCGCCGGCAAGCATCTCTACTCCGTCATGGCACGCGAAGGCGTGCCATCCACGATTTCCAGCCGGGCATAAGCCCGGCAAGTATAGAGCCTTTCTCTTGACCGAAGCCTGGGTTTACATCCTTGCCAACCGCCCGAACAGCACAATCTATGTCGGCGTTACCAGCGATCTTGCTCGACGCGCGATGGAGCACCGATCGGGTCAGGGAAGCCAATTTACCGCCAGATATGGTTTGAAAACTCTGGTCTATGTCGAGCGGCATGAATCGATCCTGACAGCGATCCGGCGCGAGAAGACGCTCAAGTCCTGGCCGCGCGCTTGGAAGATACGTTTGATTCATGAATGCAATCCGGAGTGGATCGATCTCTATCCGTCGATATTATCGTGAACGCTGAGCCTCGCGAGCCGAAGGCTTGCTATTTGCCGAGCTCCGCTCGGCTAAAACTCGTGGATGGCACGCCTTCGCGTGCCATGACGGAGTGAGGATGGCTGACGGAATGGAAGCGTCGGCAATTCAAGTTATCAAATTTAATTATCCGTCTGAAACTGACACTCTGCTCTATTTACCCCAGCCTTATCAATTCCGGACCCGTACCGGGTTTGTGTCCATAGAACCTCGCCCAGATTTCCCTGTTTGGGATAGAATGTGTAGTTTTCGATATTGCCAGCTTCGCCGTCAGCTCCATAGATAGCTAGAATAGAGATAATTCGCTCTTTCCTAAAAAGAAACAACCTCGCCCCACTTTCTTCTGGATTAAACACTGCGCCACGCGCATCTGCTATTGTTATTTTGGGTTTGTCATTCTCAATTTTGAGTACAATTGTGCCAATTGATCCTGTATCCGAGTGCTAGCCAGAGTCATTAGATGGCACAAAGCCACCCTCGACAAGGTAAAGATACCCTACGGAATTACCGCATGTCCAAAGAGAGTTGCTCCACGCATAGGACATAAACACCCCTTGCGCCATCAGGCTTAGCAGAATCGTATTTGCGCTGCGCTTTAGCCAGCCAGCCATGTTTTTGCCATTCTCTCGCTCGCCTAGAAAGAGATCACCGCCATGACCGAACGGTGGTCGGAGGGCCAAGGCGTCACGACGAGATCGGCCTCGGGCGATTTTTCGCCGACGATGGCCGCCGATTTGACGGCGATCTGATTGCCGCGCGCGAAGATAAAATCGATGCGGTCGTGATGATCCTCGGGATCGCTGGGATCGCTGGTCGGCGTCCAGGTATAAGCCGGTTTCGCCACGGGATCGGGGAAGATCGCCCGATAGGCATCGACGAAACCCGCCGCTTCGATATCGGACGTCACCGGATAGCGGACGGGGATGGGATTATGCCCCGCCGCGACCGTTTCCGCCGTCCAATCGCGGAAGGAAGGCTCGTTGAAATCGCCGAAGATGAAGACGGCATCGGCGCCTTCCGCCGCTTTCATATCCGCGAAGAGAAGTTCGAGGGCAGGTCCCCGCGTCTCGCGCGCGAATTGGATGGCCTCGGCCTCGGTCTTGATGAAGGGCGCATCGCCATATTCGATATTCAGCAGCTGATAAGGCTGATAAGGCGAATCGTCGAGATGGATATTGAAGGCGTAAACCTTCCTGCCCTCGACATCAATCGCCACGCCGAGATCGTTGGGGCTCGCCGGACCGATCGGATAGCGGCTCAGGATCGCATTCGCCCAAAGCGCCGCGTTTTCCTGCGCCTGGTCGTAATAATAATAACCGAGCGCGTCGGCGATCTTTTTGGCGACGCTCTCGCCCCTGGGCGGGCAGACATCCGCCGTGCAGGGATCGGATTCGAGGCGGGTTTCCTGGATGCCGATAATATCGGCGCCCGCCGCGCGAATGACCGCGACCGTTTCCGCGACCGATTTCCCTTCATTGGCGCCGCCGCCCCAAACATTGAAGCTCATGACGGTGAGAACGGTCTCCGCCGCCGCCAAACGCGCACCCGCCAAAGCGAGCGCCAAAGCCAATCCGGCCCCAATGATCCGCATGATGCCTCCCTCGCGTCGCTTCCCCCGCTAGGCCGCCAGTTTCCCGGCAAGACCGTTGACAAAGATACGGCCCAATTCCGCCGCGCCGACCTTGATCGGATTGCCGCCGGCGGAAGGATCGATGGCCGCCATCTTGGCGACCTCATCGACGCGT
Source organism: uncultured Rhodospirillaceae bacterium (assembly GCA_964415425.1). GTDB lineage: Bacteria > Pseudomonadota > Alphaproteobacteria > Dongiales > Dongiaceae > Dongia. The sequence continues at coordinate 2,165 of CAYQAG010000046.1, read as the reverse complement.
TTATCGTCGACGCCGATTTCCTTCAGCGTATGGGGAATGCCGATTTCCTTGCGCAAGCCCAGAACCCATTTTTGCACGGCGGCAAAGCCAGGATCGGCAAGGCCTAAGAATTGCGCGAGGCGCGTCATACGCTCGGCGATCGCGGCGCGATTGAAATCCAGCACATAAGGCATGATAACGGCATTGGTGAGGCCGTGATGGGTGTTGTAAAGCGCGCCCAGGGGATGGCTGATCGCATGCATCCCGCCCAGCCCCTTCTGGAAGGCGGTGGCGCCCATGCTGGCCGCGGCCATCATATTCGCGCGCGCGACCAGATTCTTGCCGTCCTTGACGGCGGCGGGCAGATTTTCCTTCACGAGGCGCATGCCTTCGAGCGCGATGCCGTCGGCCAGCGGATGATAGCCGGGCGCGCAATAGGCTTCGAGGCAATGGGAAAGCGCATCCATGCCCGTCGCCGCCGTGATATGCGGTGGGAGACCGACAGTCAGTTCCGGATCGTCGATGACGATCGCCGGCAGCATCTTGGGATGAAAGATGATTTTCTTGGTATGCGTCGCCTCGTCGGTGATGACCGAGGCGCGGCCGACTTCCGATCCCGTGCCTGAAGTCGTCGGGATCGCAACGATCGGCGCGATGCCGGCGGGATCGACCCGCGTCCACCAATCGCCGATATCCTCGAAATCCCAGAGCGGGCGTTTCTGCCCGATCATCAGCGCGATCGCCTTGGCGGCATCGAGGGCGGAGCCGCCGCCGAAGGCGATAACCCCGTCATGACCGCCGGCCTTATAGACCTTAACCCCGTCATCGACATTCTTGCCGATGGGATTGCCCTGGACGTCGTGAAACAAGCCGGTCGGAAGACCCGCTTCCGCATTGCGCGCGATGGCGTTTTTGATCATGGGGAGGGAGGCGAGCCCCGGATCGGTCACCAGCAAGGGGCGCTTCATGCCGAGTGCCCGGCAATGATCGGCCAATTCCGCGATCCGGCCGCAGCCGAATTTGACCGAGGTCGGATAATTCCAATTGCCCCGAAGGGCGGCAGCATCGCTCATGATCTCACCTGATGAGTCCAAAACGGGAAGGATCGCCATTCTAGCCGCCCGGCCAGCCCTGAAAAGACATATTTTCGCCGGAATCCTGGGGAAACTGGGCAAGTCGAACCCGGTATCGAAAGGGGAAAAAACCGATGCGATTGGCTCATCGCTTCCAGGCGCCCTTGATCGGCATAAGCCTCGCGATCCTGATTGGCTGCGCGCAGCCGCAAATGGTGGATCAGAACCTCCCCTATCGCGGGGAGCCGATTGTCGGCGAGACTGTCTCCTTTCATATGATATCCAGCAACGCTTATTACCTTCCCGATCTTTCCATCGAAGAAAAAGCCGTCTTTTTGATGATGCTCGATCAAGTTGCCCATAATGAATATAGTGAACAATTCCGCAAATCCGGTTATGTCGTGCAGTTCTATGCCGCGAAGGATTGCCAGGAGCCGAGCCCCGCTTTGCTGGCCGCACTCAACGATTGGCGGAATGGGCAATTCAAATTCCGACCCGCGCCTTGCCTAGCGGAATCGGAAAACGAATTGCCGGAAACGGTCTTTTTCGTCGATTTGGTCGGCGATACCGATCGCAGTATTTTCGGCAATCGTCAGTCAATGGCTGGCTATATTTGCGGCGACCTGTGCGGCAGCGGCTATCTCTATTCGTGGTCAATAAGCCATGGCACGATTTACGTCATTCGCGATGGCGAATGGGTTTCGTGAAGCTCATATCGCGGCGCGTTGATTGCCCATGATATAGCGGAGCCTAACTACCTTGATCGAAGAAATTTCAAAACCACCGATAATGCCCGGTGATGACGAAATCGAAGAGGCGATCTTCTTCCTGCGCGCCGAGGCCGATATTGTGGATGACGAGCGGGCGATCGCCGAGCCAATGCCGGCGGTCGGAAACGATACCGATATGGGGCTGACCGCCGGCAAGCCGCCAGGCGACGATATCGCCGGGCCGGTAATCGGCGGGATCGTCGCTGACGGGCAGCGACTTTCCCTGACGCTTGAAAAAAGCGGCCAGATTGGGCACGCGGCGGTGATCGATATTGGCATCGGGCCCCTTCAGACCCCAATTCTGCGGATAGGCAGCGAAATGCCGCCGCATATCCTCGTGAAC
>CAYQAG010000045.1:0-21122 GCA_964415425.1 uncultured Rhodospirillaceae bacterium | reverse complement strand
CACCGTCTCGCGGTTCTGGGAGGTGATCGACAAGCACAAGGTCAATATCTTCTATACCGGGCCGACCGCGATCCGCGCGCTGATGCGCGAAGGCGAGGCGATGGTGCAGAAAACGAGCCGCGCGAGCCTGCGCCTTCTGGGCTCGGTCGGCGAACCGATCAATCCCGAAGCTTGGCTCTGGTATCATCGGATCGTCGGCGACGGGCGTTGCCCCATCGTCGATACCTGGTGGCAGACGGAAACGGGCGGCATTCTGATCTCGCCCTTGCCGGGCGCGACGAAGCTGAAACCGGGTTCGGCGACCTTGCCGCTTTTCGGCATTCGCCCCGAGATCGTCGATGCCGCGGGCAAGGTTCTCGAGGGTACGACCGAGGGCAATCTTTGCATCGCTGGATCCTGGCCGGGCCAGATGCGCACCGTCTATGGCGATCATAAGCGTTTCGCCGAAACCTATTTCCGTACCTATCCCGGCAAATACTTCACCGGCGACGGCTGTCGGCGCGATGCCGACGGCTATTACTGGATCACGGGGCGCGTCGATGACGTGATCAACGTTTCCGGCCATCGTCTCGGCACGGCCGAGGTCGAAAGCGCGCTTGTCGCCCATCACGACGTCGCCGAGGCGGCGGTCGTCGGCTATCCGCACGACATCAAGGGGCAAGGCATCTATGCTTATGTCACGCTGAAAGCCGGTATCGCGGCGAGCGACGCGCTGCGCCAGGAATTGGTGAAATGGGTCAGGAAGGAAATCGGCCCCATCGCGACGCCCGATCTCTTGCAATGGGCGCCGGGTCTCCCCAAGACGCGATCGGGCAAGATCATGCGCCGCATCCTGCGCAAGATCGCCGAGAACGACCCCGCCAATCTCGGCGATATCTCGACGCTCGCCGATCCCAATGTGGTGAAGGATCTCGTCGATAATCGCCTCAATCGCTAGACGAAGGGGATCGCCATTTCCCAGGCCCCGGTCATGCGCGATTTTCTGATCGCGGGGCTGAGTGCCGGCGCCAGCGGCGCCCCGCGCTGGCCGCGCTTGATCGCGACGAGCCTCATCGTCGTGGCGATCCTGGCTTCGGTCCTCGTCGCCAGCCTCGATACCTTGCCCGATCTTAATCTCGGATGGCGCTCGGTTTTCGATTTTGCCGCCATGGGTATCGCGTTCTTTTTCGCGCTCGAATATGTGGCGCGGATCGCGCTGGCGCCTATTCTCGCCGCCCAACGCCCGCGCGCGCGGGTGCGCTATCTTCTTTCCTTCCTTGGCTTCGTCGATCTCGTCGCGATCGTGCCTATCATCACGCCCGCTCTTGCTCTCGGAGCGGGTTTGCGCGACGAGACGATGCTATTCGCCATGGCGGCCTTGTTCAAATTGGCGCGCTACGTGACGGCGCTTCCCCTCATCGTCGCGGTCATGCGCCAGGAAGCGCGATCGTTGCTGGCCGCACTCCTATCGCTGCTCGTCGTTCTCGTCTTCGCCTCGGCAATCATGTATTTCCTGGAACGCCACGCGCAGCCTCAAGTCTTCGCCTCGATCCCGCATGCGCTGTGGTGGGGCATCGTCACCATGGGCACGGTCGGATATGGCGATGTCGTGCCGATGACCGGCTGGGGCCGGCTCTTCGGCGGAATCGTCATCCTCGTCGGCGTCGCGCTCTTCGCCGTTCCGGCCGGTATTCTGGCGACCGGTTTCGCCAGCGAGATCCGCAAGCGCGATTTCATCGTTACTTGGCAGGCGGTCGCGCGCGTGCCGCTCTTCGCCGATCTCGACGCCTCGCGCATCGCCGCCATCGCGCGGCTCCTGAAACCGCAATTCGTGCCCGGCCAGCAGGCGATCATCCGGCGCGGCGAACCGGCGGACGCCATGTTCTTCATCATGGAAGGCGAGGTCGAGGTCGATATCAAACCCAACCCCGTGCATCTCGGGCCCGGGCAATTCTTCGGCGAGATCGCGCTCATCACCGAGGGTCGGCGCAGCGCGACGGTAACGGCGATCGAGGAAACGCGGCTGCTTGCCCTCGACGTCGTCGATTTCAAGCGTCTGATGAAGGAACATCCCGATCTCGAAGCCGCGATCCGCCGCGTCGCCGAGGAAAGATTGCAGCAGCGCGGTTGATCAAGCGGCGAAGCGGGCGAATTCGCGGACGATCTTCTCGTAAAGTCGCCGCTTGAAGGGCACGATGAGGTCGGGAATCTCGGCGAGCAGGACCCAGCGCCAGGCGGAAAATTCGGCATGATTGCCGGCGATGTCGATCTCGCTCTCCGCGCCCACGAAGCGGAAGGCGAACCATTTTTGCTCTTGTCCGCGATATTTTCCTTTCCAGAGGCCGCGCGCGAGATCGGCGGGGAGATCGTAGCGCAGCCAGTCGCGGCTTTCGCCGAGAAGCTCGACCGAAGTAATGCCGGTCTCTTCCGCGAGTTCGCGCTTGGCGGCGGCCAAGGGCGCCTCGTCCTTATCGATCCCGCCTTGCGGCAATTGCCAAGCGGGGCCGGGCGAATCGATCCGTTGCGCCGCGAAGACATGCCCCGCGGGATTGAAGAGCGCGATGCCGACGCCGCGCCGATAGGCGGATTTCGCCATGATGCGCGGTCGGCCGCTCGCTCGCGATCAATTCGCCGAATCGCCGGTAAGCAGGCTCAATCCCTTGACGAGGTCGAGCGCGCGGGCGAGTTGGTAATCCTCGTCGGGCTTGGCGATCTCGGTTTTTTCGGAGCCGATCACGGGCGCCTGCGGCTTGGCGGTTTCGGCCGTCGGCGCGGGAGCGTTTTCCGCCGGCGCCGCATCGGGGTTTTCGAGCGCGCCCTTGAGATCGGCTTCGTGGAAGGTCTTGCCGCCTTGGAGTTTTTCGACCTTGGCGGGTTCGACCAGGATGTCGGGCTCGATGCCTTTGGCTTGGATCGAACGGCCGGACGGCGTGTAATAGCGGGCCGTGGTCAGGCGCATCGCGCCATGGCCGGGAATGGGCAGAATCGTCTGCACCGATCCCTTGCCGAAGGATTTGACGCCGAGGATGAGCGCTCGGCGATGATCCTGCAAGGCGCCCGAAACGATCTCGGATGCCGAGGCGGAACCCGCATTGATGAGGATGATCAGCGGCTTCCCGCCGATAAGGTCGCCGGGTTCGGCGTTCCAGCGTTGCGTTTCGTCGGTATGACGGCCGCGCGTCGAGACGATTTCGCCCTTCTCCAGGAAATCGTCGGAGACGGCGATCGCCTGATCGAGCAAGCCGCCCGGATTGTTGCGGAGATCGAGAACGAGGCCGGCAAGCTTGTCCTTGGTGGCCGAGCGCAATTGCTCGACGGCATCGCGCAGGCCCTCATCCGTGTTTTCGCTGAAACTGTTGATGCGCACATAGCCGATATTGCCGTCCTCGAGTTCCCAGCGCACGGATTTGATGGTGATGATCGCGCGCTCCAGCGTGACGTCGAAGGGTTCCTGCTCGCCGCGCAGGATGGTGAGCTTGATCTTGGCGCCGACTTCGCCACGCATTTTGTCGACCGCATCGTTGAGCGACAGCCCCATGACCGGCTGATCGTCGATCGCGGAGATAAGATCGCCGGCCTCGATGCCGGCGGCGGCGGCGGGCGTTCCGTCCATGGGCGCGATCACGCGCACCAGCCCATCCTGCATGGTGACTTCGATGCCGAGCCCGCCGAATTCGCCGCGCGTCTGCACCTGCATGTCCTGGAATTGCTCGGCATTCATGTAGCTGGAATGCGGGTCGAGCGCGCTCAGCATGCCGTTGATCGCCGATTCGATCAGCTTCTCGTCCTCGACCGGTTCGACATAGCTTTCGCGCACGCGCTCGAAGACCGTCGAGAAAAGGCGCAATTGCTCGTAGGTCTTCGCATCGTCGGGCGTCGCTTGCGCTACGACCTGCCAGGGTTTGACGGCCAGAGCGCCGATCAGGATGCCGGTGGCGAGAGCGGTAGCGGCGAGCAGGGAAGGACGGAACATGAGAACCTCGGCGTTTCGTTGTTTCGTTTCGGGTGAAGATCACTCGGCTTTCGGCGCCAGGATCGGCGTGGGGTCGATCGGCTCTCCGTTCCGGCGCAATTCGAGATAGAGATGCGGGGCTTCGCCGTCCGGCCGGGTCATCCGTCCGACCGGCTCCCCGGTCAGCAACCATTGCCCGAGGCCGACAGCGACCTCGCCGAGCCCGGCGAGGATCGTATGATATCCACCCGCATGCTCGATAATCAATATCTTGCCGTAAGAGCGAAAAGGTCCCTCGAAGACGATCTGGCCGGCGAAGGGCGCGAGCACCGGGGCATCGTTCGCCGTCGCGATCTCGATACCCTTGGCTACGGTCACGTCGCCGCCGGCTTCGCCGAATTGCCGCACGATTCGCCCCCGGACGGGAAGGACGATGCCCTCGCCCGTCGCGGGAAAGGGGCGAAGATCCTTGGGCCGCGCCGTCAGCGCGGAAGCCGCCGCTTGGCTTTCCGGGGGAAGATCGGGCGCGGCGGCGGCGGTTTCGGTTTTCGCCGCTTCGGCCTTCGCTTCCTCGGCGGCGGAAGCGGCGGCCGCCTCTTCCAATCGGGCGAGCAGGTCCTTCAAATCCTTCGCCTGCCGGGCGAGTTTCGCCAATTCCTGGCTCTTCGCATCCTGGGCCTTGCGCGCCGCATCGGCAAGACCGGCTTTCTTTTCCAGCAATCCCGAAAGACGGCGATTCTCCGCCGCCAATTCCAAAAGCCGGGTTGCCAAGCGCGCGCGCTTCGCCTCGGTCTCGGCGGCATTGACGGCGAGATTGGCGAGGATGTCGGCGAAATAATGCGCGCGCCGATCCAGGATCGGCGTCACGGCGGCGAGGAGCAGTCGGCTCCGCGCATTGTCGATCGGCGAACGTTCGAGGAGCAGCGCTGCTTGCGGTCGCGCGGAAAGCCCGGCTAGCGCCATCAGGCTGTCGTTCAAGAGATCGCGCTCGCTGGCTAAGCGATTGCGCATTTCCGTCTGGCGAAGCGCGAGTTCGCTCAAGGCGGATTCGAGCGCGGCGACTTCGTTCTCCGCCGCGCGGATCGCCGCCGCCGAGGCGACGAGGGTTTTTTGCAATTCGGCGATTTCGGCGGCGAGGCGCTCGGCTTCGGCTTTCAGCCTTTCGGCCTCGGCCTTGTTTTTCTCGGCCTCCGCTTCGACATTCTGCAATTCGCCGGCGGCGTCGGGATTCGCTTGCGCGAAGGCCGAAGGCTCTACCAAAGCCGGCAACCAAACGCCAAGAGCGAAAGCGAGGGCGAATCGCATCCGGCGCATGGGGCCAACGCGCTCGATCAGGCCGAAATGCGCTGGGCGCTAGGCGCCTTGCGCCGTATCAAGGAACGGCCCGTCATGACTGCCGGCTGCGGCAGGCCCAGGAATTCCAAAATCGTCGGCGCGATATCGGCGAGCGCGCCACCCTTGGCGAGGCCCGCAACCCAATCGGGTGCGCCGACGATCAGGAAAGGCACGGGGTTGAGGGTATGCGCGGTATGCGCTTCGCCGCTCGCCGCATCGCGCATGGTTTCGGCATTGCCGTGATCGGCGGTGATGAGGAGCAGCCCCCCCGCCTTTTCGATCGCGGCGGCCAAGCGGCCGAGACAGGCATCGATGGTCGCGACCGCACGCATGGCGGCCGCGAGATTGCCGGTATGGCCGACCATGTCGCCATTGGCGTAATTGACGATGATGAGGTCGAAACCGTTTTCGGCAATGGCGGCGACGAGATTATCGGTGACTTCGATCGCCGACATTTCCGGCTGAAGATCGTAGGTCGCGACGCGCGGGCTTTCAACGAGAATGCGCGTTTCGCCCGGCCAGGTTTCTTCCACCCCGCCATTGAAGAAAAAGGTGACATGCGCGTATTTCTCGGTCTCGGCGATTCGCAATTGCCGCAAGCCGGCCTTGGCGACGATTTCGCCGAGCGAATCCGCGATCGTCAGCGGCGGAAAGAGACAGGGCATGCGGCGCGCCAGTTCGGCGGAATATTCGACCATGCCGAGGCTCGCCGAAAAGCGCGGGGTTCGATCGCGCGCGAAGGCGGAGAAATCGGGATCGAGTAGGGCCGATAGAATCTGCCGCGCGCGATCGGCGCGGAAATTCGCCATGAAAAGGCCATCGCCATCCGCCATCCCGGCAAAATCGCCGATCGCCGTGGGGACGACGAATTCGTCGGTCTCGCCCCGCGCATAGGCGGCGCGGATCGCTTCCGGCCCGTCGACCGCGCGATATTCGGCTTTACCCAGAAAAGCGCGATAGGCGCGCTCGACGCGGTCCCAGCGCCGATCGCGATCCATCGCGAAATAGCGCCCGCCAAGGGTCGCGAGGCGGATTCGCGGCCGCGCGGCGATGCGGGTGAGGAAGGCTTCGAGAAAGCCTTGCGCGCTTGAAGGCGGCGTGTCGCGACCGTCGAGAAAGCCATGAATGAAGACGCGCAAGCCTTGGTCGGCAGCATGTTCGGCGAGAGCCGCGATATGGTCCTGATGCGCGTGAACGCCGCCCGGCGAAAGCAGGCCCAGGATATGGAGGACGCCACTGCCCGCCTTGACGGCGGCGATCAGGCGCGCAAGCTCGGGCGAACGGAAGATTTCGCCTGTCGCGATCGCTTGGTCGATGCGCGGCAAATCTTGCAGGATGACGCGTCCGGCGCCGATATTCATATGACCGACTTCGGAATTGCCCATCTGGCCCTCGGGGAGGCCGACATGGGATTCCGAGGCTTCGATCAGGGTCGCGGGCGCAGATTTCATCCAGCGATCGAGATGCGGCGTCGCCGCCAAAGCGATGGCGTTATCCGTGCGCTCCGGGCGATAGCCCCAACCGTCGAGGATCGCGAGCACGACCGGCCGCGGTCGCGTCTTTTCAGCCTCGGCGGGTGTCGTCATGCGGGGAAATCCTTTCGCTCAATCGCGGTGATAGGGATGGCCGGCGCGGATCGTCTGCGTACGGTAAAGCTGCTCGGCAAGCAAGGCGCGAACGAGAAGATGCGGCCAAGTCATCCGCCCGAAAGCCAGAACGAGATCGGCCCGCCGGCGCAAGGAATCGGCAAGCCCATCGGCGCCGCCGATGACGAAATCGACATGCCCGATGCCCGTCGCGGCAATGGCTTCCAGGCGTTTGGCGAAATCGCGGCTCGAAATATCGTGGCCTTTCTCGTCGAGGGCGATGACGATGCGCCCCTTGCCTTGCGAGCGCGCGAGCTTAGACTCGATCTCGGCGGCTTCGGCGGCGATCAGCGCTTCGCCGACGAGTTTCTTGCGGATGACGATCTCGACGAGTTCCAAGGGCGGGACGAGGCGCTCGGCATAATGCCGGAAGAGCGCGGCTTCGGGGCCTTGCCGGGCCGAACCGATGGCGATGAGGCGAGTCTTCATGAGCGGTCGGGTTTCCTCGACAATGGGGATCGCCCCGCATCATAGCTGAATTTGCGGCCGAATTGTGATAGGGAATGGCAGTGCCGGACAGGGCGCGGGTTAGGGGCGAGATAGGGGCATGGCGCGGATTTTTCGCGGCGATATCCTGCATTTCTGGCGGGATCCCGGCCCGGAGCCGATGCCCGATTCCTGGCAATTGCTGGAAGGGGGCGCCCTTCTGGTCGAGGGCGGGAAAGTCGCCGGGCTGGGCGATTTCGCGTCGCTCGCCGCCCAGGCTCCCGGGGCCGAGATCGTCGATTGGCGCGGCCATCTGTTGATGCCGGGCTTCGTCGATTGCCATATCCATTCCGCTCAGGTCGACGTGATCGCCTCCTTCGGCACGCAATTGCTGGATTGGCTGGAACGCTACACCTTTCCGGCGGAAGCGCGCTTCGCCGATCCCGCTCATGGGCGCGAGGTCGCGGAGTTTTTCCTTAACGCCCTGCTCGCCGCGGGAACGACGACGGCCGCGATCTATCCGACGCGGCATCCGGCCTCGGTCGAGGCGATCTTCGCCGCCGCTCTTGCCCGCCGAATGCGCGTTATCGCCGGCAAGGTGCTGATGGATCGCCATTGCCCGGAAAATCTTCGCGACGGGCGGGATGGCGGCGAGGCGGAATGCCGCGCGCTCATCGCCGCTTGGCACGGACGCGGGCGGCTCGGTTATGCTCTGACGCCGCGTTTCGCGCCGACCTCGAGCCCGGCGCAATTGGCGATGACGGGCCGGCTCTTCGCGGAAACTCCCGGTCTTTCCCTGCAATCGCATCTCGCCGAAAATCGCGACGAGATCGCCTGGGTCGCGAGACTCTTTCCCGAAGCGCGTTCCTATCTCGACGTCTATGACCGCGCCGGTCTGCTCGGTCCCGGCGCGATCTACGGTCACGCCCTGCATATCGACGATCGCGATCGTGCGCGGCTTGCCGAAACGGGGAGCGCCATCGCCTTCTGTCCGACCTCGAATCTCTTCATCGGGTCGGGCCTCTTCGATTACGAGCGCGCGCGCCAAGCGGGCATTCGAATCGGCCTCGCCAGCGATGTCGGCGGCGGCACCAGCTATTCGCTGCTCGAAACCTTGGCCGAAGCTTATAAAGTCCTGCAGTTGCAGGGGCAGAACCTCAATCCTTGGCGGGGATTCTATCTCGCGGGACTGGCCGGTGCGGAGGCGCTCCGCCTCGATTCCCATATCGGCAATTTCGCGATCGGCAAGGAAGCCGATCTCGCGATCCTCGATCTTGCCGCGACGCCAATTCTTGCCCGCCGCACGGGTCAAGCCCGCGATTGGGGCGAGCGGCTCTTCGCACTCATGATGCTGGGCGACGATCGCGCCATCGCCGCCACTTATATCCTCGGCGAGGAAGCCTGGCGCCGCCCGGCGAAACCTGTTTGACCGGCAGGTCGCGATGTCTTCGGTCAAAGCGGTCTCGGTTCGCTGCGATGCCGACAGTCTCTGGGTCGAACTCAGCGATGGCCGAAGGCTCGGCGTTCCACTGGCTTGGTTCCCGCGGTTGCAGCGCGGTTCCGCCGAGCAGCGTCGGCGCGTTCGTATCACCGAGCGCGGCTTGCATTGGGATGAACTTGACGAGGATATTTCGATCGCCGGACTTCTCGCGGCAGAATCGCCAAAAAAAGCCGGGCCTTGAGGGCCCGGCCAGTCAAACAGGGAGGTTCACGTCTGGGAGACGTAGGATCCGAAGACCCTCATCCAGGCCTTGCGCCGGGATCGCTTGACGGGGGATGCCCCCGAAATCTCGTCCTCGACTCGTCTCGTCGCTCAAGGGATGTTGCAAAGAAGCAACTGGTGTTGCCGAGTCGTCTCTAGGCCAGAATATGAAAAACGCATCGCGCGACCAGAGTCAAAAAGTCACGGGAGTCATGCATTCCATGCATATCGGCTTTTGCTTTTTTCTCATGGGCTTACTATGAATCCGGCCAAGCCGAGGGAGGTAAGAATGACGAAACGCCGGATCGTTTTGACCCTTTTGGGCGCGATCGTGTTGGGTTTAGCCGGCTGGGGCGGCGCGGCCTATGTCGAGTCGCGGCGCGTCGCCGGCCTCGTCGAATCCCTGCGCCAGGGCGGTTATGTCCTTTATTTCCGTCATGCCGATCGCGAGAAGGGCGATAAGGAAAAGCTCGATCAGAATTCGCCGCTTTCCGACTTCGCCGATTGCTCGACCCAGCGCAATCTGACCGCCAAGGGCCGCGCTCAGGCCGAGGCTTTGGGCGCGATCTTCCGCGATCTCGGCATTCCGCTCGGCCGCATTCGCGCCAATCCGCAATGCCGGACCCGCGATACGGCCATGCTCGCTTTCGGGCGCGCCGATCTCGAACCGAAAATTTTCGATCCCGAATATGTGCGTGGGCTGCTCGGCGAAATGCCGTTGCCCGGCACCGATTCCGTGATAATCGGCAACGAGTTTCAGATGCGCATGATCGCCGGTTTCGAATTGGATAAAGCCGAGGCGGCGATCCTCAAGCCCGACGGCAAGGGCGGCTTCGTCCTGATCGGCCGCATCGAATTTTCCGATTGGCCGCGCCGCTGAGTGTCAGGGCTGCATCTTGCCTTCGGCCACCTTGCGCAGCAGGAAATCGCGGAACACCTGGATGCGCTTCGAATTCCTTAATTCCTCGGGATAGACGAAATAGGCGTCGATGCGCGGTCCCTGCATTTCGGGGAGAATGCGAACCAGATTGCTGCTTTCGGTCACCATGAATTCGGGCAGGCTGGCGATGCCGAGGCCGCTTTGCACCGCGCGCTGGATGGCATAGACCGAATTCACCTTGAGGATCGGCCGGCGCGCCTTTTCCTTGGCCGTCCCGGTATGGAGCAGCCAGTCGATATTGGCGACGGGCGGGCGCATATCGTTGCCGTAGACGATGATGCGATGGCCGTCCAGATCCTCGGTGCTTTTGGGAATGCCGTGGCGTTTCAGATAAGCGGGCGCGGCATAGACATGGAGATGCACCGTCATCAAATGGCGCTGGATGAGTTCGGGCTGGCGCGGCGGCGTCATGCGGATGGCGACATCCGCCTCGCGCATGGAGAGATCGAGTTCGCGATCCTCGAGGACGAGATCGACCTCGACATCGGGGTAAAGGTCGATGAATTCGAGAAGGCAAGGCGTCAGCCAGGAGGAACCGAAAGCCTGCGTCGCCGTCACCTTCAACTGGCCCTTCGGGCGATCCTTGGATTCGGCCAATTGTGCTTCCGCCATCGCCAATTTGGAAAAGACTTCATGCGCGGTGCGATAGAGCAATTCGCCTTGCTCGGTCAGGATGAGGCCGCGCGCATGGCGATGAAAAAGAGCGACCCGCAGGCTTTCCTCCAGCGAGGAAACCTGGCGCGAAACCGCCGATTGGCTGAGATTGAGCGCTTCGCCGGCATGGGTGAAACTCCCCGCCTCGGCGACGGCGTGGAAGATGCGCAGCTTATCCCAATCCATGACCGTCATTCCGCGGCCGCGGCCGCGTTAGCGCCCTCGGCGGCGAGGAAACGCTCGGCTTCGAGCGCCGCCATGCAGCCCATGCCCGCCGCCGTCACGGCCTGGCGGAAGACCTTATCCTTGACGTCGCCGGCGGCGAAGAGTCCGGGAATGATCGTCGCCGTGCTATCCGGCTTGGTCAGGATATAGCCCTCGTTATCGAGGGGGAGTTTGCCCTTGACGAGCGCGGTCGCCGGGTCGTGGCCGATCGCGACGAAGAACCCTTCGCAATCGATCGTGCGGGGGGCGCCGGTCGTCGTCTCGCGGAGGCGCAAACCGGTGACGCCCGCCGGATCGCCGCCGCCGATCACCTCGTCGACGACATGATTCCAGAGGACGCGGATTTTCGGATGGCGGAACAGGCGATCCTGCAGGATCTTTTCCGCCCGCAGCGTGTCGCGGCGATGGATCAGCGTGACCTCGCTCGCATGATTCGTGAGATAAAGCGCTTCCTCGACGGCGGTATTGCCGCCGCCGACGATCGCGACTTTCTTGTCGCGGAAGAAGAAGCCGTCGCAAGTGGCGCAGGCGGAAACGCCGAAGCCGCGATATTTCTGTTCCGAGGGAAGACCAAGCCAGCGCGCCTGCGCGCCCGTGCAGAGAATGAGCGTCTCGCCGATATAAGTGTCGCCCGAATCGCCCCGGCAGCGGAACGGGCGGCGCGTCGTGTCGATATCGATCACGGTATCGAAGATCAGGCGCGCGCCGACATGTTCGGCCTGGGCGCGCATCTGGTCCATTAGCCAGGGGCCCTGGATGACATCGGCGAAGCCCGGGTAATTCTCGACATCGGTCGTCACGGTCAATTGCCCGCCGGGTTGCAGGCCCTGGACGAGGATCGGCGCCAGATTGGCGCGCGCGGCATAGATGGCCGCCGTATAGCCGGCTGGGCCGGAGCCGACGATCAGGGCCTTGCTGCGGAATTCCTGAGCCATGGGGGCGAATCCTGGGAAAAGCGGGAAAGGGGCAAGAAGATAGGGCGTTCCGGATGGGCTTGGCGACAGGAAATTATGCGTAATATAATTGCGCAAGCAAGCCAAGCGGGGGCGGATATCGTCGGTCCGCTTGGCGAAACGAAGGAAAGGCAGCGAGATGCGCGGCCATAAACCCGACCGGATCGATCTGCGCATCCTGGCCGAGCTTCAGGAAGACGGTCGGCTGACCAATGTCGATCTCGCGCGCCGTACCGGCCTTTCGCCGCCGCCTTGCCTGCGGCGTCTGCGCGCCTTGGAGGAGGCCGGCTATATCAAGGGCTATCGCGCCATATTGAGCGCCGAATCGCTGGGATTCGGCGTGACCGTCTTCGCCCAGGTCGGCTTGTCGAGCCAGGCCGAGGCCGATCTCAGGGCCTTCGAGGCGCTCGTTCTCACCTGGCCCAATGTTCGGGAATGCCACATGCTGGCCGGGCAGACCGATTTCCTGCTGAAGATCGTGGCGCGCGATTGGGATTCCTATCAGAAGTTCCTGACGACCGCGCTCACCCCCGCGCCCAATGTCAGCCATGTGAAATCGGCGCTCGCCATTCGCTCGGCCAAGGTTCTTCCCGGCGTGCCGATTCCCGGAGCGGAAGAAGGGAACGGCCACGAGGAGAATGCGGAGCCCGGCGAGGCCGACGTCTGATCCGGCCGCGCCTCGGCTTTCAACCCTCGGCGCGCGCTTGCGCCAATTCCTTTTCGAGTTCGTCGATGCGTTCGGCCATGGCGGCGAATTGCGCTTCGATCGTTTCTGCCGCCAAAAGCTGGGGAATATAAGAGGGGCAATTCGCATCCCAGGCCGAGACGCGAAAGCGGATGGCGCGCTCGACCCGCGTCAGCAGCGCCGGCGGCGTTACGCGCTCGACGAAATCGCGATCCTCGCTTTCGATCGTCGCCTCGCCCCAAATCTTCACGCGCCGTCGCGTCTCGAAATCGACGATCAGAATCATCGCCGCCGGGTTTTCCGAAAGATTGCCGAGCGTGATGTATTGCCGATTGCCCTTGAGATCGGGGAAAGCGAGCGTCTGGGAATCGAGGATGGCGAGAAAACCCGGCGGGCCGCCGCGATGCTGGATATAAGGTTGGCCCGATTTGGCGGCGGTGGCGAGGAAGAAGGATCGGCAAGCCTTGATCATCGCCGCGAGATCGGGCGAGATTTCGGTTCGGTCCGCTTGCCGCGCCAATTCCGCATTGCGCTCTTGGACGCCGAGCTTTTTTTGCACGGCCTTCACGGCGGGCGTGAAGGCGAGATCGGTGAAATTCCCCGGGCGCTTCTTCATCGCCCCTCGCGACGCCAGGCGAGGAAGAGGAGGCCGATCGCCAGCAATAATCCCGCCCAGCCCGGCAGCAACGGAAATTGCGCCAAGCCGCTCACCTGATAATCGCCGTTCTTGACGAGGCCCAGCCAATCGCGTCCCGAACGGATCGCATCGGGATCGACGCGGCGCAGCGCCGGGGGATTGGTCGCGGCGCGTTCGATGACGGCGCCGCCCGAAGCCTTGGCCAACGGGCCGAGAATTCGCGCGGTCGCGCGCGGGTCGGAAAATTCCAGAGAATTGACGGCGCCGCTCGCCGCGAAGGCGAGATGCTCGCCGTCATCGACGCGATAAAGCCCGGTCTCGGTCGCAATGATGCGACCCGTCGCGCGGCCGGGGGCGATTTCCTGCAGCTTGACAGAGGCGATCTTGCCGTCGGGCATCGTCACTTCGACCGATCCCGCCGCTTCGCTCAAGGATCGGCGTTCGATCTCAATCGCATCGTCGATGGCGGTGGCGCGAAGCGCCTCTTCCTCAAGGTCGGGCTCCTGCATCAGCCAATGGGCGATGCGGCGAATGAGTTCGGCCTGCGGGCCGCCGCCCTCGAAACCTTTCGACCACAGCCAAATCTGATCGGAGGCGATCTGCGCGACGCGCCCCTTGCCGACGCGATCGAGGATCAGCAAGGGAAGCCCGTCGGCGCCCGTCATCAAGATCTGACCGCGATCGCTGCGCATCGCCACTTGGCGGAACCAGCGGCCCCATTGCGCCTCCTCGCCCTTCGCGACCCCGGCAAGACCCGCCGTCACCGGATGCTTGCGGCCGAGATCGCTCAAGCCCGGCCGGAAACCGCCGGCGATCACCTCGCCCGTCGGGATGGCGGCGAAGATATCGGTAAGCGCGGTGCGATAGAGACTGAATTGGCCGGCCGAACTCGGTCCCGCGGATTCGAGCACCGCGCCGCCCTCGCGCACGTACTCGACGATATGGCGGAAATATTCCTCCGGCAGAATGTCGAGATGCTGAAAGCGATCGAAGATGATGAGGTCGAAATCGCGCAGCTTCACGTCGAACAATTCGTCGATCGGGAAGGCGATCAAGGCGAGCTCGTTGATCGGCGTCGCATCCTGCTTGTTGGGCGGGCGCAGGATGGTGAAATGGATGAGATCGACGGCGGGATCGGATTTCAGCAGATTGCGCCAGACCCGCTCGCCGGGATAAGGCTCGCCCGAAACCAGCAACACGCGCAGCCGATCGCGCACGCCATGAACGGCGATGACGGCTTTGTTGTTGATGGTCGTGATTTCCTGAGGTCCGGGCGCGAGGCTGAACTCGAAAACCGTTTCGCCGCCATGGGCGATGGCGAGGGGAATGGCGCTGGCCTGACCGAGGCGAAGCGCCACCGGCGGCTCCGCGATGCCGTCCCGCCGAATCTCGACCATCGCCGTCCCGCCGGTCGGCGCGCCCAAATCCTCGATGCGGATTTTCGCCTCGATCTTCTGGCCGACGAGGCCGAAACTCGGCGCTTCCTCGACGATAATGCGCCGGTCGCCTTTATCGGGATCGCCGGTCAGCAGCGTGTGAAAGGGCGCGGCGATGCCGAGATCGACAAGAGCCTTGGGCGCGTCGTGAATCTGCCCGTCGGTGATGGCGATGACGCCGGCGAGGCGGCCGGGCGGCAGATCGGCGAGGGCATTCCGCAAAGTCGCGAATAAAGTCGTCCCTTTTTCCGCGCTCTCTTTGCCGGGGCCGCTTTCGACGATCCTCACGTCGAGCCCCTCGATCTTGGCGAGCTTCGCCTTGAGATCGGCAAGGAGGAAATCGCTTTCCGCTCGCCGCGATTCCAAATCCTGGCTCGGCGAGCGATCGACCAGAATGACGGCGATATCGTCGCGATAGCTGCGCTTTTCCTCGATCAGGCTGGGCTGCAGCAAGGCCATGACGAGCGCGAGGCCAGCCGCGCCGCGCAGCCAGGCGCCGCGCGCGCCGCGCCAAAGGGAAAGCGCGAAGGCGACGGCCAGCAAGACGCCGCCCAGCCCGATCAGCCAAAGCGGAAGATCGGGCGAGATCGCGATCGCATAAGCGCCGAGGGCGAAGGAGATCGTCATTGCCCCAGCCTTTCCAAAATCGCCGGCACATGGACCTGATCGGATTTGTAATTGCCGGTCAAGGCATACATGACCAGATTGACGCCGAAGCGATAGGCCATTTCCCGCTGCCGCTCGCCGCCCGGCGTGACGGGAAAAAGCGGATAGCCCGATTCGTCGATCGCCCAGGCGGAAGCGTAATCGTTGCTGCCCACGATGATGCCGGAAACGCCGTCATTCACGCGGCTATCGGCGCTTTCGACCCAAAGCGTGCCGCCGACCCAGCGGCCGGGAAAATCGCGCAGCAGATAGAAGGCGCGCGACAGCACATGATCGGCGGGAATGGGCGTCAGCGGCGGAATGTCGATATCGCGCGCCAATTCCTGCAGCCGCAGCGCCCCCGGTCCCTGGCCGCCGCCCAAGGCGGCGATATTCTGATCGGCGGTATCGAAAAGGATCATGCCGCCCGCCGCCAGATAGCGGTTGATCCGAGCGGCGGCTTCCGGCGAAGGCGGGCTTTGCGAGGCGGAAATCGGCCAATAGAGCAGGGGATAAAACGAAAGCTCGGCTCGCTCGATATCGAGGCCGACCGGCTCGCCGATATCGACCGAACTCCTTTGCAGCAGAATTTGCGTCAACCCGCGCAAGCCGGCGCGGCTGGTCGTATCGATGGCGGCGACGCCCGTCTCGACATAAGCGAGATGCGTCGTTTCGAGCGCCGCCAGAATTTCCGCATCGGTAAGCGGGGGCGCTTCTTGCGCCCGCGCGGAGAAGGGCAAGGCGAGGCCGATCGCGAGAATGGCGAATAGCGCCAGCATCGCCGCGACCGGGCGCCGGCCGGAATTCAGCAAGCCGCGCAAGGCGAGCGAGATCGCAAGATCGAGCAGGAAAAGCGCGAAGGCGAGGCCGAGGGCAAGGGGGCGCAGATCGCGAATCTCCGCCCGCGCGAAACCCGCGACGGCGCCGGGCAGGGGGGCGAGTTTGGGGACGATCGGCGCGAGATTGAGCGCCGCCCGCCGCAACGCATCGCCATAAAAACCGGGCGGATGGTCGGCATCGACGCGCTGCGTCGCGGCCGCCTTGGGCGGGATCGGCTTCGCTTCGGTTCCGGGCGGTTGGAGCGTGCCGTAACCGTCAAGGATTTTGCGCGGCGGCAAGGGCAGGAGATCCTCGCGCGTCGCGTTATCGATCCCGGCCGAAAAATCGACGAGGCGATCCAGCATGGCGACGAAAAGACCGGTCAAGGGCAGATCGGACCATTCGGCATTGGCGCCGACATGGAAGAGAACGAGCCAGCCCTTGCCGTTCGGCGCCGCCGTCACCAGCGGCGTTCCGTCGGCAAGCCGCGCCCAGGTTTTTTTGCCGAGATCGATATCGGGTTCGGCGAGAATTTGCCGCGCGAGCTTGATTTCGCTCGTCGCGGCAAGGCCGGCGAAGGGCGAGGTCTCGGGGAAGGCGGCGATCCGCGCGGATTGCGACCAAGCGAGCGCGCCGCCCAGCCTGCGATCGCCGAGGCGCAGCCGCACCGGCAGAAGATCGTCTTTCGCCTCGCCGAGCGAAGCGGCAAGCCGCTGGCCGGCGAAACGGACCAGCGTTCCGCCCGCCGCGACCCAGGCTTTCAGCGCCGCGCGGTCTTCCTCGCGCAAAGCGATCTGGTCGGGCAGCAGAATCATCGATAATTTCTGCGCCAGCAATTGCGAGAGCGGGCCCGCGCGCAGATCGCTTCCGGGCGCCAAGGCGCGTTCGAGATAATAAAGCTCGCTCAGCAAATTTTGCCGCGCCATGGCCGGATTGTCGGCAACGATGCCGATCGGTTTATCGCCGCCATTGTTGGGCACGAGATAGATTCCCCCGGCATGACCGGCGCCGAGGATGCGGATCGCGGCGAGGCGCGCGCGATCCTGAGGCGGGAGCGCGATCGCGGCTTCGCTCTCCGTCGCCGCTTCGGGAAAAACCGCTTCGCTTTCGCTTAAGCGCCGACCTTCCTCGTCCGTCGCCTGGAGGATGAGGCGCTGCGGCGCGCCCGCCAGCGCGCGTTCGAGGCCGAGCGCAAGACCCGTGGGCGAAAGTTCGGCGCTGCGGATGAGAACGGGTAGGCGATCGGCGGCGGGGCCGAGGATTTCCAAACTGCCGCGCGCCTTCAAGGCTTCGGCGAGAATTCCGTCGCCGGTTCTTTCTTGCGCAAGGCCATCGCTCAGCCAGACGATGTTGTAATCGGCACTGCCCGGTAAAGCGGCGACACGCCGCGCGGCGCCGATGCGGTCGGCGACGAGCGGGCGGGGATCGATCCGCGCGAGTTGCGCCAGCGCATCGCCGGGCGACAGCAAGGCGGGCGCCGACGGGCTTGCATTCGTGCCGGATTCGGGCGAGGGCGCGGTCGTGAGAAGAACGACTTGGCGGGAAGAACGCTCGGCCGCGGCGATGCGTTCCTCGGCGAGCGCGCGCATCTCCGGCCAGGATGGGGCGGCGGCCCAATCGTCGTCGATGACGATCAGCAGCGGGCCGGAGCGCGGGAAAATCGAACCGGCATTCCACAAGGGATGCGCAAGCCCCAGAATGATCAGCCCGGCGATCGCAAGACGCAGCAGGATCAGCCACCAGGGCGAACGATGCGGCGTCGTTTGCTTGGGATCGAGGCCGAAGAGCAGGCGGATCGCGGGAAAGGCGATCTCCCGCGGTGCCGGCGGCATCAGGCGCAAGAGCCACCAGAGCAAAGGCAAGGCGGCGCCGGCGAGCAGCAGCCAGGGCGCGGCGAAACCGAGCGCGCCGAGGCTTAGCATGATAGGACGACCATCATCGCCGACGCAGCCGATCCGCCGTCAGCCAGCGATAGGCGGAAAGCAACGCGACATTGGCGGGTTCCGACGTCGCATGTTCGGTCATCGTCCAGCCGCAACGCCTGGCGATCTCGCGCAGGCCCGCGCGGTGGGCATCGAGGCGGCGGCGATAATCCTCGCGCAGATTTTCGCCCCGGCTGACGACATGGCTGCCCTCGCCCTCCGGCCCCAGGAAGCGGATGCGTCCGGCGAAGGGGAGGTCGATCTCGGCCGCATCCAGCACCTGCAACAGATGGCCGCGAATGCCGCGCCCCGAAAGCGGCGCGATGCGCGCTTCGATCTCGGGCAAGGGTGAAAGGAAATCGCCGATCAGAATCGCTTGGGCATGGCTGGGGAGCGGCCGGTCGGGCGGCAGGCTGGAACCGGCGGGTTGCCGCGCCTTGCGGAACAAGGACTCGGCCAGCCTTTCGAGCGCGGCTCGGCCCGCGATCGGCGGTTCGGGCGCATCCATCAAGGCGATGCGCTCGCCGGCGCGGATCAGCATATGGGCAAGGGCAAGGGTCAGGATTTGCGCGCGCTCGATCTTCTGCGGCCGATCGCGCCCGCCGCTAAACCGCATCGAGGCGGAAAGATCGCACCAAAGATAGGTGCTTTGCGCGGCGGCCCATTCCTGCTGCCGGAGGTAAAGCCGGTCCGATTTCGCCGAAGCGCGCCAATCGAGCCGCCGCAATTCGTCGCCCGGATAATAGAGGCGGTATTGCCAGAAGACATCGCCGGGCCCGATCCGCCGGCGGCCATGCACGCCCTGTTCGACGGTCGCGGCGATGCGTTCGGCGGCGAGCAAGAGCGGCGGCAGATAGGCGGCGGCTTTGGCGGCCGCCGCCTTGGCGAAATCGGGATTCGGTATGCCGATCGTCGCTTCCGGCATTGGCGCCGGCCTCAACCCAGGCGCCGAACGAGTTGGCCGATCACCTCGGCAAGCGCGACACCCTCGGCTCGCGCGCCGTAAGTGAGGGCGATGCGATGGCGCAGAACCGGATGGGCAAGCGCCGCGACATCGTCGAGCGAGGGACTGAAACGGCCGTCGAGCAAGGCGCGCGCGCGGCAGGCCAGCATCAGCGCCTGACCGGCGCGCGGTCCCGGCCCCCAGGAGAGATTCTGCTTGATGGCGGGGATATCGCTCGTCTCCGGCCTTCCGGCGCGGACGAGGTCGAGAATCGCCGCCAGCACCTTCTCGCCGACGGGAATGCGCCGCACCAAGCGTTGCGCCGCCAGCAATTCGGCGGCGGAAAGCACATTCGCCGCTTCGGCCTCTTGGCTGCCGGTGGTGACGATCAGCATCTGGCGCTCGGCTTCGAGGCTCGGATAATCGACATCGATTTCGAGCAGGAAACGGTCGAGCTGCGCCTCGGGCAGAGGATAGGTGCCTTCCTGCTCCAGGGGATTTTGCGTCGCCAGCACATGGAAGGGCGCCGGCAGGCCGTGCGTCTGGCCGCCGATCGTCACTTTGCGCTCCTGCATCGCCTGCAGCAGGGCCGATTGCGTGCGCGGGCTGGCGCGGTTGATTTCGTCGGCCATCAGCAATTGGCAGAAGACCGGACCTTTTAGGAAGCGGAAGCTGCGCCGCCCGGCTTCGCTTTCTTCCAGGACTTCGGAACCGACGATATCGGCCGGCATCAGATCGGGCGTGCATTGCACGCGCTTCGCATCGAGGCCGAGCACGCGGCCCAGGCAATCGACCAGCCGCGTCTTGGCAAGACCCGGAACGCCGATCAGCAGCGCATGCCCGCCGGCCAGAATCGCCGTCAGCGTTTGGGCGACGATCTCCTCCTGACCGAAAATGACTTGGCCGATATTGTGCCTGACTTGGCCGAGCCGCCGCGCCAGAGCTTCGATCTCGCCGGAGAGATCCTCGCCGCCCGTCATCTGTTCGATATTCGCCATGACCCTTGCCTCGTCCCGCTCGTCTGCGTGATGATCGACCCTCAGGTTAGAGCATATCCGCCCTTGGGGGAATTGCCGAAAACATGCCCGATCCCGCTTCCCGTTCCTTATTCGCCGATCTCCCGAATTGCGGCGATTTCGATTTCCGCATCGCGCGGGACGGGACCTGGTTCTATCGCAATTCCCCGATCGGCCGGCCGGCGCTCGTCCGCCTTTTTGCCAGCGCATTGCGGCGAGATCGTGACGGTTCCTATTGGCTGGTGACGCCGGTCGAGCGCGGTCGCGTCACGGTCGAGGATGCGCCCTTCCTCGCCATCGACGTCGATCGCCGCGGCACGAGCCGCGACGCTAGCCTCGTTTTCCGCACCAATGTCGGCGACGAGGTGACGGCTGGGGCCGATCATCCGCTCCGCATCGCCTATCCCGATCCCGCCAAGGCCGAACCCCGCCCTTATATCCGGGTGCGCGAAGGGCTGGAGGCGCTGATCGCGCGCCCGGTCTTCTATCGTCTGGTCGAATGGGCGGAACCGGGCGAGGGAGGACTCGGCCTCTGGAGTTCGGGAATCTTCTTTCCTCTGGGCCGGGGCGATGACGCCTGAAGCGCTGCGCGTCAGGATCGCGCGCTTCCGGCTCGGCGCGCGATCCTCCGCGCAAGCGGGGACGGATGCGATTCCGCGCGGCGATCACGATCTCAACGACGGTTTGGAGCCGATGGGAAATCTGCGCCAAGCCGCCGTCCTCGTGCCCGTGATCGACCGCGCCCAGGGTCTAACGCTGCTCTTCACCGAGCGCAGCCCGCATCTTGCCGATCATGCGGGTCAGATCAGTTTTCCCGGCGGCCGCCTCGCGCATGCGGCGGAAAGCCCGGAGGCGGCGGCCTTGCGCGAAGCGGCGGAGGAAATCGGCCTCGGCCCGGAGAGCGTCGAAATCCTCGGCCGGCTCGATACCTATATCACGCGTACGGGGTTCGAGATCGTGCCCGTGATCGGCTTGGTGCGGCCGCCCTTTTCGCTAACGCCCGATCCAAGCGAGGTCGCCGGAATCTTCGAAGTCCCGCTTGCCTTTTTTCTCGATCCCGGGAATCGCCGACGCGATCATCGTCTCTGGCAGGGTGCGCGGCGCTATTTTTACGCCTATCAAGCCGGCGATCATTATATCTGGGGCGCGACGGCGGGCATGTTGAACAATCTCGCCGAATGGCTGGCGTAAGCGAATCTTGCGTTCA
>CAYQAG010000044.1:17216-21526 GCA_964415425.1 uncultured Rhodospirillaceae bacterium | reverse complement strand
ACGGCAAGATCGGCATAGCGCCGGGCCGCCTCGATATCGAAGGACAGAATCCTCGGCCGGAAGAATTCCAGCACGCCGTCGAGTGCCGCCGCCAGATTGTTTTTGCGCTTGCCTTTGGGCAGCGCGCCGATGCCGAACATAAGCTCGGCGATGGTGACGCTGGAAAGAAACAGCGTCTCCGCTGCTTGCGCGTCCAGCCAGTCGCGAACCGCGCGATGCGGCTCGGGCTTCATCGCCTCGGAAACGACATTGGTATCGAGCAGGATCATCCGACGCGCGGCGGCCGCGCCGGGCGCATATCGCGGGCTTTCCCTAGCGTTTCGACATCGGCATTGGTAAGGCCGATCTTCCGGCTCATCTCCGCGAGGGCCGTGCCGAGCCGCAGCCGCTCTTGCGGCCGCAAGGCGGCCTCGAGAATGGCGCGCATTTCGGCTTCCGCACTGCGATCGTTGCGCGCCGCTCGAACCTTGAGCGCGCGATGCGCCTCCGCGGAGAGGTTGCGAATGGTGACGGCGGCCATGATAGCATCCTCGCAATTTGCTAGCGATGCTATCAATCTAGACGATCCGATAGCATTCTTCAAGGGCGCCGGCGGCGCGCCCGCAGCCGCCGAATCTCCGGGCCGGACATAGACGGATTGGCGGAGAGAGTGGGATTCGAACCCACGATAGGGGGTTAGCCTATGCACGCTTTCCAAGCGTGTGCCTTAAACCGCTCGGCCATCTCTCCGATCCGGCGATGCTTTAGCGAAGGCCGGCGCCTCTGTCCATAGCAGCGCGACGCGACGCCGGCCCCCGCCTACCCTCACCCGCCGCTTCGCGTCGGCCCCTCCCTCAAGGGAGAGGCGAAGGCATACGCCTCCCGACCTCTGTTCTCTGACTTCTGACTTCTGACTTCTGACTTCTGCCCTCTCGCCCCTTGACGCCCCCACCGCTTTTGCCGAAGCTTCGCCGATGCGCATTCTTTTTCTGATCGGCCTCGGCTTTCTCGGCCTCGCCATTCTTCTTTTCGCGCTTCACGGCGGCGCGACGCCCTCGCTTGGAAAAGTCTGGGCGGATTTTCATGTCGCCAGCCTCAATCTCGTCCAGGCGGTGATCGAGCGTTATCTCTGGCCGCCGCTCTGGTCGGATATTCTTTTCCCCGTCATCCGTCAGCGCGCCGATCTTGTCCTCGGCGGGATCGGCCTCGTTCTGGTCCTGATTTCGCGGCATCGCCGGCGGCGCTGATCTTGGGATCGGCGGCCCAGCCGCCGCGCCTGCGCTTACTCGTGGATTTTCAAGGCGGCGATAAAGGCCGATTGCGGAATCTCGACATTGCCGTATTGGCGCATGCGTTTCTTGCCCTCTTTCTGCTTGTCGAGCAGCTTGCGCTTGCGGGAAATATCGCCGCCATAGCATTTCGCGGTGACGTCCTTCCGAAGCGCGCTCACCGTTTCGCGCGCGATGACGCGGCCGCCGATCGCCGCTTGGATTGCGATCTTGAACAATTGGCGCGGGATCAGATCCTTCAGTTTCTCGCAGAGGATGCGGCCGCGGCTTTCCGCCTGGCTGCGATGGACGATGGCCGACATGGCATCGACGGGATCGCCATTCACCAGGATATTGAGCTTGACGAGATCGCCCTCCTCGTAACCGTCGAGATGGTAATCGAAACTCGCATAGCCGCGAGAAACCGATTTCAAGCGGTCGTAGAAATCGAACACGACTTCGTTCAGCGGCAAGCGATAAACGACGAGCGCCCGGCTGCCGGCATAAGTAAGGTCGAGTTGCACGCCGCGCCGATCCTGGCAGAGCTTCAGGATCGAGCCCAGATATTCGTCGGGCACCATGATGGTCGCCTTGATCCAGGGTTCCTCGATCCGCGCGATGCGGACGGGATCGGGATAATCGGCGGGATTGTGCAATTCGATCTTCGCGCCGTCGATCATTTCCAGGCGATAAACGACGCTGGGCGCCGTCGTTACGAGATCGAGATTGAATTCGCGTTCCAGCCGTTCTTGAATAATTTCGAGATGGAGCAGGCCGAGAAAGCCGCAACGAAACCCGAAGCCGAGCGCGGCGGAGGTTTCCATTTCGAAATGGAAACTCGCATCGTTGAGGCGGAGCTTCGCCAAGGAATCGCGCAAGACTTCGAATTCGGCGGCATCGCTCGGGAAAAGCCCGCAGAAGACGACCGGCACCGAGGGCTTGAAGCCGGGAAGGGGAGCCGCAACGGGGCGTTTCACATCGGTGATGGTGTCGCCGATACGGCAATCGGCGACGGCCTTGATGCCGGCGGTGACGAAGCCGACTTCGCCGGGGCCGAGAACGCCGGTCAGGACTTGCTTCGGCGAAAACACGCCGACGCGGTCGATTTCGTATTCGCCATCGCCCGACATCATGCGGATCTTCTGCTTAACCTTGATCTCGCCGTCGATGACGCGCACCAAGATGACGACGCCGAGATAGGAATCGTACCAGCTATCGATCAGCATGGCCGAAAGCGGCTTCGCGGCATCGCCCTTGGGCGGCGGCAGGCGATGGATGACGGCTTCCAGCACGGCCTCGATATTGAGGCCCGTCTTCGCCGAAATCTCGATCGCCTCCGAAGCATCGATGCCGATCACATCCTCGATCTGCGTCTTCACGCGCTGCGGTTCGGCCGCCGGCAGATCGACTTTGTTGAGAACGGGGACGATTTCGTGCCCATGTTCGATCGCCTGATAGACATTGGCGAGCGTCTGCGCTTCGACGCCCTGGCTCGCATCGACGACGAGGAGCGAACCCTCGCAGGCGGCGAGGCAACGCGAAACTTCGTAGGCGAAATCGACATGGCCCGGCGTATCCATCAGATTGAGCTGATAGGTCTCGCCGTTCTTCGCGCGGTAGGCGAGGCGGACAGTCTGGGCCTTGATGGTGATGCCGCGTTCGCGCTCGATCTCCATATTGTCGAGAACCTGATCGACCATTTCGCGCGCGCTCAGCCCGCCGCAAGTCTGGATCAGGCGATCGGCCAGGGTCGATTTCCCATGATCGATATGGGCGATGATCGAAAAATTGCGGATATGGGCAAGATCGGTCGGCATGGCTTCCGGATGGCGTTCGGGCGCGTTCGTCGGCGCATTGGGGGCGGCGCAACATAAAGCAGGGCGTGCGCGGGAGAAAGCGCCTATAGGGGAAGGGCTGCTTAAAAACTATCCTTTTTGCGCCATTATGGCGTTTTCAGAACATAATCGCGCAGATCGGAATCGATCGCCGGGTCGCGCCCGAACCAAGCGGCGAAGCCCGGCCGCGCTTGATGCAGCAACATGCCGATCCCGTCGATGACGGGATGCCCGCGCTGCCGCGCGGCAGCCAGCAATGGCGTTTCCTGCGGCACATAGACGATATCGTAAACGGGGGCTTCGGGCGAAAGCCGCGCGAGATCGAGATCGAGCGGCGGTTGACCCGCCATGCCGAGCTGCGTCGTATTGACCAGGAGGGCGACGCCTTCGAGGGCGCGCGCGCGATCCTCCCAGGCGAGGGGTTCCGTCTTGCCGCCCAGCGCTTTCGCCAAATCCTCCGCCCGGCGGAGGGTGCGATTGGCGATCCGCACAACCGGCGATCCCGCGTCGAGAAGGGCGGCGACAATCGCGCGCGCCGCGCCGCCGGCGCCCAGGACCAAAGCCGGGCCCGAAGCCGCGCGGAAACCGGGTGCGCTTGCCGAAAGATGGGCGAGAAAGCCGAAACCATCGGTATTGTCGCCGATGATGCGCCCGTTTTCCTCGACGATCAGCGTATTGACGGCGCCGATCCGACGCGCCGCCGGGCGCAATTCATCGACATGATCGAGCGCGCGTTCCTTATGCGGAAGGGTGAGATTGGCGCCCCGGAAGCCCAGGGCCGGAAGCGCGCGAATGGCCGCGCCCAAATGTTCCGGCCGGGTCGCGAAGGGAATATAGGCGCCGTCGATCCCGTATTTCGCCAGCCAGTAATTATGAATGCGCGGCGAGCGGGAATGCGCGATCGGCCAGCCGAAAACCCCGGCGATCCGCGTTTTTCCCGATATCGGCGATCTCGTTTCCGAACCTGTCATGAAAGCAGGATGCCGCGATCGCGCAGAAAAGCAAGCAAGGGGAGGAGGGGGAGACCGAGGATGACGAAGGGATCGCCGATGACCTTGTGGAAAAGTTGCGCGCCGAGACCCTCCAGGCGATAGGCGCCGACCGAGTCCAGAATGGCCTTCCCCTCGGCCGCCAGATAGAAATCGAGGAAATCCTCGCCGAGCGGGCGCATGACGAGTTCGGCGCGCTCCAACCCGTGCCAAAGCCGCTCGCCATCCTGGAAAACGAC
>CAYQAG010000044.1:0-17116 GCA_964415425.1 uncultured Rhodospirillaceae bacterium | reverse complement strand
GAGGCCGAGGCGAGAATCAGGGATTCGCGCGTCATCGCCGATGAACCGCCATCGCCGATCACGGCAGAGTGGCTCGCTTGTCGCGATGTTCCTGCAGCATCTGGACGATGGTCGCCGCCGTTTCCTCGATCGAGCGACGCGTCACATCGATGATCGGCCAGCCTTGCTCGCCGCAGAGCCGGCGCGCCTGGGTGACTTCGTCGCGAACCGAGGCAAGATCGACATAATCGGTCTCTTCGTCGCGCGCGATCATCTGCAAGCGATTGCGGCGAATCTGCACGAGTTGTCCCGCATCCTTGGTAAGACCGATAACAAGCGGCTTGCGGATCGCGAACAATTCGGGGGGCAGCGGACAGCCGGGAACGATCGGCACATTGGCCGCCTTGATGCCGCGATTGGCGAGATAGATGCAGGTCGGCGTCTTCGAGGATCGGCTGACGCCGACCAGAATGACATCGGCTTCCTCGTAGGATCGCGCCGATTGGCCGTCGTCATGGCTCAGCGCAAAATCCATGGCGGCGATGCGATCGAAATAATCGGCATCGAGCGCATGCTGCCGACCGGATTGACCGCGCACGGGCTGGCCCAAATGTTCGGCGAGCGCCGATAGCACGGGATCGAGAACCGGCACGACCTTCAGATTGGCGCGCTGGCAGAAATCGAGCAGGATCGCGCGCAGCCGATCGTTGACGATCGTATAAAGGACGAGACCGGGATTGGCCTCGATCCCGGCCAGGACCTTTTCCATTTGTCCGGGCGTGCGGATCAACGTCCAATTATGTTCGATCGGATGCGCGTCTTCGAATTGCACGAGACAAGCGCGGGTCAGGGACGAGATGGTCTCGCCGGTCGCATCGGAAACGAGATGGATATGAGCTTCGGCGGTCATGGGGCGGGTTCGCGATCTGGGTATAATCCTGTGGATAAGCGGCGGAGGAAACCGGGATGGCCGGTTGGGGCCGTATTTTTCCCGTTTCTCCTCTCTGATCGCATTCCTTATGCCCAGGATCAACGCCTAAGATGATACCCTCGCGGGAAAGCCGGGAAGAGCGGGATAAGACGAGGCGAGTGGTTTTCCCAGGGATTCCCGGATTTCCATCATTTGCGCTTTTGGCGGATTCCCTAGCGGTTCCGGGGTTTATCCTCAGGGCATTGTGGAAAACTCCGGCGCATTTCCTCCCCCGCCGGTGCGGGAAAAGATTCCGTTACCGAGGATTCTCCTTATCCACCACGCTTCTACCTCTACAACAACGAATCTTATGATAAGTAAGATTGAGAAGAGAGATAACGGATATCCATGGCCGATCCCGAAAAGCCAATCTTGCTTGCCCTCAAGGGTCAGACGGTAAATCCCGTGCCGATCTGGCTGATGCGTCAGGCGGGGCGCTATCTCCCCGAATATCGGAAAATTCGCGCGAAGGGGGGTTCCTTTCTCGATCTTTGTTTTTCCCCCGATCTCGCGATCGAGGTGACGCTGCAGCCGATCCGCCGTTTCGGCTTCGATGCCGCGATTCTCTTTTCCGATATCCTGGTCGTTCCTCATGCCCTCGGCCAGAAAGTCGATTTTCGCGAGGGCGAGGGGCCGGTTCTCGAAGCCTTGGCCGGCGCGGGCGATCTCGATCGCCTGACCATGGCCGGCTTCCATGGGGCCTTGGCGCCGGTCTATGCGACGGTCAAGAGGTTGAAGGCATCGCTTCCCAAGGAAACGGCGCTGATCGGCTTTGCGGGGGCGCCCTGGACTTTAGCGAGCTATATGATCGAGGGCCGATCCTCCCGCGATTTCGCCAAGATCAAGGCCTGGGCCTATGGCGATCCCCAATCCTTTGCGCGGCTGATCGCCCTTCTCACCGAAGCCGTCGCCCAATATCTGATCGCCCAGATCGAAGCCGGGGCGGAGATTCTGCAAATTTTCGATTCCTGGGCGGGGGCCCTTTCGCATCCGCAAATGCGCGAATGGAGCTTGAACCCGATTCTCGCCATCCTCGAACGCCTGCGCATGGCCCACCCCCATATCCCCGTCATTCTTTTCCCGCGCGGTATCGGCGCCGGCTATCTCGATTTCGCGCGCCAGGGGCCGGGGATCGTACGCGCGCTCGGCCTCGATTCCGGTGTGCCCCTGGATTGGGCCTGGACGCAGATCCAGGGCGGAATCGCGCTTCAGGGCAATCTCGACCCCGCCTTGCTCGTCGCCGGCGGGAAACCGATGCGCGAGGCGGCACTGGAAATCCTGGAAAAATTCGGGCGCGGGCCGTTCGTCTTCAATCTCGGTCACGGCATTCTGCCGCAAACCCCGCCGGATCATGTCGCCGATCTCGTTCGAATCGTGCGAGCTTGGCGGCCATGACGACATCGCCGCGCATTGCCATCGTGCTTTTCAATCTCGGCGGCCCGGATACCCAAGATTCCGTGCAGCCCTTCCTCTACAATCTTTTCAACGATCCGGCGATTATCGGCCTTCCCGCTTGGCCGCGCGCTTGGCTCGCGCGTTTCATCGCCGCGCGCCGCGCCCCCAAAGCGCGAGCGATTTACGCGAAAATGGGCGGCGGGTCGCCGCTTCTCCCCAATACCGAGGCGCAAGCCCGCGCGCTCGAAGCCGAACTCGCCGACCCGAATATCCGCGTTTTCATCGCCATGCGCTATTGGCATCCCATGATCGAAGAAATTGCGGCGGCCGTTAAAGCCTTCGCGCCGGATCGCGTTATCCTTCTGCCGCTTTATCCGCAATTCTCGACGACGACGACCGGTTCCTCGCGCACGGCTTGGGCGAAGGCCGCGAAAACGCATGGCCTAAACGTGCCGCATACCTCGATCTGCTGTTATCCCGTTGAACCCGGGTTCATTTCGGCGCAAAGCGACCTTATCGGCAAAGCCTTGGCGGAAGCGCGGCAGGCGGCGCCGGGCTTGGCGCCCGCCGTCATTTTCTCGGCCCACGGCCTTCCCGAAAAGATCGTCGCCAAGGGCGATCCCTATGTCGATCAGGTCAAGGCGGGAGCGGCCGCGATCGCGCACCGCCTCGGCCTCGCGCCCGCCGATCATATCGTTGCCTTTCAAAGCCGGGTCGGGCCCTTGGCCTGGGTGAAACCGGCAACCGACGAAACCATCCGTGCCTTGGGTGCGGCCGGGCGGCCCATCATTCTCGTTCCCATCGCCTTCGTTTCCGAACATTCGGAAACGCTGGTCGAGCTCGATATCGAATATCGCCATCTCGCCAAGGAAGCGGGCGCGCCCGCTTATATCCGGGTTCCCGCGCTCTCCACGCATCCCGATTTCATCGCCGGCTTGGCGCGCCTGGTGCGGGACAATCTCGATGGCAAGCATCCCATCTGCGCGGGTTCGGGAACCGAAATCTGCGCTGGGCATCGCGCTTGCCCACTGGCGAAAGCGGGGGCCGCATGAACGATCTTTATCTTTGGGCGAAGGCGCTGCATATCCTAGCCGTCATCGCCTGGATGGCGGGGATGCTCTATCTGCCTCGGCTTTATGTCTATCACGCGGAAGCCTTGGCGCGCGGGGAAAAAGCGACGATCGAAACCTTCAAGATCATGGAGCGGCGCTTGCTGCGCGCGATCATCAACCCCGCCATGATCGCGGCCTGGATTTTCGGCCTCGGCCTCGCTTGGGCCGGCGATCATTGGGGCGAAGGCTGGTTCCATGCCAAGCTCTTCCTGCTCCTTCTCATGCAGCTTATTCATGCCGCTTTCGCGCGCTGGCGCCGCCACTTGGCCGAGGATCGCAATCGCCATTCCGCGCGTTTCTATCGCATCGCCAACGAAATCCCGACGCTTCTCATGATCGGCATCGTTCTCGCCGTCATCCTGAAGCCGTTTTGAGGGTGTGTGATATGGCAGAAAAACTAGCAAAAACAGTATAATATTAATTCAAAATTATCTATATAAAACAATTATTTAACAATCTTATTTACAAAATAAAACATCTTTATAGAATGACTTGCCATGGGCCTCCCAAAACCACCGCCGAAGTTGCGCCTCTCGGAAATTCCCACCCAAAGGCTTGGGTTGGCAATGCGCATTGGTATCAATGCTGGAACCGATCGCTATCTGCATTGGGACGATCTCTATCGGCGCCCAGCACCGGAAGGGCTGAGTTGGGAAGAGGCTTGGGCCGGTCTCACTCTACATCGGCGCTCCGACGCACAAGATATTCCCCTGCTCGCCAAGACTGGAAAACCGCTTTGGTTCAACATGACGAATCGGATCGCGAAGGAATTGCGGCGCATCGATCTCCAGGCTGGCGGGAATTTGGCCATGCCGGAAACGGCCGCCCCCGCGATTGGCAAGGAGGCGCAGGAAATTTATCTTATCAAATCCCTGCTCGAAGAATCCTTTACGTCAAGCCGGCTGGAGGGCGCGGCAACGACACGTGCCGTCGCGCGCCGCCTTATCGAAGAAGGGCGGCAACCCCGCGATCGTCACGAGCGCATGGTTCTTAACAATTATGCCGCGATGGAATTCGTTCGCGATCGGCGCCAAGAAAAATTGTCCCCGGACTTTATCCTGGATGTGCATCGCATCGTTACCGACGGTACGCTCGACGATCCTGAAATGGCGGGACGATTGCGCCGATCCGATCAGATGGTCATGGTTTATGACAGCTACAACGAAATTCTCCACGATCCGCCGCCGGCCGAAGAATTGCCGAAGCGCATTCAAGCCTTATGCGATTTCGCCAATCGCGATTTTTCCGCGATGGAGGAAAAAGCCTTTATCCACCCCGTGGTTCAGGCCATCGTTCTGCATTTCATGCTGGCCTACGATCATCCCTTCATCGACGGCAATGGTCGAACGGCGCGCGCGCTTTTCTATTGGCTGATGTTGAAATCCGGCTATTGGTTGATGGAATATGTCTCGATCTCGGGGATTTTGCTGAAAAGCAGCGCGCAATACGGCCGCGCCTTTCTTCTCGCCGAAACCGATGATCTCAATGTAACCTATTTTATTGATCATCAACTCGATGTCCTCTGGAAAGCCATTCTCGCGCTCAAGGATCACATCGCTAAGCTCGATAAGGATTCTCAGACGTTTAGAGCCGACCTTCTTCGATCACCGCGCTTCGCCGATCTCAATAAGCGCCAAGTGAATTTTCTTGTCGATGCGCACGAGAAACCTGGATCGCGCTGGACCATAGAAAGCTATCGTCGGCGTTTCGAGATCAGCTATATGACGGCGCGGAACGATCTCGTCGCCCTTCAGAGGATGAAACTAGTTTTGCGCTTGGGTCGCAAGGATGCGCAATTCTTCATCCCCGACGATATTCAAGAGCGGCTTCTTCATCCCGAACATTTTGCCGGCGACGGGAGCCCGCGGAAAAAATCGCTTCGGCGCGCCTGGCCGGAACAGCCGGCCAAGCCGAAAACTCGATCCTGATATTCTCTCACGCCCAGGCCAGCCAATCCGCGATGCGGGGGAAAACGGGGCGGAAATAGATGACGGCGCGGCGCGGGTTTTGCTCGTCGATTGCGATCGCTTCGGGCCAAGGCGCTGTCCCGTGTAGCGCGAGGCGGTGAACGAGAAAGACCTCTCCCGGCCGAGTTACGATTTCGATGCGGGGAGCGGTCGCGAAAATCCGCCGCCGCGTTTCCTGGTAGATTTCGGTCAAATCGATCTCCGGCCAGATTTCGGGTGCGATTCCCGTCAAGCGATCGCGAAGGGCCGCCGCCAGGATAAGATGCGAGCCCTCCCAAATGACGAAATTCGCGCGGCCCGGCGGCATCCCATCCAGCGGAATGCCGAGCAGGAAGGCATGGGCCTCGCGCAAATACCGGCGTTTTGCGGGGCCGAGGCCATGAAGCCCATCGACATGGGCCGCATCGCGCTCGCGGCGAAAGGCGAAGACTGCCGCCGTTTCGCCGGCCATCGGTTGGGGATAGCCCGGAAAGCAGACGGAAATCTGCCCGCGATCCCAATCGAGGCGCGAGGGGCGGAGATAGGCGCGCAAGAAATCGATGGCGCCGCCCGCGAGCGGCGGCCCACCGGGCAAGGCGCTTGTCGCATCGTTCGGCAAAAGATTGATGCCGGCGAACCAGGTCCCGCCATAGCGAAATTCTCCTGCATGAGCGGGATCGGCGAGGAGGGCGGCGACGGGGTCTCGCGCGGCGTCGATCCAGGCCGCGATCGCGGCATCCTTTGGGAAAAGCATCCAGCTGCGGGCGAGAAAATCCCGCATCGGCGATGCCTGTCGCGGCCTTTCGCTCAGCCGCGCCGCCGCCGGCGCGCGCGCGGATCCTCGGCCAAGCCCAAGCGCGGAGCGGGAAGGGTCACCGCTTTGGCAAGGTGCGGATAAAGCGCGGTTTTGTGAGGGAGGGCCATCGCTTCGACGAAATGCGCCTGGAAAGCGGGTTCGACGGCCGTCTCGACTTTTTCGACCTGCTTGACGACGCGCGCGATTTCCTCGCGCGCCGCGCGATTGAGCAGCGCGATGCGGGCGCCGGTTCCCGCCGCATTGCCGGCCGAAGTAACCTTGGCGAGATCGCAATCGGGAATCATGCCGAGCACCATCGCGTATTTGACGTCGATATGACTGCCGAAGGCGCCGGCCAATGTGATGCGGTCGAGCTTGTCTATGCCGAGGCGATCCATCAACAACCTGGCCCCGGCGTAAAGCGCCGCCTTGGCAAGCTGAATAGCGCGGACATCGTTCTGCATCACGACGAGGCGCGGCTGCCCGTCATGGAGGAGATAGGAAAAGGTTCGCCCTTCGGGATAAATGCGCGGGCTGCGCGCGGCAAGTGCGCCGTCGATGACGCCGTCCGCCGTCAGGATGCCGCAGAGATACATCTCCGCCAGGCATTCGATGATGCCCGAACCGCACACGCCGGTCACGCCGATCGATGCCGTTTCGCGCGCGAAATCGGGATGGTCCGACCATAATTCGCTGCCGATCACCTTGAAGCGCGGCTCCAGGGTTTCGCGATCGATGCGCACGCGCTCGATGGCGCCGGGTGCCGCGCGCTGGCCGCAGGAAATCTGCGCGCCTTCGAAAGCGGGGCCGGTCGGCGAGGACGCGGCCAGCAATTTATGGCGATTGCCGAGTACGATTTCGGCATTGGTGCCGACATCGACGATCAGCGTCATCTCGTCGCTTTCGTGCGGCGCTTCGGAGAGGATCACGCCCGCCGTATCGGCGCCGACATGGCCGGCGATACAGGGCAACACATAGATGCGGGCATTGGGGTGGATTTTAAGATCGATCTCGCTCGCCCAAATCTGCACCGGCCCGTCGGTCGCGAGCGCGAAGGGCGCGCCGCCAAGCTCGGTCGGATCGATGCCGAGCAGCAGATGATGCATGATCGGATTGCCGACGAAGGTGCATTCCAGGATGTCGGAAAGATCGCAACCGGCTTCCCTAACGACGGCCTGGGCGAGCTCGTTCAGAGCGTCCCGCACCGCGCGCGTCATTTCCTGATCGCCGCCCGGATTCATCATCACATAGGAAACGCGGCTCATCAGATCCTCGCCGAAGCGGATTTGGGGGTTCATCAATCCCGAAGACGCGACGACCTCGCCCGAAGCGAGATCGCAAAGATGGCCGGCGATGGTGGTCGATCCCACATCGACCGCGAGGCCATAGGCGCGATCGTGAAAGCCCGGCCAGACGGCCGTGATCTGCCGGCCGAGATGAACGGCGACGGTCGCTTTCCATTCGCCCTTGCGCAGCGCGCGCTGCAAGCCCTGAATGGCGCGGACATCGCAATCGAGGCCGGTCAGATCCCATTGCGCGGCCAAGGCTTTTTCCAGGCGCTGCAGATCGCCGGTCGGGTCGTGCATGTCGGGTTCGGCGACTTCGACGTAATGCAGACGCACGACGGGGTCGAGTTCGATGGCGCGCATCTCCGCGCGTTTGCGCACGACCTGCTTGTGGACTTGGCTATCGGCGGGAACGTCGATGACGAGATCGCCCAAGGCGCTGCAGGAACAGGAAAGCCGCCGCCCCGGCTTCAAGCCGCGTTTGTCGGCGTAACGCTGTTCGGTCGCCGAGAAATCGGAAAGATGCGCGCCCGCCGAAACCACGCCGAGCTTGGCGAATTCGCCCTCGGCGACGACGATCTGACAGCGGCCGCAAATGCCCCGGCCGCCGCAAACGGAATCGATATCGACGCCCAATTGCCGCGCGGCGGAAAGAATCGGCGTACCATGCGCGAAATGGCCGCGCTTGCCCGACGGCATGAAAACGAGCAGCGCCGAATCGTCGTCGCGATGATCCGCGTCGATCGCCATCGGGTTTTCCTTTCTAGCCTTCGCGCCGGCGGCGGCCTTCGCGCCGATTGCGCGCGCCGCCGGCCTCGCCCTCGGGCGCGGGTTCGCGGTATTTGCGGATCCAGGCCGCGCAATGCGCGTCGTGACCCATCATCACATCGGCGCCCATGATGCCGGTCATCTCTTCCTGATGCAGGGGATTCATGATGGCCGAAGTCATGCCGGCCCCGATCGCCATGCTGAGAAAGGCCGAATTGAGACCGTGCCGATTGGGCAAACCGAAGCTGATATTGGAGGCGCCGCAAGTCGTATTGACTTTCAATTCCTCGCGCAGGCGGCGGATCAAGCGGAAGGCGGCTTTGCCGGCTTGGCCAAGCGCGCCGATCGGCATGACCAGCGGATCGACGACGATATCCTTCGCCGGAATGCCGAAATCCGCGGCGCGGTGGACGATCTTCCGCGCGACTTCGAAGCGCACATCCGGGTCTTCGGAAATGCCGGTCTCGTCGTTGGAAATGGCGACGACGGCGGCATTGTATTTCTTGATGAGCGGCAACACGCTTTCGAGGCGTTCTTCCTCGCCCGTCACCGAATTCACCAGCGGCTTCCCTTTATAGACGGCGAGCCCCGCTTCGAGCGCGGCGACGATCGAGGAATCGATCGAGAGCGGAACGTCGACCAGCGATTGCACGAGGCGGATCGATTCGGCGAGGATCGCGGGCTCGTCGGCCATGGGGATGCCGGCATTGACGTCGAGCATCTGCGCGCCGGCCTCGACCTGGGCGATGGCGTCGGATTTGACGCGCGAATAATCGCCCGCCGCCATTTCGGCCGCCAGCAATTTGCGGCCCGTCGGATTGATGCGCTCGCCGATCACGACGAAGGGCCTGTCGAACCCGATGACGACTTCCTTAGTGGCCGAACTGACGACGGTATCCGTCATGATGTGGCGATCCTTTCTCGAAAACGCGATGGAAAATCAGGAAACTTGCGGCCGCGGCGCGCGGCGCGGCTGGCGATTGCGCATGATGCCCGAGGCATGGATGATCTCGTTCACATATTCCTCCTGGCGATAGGCCATGACATGGATGCCGGCCACGCCCTCGATCTCGGCGATTTCTTGGATGAGATCGATGCAGAGCCTTTTGCCTTCCGCCTTCTGATCCTCGGCCTTCTCGATCCGCGTCAGCACCGCTTCGGGGATATGCACGCCCGGCACGTTGCTTTTCATCCAGCGCGCCGTCCGCGCCGAAGGGAGCGGGCCGACGCCCACCAGGAAAAACGCCTTTTCGGTCAAGCCTTGATCGCGCAACTGCGCCATGAATTGGCGAAGGAGCGGCACGTCGAAGCAATACTGGGTCTGAATGAATTGCGCCCCGGCGGCGATTTTCTTGGCGATATGGCGCGCGCGATAGGCCAAGGGCGGCACGAAGGGATTGGCGGCGGCGCCCAGGAAGATGCGCGGCGGCACGGTCAGCTTGCGGCCCGAAAGGAATCGTCCATCGTCGCGCATGGTGCGGATGCATTCCAAGAGCGCGGTCGAATCGAAATCGAAGACCGGTTTCGCCTGCGGCTGGTCGCCGGCCTGAACCCCGTCGCCGGTGAGGCAAAGGATATTCTGCACGCCCATCGCCGCCGCGCCGAGGACGTCGCCCTGAATGGCGATGCGATTCCGGTCGCGGCAGGAAATCTGCATGATGACGGCATAGCCCGCCCGCGTCAGCAGCGAGCAGATACCGACCGAGGACATATGGCAATTCGCGCCCGAAGCATCGGTGGCGTTGATCGCGTCGCAAACCTCGGCAAGGACGAGGGCGCGGTCGTAAACTTCGCGGGGATCGGCGGAATCGGGGGGATTGAGTTCCGCCGTGACGGCGAAACGCCCCTGGCGCAAAATGCGCTCCAGCCGCCCGCCCGATGAATGGCCGGGAAGCGCGGGGAGCGGGGCGGAAGGGTCGAAATGCGTCTCGGGCGCGCTCATGTCTTGGCCCCGGTTTTCGCCATCCCAGCCTTTGCTGCTGGGGCGGGCTTGGCCGGCGTTTCTTCTTCGCCAAGGCCCTTGGCGAGGCGAATGGCGCGCAGCCAGGCGGATTTTCCCTTGCGCCGATGATCGACCGGTTTTTGCAGATCGAGAATGGCGGAAAAATCCTGCGCCGCGCCCATGCGCGCCGCTCCCTCCCAGGCCTTGACCCAGACGCAGGGCATATCGGGCTTCACCTCGCAATTCCCATTGGCGCGGACGCCGCCGCAAGGCCCGTTGCGCAAGGTTTTCGGACAATTCATGGGACAGCTCATCCCCGTCGCGGAGAGCACGCATTGCCCGCACATCTGGCAATCGAACAGGAATCCCTTGGTCGCACGTTCCAGTATTTGAAAGGGCGCTTCCAATCGCCGATAGCCGATCCGCTGCCAAAGCGGATGGAGGCCGATCAAGGCTTGCTCGAAGAGTTTGTAGAAAAGATTAAGCCCGCGCGCATGGCGCACCGACCAAAGCCTGACCGCCCGCATGATCAGCTATCCGCCTCGCGCCCGCCCTTGGCGATCAGCGCCTTCAATCTTTCTTCGGTGAATTCGGCTTCTAGGGTTTTCGTCATGCGCTCGACCTCGGCCTCGAGATCCTCGCCGATCGCGATCGGTTCGCCGCGCCGCCATTCGCCGAGATAGGAATCGGTATCGCGCAGATTGGCGCGCATGGCCGCACGATCGATCGCCTGTTCGAAACGCTCCGGCAATTGCCGCTTCGCACTCTCGCGGCCGCGCTTGGCAATCACTTGCGCGGGGATATCGCGCCAATAGACAATCGTCATCTGGGCCATGAAACCCTCGCTCCTTAGCCGGCACTTCCCGCGCCGGCGCTCTTTGCCACGAAATCGGCCAATCCGCCATAACCCGTCAACCGGTATTCGTATTCGAGGCCAAGGCGGGCCGCCGCCGCCTTCGCCTTTTCCTCGCCCTCCGGCCAGGCGATTTGTGCCAGATAAACGAGGCGGCGATAAGCGCCGAAATAGGCATCGCGCAATTCCGGATGGCGATCGAGGCCGAGCCCCTGCCAGATCAGCCGGTCGAAATGGCGGACGAGATAATCGGTCAGGAAGAAAGTACCGATTTCGGCTTCCATCAGCTCGGCGAAATTCGTCGCCCCGGCATAGAATTCGTAACAATGGGGGCCAGCGATGCGCTCGACCCCCTCGGCTTCGAGAACGCGGTCGAGTTCGCCCCCCGTCCCGCAATCGCCGTAAAGCACGAAGATGCGGTCATGGGTCTTGCGCGCGGCGCGGATCTTGCGGCGAATGCCGCCGGGAATTTTTTCCGGCCGGTTGTGCCAGCTCGCCGGTAGGCAGGTGACGGCCAAGCGATCCTCGCCCCAGCCATAAGCGGCGCGGACGGCCAGAATCTCGCGCGCCAAGGCCCCGCAAGCGATGATGAGATTGGGCTTGCGCGCAGGCGGAGAAGATGGGGCGGACGGAGCTTCGCTCATGCGCTTTAGCCTAGGCGCCGCCCGCCCGCCGGGGCTAGAGGGGCGGCGACCTTCCTTAGCCCATTCGCGACCCGCTCTTGGGCGCGCAGTCTCACGGCTTCAAGCCGTCGATCGCTTCTTGCAGGGCGCGGCGTTCGGGGCTTTCCGGCGGCAATTTTTCGAGGATTTGGCGCCATAAATCCCGCGCTTCCTCGGGCTTGCCCGTCAGGCTGGCGATCAGCCCGGCATAATAGAGGCCGAGCGGGTTTTCAGGATCGAGCGCGCGGATGCGCGCGACGATTTCCGCCAATTCCGCCGGCAATTCGCTGCTGGCCGGCTCGAGACCGGCGATCAAGGCATCGGCGTAATCGAGCTGGATATCGAGACGTTGCGGGGCGCGCTTTGCCGCCTCGGCCAAGGCCGCAAGCGCATTCGCCTTATCCTCGATGACGAGATAGGTGCGGGCGAGGCGCCGCCAATCCTCGATCGCATCGGGCTCGGCCGCAAGACGCGCGCGCAATTTCGCGATCTCGGCGGCGATCAGCGCCTGCTTGCCGGGCAGCGTCTTCGGATCCTGGCCCAAGGCCGCGGCCGCCTTGGCGATGTGATCCTTAAGAACGGGAAGCCAGGGGGAATCTTCGGGCGAATCCCGCTCCAGCGCCAGCCAATCGGCCAGCGCGCCCGAAAGATCGCCGCCTTGCGCGCGCGCCAGGGCGAGGAAGAATCGCGAAGCCGCCTCGTCAGGGTCTTGCGCCAGCGCCTTCTCGAAACTCGCCGCCGCCGCCGCCGAGACGGCGCCCCCTTCGGCCAAGACCAGCGCCTGACCGTAAGCGGAATGGATCGCCGCATCGTCCGCGCCCAGCGCGATCGCTTGCGCATAGGCATGAGCGGCGGGGCCGCCGGCGCTTGCTTCGAGATAAGCGGCGCCGAGATCGCGCCAAGCGGCGGCGGATTGGGGTTCGGCTTCGGTCAGCGCTTTCAAGGGCGCGATCTTCGCGGCGAGCGCGGGATCGTCGGGGAGCGCGAGCCGCTCGGCGAGCGGCGCGCCGGCCAGCAGCGGCGATCCCCAATGGAGGTAAAGCGCGAAACCCAGCAAGGGCAGGATCGCGGCGCAAGCGGCGAGGATGAGGGGCGATGGCGCCTGCGCCGGGCGAAAATCCGGCGCATCGGCCAGCGCCAGAACGCGGCGCTCGATCTCGATCTGAGCGATGCGCGCGGCTTCGGGCGCGATCAAGCCGTTGCGTTCGTCGCGCGCCAATTCGGCGAGTTGATCGCGATAGATGGCAAAAGCGCTGTCGCTATCGTTCCTCCATTTGCGGGTCCAAAAAAGCGGCCGCGCCAGAATGAGGGCCGCCAACAGCGACATCAGGCCGAAAAGAATCCAGACCGTCATGATGCCGACCGATCCCGCCAATAGCGCGCGAGGCGGTCGCGTTCTTCCGCATCGAGTTCGGCGGCGGGTGCCGCGCGGCGGCGGCGGCGAAGATTAAGCGCCAGCATGGCGCAACCCGCGATCAGCAACAGGAACGGCCCCGCCCAGAGCAGCAAGGTCGCACCCTTGACCGGCGGCCGGAACAGGATGACATCGCCATAGCGCGCGACGAGATAGGATTCGATTTCCGCTCGGCTCTTTCCGGCGGCGACGCCCTCGCGTACGAAGCGGCGCAAATCGGCGGCGAGACTCGCTTCCGATTCCGCTATGGATTGCGCCTCGCAAACGACGCAGCGGATATCGCGCATGATGGCGCGCGCTTCGGCCTCTTGCGCGGGATCGGCAAGCCGCATTTCCTCGGCATTCGCAAGACCCGCGCAGAGCAAAAGGGCGAAGATCGAAAGGCGGGCGATCCCCCTCATCGCGACAATTCCTCCAGCAGGGGAAGAATGTCTTGGCGCAGCCGATCGGGCGTCAGCGGCTGCGCTAGGCGATAGCGGATGATGCCCTTGGCATCGATGATGAAGGTTTCGGGCACGCCGGAAATGCCGAAAGCGATGCCGGTTCGCCCCGCCTCGTCCGCACCCAGATTCGCGAAGGGATTGCCGAGTTCGGCGAGGAAGGCGGCGCTATCGGCGGGCTTGTCCTGGAAGGCGATGCCGACGAGATGCGCCTTTCCCGTCTTCGCCAAATCCATCAGCAACGGATGCTCGGCCCGGCAGGGCGCGCACCAGGAGGCGAAGAAATTCAGGATAACGACCTTGCCGTCGAGATCGGCGGCGCGCAATCGCGGGATACCGGGAAGGGGAGAGGCGAGATCGAAATCGGGCCGAGCCATGCCGATCAAAGGCGAATCGCCGCCGCGAATCTCCGGCGCATCGCCGAGGCGCCAGAGGAAGACCGCCAGCAAAGCGGCGAAGATCAGAACCGGCAGTAGGAAAAGCGGGCGAAGCCTCATGGCGCGGGCCTCGCGGAATCGAGAGCCGGGGTCGCGCGCGGCGCCGCGCGATGCGGCGCGCCGATGCGATAGCGCCGATCGGCGAGCGAGACGAGCCCGCCCAGGGTCATCAACGCGCCCCCCGCCCAGATCCAGGGAACCAGCGGCTCGTGATAGATACGCAAGGTCCAGCGCGGATTCCCATCCGCATTTTTCGCCGCCTCGCCGAGGGCCACGTAAAGATCGCCCGTAAAGCCGGAGCTTATCGCCGCTTCCGTCGTCGGTTGCGATTGGACGCGATAGATGCGGCGCTCGGGGTAAAGCTCGGCGATGGCGCGCCCGTTTTCCGAAACGACGATGCGCGCGCGTAAGCTCGCGTAATTCTCCCCCTGCAAGCGGTCGATCGCCGCGAGGCGATAGCTGCGCCCGTCGAGGGCGAGCGCCTCGCCGATGCCGATCGCGCTTGTCATTTCCGTCTTCCAGGCGCTGCTCGCCACCATGCCGATCGCGGCGATGCCGAGGCCGATATGGGCAAGACTCATGCCGTAGAAGGAAAGCGGCAAATGCCGCGCGCGGGCGAAGCTCGCTTGCGTGCGGCCACGGAAAAGCTGCACGCGCTCCGCCCATTCGGTAAGACTGGCGGCGATGACGAAGGCGCCCGCCGCGACGCCGAGTGCCGCCGCGATATCCTCGCCGAAGCGAATCCAAAGCGTCGTGCCGAAAACGATCAGAGCGATGATCGCGGCCGCGATCAGACGCTCGGCGGCACCCTTGAGATCGCCGCGCTTCCAGCCGAGATGCGGCCCGATCCCCATGAGAAGAACGAGAGGGAGCGCGATCGGCGCGAAGGTCGCGAGGTAATAAGGCGGACCGACCGAAACCGCGCCCCCGCCCAGGAAATCCAGGAGAACCGGATAAAGCGTCCCCAGCAGAACGGTGCCGGCGGCGACGGCGAGCAGCATGTTGTTGACGAGCAGCGCCGCCTCGCGGCTGATCGGCGCGAAAAGCCCGCCGGGGCGAAGCTGCGGCGCGCGCCAGGCGAAGACGATGAGGCCGCCGCCGATCGCCAGCGCCAGAATGCCGAGCACGAAAAGCCCGCGCGCCGGATCCTGCGCGAAGGCATGGACGGAGGTAACGATGCCCGAGCGCACGAGAAACGTGCCGAGCAACGAAAACCCGAAAGCGAGAATGGCGAGCAGCACCGACCAGGCTTTCAGCGCATCGCGCTTTTCGACGACGATAATCGAATGCAGCAAGGCCGTCCCCATCAGCCAGGGCATGAGGGAGGCGTTCTCGACCGGGTCCCAGAACCACCAACCGCCCCAGCCGAGTTCGTAATAGGCCCAGCGCGAT
Source organism: uncultured Rhodospirillaceae bacterium (assembly GCA_964415425.1). Lineage (GTDB taxonomy): Bacteria > Pseudomonadota > Alphaproteobacteria > Dongiales > Dongiaceae > Dongia. Next base: position 1,724 of record CAYQAG010000044.1, on the reverse strand, counting down.
CCCAAAGTGATGCCGGCCGTCAGCGCCAACCAGGAGAGCAGCACCCAAGGCTTCGCCCAGCGCGCCCAGGCGGCATCGACCCGGCCCTCGATCAAGGCGGCGATGGCGAAGGAGAAAGCGAGCGAAAACCCAACATAACCGAGATAGAGCAGCGGCGGATGGAAAGCGAGGCCGGGATCCTGCAGGAGAGGGTTAAGCTCGACCCCCTCGAAGGGCGCGGGATCGAGGCGCAGGAAAGGATTGGAGGTCGTCAGCATGAAAAGCAGGAAAACCCCGCCGATCGCGCCCTGAACGGCGAGGATACGCGCCTTCAATCGCTGCGGCAGACCTTGACCGAAGGCGGCCAACCCGCCGCCGAAAAGCGCCAGGATCAGCACCCAAAGCAGCAGCGAACCTTCATGCTGGCCCCAGGCGGCGGCGATTTTGTAGATCGCCGGCATGGCCGAATGCGAATGCCGATAGACGAGCGCGATCGAAAAATCCGAACGCAGAAAAACGAGGATGAGGGCGAGGAAGGCGAAGCCGAGGAAACCCGCCTGGCCGAGTGCCGCCGCCTGGCCGAGTTTCATCCAGGGCCGATGGCCGAGGCTTGCGCCCAGCATCGGCAAGCTTGCCTGAGCGCAAGCGAGGATGAGGGCGAGAACGAGCGCGTAATGGCCGAGCTCGGCGATCATGGCGGGTTCGCGCTTGCGCCTTCCTGCCAGCGCCCGGATTTCTTCAAGGCTTCGGCGATTTCGGGCGGCATGTAATTTTCGTCATGCTTGGCGAGGATCGTCTCGGCCGCGAAAAATCCGGCGGGATCGAGCCGGCCTTCGGCGACCACGCCCTGCCCCTCGCGGAAAAGATCGGGGAGCGGCCCCCGATAACGCACTTCGATGGCGGCGGTGAGATCGGTCACGCGGAAGGAAATTTCGGCCGGATCGTTCCCGGGATGGAGGCTCCCCGCCTCGACTAGGCCGCCGATGCGGATGCGGGCATCGGGGGCGATCTCCGCCTTCGCCAACTCGCCGGGCGCATAGAAGAAGACGAGCGTATTGCCGAAAATCGCATTGGCGGCGAGCCCGGCGGCAAGCGCCACGCCGCCCAAGGAGAGCAGCAACAGATAAAGCCGCAGGGTCTTGCGTTTCATGAGCGCGGCCCGGGCGCCGCCTCTTGCGCGCGGGCAAGATCGCGCTTGGCACGGCCGGCGCGGCGTTCGGCCAGAATCCAGATCGCGAGGACGAGGCCGATCGCGATTCCATAGGCCGGCCAGAGGTAGGCGCCATAGCCTCCCATGGCGAAAAAGGCGCCAAGATCGCTCATCGCGCCCGCCCGCCAAGCCGGTTTTGCCGCGCCTTGGTTTCGTCGAGGATCGCCCGCATGCGAAGCAAAGTCGCGAGGACGAAGACGAGCGTGAAAGCGACGGCCATGACGAGAAGCGGACGCAGCATCGCGGGATCGATGGCGGGCCGCGCGAGGCGCGTGAGCGAGGCCGGTTGATGCAGCGTGTTCCACCATTCGACGGAAAATTTGATGATCGGCAGATTGACGAGGCCGATCACGGCAAGGATCGCGGCGGAGCGACGCGCGCGCGCGCGATCGTCGAAGGCTTCCAGCAAGGCGATATGGCCGAGATAGAGGAAGAAAAGCAGCAGGAAGGAGGTCAATCGCGCATCCCAGACCCAATAGGCGCCCCAGATCGGCTTTCCCCAAAGCGAGCCGCTGAGAAGCGCGATGAAGGTGAA
>CAYQAG010000043.1:16345-22899 GCA_964415425.1 uncultured Rhodospirillaceae bacterium | reverse complement strand
TTCAGCGAAGGCCGGTTCATCCCCACGCGTGCGGGGAACGCCCGTCACTCTGGCCCCCTGCCGATTGATCGGCCGGTTCATCCCCACGCGTGCGGGGAACGCCTGTGTCTCGGCACAAACTCCTTGCCGCAATGCGGTTCATCCCCACGCGTGCGGGGAACGCGATCGCGATAACAAATATCGTTGTCTTTCCGACGGTTCATCCCCACGCGTGCGGGGAACGCTCTTCGTAGAAGCGCTTGATATCAAAGCGTATTCACGATGTCAAAAAGCCTACCGATTATCGGGCGGTCATTTCGCCCGATCGGTCGAGAGAGATTTTCCTTACTCTGGCGCTGCGTCGGTTGAGGAATCGAGAGCGGATTTTTCGCGCTTCCGCCCAGCCAAATCGCGTTCGGGCCGTTTGCGCTCGGTTGGTGCGGGTGCCGGCTCTCGGAGCGAAGCCTCGCAAGGCGGGCGGAAGCGCACGAGCTTGAACCCGTCGATATCCCAGGGCATGCGGCGATTCTCGCCTATGGTCGCGAAATCGTAGCCGGCTTCGTTGGGGGCGGTCCAAGCCATGATCGCATCGCCGGGGCCGATCTCGGCAACGACTTGCTCCCAGATCGTCGCGCGCGTGCGTTGCGAATAATCGCCGATATAGATCCCGGCGCGAATTTCCAGTAGCCAGACCGCCAAACGGCCGCGCAAGCGCGGCGGCGCGTTTTCAACCGCGATGACCAACATCGCCGGAAGTTTCCACGGCAATGGCGACCGGCTGAGCTTCCGCCTGAGCTTCGGGCACGGTCAATTCGCCGGCGGCAAGCACGTCTTCGATCGCCGGGATAACGCGCTCGAGCAATCGCTCGCGGCGAAAGGCATCCCGGCAATGTCGGCGCACTTCGCCCATCGGATCGCGACGCGCCTCGGCCTCGCCGCGCTTGGCCGAAGCGGCAATCCGAAAGGCGACCGGAACGACGGTCGCGAATTTGAAGAGATCGGCAATATCGTAAACGAAGGATTGCGGCTTGCCGGTATGCAGAAAACCTATGGCCGGCGCATAGCCGGCGGCTAGGATGGCCGCCTCGCACAGGCCATAGAGACAGGAGGTCGCTTGCGACAGGCAACGATTGGGGAGGTCGCTCGATTCCCAAGTCGCTGGGTCGTAGCGGCGCGCCTGCCAATCGATGCCGTGACGAGCCGCGAGCAAGCGATAGGTCTCGCGCACGCGCACGCCCTCGATACCGCGCAATTGCTCGATAGAGCGGCGCGCCGGCGGCTCCTCCCCGAAGCGCAGGGCATACATGCGGCGGACGACTTTGAGGCGCGCCGTTTCGTCGAGCGCAAGCCGCGCCTGATAAAGCAGCCGATCGGCCCGCGCGCCGCCCGGTTGACCGGCGGCATAAAGTCTGACGGCGGCTTCGCCCACCCAAATCAGCAGGCATCCGACCCGCGCCGCCAAGGCGACGGCGGCATGGCTAATGCGCGCTCCCGGTTCCAGCATAAGGCAAGCGAGACCGCCGACCGGGATATGCGTGCGCTCGCCGGTTTCGTCGAGGATAACGAAGGCGCCGTCGAGGACGTTAAGCTCGCCGCGTTCGACGCAGAGGATCGAGGCGCGATCCTTAATCGGGATCGGTCGCGGCGGGGCAAGACCGGGCAAGGGCCGCGTCATGGCCGAGCGTTTATTGCCTAAAGCCGGCGCAAGAGCAACAAGCCGCAGCCATAAGCGCGCGCCGAACCGAAGCCCGGCGAAGCTTGCGCCGAATCCGATTCCGAGGAACCGCGCGTCGAGTCGAGTCCCGAGACGATCGCCGCCAACAAGCGCTCGGGATCGGCGACGACGAGAGCGCCGTCGAAATCCAGCACCGAAAAGGTCGTATTGGTGCCGTTCGCCTTGGGGATCAGGACTTGCTCGTAGCCGTCGATGCGCAGAGCATCGTCGATGAGCGCGGCGCCGGCACGTTCGAATTGTCGACGTAGCCATTTTGCGCCCTCGACTTGGATTGCCTCGAAGCGCTCGGCCGCGCGGTCGATTCCGGGCGGCAGGCGATGCAAAGCATCCATGACGACATCGACGCGCTTAACCTTGCCGGGCGATCCCGCATCGCCGCTTTTGCGGCGCAGGACGGGATTGGCGTGCAAGCGAAATCCCAGGCGATCGCCGGCCGCCAAGCGCGGCGCGTAATCCTGGATTTCGAGTTGGAAGAGATTGTGCCGATCGACCGGAGGGCGGCGCGACAGGATTAGGAATTCGCCGAGCCGAGGCGATAGGCGGCCTTCCGCGGGGGCCGACGATTCCGATAGGCGCTGACGGCACCAGAGAAAATCTCGTCGGCGATCCGCATCGTCGCCGAAGAGCGTCCAGATGAGGGCTTTGGCGGCCATGCGGTCATGGCTCTCTTTCAGAATGCCGGCAAGAGCGCCGACCGAACAATCGGAACGCAGACGGGCTCGGGAAAAGTAAAGCTCGGTCATGAATGCCGCTCCAAGGCCGGTTCGCGACGATAATCGATTTCGCCTTCCTCGCGCTCGGCGAAATGCCAGCGGCGGCGGCTCATCAGGCGATCGCGGCGGACAAAACGCCGTTGCGGCGTCGGCGCGCCGTCGGCTTCGGCGGCGGCATCGAAGGCAAGGCAACGATCGAGGTTGCAAATTCCGGCCAGATAATCCTTGCGCAGCGATCGATCGGCCTTGCCTTCGTCATAGCGTTGCAGCGCCTCGATCAAGGATTCGGCCTCCTCGATCGCGGGGCAGGGCGGCCAGGCGAGGGGGCCCGATTTTCGCCCGACATAGAGCGTAAAATACGGGCTGTCGAGGGCGCGCTTCAGAGCGGGAAGGTCGAGACCCTCGGGCACGGTCTCCGCCCCGCGTCGCCAAAGCGCGATCGTATAGAGCGAATCGCAACGCCATTCGCGCTGTGAAACGGTGGTGTTCAATTCCTTAGCCTGCAATTCCTCGCGCCGAGTGGCGAAGGAAACGTTCTTCTTCGCGCCGGGAACTTGGATCGTATGGTAATCGAAGAGCGGCCGACCGGAAGCCTCCTCGCGAATCCCCAGCCAATAGGCCGCATCGAGCGCTTGGTGCGCCGCCTCGTCGTCGCGGGTTTTGCCCAAGGCGGCGGCGAGCAGGCCAAGAATCGCCGAACGTCCGGGGCGGCGCCAACTCATGCGCCGCTCGCCGACCGCAATCTCGCCATGCGCGGCCAGCGGCGCGAACAGCGTGAAGACCAGAAAGGCGCGCATGGTCTATTTCGCGCCCGATGCGAAAGCGAGGATATCTTCGAGCCCGGTGCCCGCCGCGCCCACGGTCAGGGATTTGCGCTCGATATCGCCTTTCCCATAGGCCGCGTCGAATCCTTGGCAAAGTTTCGTCAAGCGATCGACGGATTCCGCGAGGTAATCCTCGCCGGTTACGGGTTTAAGAAAAGCCGCGACGAGGCTGCGCGGCGTCGCCGTCCCGCATTCGACCAGGATATGATGCGCATAAGCTCGGCTGGCGAAGCTCGCTTGCTTGCCGCCGGGCGCGATCGTGGCGGCGGCCCGGCCGAGCGCTTGCACGGCCGCATTGGCGATCGCTTTATCGCCGGCCAGATTCCGATCGAGCAAATCGCGATCGACGCAGAGATAGAGATAAAAAACGCCTGCGCCGAATTCCTGCACGCCGAGGAAACCCGCCCCGGCATCCTCGCCCGGTCGCTTCAGATCGTCGACGGCGGTATAATAATCGTCCTCGGCGATCGCGCGATGGGTCGTGATGGCGTGCGCCACTTGAACGGCCGCTTCGCGATTGAAATCCGGAGCATCGGCCAGCATGCGGCCGAACATGGCGATATCGGCGGCGGTATCGGTCCGACGCAGAATATCGGTCTTTTCGGGCGCGATGGCCTCGCCGGCCAAAGCGCGATCGGCCAAGCTATAAGCGATCGCTTTTTCCTCGGGGCCGATAAAGGCCAGTTGCTTCGTGCGCAGCGCGCTATCTTTCTTAGCTTTCTTTGGCTTCTTCTCGGCCTCGGCATTTGCGCTTTCGCCGCCGACGGCTTCTTCCAGTTTGCCGAAATGAGCGACGATCGAGCGCGCATGGGTTTGCGCCTTATCGGCCGTCATGCCTTTACCGGTCATGTATTCGGCCAATTCTTCGCCCAGGCGCTGGGTTCGGATGCCGAGACGTCCGGCAAGCGTTTCGGCGAAAACCGCGGATTCCCGCCAGGCGCGCTTCAGGCTTTGCGAGGAAATCCGCAAGCGCGGCGCACCGCCGAAGATCGCGCTTTTCGGTCGGCCGGTATCGTCGCGATTGAGGTTGGCGGGTCCGTAAACGGTGAGGAAATGCCATTGCACGAAACGGGTCATGATGCGAGTCCTTGCTGATCGGTGGGGGAGGATTCGGGCGGCGAGGATGCTGGCGCGACTTCGCTCTTCGCCGCGCCCGGCGATTGCTTGAAGTATTCGAGCAGCCAATCTTTCTTTATTTTGTCGTTCCAGAAAATCACGCTGCGGGCGAGATCGGCGACATTCGCCCGGCCGTCGAGCAAGCGGATAAGGCGGCGCATCTGATCCAGCAATTCGTCGTCCGTCGCCTGGAGCAAGCGACGAAAACGCGCGTATTTGAGCTTGGCCGTCTCATCGGTTTTGCCGATGTCGTCGCTCGGAGATTCGGGTCCGATCGCGCGGGCGATACGATCGGGAGCGTCTTCGCGCACATGCGCCAGCAAGGCGGCAAGAATGGCGACACGGTCTTGCTGCTTCGCGCTTAGGCGACTGCCATCGAGTCGACGAAAAAGATCGAAGGTCGCCGGCTCCAGAAAGGCCTCGATCGCATTTCCCGCGCGCCGCAATTTGGCGAAAGCCGCGCTTTGGGATTTGCCGCGAGTTTCCCCGGGCTTTCGCAAGCGATAGTCGTTCCACCATCGCCGGGCGATATCGCCGATATCTTCTTTCCTGTCGACCATGGCTTTTATTCCTTGTTCCGGGTCTTGCTTTTAGCGGCCGATTTCTTCTTCGGCGGAGGAAGGCGCAGCGCATTGAAGAGACTTTCGCCGGCCTTCCCATAGCCGTGCAAGGCGAGGGTAAGATTGCGCCTGGGCGCGGCAATCGCGAAGGGGTTAATGTCGCTAGGGGAATCGATCGCGGTCGCTTCGTCGTAAAGAGCAAGCGCCGTTCGCGCCAATTCGGCGAGCCAAGTTTTGCAAATTCGCTCGCCGCCGTCGGCGGAAAATTCCGCGCGGGCCGCTTGACGAAGGGCTACGTAAAATTCGGCTTCGGTCTCGCGCCAGAAACGTTCGGCCAGAATTTCCATATCGCTCGTTTCCGCGTGAAGCGCTTCCTTGACCGAGCGCAACAACAGCGATTTCGCTTGATCCGCAGCCGGGATCAATCGGCGGCAAAGATCGCCGACCGAAAGCCGTTCCTCGTCTTCCTGTCGTCCTTCCGGTTCCGCGATGACGGGTAGGGTGCCGGTCGCGAAACCGCGCGCTTTCATATTATCCATGTCGTAGCCCAGAACCCGCAAAGCGAATTCCCCGGTTCGCGACCAGCGGTGCCCCTCGTGGGCGGCCGTGACGATGGCGGCCGGCTTACGGAGCTCGCCAGCATCCTGCACGATCCAGCCCAGCCAGTGCCGATAGCCGGCGCCGCCCGGCTGGCCGTGGATGGGGAGAAGAGGCGCATCCGCCTTGCTGCGATAATGCGGTGTCAGCGGATGCTCGAAGCCGTCGGTATAATTCGTGCCGTAATTCACCATCCGGAACCCGGCGACGATTCGCGAATCGACGCGCCCGGTGAGGTCGCAAGGGCGCTCGCCGCCATCCTCGAAAACCAAGCGGATGCGGCGCGGCATGCCCCAGTAAACCTGAAGCGCATGAACGTCGCTCTGCGTCGTCGCGCGCCCGCCGGCCTTGGGGTTGGAGGTTCGAGCGGGAGCCATCCAGGGAAAAATCGCGGCCGAGTCCGCCTTCGGGTCGCTGGCGTGATTGCGCCCATCGATATCTTGCCGCGTTTCGGTCGACATCCAAAGCCGCGCCCAAAGAGTTTTCCGGGCCGGATCCTCGATTAGGCAAGTTAGAGGCCCGCCGCCGCGCAGCGATGTGCGGTGACCGGCGCCGCCACTCGGGGCATAGGTCTGCAGCGTATGGAGCGCCATGGCCGCCGCCGCTCGGCAGAGAACGTTTACGCCATCGCGTTTGACGAAGTGATCTTTGTTATCCTTAAGCGTCTGTTCGCCCGGCGCATCGATCAGAAGCGCATTGATGGAACCGGGTTCCGCCTCCGCCAAATCGTCGTAATCCTGCATGAATAACGGCCCCGGCCCGTCGAGGTTGAAAGCCGCTTGGTGGTGCGCGAAACGCTCATCCAATTCCTTGACGTCGAAGGGCCGATCGAGTCTGGCTCGCGCCTCGGCATCGGTCGCGGCGGCCGCGGCAGTTGCCAGCAAACCGATTAGAAATTCATGCGCGGCGGCGTCGAAATCCGGCCGGCCCCAGGCAAATTCGACGATAGGATCCTCGGCGAAGGCGCTGACGATCTCGGCAGGTCTGATCCATTCCGCGCTCCCGGATCGCCGCCGAACGGGTAGCCAAG
>CAYQAG010000043.1:0-16245 GCA_964415425.1 uncultured Rhodospirillaceae bacterium | reverse complement strand
GAAGGTTTCGTTGGCGGAGTCCCTATGCAGCACGACCAGAACTTTGCCTTGATCGAAGTGGCCCCAGGATCGGCGGATTTTCTCGGCCGCGTCCTCCAGGCCATCGGGAATAAGATCGGGAATGGTCTTATCCTCGCCGGCGGAATTGGCACCGATGAATCGCCCGGCGGCGACGGCAACTTCGCTAAGCGCCCAGGCCTCGGGACAGGCCTCGGGATCCTTTGGCACGATCCCGTCCGTGCCGATAACTTGCTCGGCATAGGGGCGGATCGCATGTCTTTCGTCGATCCTGGCGAGGCGCAGGATGATGCGCTTCCCCTCTTCCAAGCGCGTCGAAATCCGTGCCTCGTTGATCCAGGGACCTTCGTGAATATAACCATCCTCGGGGCGAAGAACGATTCCGCCGGCGATGCTGCGCTTCGCGCTATCTTTCCCTTCCCGGGAGAGAAGGCTCGCGTGTAAGGCGTGGGGTACGCTTTCTTCCGCTTCCAGGCTATAGACGGATTCGATCAGATCGCGGATAGCGCCGGGCGATTTGATGGCGCCCCGCTTTTGCAAGATATCCGCCGTCAGCCAGAGCCGAGCATGATCCTTGTAGACATAGGCGCTGCGCTTGAGCAAGCGCTTTAGCCAATCGGCGTCGATTTCGCCATAGGGGGCGGGGCCGAAGATCAGAAGCTCGGGCCGGCCATCGCGCCCCTTGCGACGATGCCGCCAAAGCCGGCCGGCGCGCTGGATGAGGAGGTCTATGGGAGCGAGATCGCTCGCCATCGCATCGAAATCGAGATCGAGGGATTGTTCGATCACTTGAGTCGCAATCAGAATCTTGCCGGCGCGATCTTCCTGTCGGCTATCCTTGCCGAAAACCTTCAGCACTTCGCGCTCGACCCGGTCGCGATCGATGAAAGCCATGCGCGCATGGAAAAGCATCGCCGCCTGGCCGCGATCGCGCAAGGCCTGCCAGGCTTCGATCGCATCGTCGACCGAATTGCGGATATAGGCGACGGCCTCGCCGGCTTTCGCGCGCGCGATCAAATAAGCGAGAACGTGCTCGTAATCCTCGGCGAAGGCGATCTCCACCCGCTTTTCCGTGCCGGGCGCACCCGCGACCGGCTCCAGTTTCGGCTGCGGTGACGTCGGCGTCATTAGCGTCGCCAGCGGATAGGGCGCGGCCTCCGGTCCGAGCGCCGTTCTCTCCGCATTTCCGGAGAAGGCGCGCAGAATTTTTTCCTTAATGCGATCCGGCAAGGTCGCCGAAAGCAGAATGACGCTGCCGCCCGACGCTTTCTGCCAGCGAATGAGATCCTCGATCGCCATGCCGACATAGGCATCGTAAGCGTGAATCTCGTCGACGATGAGGATACGCCGCGAGAGGCCGAAGCGGCGCAAAGCCTGAAAACGCGCCGGCAGGATCGACAACATGGCCTGATCGATCGTGCCGATGCCGATATCGGCGAGAAACGTCTTGCGCCGGTCGTCTTGCAGCCAGGCTCGGCCGGTGCGGCCGGCGGTTTCCTCTTCGCCTTCGCCGTAATCCTGTTCGATCGCGGTATCGGTTAACTCGATCGCGCGGAAATTTCGCTCGCGCAGATGAGCGTGACCATGCGCCAGAATCGCGCTCGGCTTTGTCTCGGCGGCAAAAAAAGCGGGAAGAGTCTTGCTCAGGCGATCGAATAGCGCATTGGCGGTCGCCATCGTCGGGAGAGCGAAATAATAGCCGGATTCGCCCCCGCGCGCCATCAAACGCGACGCGAGCAGGAGAGCGGCTTCGGTCTTGCCGCTCCCCGTCTGATCCTCGATCAGCGCCAGCACCGGACCCGTTTCCGGTAAAGCTACCTCCATCGCCCAGTCTTGCATTGGCGTCGGCTTGCATTCCGTTTCCGGCTTGCCGAGAAGCGCCGGCAAGGCGATCGCGCCGGCGCTGCGCGCGGCGATAAGACCCGCCTCGGTTATGGCCCTATCCGCCTTTTCCTCGCGCGTGCGATCCCAATAATCTTTCAGGGAAAATTCCGGCGCTTCATAGGGAAAGTAAATCTGATTCGATCCCAGCCAATCGCAGACGATGGCGAATCCGGCGACAAGAGTGGCGCTGCGCTTTGCGGCCTCCTCGTCGGGGCCGGATTCCGGCCAGGGCAGGAAAGATTCGATTGCGTCGCGAAAGGCTCGGGCGGCTTTCAGTCCCTCTTTCGTATAGCCCCTATCGCTTAGCGTTTCTTTTTTGGGCGGGATTCCATGATGCCCGGTAACGGCGCGACAGAGCGGCAACAAGGAGTAAAAAAGATCGCTGTTGCGCAATTCGCGATCGAGAAAGGCGTAGCCGCCTATATCATGTCGGTACGAGGGAGCGGCTTCATGGGGCTTGCCGTTAAAACAATTGGGATCGTAGATTTTCGACGCCTTCGCCTGAAAGAGCCAGGCGAATTTGCCGATATCGTGCAAAGCGAGCAAAGGCGTCAGAAGCGCCGCGACGCGCTCGGGCGGGATGCCGAGCCAATACGCGAATTGACGGCGCAGGCTTTCGTCTTGCGCCAGCCAGAGATCGCCCACGGCCGCGACATCGAGCGAATGATAGGCCAAGGGGTGATAGCGCGGCTCCGCGCTTTCCGTTTCCGGCCGAGCTTTGCCCCAGAATCGGAGCAGAATGTCGAGCGGGAGATTATCCCCCGCCATGCCCGATCTCGACCAGGACGCGGCCGCGTACCCGCCCGGCGAGGATTTCCTCGCCGAGGCGCGGCAGATCGGCGAGTTTGGCTGGGCGGATCGCCGCTTCGAGCTTCGCCGGCGGCAATTCGCGCGCAAGCCGCTCCCAGGCGCGGCGGCGTTTTTCGAGCGGCGTCATGACGGAATCGATACCGAGCAAATTGACGCCGCGCAGCAGGAAGGGAATGACGCTCGCCGGGAAATTGGCGCCGCCGACGAGACCGACCGCCGCGACCGAGGCGCCGTAACGCATTTGCCCCAGCAAACGCGCGAGCGTCGTACCGCCGACGGAATCGATCGCCCCCGCCCAGGTTTCGCTTTCGAGCGGCTTCGGACTAGGCTCGGCCAGGGCCGCGCGCGGCAGAATGCGCGTCGCGCCGATTTCCTTCAGATAGGCTTCGGTTTCGGGCCGACCGGTAACGGCAACGCTTTTATAACCGAGCCCCGCCAAGAGCATGATGGCGACAGACCCGACGCCGCCCGCAGCCCCCGTCACCAGCACTTCGCCTGCCTCGGGCTTCAAGCCCTGCGCCTCCAGCGCCTCGATCGCCAGCATCGCCGTCAGCCCCGCCGTTCCGATCGCCATGGCCGAACGCGTCGTCATGCCTTGGGGAAGCTTCACCAGCCAATCGGCCTTGGCGCGGGCTTTCTCGGCATAGCCGCCCCAGCGAATCTCGCCCACCCGCCAACCGGTCAGGATGACCGCATCGCCGGGACGAAAGCGCGCATCGCGGGATTGCGCGACGCGTCCCGCGAGATCGACGCCGGCGACATGCGGGTATTGCCGGACAAGGCCGCCCTTGCCGGTCAGGCAAAGCCCATCCTTGTAATTCAGGGTCGAGTATTCGACGGCGATATCGACATCGCCCTCGGGCAATTGCGCATCCTCGACTTGGCGCAGCGCGCTCGTAATCGCGCCGTCGGCGCCCTTATCCAGAACCAGAGCCTTGAAACTCATGGACCGCTCCATTCGATCTGACAGATTTCCGCGCTGCGCCCGGCGAAATCCCAAACGCGGCCGAAGGCGCGAATGCGCGCTTCGTTGGCCTTGGCGATGGTGACATCGGCGCCCATCCAGTATTGGGTATTGACGACCTTGACCTCTTGCCCCGGCTCCTTGCCTTCGATGGGTTCGATCTCGCCCTGGATTTTCTTGCCGACTTCGAGGCGGCGCTTCGTCCCCGTTTGCGCAATCGAAACCGGCGCGCGTTCCGCGCCCAGGAAATTCCCGACCAGGATCGAAAAAAGCCCGGTCGATCCTTTGGCCCGGCCGCTGAAGATCGCGACCAGATGATCGTAAGCGGCGCCCGTGGCGCGCTCGTCGATAAAGGCGCCAAGCGTCCAATTCCCGCGCGCCATCAAGCCCGGTATGTCGAGCAGCAGAGCGACATTCAGCCCGGAGAGATCGGTATCGCCGGCCCGACCGCGATCGATCCTCACTCCCGCCCAGGCCTGGCAATAGCCCTCGGTCGGGGGATGCTTGCCGAGCGAAACGACGCAGGGGCAAAAGACCGTGCAATTGCAATTGAGGATCAATTCGCCGGATATGGACCAGGGCGCGATCACGAAAGACCTCCTGTGCCGAAGATAAGATCGCGCGCCAGCATTCCGGCGGCGGCGATCAACAACGCCGCGCCCAACGGGCGGACGACGAGGGGCCCCAAGCGCGGCGATTGTTCGAGCCTCATCAGGATCATCGCGATTCCCATCCAGAGATGATTGGCGATGCCGCCGACGAAGGCAAGGCTCATCAGCGCCCAGCAGCAGCCCAGGCAATCCCGCCCATGGATAAGGCCCATGACGAAGGCGCCTTGCCGTCCCGGGCGCCAGGAACTCAGGAAAAACGCCATCGGCGAACGGCAGCGCGCAAGGCAAGCGTCCTTCCAGGCGCTGAACTGATAAAGCCCCGCCGCGATCAGCAGCCCCGCGCCGAAATAGGCGCGCGCGCGATCCGTCGCCGGCCATCCCGTTTCCCCGAGCGCGGATTGCAGGATAGCGGCGAGGAGCGCATAGCCCGCCCAGACCGCGAGATAGCCGGCGACGAAAACCGATAGCCGCATGCCCTTGCGCCAAGACCATCGCGCGGTCTCCGTCGGTTCCGGCAGAGCCGCGAAATCCCGCCAATAGGGCCAGGCGACGGGCAGCATCATGGCGACGACCATCAGCAGCCAGAGGCCGAGGGTGCGAAAGAATCCGGCGAGGGAATCGCCGCTTGCCTCGGGCGCGCCGAGGCAGAGGCTGCGCCAGAATTCCGGCGCCAAGAGCGCCCGCCAGCCGAGATCGAGCGGCCAGCGCGCGATTTCCAGCGCATAGAGCCAGCCCCAAGCCCCGCCGGCCAGAAGGAGGAGGACGATCAAGGGCGAGGGGGACGAGAGGAAATCCGACCGGCGCGTCATCCGATCAGACTGGCAGGCGCGTTCGGCCAAGTAAAGGCGAAGGCGGCGAGGCTCGCGGCCTCAGCCGGCGACGAATTTCTCCAGCCAGCGGATATCGTAGGCGCCGTTGATGAAATCGGGTGCGGAGACGATGCGCGTATGCAGCGGGATATTGGTCTTGATGCCGAGGATGACCATTTCTTCCAGCGCGCGGCGCGTACGCATCAGAGCCTCGTTGCGACTCTTGCCGTGGACGACCAGCTTGGCGATCAGACTGTCATAGGTCGGCGGCACCTTATAGCCGGCATAAAGCGCGGAATCGACGCGGACGCCCAAGCCGCCGGCCGGATGATAATCGCTGATGCGGCCGGGCGAGGGGAGGAAGGTCTCGGGATCCTCGGCATTGACGCGGCATTCGATGGCATGGCCGGTGATGGCGATATCGGCCTGCGTGAGGCCGAGCGGCGCGCCCGAGGCGACGCGAATCTGCTCGCGCACCAGATCGATGCCGGTAATCATTTCCGAGATCGGATGCTCGACCTGCAAACGGGTATTCATTTCGATGAAATAGAATTCGCCGTCCTGGAACAGGAATTCGATCGTGCCGACCGAGCGATAGCCCATTTTCTTGACGGCATCGACGGCGATGGCGCCGATCTTGGCGCGCTCGGCGGCGTTGAGAGCGGGCGAGGGCGCTTCCTCCAGCACTTTCTGATGCCGGCGCTGCAGCGAGCAATCGCGCTCGAAAAGATGCACGGCTTGGCCGTGATTATCGGCCAGAATCTGAATCTCGATATGCCGGGGATGGGAAAGATATTTCTCCATATAGAGCGTATCGTCGCCGAAAGCCGCTTTGGCCTCGGCGCGCGCCAGGCTTAAAGCCTGCGGCAATTCCTCGGGATTCTCGGCGACCTTCATGCCCTTGCCGCCGCCGCCCGCCGCCGCCTTGACGAGAACGGGATAGCCGATCTCGCGCGCGATCTCGACCGCTTCGGCATCGCCGGCGAGCGCGCCATCCGAACCCGGCACGCAAGGCATGCCGAAACGCTTGGCGGCGAGCTTTGCCTCGACCTTGTCGCCCATCAGCGCCAAATGTTCGGGCGCGGGGCCGATGAAGGTGAGGCCGTGTTCCTCGACCATGGCGGCGAAACGCGCATTCTCCGAAAGAAAACCGATGCCGGGATGGATGGCATCGGCGCCGGTGATGGTCGCCGCCGAAATGATCGCCGCCATGTTGAGATAGGACGCGCGCGACGGCGCCGGACCGATGCAGACGCTTTCGTCGGCGAGGCGCACATGCATCGCCTCGGCATCGGCGGTCGAATGGACGGCGACGGTGCGGATGCCCATTTCGCGGCAGGCGCGATGGATGCGCAGCGCGATCTCGCCGCGATTGGCGATGAGGACTTTTTCGAACACTAGCCGATCACCATCAGCGTTTCGCCGAACTCGATCGGTTGCGCATCGGCGATGAGGATGTCCTTGACCGTTCCGGCCTTATGGGCGCCGATCGGGTTCATCACTTTCATGGCTTCGACGATGAGGACGGTCTGGCCCTTGCCGACCCGATCGCCGATCTTCACGAAGGGCGCGCCGCCGGGTTCGGGCGAAAGATAGGCCGTGCCGACCATGGGCGAGGTTAAGAGATCCTCGGCGGGATGCGCGGCCGTTTCGGGCGCCGGTGCTGGTGCGGCGGCGGGAGCCGCCATCGGCGCCGCCGCGATCGGCAGGGCGGCGATGGGCATGGCTTGACCGGCGCTGACGCGGATACGCTGGCCGGCATTTTCGTATTCGATTTCGTTGAGGCCGCTTTCCTTCAGGAGAGCGCCCAATTTGCGCACGAGATCCTCGTCAACCGAGAATTTGCTCATGATTTTGCCTTTTTGCGAGTTCGCGATGTCGTTCCGTCGGTCGCGACGAGATCGGCCATGGCCGCGAGCGCCAGCAAATAGCCCTTGGCGCCGAGGCCGCAGATCACGCCGGTCGCCGCCTCGGCGACGAAGGAATGGCGGCGGAAATGTTCGCGGCGATGGATGTTGGAAAGATGCACCTCGATCGTCGGCAGAGCGGCGATTTGCAAGGCATCGAGAATGGCGATGGAATGATGGCCATAGGCGCCGGGATTGATGATGATGCCGGCGGCCCGGTCGCGCGCTTCCTGCAGCCAGCCGACGATCTCGCCCTCGTGATTGGATTGCCGGCAATCGAGGACGAGGCCGAGCGGTTTCGCGGCGGCCCGCATCGCCGCCTCGATATCGGCAAGGCTGGCGCGGCCGTAAATCTCCGGCTCGCGCTTTCCCAGCATGTTGAGATTGGGCCCGTTGACGACGAGAATGGGTTTGGGCTTGGCCACGCTTTCCCCCTATCGATCGCTTCTTATAGCGCCGGCTTGGCGCGCGGGCAACCGGTGCCCGTTAGGGCGATCTTGCCCGCGCGATCAGCGCGCGCATATCGGCGAGGGGAAGCGCGCCGGCGATGACTTCCTTGCCGATCACGAAAGTCGGCGTCGAGCGGATGCCGAGCGTTTCCGCCAATTTCCGCACATCGTCGATCTGCCGGGCGATTTCGGGAGCGGCCATGTCGGCGGCGAGACGCTCGGGATCGAGGCCGATTTCGCGGGCGATACCGGCAATGACCGATTGGTCGATCGGCCCCTTATGCGCCATCAGCGCGCGATGGAAGGGGGCATAAAGATTCTGCCGGACGGCGGCAAGCGCCGCCAGCGCCGCGAGGCGCGAATCCGGTCCCAGGATCGGAAATTCCTTATAGACGAGGCGGAGGCCCGGATCCTCGCCGAGCAGGGTTTCGAGATCGGGCGTGATGCGCTTGCAATAGGGACATTTGTAATCGAAGAAGGCGACGAGGGTGACGTCGCCCACGGGATTGCCGGCGACCGGCGAAGCGGGATCGGCGATCAGCGCCTCGCGATTCTCGGCGACAGCGGCGGCGATACGCTCCGCCGTCTTTCGATCCTCGGCGGCCTGCAATTTCAGAATGGCTTCGCGCAGAACTTCGGGATGATCGAGGATATAATCCTTGACCCAACTCTCGAATTCCGCGCGATCGGGCATCGGCGGCGCATCGTGACGGCCGATATAAAGGCCGATCGCGCCCGCCGCCAGAATGGCGAGAAGCGAAAGCGCGAGAAAGCCGAACCGCCAAGAGCGGCCGGCGGCATCGGACGAAGTCATCGGGCAATCCTCATCGGGTTCATTCCTCGGGTTCCATGTCGAGGCGTTGCTGCGCCTCGGCGATAATATCCTGGGCGCGGAGCCAGCCGGGCGTTCCCTCGCGGAGGCCGAGCGCGATCGCGCGCTTGGCCTGCCCCCAGCCTTCGCGCCAACTCCCTAACGCCATGGCGTGTTCGGCCGAAGCCAAGGCCGACATCGGGAAATTTTCCGCGCGGCCATAAGCGATCGAGAGATAATACCACGCGCCGGCATTGCGCGGCTCGCGACCGACGACCATCTCCAACCGCCGGATGGCAAGCTCGATCGTCGCGCGATCCTCGCTTTCGACCTCGATCTGCGCCGTTTCGAAAGCGAGCAAGGTTTCTTGCGGCAGCAATTCCGCCGCGCGGCGATAAAGCGGCAAGGCGCCGGCAAGGTCGCCGCCATCGCGCAGGATCTGCCCCTTCTGCTCCAGATAATAGGGATCGTCCGGCGCTTCGGCGAGCAGGCTATCCATCAGCCGCGCCGCTTCCTTCAGCCGGGAGGCGCGATAAAGCGCGATGGCGCGAGCATAACGCGCGTAAGCCGATTGATCGCTTTTCGGATAATAATGATCGACTTCGTAGCCGGGCAGAAGATAGCCGCGCAATTTCGCCAACATGCGTTGATGAAGATGGACGAATTCCGGCGAATCCGGCGCATCGGCATAAGGCGAGGTCGCGACATGCGCGCGCACGGCATCGACGCGATCCGCCGTCAAGGGATGCGTGCGCAGGTAAGGATCCTGCGCATCGCCCAGCAGATATTCCTGTCCCTCCAGCTTCTCGAAAAATTCCAGCAGCCCGCGCGCCGATTGCCCGGTCGCGTCGAGATAGCGCAAGGCTGCTTGATCGGCGGCGGATTCCTGCGTGCGGGAATATTTGAGGATGTTGCGCAGCACGATATCGCGACCGAGCTGCATGGTGCCGGCGCCGATTTCCGGGTTGCCGCTCGCCACCCCGGCCGCCGCGCCGGCGACCATGGCGATGATCTGCTGGATGGTGGCGTTCTCCAATTCTTCCTGAATGCGCGAAAGATGCGCGCCGGCGATATGCCCGGTTTCGTGGGCGATGACGCCGATCACCTGATTGGGCCGGTCGGCCTCCATCAGGAGACCGGTATTGATGAAAAGATTGAGTCCGCCCGCGACGAAGGCGTTGATGCGCTTATCCTGGACCAGGATGACGCGAATGCCCGAAGCGTCGAGGCCGGCCGTATCGAAGATGGGATCGGCATAGGCGCGGATCGTTGCCTCGATTTCGGCATCGCGCACGGTATTCAATTCCTGCGCCGAGGCCGAAGGCGGCAAAGCGGAAAAAGCGATCAAGGCCAAACCCGCGAGACCGGCGAGAATCCGTCCGGCCGGGGCCAGCAAGCGGTTGATCAAGGCGGCGGTCCTTCTCTATGCTCCGCCCGAACGGAATCGATTGAGGGCGAGGAGCGCATGCGCGACTATCATAACGCAAGAGCCGGTATCGGCAAGCGATCCCTCGCGCTGCTCTTGGGCCTCGGTTTCTTGGCCGGCTGTTTAGGCGGCGAGCAGCGTTATGTCGGCGAAGCGACGACGCTCCCCAATCTTACCGGCGGTATCGCCGCCGACGAGCCGCGCGCGGCTCTGGTCGGGCGCAATATCCTGGCCGCCGGCGGCAATGCGGCCGATGCGGCGGTCGCCGCTTATTTCGCGATGGCGGTTACTTATCCGGCGGCGGCGGGGTTGGGCGGGGGCGGAATCTGCCTCGCGCATAAGGCCGAGGACGAACCCGAAACCGTCATCATCGATTTCCTGCCGCGCGGCACGCAAGCCGGCAATATCGCTTTTCCCGGCAATGTGCGCGGCATGGCGGCCTTGAATGCGCGATTCGGCAAATTGCCGCTCGCGCAATTGATCGGCCCGGCCGAGGCCTTGGCGAGCGGCGGTACGGCCATCAGCAAGGCCCTGGCGCGCGAAATTGCCCAATCCGGCGATCGCCTGCTCGCCGATCCCGGTCTCGCCGCGATCTTCGCCGGGCCGGATGGCGCCTTGCTGAAGGAAGGCGACCGTTTGGTCCAGGTCGAACTCGGCGCCATTCTCGGCCAGATTCGCGCGCGCGGCATTCTCGAATTCTATAGCGGCCGCACGGGTCAGGCTTTGGTCGAAAGCGCCAATGCCGTCGGGCTGGCGCTCGATATCGCGACTTTGCGCGATTTCAAGGTGCAGATTTATGCGCCTCTCGAAACGCCCTTCGAGCAGATCAGCCTTTATACGTCGCGCCCGCCCGCCTCGGGCGGCTTGCTCGTGCAGCAGGCAATGGCGCTGCTCGACGGCGCCGATAACGGACCCGAGGGCCAGATCGCGCTGTCGCGCCGGTTGATGGCCGCGCGCGCCGCTTATCTGCGGCCGGGCGGCGATATCGCAGGCGATCCCGAGGCTTTGATCGGCGAAGGGGGGATTGGCGCCGGCGCCGATCCCGCCGCTTTGCCCGAGGAAAACGGTAGCGCGGCGAGTCTCGTCGCCATCGATGCCGAGGGCGGCGCGGTCGCTTGCGCCTTCACCATGAATGCGCCTTTCGGTCTGGCGCAATCCTTGCCGGGCACCGGTCTTACCCTCGCGCCCGCGCCCGATACGGCCGGGGCCGGGTTTTCCGCCTTGGCGCCGATGGCGATCGCCAGCAAATATAACGGCGAGCTTTACTTCGTCGCCGCCAGTGGCGGCGGGGTTCCCGGCGCCTTCGCGCAAGCCTTGATCGCGGATGCCGTCATGCGCCGCGATCAGCCCTTGGATGCGGCGATGCAGGCGCCGCGCGCTTTCGCCAGCGGCGATTCTGTCCGGCGCGAGAGCGAGGATCCGCAATCGGCCTTGGGCCGCGTCAATGCCGCCTATTGCTTCAGCGGAACGCCGAGCGATCCCGAGACCTGTACCTTGCGCAACGATTATCGCGGCGCGGGTCTCGCCAGCGTCGTCGGCGAGGATTGAACTCAGCCGGGAACGGCGATGGCGTGCTTTTTCTTGCCGAAGGAAAGCTTGATCTCGTTTGCGGCGGAAAGATCGGCCGGGCTAACGCGATAGGCATCGCTGGCGATGGCGCGGTCGTTGAGCCGCGCGCCGCCGCCTTGAATGAGGCGCCGCGCTTCGCCCTTGGAGGCGACGAGGCCGCATTCGACGAAAAGATCGACGATGGGAATGCCGGCGGCCAGCCGATCCGCCGCCAGGGCAATGCGCGGCAGAGCGGCGCCGGTTTCGCCCTCGACGAAGACGCGGCGCGCCGTCTCGCGCGCTTCCGCCGCGGCCGCTTCCCCGTGACAGAGCGCGGTGGCCGCATCGGCGAGCGCGATTTTCGCGTCGTTGATCTCGGCGCCTTCGAGGCTTTCCAATCGCGCGATTTCGCTCGAAGGCAGATCGGTGAAAAGGCGCAGGAAGCGGCCGACATCGCGGTCCTCGGTATTGCGCCAATATTGCCAATATTCGTAAGGCGAGCGTTTTTCGGCATTGAGCCAAACGGCGCCCGCAGCCGTCTTGCCCATTTTCGCGCCGGAAGCCGTCGCGATGAGGGGCGTCGTGAGGCCGAAAACCTCGTGATCGTCGACGCGGCGCGCGAGTTCGACGCCGTTGACGATATTGCCCCATTGATCCGACCCGCCCATTTGCAGACGGCAATCGTAGCGCCGCGCCAATTCCAGGAAATCGTAGGCTTGCAGGATCATGTAATTGAATTCGAGGAAGGAAAGCGGTTGCTCGCGTTCCAGGCGCAATTTCACCGAATCCATCGTCAGCATGCGATTGACCGAGAAATGCCGGCCGTAATCGCGCAGGAAATCGATGTAATTCAGGCGATCCAGCCATTCGGCATTGTCGATCATGATCGCGTCGGTCGGGCCGTCGCCGAAGGTTAGGAACTGCCCGAAGACGCGGCGAATGCCGGCGATGTTGCGCGCGATATCCGCGGCCGACAATAATTTGCGCGATTCGTCGCGGCCCGTGGGATCGCCGATCTTGGTCGTGCCCCCGCCCATGAGGACGATGGGCTTCCCGCCGGCCCGTTGCAGATGCCGGAGACTCATGATCTGGACCAGCGATCCGACATGGAGCGAATCGGCGGTGGCGTCGAAGCCGATATAGCCGACGAGCGGCCCCGATCGCGCAACCTCGTCGAGGCGGTCCAAGGCCGTGCATTGATGGAAGAACCCGCGTTCCAGGAATCGGCGCAGAAAATCGGCGCGCGGTTCGTAGCTTCCGGTCGATATCTGCATGCCCTTTTATCCGATCTCGTCTCTTGGCTTTTGCCGGCGGTCATGTAACACATTTGCCAGGGATCGGCAAAGCGGCGCGCGCATGGAATCGAAATCGGCGGTTTGGGCAATCGGCCTGATGAGCGGCACCAGCGCCGACGGCATCGACGCCGCGCTGATTCGCAGCGACGGAATCGATGTTTTCGATTTCGGCCCGCGTTTGACGATCACCTATACGCCCGATTTCCGCGCGCGCCTCATCGCCTGTTTCGGCGACCGGGTTCGACCGGCGGAAGAGATCGCTGCGATCGAGCGCAAGCTTACCGATCTTCATGCGCGCGCTGTCCGCTATCTCCTGCAAACGGCCGAATTGCAGGCCCGCGATATTGCCGCGATCGGGTTTCACGGCCAGACGATCTTTCATGCGCCCGAGCGACGCCTGACGCGTCAGATCGGCGATGGTGCGCGTCTTGCCCGCGCCACGGGGATTGACGTCGTCAACGATTTCCGCAGCGCCGATGTCGCGGCGGGCGGCGAGGGCGCGCCCTTGGTGCCGATCTTCCATCAGGCGCTTGCCCGCGATCTCGAAAAACCTCTTGCTATTCTTAATATCGGCGGGGTCGCCAATGTCACTTGGATCGGCGGCGAGGGCGATGCCGATCTCCTCGCTTTCGATACCGGTCCCGGCAATGCGCTGATCGACGATTGGGCCTTCCGCCATACCGGCTGCCCCATGGATCGCGACGGCGCGCTTGCCGCCGCCGGAATTGTCGATCGGGATCGTCTCGCCCGCTGGCTTACGCATCCTTATTTCGCGCGGCCCGCGCCGAAATCTCTGGATCGCGGCGCCTTCAGCGCCTGTTGGCCCGAGGGTCTCTCCGCCGCCGACGGCGCCGCGACCTTGAGCGCTTTCACCATTGCCGCCATTGCGGGGGCGCGTCGTCATTTTCCGGCCCCGGCCCGGCGCTGGCTCGTCGCCGGCGGCGGGCGGCATAATCCGCATCTCCTTCGCGGCTTGGGCGAAGCGCTCGCCGCCCCGGTCGATCCCATCGATAATCTGGGCTGGGATGGCGATGCCCTGGAGGCGCAGGCCTTCGCCTATCTCGCCTTACGCAGCCGCCTTGGCCTTCCGCTCACCTATCCCGGAACGACGGGCGTTGCCCGACCCTTGACCGGCGGGCGTTATCACCCTTATGCCGCTGGCGATCCCGCGCGATCCTGATTCTCAAGGAGAAGCCATGACCCATCTCGCGACGCTCGACGAGGCCGATTGCGCGGGCAAGCGCGTTTTCCTGCGCGCCGATCTCAATCTGCCGATGAAGGATGGGCGCATCACCGATCGGACGCGGCTCATCCGCGCGGCTTCGACCTGGCGCGAGATTTTGGATCGCGGCGGAAGATTGATTCTTGCCTCGCATTTCGGCCGGCCGGGCGGAAAACGCGCTCCGGAATTTTCGCTCCGACCGCTCCTGCCGGCAATTTCGGAAGCGCTCGGCGGGAGGGCAATAGCCTTCGCCGAGGATTGCATCGGCCAAGCGGCGGAAGCGGCGGCCTTGGCCCTCAAAGACGGCGAGGTTCTGCTCCTGGAAAATCTGCGCTTCCATGCGGCGGAGGAGGCGAACGATCCCGCCTTCGCGCGCTCGCTTGCCGCTCTCGCCGAAATTTATATCGACGACGCTTTTTCCTGCGCGCATCGCGCCCATGCCTCGATCGCGGCCATCGCCGATCTGTTGCCCGCTTATGCCGGCCGCTTGATGGAGGCGGAATTGCGCCATCTCGCCGCTGCGCTCGACCGGCCGACGCGGCCCGTTCTCGCCATAATCGGCGGGGCCAAGGTTTCGACCAAGCTCGATCTGCTCGGCAATCTTTTGGAAAAGGTCGATGTTCTGGCGATCGGCGGCGGCATGGCCAATACCTTCCTCTTCGCGCAAGGCCATGCGATCGGCGCCTCTTTGGCCGAGCGCGATCTCGCGCCCAAGGCCCGCGCCATTCTGGAACGCGCCGCCGCGAAATCCTGCCGCATTCTCTTGCCGCAGGATGCCATGACGGCCGCGGCCCTGAAGCCCAATGCCGAAACCGCCATCGCGGCGATCGGCGCCGTGCCGGAAGGGCGGATGATCCTCGATCTCGGCCCGCTTTCCGTCGCGGATATTCTCGCCGCGCTCGATCGCGCGAAGACGCTGCTTTGGAACGGGCCGGTCGGCGCCTTCGAAACGCCGCCCTTCGGGGGTGCTACCATCGCGATCGCGCGCCATGCGGCGCTGGCGACCAAGGCGGGGCGGCTCTTCTCGGTCGCGGGCGGCGGCGATACCTTGGCCGCGCTTGCCATGGCGGGCGTCGCGGAGGATTTTTCCTATGCTTCGACGGCGGGCGGCGCCTTCCTGGAATGGTTGGAGGGGAAAACCCTGCCGGGCGTCGCCGTCTTGCAGCGGCCTTGATCGCCTCTCAAGCGCCGCGCCATTGCGCTTGCGCGCCGACGAGGTCGAGTTCGTCCCGGCCCGATCGCGAAGTCGCGCGGCAGAGCGCCGTCATGGCCCGCATCGACCGGCGTAAGGCCGCCCTAAGATCGCGCGCCTTGAGATAATGGCCGAGCAGGAAGGCGGCGAAGGCATCGCCGAGGCCGGAAACGGCCAGTTCGGAGAAATAGGGCGCTTCGATCCTTAAAGCCCCCGCGCTTGTCGAGCCAAGAGCGGCGATGCGCTGCGGTCGCTGGGGATCGCGGATACCCGTGGCGATAATCGCCGCTTTGGCGGGGAGTGTGCGCCGAAGGCGCGCGAAGGCGGTTGCCGGGCGAGCGCGGCCGGCGGGCGAAAGCCCGGCAAGGTAGAAAAGCTCGGTCGCATTGGGTGTCAGGAGATCGGCGAGCGGCAGGAGATGACGCCGCATCGCCTCGGCGATGGCGGTGGTAACATAAAGCGCGCCATGATCGCCCAGCACCGGATCGCAGAGATAAATCGCCTTGGGATTTACCGTCTTGATCTTGGCGATCGTCGCGGCGGCGAGTTTCGCTATCCCGGCCGATCCTAAATATCCGGTATGGATCGCATCGATTTCGCGGAAGCGATCGAGATCGGCAAGGCCGCGCAAGAGATCGGCGGTTTCGGCGATTCTGCGGCGCTTCCCGCGATAACGCGCCTTGCCGAGATGATTGGAATAGATCGCCGTCGGAACGGACCAAACCTCGTGGCCGAGGCTTTGCAGGATGAAATCCCCCGCCTGATGGCCGACATGGCCGTAAACGACCTGACTTTGCAGGGAAAGGACGATCATCGCCCGTTTGATCTGATTGGCTCGGTCTCGCCTTATCCCTCGGCCTAGCTTACCGTCACATTGGCGAAATCGGTATCGACGGCGATGCGGATCGCGCCGTGGACATAGATGTCATAGCCGGCAAGCGGGATGCTGTTATCGAGCATCCAGCCCCCGGTCAGGGTCAGGCTATCGCCTTCGCCGAGCGCGCTCTCGATACGGAGAACATTATCGAGGCCCGCGACCCCGCCGACATCGGTATTGCCGATATCTATGTCGAGAAGATCGGCGAGATCGAGCGTTACCGCATTCGCCTGGCCATTCGCGAAATCCAGAATCTCGATATCGGCGATGCGCCCGCGATCCGAAGTCGCGGCATTCCCGTCGAGATCGCCGAAAACGATGGCGCCGCCATATTGGAAGATCAGGCGATCCGACCCGCCGCCGCCATTCAGGCGGAAAAAGGCATTATCGGCGACCGCGATCGTATCGTCGCCCGCACCGGC
>CAYQAG010000042.1:19484-22933 GCA_964415425.1 uncultured Rhodospirillaceae bacterium | reverse complement strand
GAAAACCGTCAACCATGTCCCCGAACAGCCGTCAATCATGTCTCCGGTCTAAACAGAAGGCCGACCATCTACGAGTTTTGAACGGGCGAAACCCGGCAAAGGGCAAGAAAATCATGGATGGCATGCCTTCGCATGCCATGACGGAATAGGGAAATGATTGTCTAAGTCGTAAATTCAATTGGCTGGTATCAGGTTTCGGCCCAGAGCCGCAGCAGATTGGCATAGAGCCGATAAGCGAGATCGGTCTCCGGCGCATCGGGAACAAGATCGGCGAGCTTGGCGCGAATGGCGGCAAGATCGGCCAGCATGTCGCGCTCTTCCTGGCGGCGGATATAGGATTCGATCCAGGTGACGGCGACGATGCGCTCGCCGCGCGTGACCTCGCTAACTTCATGCAGCTGAGTCGAGGGATAGAGAAATCCGCTGCCCGCCGGCAATTTCACGCGGCGAATTTCGTCGCCGCCGTAAAGGGTGAGTTCGCCGCCATCATAGGCCCCGGGATCGTTCAGGAAGATTGTCAGCGAAAGGTCGGAGCGCGTGCGCGTTTCCTTGGCGCCCATCAGCGCGTCATCGACATGGGGCCCGTAGGCCATGCCCGGCCGATAGCGGCTGAGAAGAGGCGGGCGTATGCGCCGGGGCTGCGCCGCGATCTGAAACAGAAGGTGGCGGTCGAGCGCCGCCTTTACGATCGTATGCAAGCGCTCTCGACCGGGAGAATCCTTAGCGATCTGCTCGTTCTTCTTGACCCTTTGGGCGCGGGCGCCCGCCGTTTGCTTGCCGTCGGCGAAAACCGATTGCGCCAGAAGCGCACGAATTTCCGCAAGCTCGGCTTCGGTCAAAAGATCGGGAAGAATGACGGCCATCGCAACCTCGGAAATCGGGATTCAGGGCAGCACGCGGCGGAGCGCGATCAATTCCTCGGCGAGGCGGTCGATATCCGCGCTCGTCGAATGCAATGCGAGCGAGAGACGCAGCGTCCCCGCGAGGCCGAAGCGCGCCATCAGCGGGGCCGCGCAATGATGGCCGGCGCGGAGCGCGATGCCGGCTTCGCCCAGCAGACTGGCGACGTCATGCGGGTGCCAATCCTTCATGGCGAAGGAGAGCAGCCCGACGCGACGACGCGGCCGCCCGATAATCTTGAGGCCGGGAATCGCGCCGAGTTTTTCCTCGGCATAGGCAAGCAGCGCGGCATCATGAGCCAGAAGGCGCGGGAAGCCGATCGCGGCCAGGAAATCGAGCGCCGCCGCCCAGCCGATAGCGCCGGCGATGAAGGGCGTCCCGGCTTCGAAACGCCGGGGCGGGGCCGCAAACTCGATATGATCGAAAGCGACGCTGCGGATCATGCCGCCGCCGCCCTGCCAAGGCGGCATCGCGGCCAAGAGATCGCCTTTCCCATAAAGCGCGCCGATTCCGTCCGGCCCATAAAGCTTATGCCCGGTGAGCGCCAGGAAATCGCAGCCGATCGCGGCGACGTCGAGCGGGAGATGAGGCGCCGCCTGCGCCGCATCGATTACGGTCACGGCACCTGCCGCCTTCGCGGCGGCGACGATTTCCGCCAAGGGCGGCGCCGTCCCGATCGTATTGGCGAGCGCCGTGATGGCGACGATCTTCGGTTCCCGGCGCAAGAGCGCGGCGAAGGCTTCGCAATCGAGATCGCCCGCATCGTCGATGGGGATCGGCCGGAAGCGCAGGTCGCGCTTCTTGGCCAATTGATACCAAGGCACGATATTGGCGTGATGTTCGAGTTCCGAGGCAAGAATAAGATCGCCGGGTTTCAGAAAGGTTTCGCCGTAAGTCTGGGCGACGAGGTTGATGGCTTCGGTCGCGTTGCGGGTAAAGACGATTTCCTCTCTATCGGCATTGAGAAAGGCGGCAACGCGTTCGCGTGCCGCCTCGTAAGCGGCGCTTGACCGCTCGCTCAAGGGGTAAAGGCCGCGATGGATATTGGCGTAATCGCGGATATAGAAATCCGCCATGCGATCGAGAACGACGGCCGGTTTCTGCGCGCTCGCGGCGCTATCGAGATAGACGAGGCCGGGATCGCCGGCGAGCAGGGGGAAATCGGCGCGCGGCGCCAAGGCGGGAATCGCTATCGATGGAGCGGGCGAGGGGGATGGCGCGATCATGGCTTCAGTCTCGATAGCGCCGCTGCCGCCGTCAAGCAGCCAGATATCGGAGGCAGAAGTCGGATGTCCGATAACGAATCCGCGACATTATGGCGAGAGAAGATCGGATCCAGCCTTCGCGTTCCCGGTCTTTCCCATAGGAAGCCGGCTTGAAAGCCCGCGGGAAGCGTGATTGAGTCCTTGGGATTAACGAAGATTGCCTATCGAGGAGGATATCATGGCTTTCAATTCCCTGCCGCTTTTCCCGGCTTCGCGGCGTCGTTTCCTGCGTTCGGCGACGGCTTTCGGCGTTGCCGGTCTATTGGCCCCGCTTGTCGCGGCTTATGGCGAAGAGAAACCGACTTCGGTCAAGGTTCTGAACTGGCAGGGCTACGGCACGGACGAGACCTGGGCCATCGAAGCTTTCAAGAAAGCGACCGGTCTTGAAATCATCCACGATTATTTCAATTCGGAAGCGGAGATGCTTTATAAACTGCGCGCTTCGCCCGGCGCCTATGATGTAGTCCTGACCAATTCGGCTTGGAACGGTGTCGCGGCCAAGGAAAACCTCATTCAGCCCATCGATACCGGCAAGATTACCCATTTTGCCGATCTCACGCCGGATTTCCGCGATTCGTCGATGCTGAATGCGGACGGCAAAGTCTTCGGCGTCTCCTGGGTCTGGGGCATTACGGGCATCGCCTATTCGACGGATGTTTTCGCGAGTCCGCCCGAATCGATCGAGGAATTGTGGAACCCGGCCCGCGTCAAGCGCGTGGCGCTGCGCGACGATGCCGTCGAGGCCGTGAGTTTCGCCGCCATCGCCACGGGGCAGGATATGAATCACCCGGCCGACCTCGCCCGCGTGAAGGAAAAGCTGCTGGCGCTCAAGCCCAATATCGCCTTGCTCTGGTCCTCGGAAGACGAATGGAATAAGCAATTCGAGGCCAAGGCTTTCGACATCGCCGCCTATTGGAGCGGTTCGGCCCTACGCAGCAAGACGAATTTCAAACTGCCGGTCGGGTTCACGGTGCCCAAGGAAGGCGCGATCGGCTGGTTCGACGGTCTTGCCGTGGCGAAGGATGCGCCCAATCCCGAAGGCGCGCATCTCTTCATCGATTACATGGTCGATCCCGCCTTCTATGTCGAATGGGAGACGAAGGTGGGGGCGCCGGCTTCCGCCAATGCCAAGGCCATGGCGAGTCTGCCGGATAGCGATCCCGCCAAGCCGCTTTACGGCGATACGGCGATGATCGGCCGCCTGCAATTCATGGCTCTGCTGAGCGATCAGGAACGTCAGGCTTATTCGGATCTTTGGACCGAGGTGAAGACCGAATTCGCCAA
>CAYQAG010000042.1:0-19384 GCA_964415425.1 uncultured Rhodospirillaceae bacterium | reverse complement strand
CGGAGCGGCGATGAAGCCGGCAGCGCGGCGAGTCTGGGCCATCGCGGGATTGACGGCGCCGGCTTATCTCTGGCTGGCGCTCACGATCTTCCTGCCGCTTCTCGCCATGCTGGTCCTGAGCTTCCTCGACAAATCGCCGATGATTCCGGGCCTGCCCTCGGTGACGGTGGAGAATTATGCGGCTTTTTTCGAAAAGCCCTATTACCTCACGCTTGCCCGCTGGTCGCTCGCCATGGGCGCCTGGGTGACCGTCTTTTCGCTGCTGATCGGTTATCCCGCCGCCTATATCCTGGCGAAATCGATCAAGGGCCGTTGGCGGGAGGCGCTCTTCCTGCTGATCGTTCTTCCCTTCTGGTCGAATGCGCTGGTCCGGGTCTTTTCCTGGACCATGGTGCTGCGCAACGACGGACTCCTTGATATCGCCTTGCGCGAAATCTTCCCCGCCTGGCCCGGCCTCGATCTCCTCTTCACTTATCCCGCCGTCATCATCGGCCTCGTCCATTCTTACCTCCCTTACATGATTCTCACTTGCTATATCGCCTTACAAGCGATCGACGATCGGCTGATCGAAGCGGGGCGTTCCTTGGGCGCTTCGCCCGCTGCCGTTTTCCGCCGCGTGACTCTCCCCTTGAGTCTTCCCGGAATCGCCGCCGGCGCCCTTCTGATTTTCGTTCCCGTCGTCGGTTCCTTCATGGAGCCGCGCATTCTCGGCGGTGCCAAGGGCGCGACGCTCGGCATGAATATCGAGGAGCAATTCACGGTGACGGCGAATTGGCCGCTCGGCGCGGCGTTGAGCTTCATTCTGCTCGCCCTCGTTCTTGGGCTGGCGGCGATCTTCTATCCGATCTTCCGCCGCTATCGGGTGGCAGGTTGATGGCGGGGGCGACAGCAATGGCGGGAAGATTTTTCGTGCGGGCCTATCTCGGTCTCGTTTTGCTGTTCCTCTATCTGCCGATTTTCGTCATGGGTCTCTTGGCCTTCAATCGCTCGCCGCTTTATGGTCTTCCCTTCGTCTTCGATCTCGTCTGGTTCAAGGCGCTCGCTCATAATGCGGACTTAATCGCTGCCGGCATTAACTCGCTTATGATCGCGCTGCTCAACACGGTGATCGCGACTTTCCTCGGCACATTGGCGGCGATCGCTTTCGGCCGTTATCGCTTCCGTGGCCGATCGCTGCTGCAGGCACTGCTCTTTCCGCCCATCGCCATTCCCTGGCTGGTGATCGGGACGGCCATGCTGGTCTTCTTCTATTGGGTAGGGATCGGGCGCGGCCTGCCTGCGATTCTGCTGGGGCATGTGGCGCTTTCCTTGCCCTATGTCATCCTCGTCATCGGCGCGCGCCTCAACGATTATCCCCGCGCGCTTGAGGAGGCGGCGATGTCGCTCGGCGCTTCGCCCTGGCAGGTTTTCCGCCGCGTCTCGGTGCCGATCTTGGCGCCCGGCATCGTCGGTGCGGCGCTCTTCGCCTTCGCCGTTTCCTTCGA
Organism: uncultured Rhodospirillaceae bacterium; assembly: GCA_964415425.1. Classification (GTDB taxonomy): domain Bacteria; phylum Pseudomonadota; class Alphaproteobacteria; order Dongiales; family Dongiaceae; genus Dongia. Next base: position 17,900 of record CAYQAG010000042.1, on the reverse strand, counting down.
TCAATTCGTCATTTCTTATTTCCTGGCGCCGTCCGGGGTCACGACGCTGCCGGTCAAAATCTATACCTCGATCCGCAAGGGCTTCACGCCGGAGATCAACGCCATCGCGACCCTCATCATCCTGTTTTCGATGGGATTGATGCTGATCGTCGCGCGTTTCTATCGCTTCGGCGGCGAGAGCGGAAAATGAGCCGCCTCGCCATCGATCGCGCGACCAAACGTTACGGCGAGATCCGCGCGCTCGACGATGTGACGCTCGCCATCGCGGAAGGCGAATTCTTCGGCCTGATCGGCCCATCGGGTTCCGGCAAGACGACTTTGCTGCGCGCCATCGCCGGTTTCGTCGCGCTCGATGCGGGGCGTATCGCGCTCGACGATCGCGATATCGAGGCTTTGCCCGTGCATAAGCGCGAGATCGGCATGGTCTTCCAATCCTATGCGCTTTTCCCTCATCTCAGCGTCTTCGACAATATCGCTTTCGGCCTTGCCGTGCGCGGCATCGCGCGGAGCGAGATCGAGAGTCGCGTTCGCCGCGCGCTCGACCTCGTTCGCCTGGCGGAGCTTGGCGAGCGGCGGCCGCGCCAGCTTTCCGGCGGCCAGCAGCAGCGCGTCGCCTTGGCGCGCGCACTCGTCACCGAGCCCAGGATATTGCTGCTCGACGAACCTTTGAGCGCGCTCGATCGGCATCTCCGCCAGGAAATGCAGGTCGAATTGCGCAACATTCAGCGCCGTATCGGCATTACTACGATCTTCGTCACCCACGATCAGGAAGAGGCGCTGACGCTTTCCGATCGCATCGCGATTTTCAATCAAGGGCGGATCGTGCAATCGGGCCCGCCGCGCTTGCTTTACGAAGCGCCGATCGATCGTTTCGCCGCCGGCTTCCTGGGCGAAGCGAATTTCCTCGAAGGCCGCATCCGCCGCCTCGCCGGGGGCGAAGCGGAAATCGAACTCGCCTTGGGCGGATGGACGTTGGCCCCGGCGCCCGCCTGGGGCGGCCAGATCGGCGATGCGGTGATCCTAGCGCTTCGCCCCGAGAAGATCGATCTGACGGCCGGTCCTTTGCCGGCCGGTCCCAATTGTCTCCGCGGCCATGTCCGCGCCGCAATCTTCTCCGGCGCCAGTTTCGGTTATCGAATCGCGATCGGCGAGCAAATCTTGATCGTCTTCGTTCCCAATCGCGTCGCTCGTCCCTTCGCCGAGGGGGAGGAAGTTACGCTGAGCTGGGAGGTCGCGCATAACGTCGCGGTCAGGCCATGACGGCCGATCTTGCGATCTCGCCGCTGGCCGTTCATGTCGCGATCGACATGCAGAGTCTCTTTGCCGATCATCCCGATTGGGGCATAGCCGAAGCCGCGCGCATTGCCCGGCCCATCGCGCGATTGGCGGAATTGGCAAAGCGGCGCAGCCTATGGTCGCGCTTCATTCCGGCGACGACGCCCGAGGCGGCTTCGGGTTGTTGGCAGGCCTATTATCGGCGCTGGCCGCGCGCGACGCTCGCGGCCGGCGCTAAAATCGATCTTCTGCCCGAATTGCAAAGCCTAGCGGCGCCGGAGAACGTCTTCGACAAAAGCGTCTATTCGGTCTTCGCCAATCCTGCTTTCGCGGCGCGATTGACGGCGCTTAAGGCCGATAGCGTGATTCTGACCGGCATGGAAACCGATGTCTGCGTCTGGGCGACGGCGCTCGATGCCGTCGCGCAGGGGTATTTCGTCCTGCTCGTCGCCGATGCGCTGGCGAGTCAGGATTCCGCGGCGCATCGCGCGATTCTCGATATCCTCGCGCCGCGTCTTTCGCCGCAAATCGGCATCGCGGCCAGCGCCGAGATTCTGGCGCAATGGCGGCCGGCATGACAGAAACGGCGATTCCGGGTTGGAATTCCTGGCGGGCGGAATTTCCGGCGCAGATTGCCTTCCTGCCGGGCGGCCTGACGGTGACGCCGGCCGCTTATGCCGCGAGCCGTTCGGCCTTCACCGATTTTCCCGCCGCTGCCAGCGATATTCGTTTCGGCCCGCGCGATATCGCCGGCCGACGCATTGGCTTGACCCTTGCTCATGCCGGGACCGAAATCGACTGGGCCTGGGAAAGAATCGATCTCGCGCCGGATAGCCATGCGGTGCGCGCTTCCTGGCGTTCCTTGAAGCAGGGCGAATGGGGTTTGCGCTTCTGGCTCAATCTCGTCTTCGAAATCGATCCCGATCTCGCCGACGGGATGGCGGGCGATCCCGCATGGCGCTTCGATCCCAAGAGCGGGATTCTTTCCGGTAAATTGGGCAAGCGGCATGTCGCCGTCATCGGCCACGCCTTGCCCTTGCTCGCGACCTTTCACGAAAGCCGCGCGGCGCTTGCCGAGGAATATGCGCGCTACGGCTATTTTTATCTGGAATCGCGCGGCCTTGCCGGCAAGGTGCCGGTCTTACGCTACAATCTCGACGAGATGGCGGATTTTACGATTGCCGTGGCCGTCGCGCCCGATGCCGCAGCGGCGGAAGCGGGCGCGCGGGCGGCCTTGGCCGCGACCTCATCCGCACCGCTTGCAGCGCTCGACGATTCCGGTGCGCTCGATGCCTTGCGCGATATCGTCGGCTGGAATTCGGTCTACGATCCCATCAATCGCCGACCTTATATGAGTCTCAGCCGGTTTTGGGTCGCTCAGAAATTCGGCGGTTTCGGCATTTGGCTCGACGATATCTTCTATCACGCGCTGATGGCCGGTCTCTTCGCTGCGGAAGCCGCGCGGCAGAATATCCGCGCGATTCTCGCGACCGAAACGCCGGAGGGCAATCTCGCCTGTCTCGTCACCGGCCGCGATCGCTGGATCGATCGCTCGCAGCCGCCGATCGGTGCTTTCATCCTGTGGAAGATCGTCGCGCATACTGGCGCGGAGGATCTCGTCGATCTCGCTTTTCCGCGTCTGCTTCAGAATCACGATTGGTGGTTTTCGCATCGCGACGGCGCGCGATCCGGCCTTTTGAGTTGGGGGACGTCGCCCGTCGGCGATGGGCTTTATCGCGGCACCAAGCTTGCCGCCAAGGACGAATCCGCCATGGATAATTCGCCGCTCCATGACGAGACGATGCTCGACCCTGAGAGTTCCTGCCTCGATTCCTGGGATATCGGCTTGAATGCGCTCATCGTCCTCGATGGCGAGATTCTCGCCGATTGGGCGGCGGCGCGGGGCGATCGGGCTCTTGCCGAGCGCTTGCGCGATCGTATCGCCGGTTTGCGCGCGCGCATTCGCGAAACCCTCTGGGACGAGGATCGCGCGATTTTCGCCAATCGGCTGTGGCAGGGAAAATTCATCGATGCTTTGGCGCCGACCAGCTTCTATCCGCTTCTGGCCAGGATCGCCGATCCCGCGCAGATCGCGGCGGCCTTGCGTCATCTGCGCGATCCCCGGAAATTCGGCGGGGCTTTCCGCCTGCCTTCGGTCGCGCGCGATCATCCGGCCTATGCCGATAATGTCTATTGGCGCGGTCGTATCTGGCCGCCGTTGAATTACTTGGTCTATCAAGGGCTGAAGCGCGTCGCGGCCGAGGATGCGGCCGGCGATCTCGCCGCCGATAGTTGGCGGCTTTTCCGGCAAAGCTGGGCAAAGCGCCAATGCCCCGAGAATTTCAGCGCCGAGACCGGCGCCGCCGACGATCAACCCGATACCGATCTCTTTTACGGTTGGGGCGGATTGATGCCGCTGATCGCCGTCAATGAGCGTATCGACGTTTCCCCCTGGCATGGTTGGGAAATCGTCCATGACGGAAGGGAAGGCCGGATCGGCCCACTGCTGGCCTTCGGCGGCGCGGCGACGGAAATTTGCATTGCCGGGGGAAGGCTGCGCTTGAGCCTCGACGGCGAGCCCGTGCTGGAAAGCGATATTCGCGGTCGCCATCGTCATCTCCGCTTCGATCGCCGGCAGGGAATTTACGCTCTGGAAGTTCCGGCGACCGGCGGACGCATCGCTTTTCCCGGATTGGGCGGCGCGGCGATCCTGCGTGCCCTTTACGATGGCCGAGAGATCGCCCCCGCGCGCGCCGCCGGCAATCTCGTTTTCGATCTGCCGCCGGCCGCGCAGCCGGCAAGGCTGGAATTGCGGATCGAGGTGCGGCGATGATTTTGGTCTTCGGCTCGCTCAATGCCGATTTCCTTCTCGAGGTGCCGCATCTACCGCGCCCGGGCGAAACCTGCCTCGGCGCGAATTATCTCGCGGCGCCGGGCGGCAAGGGCGCCAATCAGGCTCTGGCGGCGAAGCGCGCCGGCGCCATGACGGTGATGGCGGGCTGCGTGGGCGAGGATGCGCTGGCCGCGCTTGCCTTGCGCGACCTCGAAGCCGGCGGAATCGATCTTTCGCTTATTCGCCGCGATCCTCATCTGCCGACGGCCTTGGCGGCGATCGTCGTCGATGCGCAGGGTCAGAATCAGATTGCCGTCGCTTCGGGCGCCAATCGCGCGATCCGGGCCGATAGCGTGCCGCAAGACCGCCTCACGCCGGCGACTTTGCTCGTGCTTCAGATGGAAGTGCCGGTTGCAGAGAATTGGCGTCTGGCTGCGCGCGCCAAGGCCACCGGCGCGCGAATTCTCCTCAATGCCGCGCCGGCCGGACCTATCGATCGATCGGCGCTCGCGCATCTCGATTGGCTCGTCGTCAATGAAGGGGAGGCGCTAACCATCGCCCGCGCCTTCGGCTTCGCCGGGGCCGAGGCGATCGCGGCTTCGCGCCATATCGCCGCCGCTTTCGGTCTGACCGTCATCGTCACTTTGGGCGCCGCGGGCGCTGCCGCTTTCGCCGGCGCCGATGCGGCTTGGCGGGTCGAGGCCCTGCCGATCCGACCCATCGATACGACCGGGGCGGGCGATGCCTTCGTCGGCGCCTTGGCGGCGGCGCTGGATGCCGGCGCGGATTTGCCGGAAGCCCTGCGTTCGGCGAGCGCCGCCGGCGGTCTTGCCTGTTTGCAGCGCGGCGCTCAGTCCGGCCTGCCTTTCGCCGAGGCGATCGCCGCGCGACGCGGAGAGATAATCTGTCGGCGAATCTAAGCCGAATCCGTCACGCGCGCTCGGTAAGATCGATCGTCGTAATCTTTCGGCCTTTGACGGCAAGGCCGATGCGGCCATGCTTGAGGGCAAGCGCCTCGGCGCCGAATATCTCCCGCCGCCAGCCCTGAAGGGCGGCAACCGGGGCGGCATCGTCGGCGGCAATGGCTTCGAGATCGGCGGCGCTGGCGATCAGCTTATGCGCGACGCCCTGTTCGTCGCAGCGCAGCTTCAGCAGCACCCGCAGCAATTCGACCAAGGGTCCGATCCCCGTCGGCGGGTCGCTGCGCGCGGCCAAACGCGGCGCCTCGGCTTCGGGAATGGCGAGACCGCGACGGACGGCCTCCAAAATCGCCTCGCCGATTTTCCCTTCGGCGAGGCTCCGGGAAAAGCCGCGGCATTGCGCGAGCGAATCGGCATCGTGAGGCGGATGCGCGGCGATTTCGAGCAGGGATTCGTCCTTGACGATGCGATTGCGCGGAAGATCGCGAAGTTGCGCCTCGCGCTCGCGCCATGCCGCCAATTCCTTCAGCACGGCCAGGAAGCGCGGCTTGTCGCTGCGCGGCTTCAACCGCGCCCAGGCGAGATCGGGGTCGAGCCGATAGGTCTTGGGATCGGTCAATTGGGTCATTTCGTCGGCGACCCAGGATTGGCGATCCTCCTTGGCGATGCGGCTCGCCAATTTTTCGTGCACGACGCGCAGATGCGTGACGTCGGAAAGGGCATAGGCCAATTGCGCGCGAGTCAGCGGCCGGCGCGCCCAATCGGTAAAGCGCGAGGATTTGTCGATCCGCGCATGAGCGAGCCTTCCCGCCAGCGTCTCGTAGGAAGCGGATTCGCCGAAGCCGCAGACCATGGCGACGACTTGGGTATCGATGAGCGGCGTAGGGATGCGATCCGTCAAATGAAAGAAGATTTCGATATCCTGGCGGGCGGCATGGAAGACCTTGGTCACCTTGGCATCGGCGAGCAGGTCGAAAAGCGGGGCGAGATCGATTCCCGGAGCGAGGGTATCGATCGCGGCGGCCGAACGGCGCCCGGCAATCTGCACGAGGCAAAGCTGCGGCCAATAGGTCTTGTCGCGCAGGAATTCGGTGTCGATGGCGACGAAATCCTCGGTCCGCCATTCCGCGCAAAGCTGGGCCAATTCCTCGCTATCGGCGATGAGTTCGGCCTGGGCCTTGGGCGGGACGACATTCATGGGGCCAAGATAACGGCCGCCCCCGAGTCCCGGAAAGGGCTTATTGCCATCTTGACAAAGCGCGACTTTCCATGCCTTTTGCCGCCTGAGATTCATCTAATATCAAGGAGTTAGATATGCACGCCTATCGCTCGCATCATTGCGGGGCGCTGCGCGCGGCCGATGCCGGCAAGTCCGTCCGCCTGTCCGGTTGGATTCATCGCAAGCGCGATCACGGCAATCTGGTCTTCATCGACCTCCGCGATCATTTCGGCATCACCCAGGGCGTGCTCGACATTTCCAGCCCGCTTTTCGCCAAGGTCGAGGCGACCCGGCTGGAAAGCGTCGTCACTTTGACCGGCAAAATCGTGCGGCGCTCGCCCGAGACGATCAATCCCAAATTGCCGACCGGCGAGATCGAATTGCAGATCGAAGGTTACGAGATTCAGGGCGCGGCCGAAACTTTGCCGCTGCAAGTCAATAGCGAGGAGGATTACGGCGAGGATATCCGCCTGCGCTATCGTTTTCTCGATCTGCGGCGCGATCGGGTGCATCGCAACATCATGCTACGCGCGCAAGTGATCGCCAGCCTGCGCCGGCGCATGATCGCGCAAGGCTTCACCGAATTCCAAACGCCGATCCTGACCTCGTCGAGCCCGGAAGGGGCGCGCGATTTCCTGGTGCCGGCGCGCTTGCATCCCGGTAAATTTTATGCCCTGCCGCAAGCGCCGCAGCAATTCAAGCAATTGCTGATGGTCGCGGGCTTCGATCGCTATTTCCAGATCGCGCCCTGCTTTCGCGACGAGGATAGCCGCGCCGATCGTTCGCCGGGCGAGTTCTATCAGCTCGATTTCGAAATGTCCTTCGTGACGCAGGAAGACGTCTTCGCCGCGATCGAACCCGTTCTCCATGGCGTGTTCGAGGAATTCGCCGAGGGGCGCAAGGTTTCCGCCCAGCCTTTCCCGCGCATTCCCTACGAGCAGGCTTTGCGCCTTTACGGTTCCGATAAGCCGGATTTGCGCAATCCCCTCGTCATCGCCGATGTCACCGATATTTTCCGCAATTCCGATTTCGGCCTTTTCGCCAAGGCGATCGCCGCCGATGCCAAGACCGTGGTGCGGGCGATCCCGGCGCCCCAGGCGGCCGGGAAGCCGCGTTCCTTTTTCGACAAGATGAACGAATGGGCGAAAGCGAGCGGCGCCGCCGGCCTCGGCTATATCGTCTTCGAGGAGGGCGGCGCCAAGGGGCCGATCGCCAAATATCTCGACAAGGCGCGCCAGGACGCGCTGAAGTCGGCGGCCGGCATCGGCGACGGGAGCGCGCTTTTCCTGGTTTGCGACCGGCGGGAGGCGGCGGTCAAATTCTCCGGCCAAGTGCGCACCAAATTGGGCGAGGAGCTCGGCCTCATCGCCGATAAAAAATTCGAATTCTGCTGGATCGTCGATTTCCCGATGTACGAAATGAACGAGGAAACCGGCAAAATCGAATTCAGCCACAATCCCTTCTCGATGCCGCAAGGCGGGCTCGAAGCGTTGGAGAAGATGGATCCCCTTGCCATCAAGGCTTATCAATACGATATCGTTTGCAACGGCGTCGAGCTTTCCTCGGGCGCTATCCGCAACCATCGGCCCGAAATCATGTATAAGGCCTTCGCCATCGCCGGTTATGGCGCGGCCGAGGTCGAGGCGAAATTCGGCGGCATGCTGAACGCCTTCAAATTCGGCGCGCCGCCGCATGGCGGCTCGGCCCCCGGGATCGATCGCATCGTCATGCTGCTGGCCGAGGAGAAGAACATCCGCGAAGTCATTGCTTTCCCGCTCAATCAGCGGGCCGAGGATCTGCTGATGCAGGCGCCGACCGAAATTCCCCCGGCGCGGCTGAAGGAATTGTCCCTGCGGCTCGATTTGCCTTTGGCGCGCAAGTAGGCCAGACTTAGCGATAACGCCGGATCGCAAGGCGACATCTTCCTGTGTTCGACCTTTCGCGAGAGCGATGATGATGAAACCGATCGAAGCCGGTTTCGGCCTGGCGGCCGAGTGGTCGGCGCATGAGCGCTGCTGGATGGCTTGGCCGAGCCGCGACGAGACCTGGGGCGAGCATCTCGATGCCGCGCGCGATATCGTGGCCGAAATCGCCAATGCGATTGCGGCTTTCGAGCCGGTCTCGATGATCGTGAAGCCGAAAAACGTCGCCGAAGTCTCGCTGCTGACCGGGCGCGGCGTCAGCCAAGTTTCCCTGCTGCATGATGATTGCTGGATCCGCGACATGGGGCCGAACTTCCTCACCGCCGCCGATGGGCGTCTTGCCGGTCTTAGTTGGCGCTGGAATGCCTGGGGTCATCGCTACAAGACTTTCGAGCGCGATGCCGGCGTCGCCGGCGCGCTGCTCGATCATCTCAATCTTACGCGTTACGATGTCGATCTCGTCATGGAAGGCGGCGCCATCGACGGCGACGGGCAGGGGACGCTACTCGCCAGCGAGGCGGTTCTGCTCAACCCCAATCGCAATCCCGGCAAGATGCGCGCCGAAATCGAACAGATTTTCATCGAGATGCTGGGCGCCCGGCAGATTATCTGGCTTGGCGAAGGTCTGCAGGACGACGTCGCCGGCGGCCATGTCGAGCATCTTGCGGCTTTCGTGCGGCCGGGACTCGTGCTGGCCGCCGCCTGTCAGGATCCCGCCGATCCCCATCATCGCATCTGCGCTGATAATCTCGCGCGATTGCGCGCTGCGCGCGACGCGAATGGCGAAGCGTTCGACATCGTCGAAATCGAATTGCCGCGACCGCGCTTCGATCCCGATGGCAGGCGCCTCGCGCTCTCTTACACGAATTTCTACATGCCGAACGGCGCCATCATCATGCCCGCCTTCGAGGACGGCGCCGCCGATAGCCGCGCCTTCGATATCCTGGCGCGGCTTTTCCCCAAGCGGCAGATTCTGCAGATACCGGCCGTCGAATTGGCTTATGGCGGCGGCGGCATCCATTCGCTTTGCCTGCCGCAACCGGCCTGAGCCTCGTTCACCGGCGCCATTGACGCGATCGCGAAAGAGCCTCGTCGAATTTGGCGAAACTTTCGGGCGCGATCCGGCGCCGCGGTGCGATCTCGGCCAAGGGCGGAGGCAAGAGCGGCGGGTCTTCGGCCCGCATCAGCCCGCAGCCGATCATAGCCAAGGCCGCTATGCCGTAGCCCGTCAATTCGCTGGTCGCGGGAATGCGAATCCGGCGTTCGATGAAATCGGCCAGGATTTGCCGGAAATAGGGATTGGCGCTTAGGCCGCCATCGATCGATAGCGAAGCGCCGATGGGCCGGATGCGGTCCATGGCGGCGACGATCTGGCGCGCGCGGCAGGCAATGCCTTCGAGCAGGGATTGCATGAGGTCGCGCCCGCTCGTTTCGAGGCCGAGGCCGATCCAGAGCCCGGCGGCGCTGCGATCCCAATAGGGCGCGCCGAGGCCCGAGAGCGCCGGCACGAAGACGAGATCGCGGTCGAGCGCCAGGCCGGGAAAATCCTCGATCTCGGCGAAATCGCGAAAGAGGCCGAGATGGCGCGCCCAATCGATGGCGGAACTCGCGTTATAAATGCCGCCATCCAGCGCATAGAGAGGCGCCTCCCGGGCGAGCCGCCAAGCCAAGGTCGGCAGCAAGCCGGATTGGGGATCGCGGATCGGTTCGGCGCCGCTCAAGGCGAGCGCGAAGGCGCCCGTGCCGAAAGTGAATTTGGCATCGCCGGGTTTCCGGCAGCCGTGGCCGAACAAGGCGGCTTGCTGATCGACGCTGGCGGCGGTCACGGGAATCCCGGCGATCTCGGCGATCTCTCCCGTCGTATCGACGATTTTCGGCAGGCAATCTCGCGGGACGCCGAAAATCGCGCAGAGCCGATCGTCCCATTCGAGATCGGCAAGGTTCATCAGCGACGTGCGCGAGGCGGTCGCGACATCGGTGACGAAGGCGCCGCCCAAGCGGTCGAGAAAGAAGGCATCGCTGGTACCGAGGCGCAAGCGCCCCATGCGCCGCAATTCCTGGGCTTCGGGGACATGTTCGACGATCCAGGCGAGTTTGCTGGCCGAAAAATAGGGATCGAGCGGCAGGCCGGCGAGATCGCGCACCGATTCCTCATGACCGGCGCGGCGCAATGCCTCGATCCGGTCGCGGCTGCGCGCATCCTGCCAGACGATGGCGTTATAAATCGGGCGTTTGGTCGCGCTATCCCAGGCGATGACCGTCTCGCCCTGATTGGCGAGGCCGATCGCTTTCGCGCCGCGCCCCGCCGCAAGCGCCGCTTCGAGATGAGCGAGGATTTCCATCGGATCGTGTTCGACCCAGCCGGGCTGCGGGAAAATCTGGCGATGCTCGAAAGCGGGGCCGGTCCGAAAGACGCCCGATCGCGATAGGCGATGCAGGCTCGTCCCCGTCGTGCCCTGATCGAGGGCGATGACGAAATCCTCGCCGCTCATGCCGCCTCGCAATCGATCGTCAAACTTCGCGCGCCGTGCCAAGAATTGCCGGGCGCCGACCAGGCGATGCGCCGCTCGGGCCGGGATGAGATTGCCGCCGACCAGATTTCACGATCGTCGGCGAGGACGCGCAGGCGACCCCTGACAGGGCGCGCGAGCCGCGCCTTGAAAAGCAGCGGCGAGGGCGGCGCCCCATCCGGGCAAAGAAATTGCGGATAGGCGTATTTGAGCGGCGCCTTGACCGCGACCGGGATCGCTCGTTGGGGATCGGGTAGGGCGCCTTCGATATCGGCGATCATGGCGAGCGCCGCAGCCCGACCTTCGCGCCAGCATTGGCCGGCGGTTTCGATGCCGCGCAACAGATTTCCGGCCGCGAAATAAGCGGGATCGCGCATTCGCCAGAATTGATCGATGGCGGGGCCACGGCTGGCCGGATCGCAGAGATCGGCCTTGCCGGCGAGAAGCGCGTTTTCGGGGCGAAATCCTCCGGCGAAGATCACGCCGTCGCAGGCGATTTCCTCCGGCCATTCGTCGCGCTCGACGACGATACCCTCGACGCGCGCCTCGCCCAGGATGCGTAGCAGCTTCGTATCGGTGAGGATCGGCGTGCCGAGGAAAATCCGCGCCAGCCAATCGGCAGGCCGGCGCGCCGCGATGCGGCTATTCTCCTCGATCAGGGCGATGGCGCGCGCGCCCTTATGCCGCAGGGTCAGCAAGGCGGAGAAGGCGACGAGTTCGGAGCCGATCACGACCGGGCGGCGGCAGGGCAAGCGATTTTCGAGATAGATATGCTGCTGCAAGGTCCCGGTCGTCATGATCCCGGCGGGTCTGGCGCCGGAGATGAGGCGGGCGCTGCGCGGCGTCTCGCGCGCCCCCATCGCCAGCAGCACGCGCCGCGCCTTGATCCGAACCTCGCCTTCCGGCCCCGTCGCGCGGACGTTTCCGCCGGGTTGCAATTCGAGCGCCGACCAGCCGAGGCGAAGATCGAGATCGGCGACATCCTCGACCAAGCGGCGCGCGTAATCCGGGCCGCGCAGCCAGCGGCCGAATTCGCGGAAGCCGAAACTGCGATGGCCGCAATGGCGCGGGATACCGCCCGCTTCGCGCTCGCGTTCGAGGATAACGATCTTGCCGATGCCGGCGCGCTTCAGCGTTCGCGCCGCCGACAATCCGGCCGGTCCCGCGCCGAGGATCAGGATATCGCAAGCGGTTTCCTTCATGCGAAGCGGCCTTCGCTCAGGCTCGCGATGCGGGCGGCGCAATAGAAACCCTGGCAGCGGCCCATCATGGCGCGCGTGCGGCGCTTCAGCCCGCCAAGATCGCCGGCGGGAAGGGGACCGCGCAAAGCCGCCTCGATCTCATCCCGCGTCACGGATTCGCAATGGCAGACGATATCCCCGCCGGCGGGACCGAGATAGGGACGCGGTCGCGCTTCGCAGAGATTGGGCATGGGGGTCGCGATCGGTTCCGCCTCGATCAGGGGCCCGAAATCCCGCCGATAAAGATCGGCGACATGAGCAGCAATGCCGAGCGCGCCCGTGAGACCGGTCGAGCGAATGCCGGCGACCGTAATCCAGCGCCGTTCTTTCAAGCTTTCGATGCGGTAATCCTTGAATTGCGTAGCGGGGCGGAGGCCGGCATAGGTCGCGGTCACGTCGATTCCGGCCAAGGCCGGCAGACGTTCGCGGGCCAGACGGACGAGATCGGCAAGCGTTCCGGATTCGACCGTGGCGAGGCTGCGATCCTCCTGATCCTCCGCCGTCGGACCGACGGCGAGATTGCCGAAAGCCGTGCGAAAGAGGACGACGCCCTTGGTGCGTTCGTTGGGAACGGGCAGCAGGATCGCGTTCGCGAGCTTCGCCGCCGGCTTATCGAAGACGACGAATTGACCCTTGCGCGGTCGGATGGCGAAATGAGCGGGTCGGCCAATCGCCTCGACGATATCGCCGTAATTGCCGGCGGCATTGACGACGATATCGGCGTCAATACGCTCGCCCTTTTCGCCGCGCAATCGCCAGATTCCGTCGAAATCGCCGCCGATGATGCGGCAGCGGCGCAGGATACGCCCGCCATGAGCGAGACCCTGATGCGCGTAAGCGAGCGGCGCCGACCAAGGATCGATGATGGCCTCGCCCGGAATATGAAGAGCGCCTAGGGCTTCCGGCGCGAGATGGGGCTCGCGTCGGCGCAATTCCGCGCGATCGAGGATTGCACCATCTTGGACGCCATTGGCGATGGCCTGCGCCAGAAGGCGCGGCAATTCTTCCCATTCCCGCTCGTTCCAGGCGATGACGAGCGCGCCCGAGACGATGAGCGGCAGATTGAGGCTCGCGCGGATGGCGAGATATTCGCGATATCCGGCCTGGATGCAGGCAAGCTCCAGGGAATCGGGCGGCGCGTCGAAACCCGTATGCAGAAGAGCGCTATTGCCCTTCGAGGCGCCGGCGAGAAGATCGGGCGCCGCCTCGATCAGAAGCGGATCGAGGCCGCCCAAAGCGAAGCGGCGAAAGAGGGCGCAGCCGACGACGCCCCCGCCGATGATGACGATGCGCGCGCGGACTTCCTCGGCGCTCAAATCTGCGTCCGGAAGTGGAAGGATTTGGGCCGCGTCAGCATTTCGTAACCGACGCGCGACAAGGTGGCGCCGCGTCCCGAATCCTTGATGCCGACCCAGGCCAGAGCGGGGTCGAGGTAATCGCAGCGATTCATGTAGACGGTGCCGGTTTCGATGGCATCGCCGATCTTGGCCGCCGCCTTCTCGTCCATCGTCCACAAGGCCGCCGTCAGCCCGTATTGGCTGTCGTTCATGAGGCGGATCGCTTCCTCGTCGGATTTCACCTTCATGATGCCGATGACGGGGCCGAAGCTTTCCTCGCTCATCACGCCCATGGAATGATCGACATCGACGAGGACTTGCGGCGCGAGATAGGGTGTGCCCGGCTTGTCGGCGGGGAAGCTCTTGGGGTCGATCAGCGCCTTTGCGCCCTTGGCCTTGGCCTCGGCGATCTGCCCGCGCACGAATTCGGCGGCCGAGGTTCTCACCATCGGCCCGAGATTGGTCGCTTTATCGAGCGGATTGCCGAGATGGTATTTGCGGGTGAGATCGACGAAACCCTCGACGAATTTGCCGTAGAGCGATTCATGGACATAGATGCGCTCGATGGCGCAGCAGCATTGCCCGGAATTGAACATGGCGCCGTCGACCAGATTTTCGATGGCGTGATCGAGCTTGGCATCGGCGCGCACGTAAGCGGGATCCTTGCCGCCGAGTTCGAGGCCAAGTCCCATGAATTTGCCGAGCGCCGCTTGCTGCACGGCATGGCCGCCCGCGACCGAGCCCGTGAAATTGACATAGGCGACTTCCGGCGCGCCGATCACCTTGGCGGTATCGTCATGGGTGAGGACGAGATGCTGGAAGACGCCCGCCGGCAAGCCCGCCGCATCGAAGGCGCGTTGGAAATCCTCGGCGCAAAGCGGCGTTTGGGCGGAATGTTTCAGGATGACGGCATTCCCCGCCATCAGCGCCGGGATCACGCCATTGACCGAGGTGAGATAGGGATAATTCCAGGGCGCGACGATGAAGACGATTCCCAAGGGTTCGCGGCGCAGAAAGCGCGTGAAGCCCGGTTTGTCGGTAAAGGGCGTATCGGCCAAGGCTTCCGGCGCGATGCCGATCATGTAACGCGCGCGCTCCTCGAAGCCGCGCATTTCGCCGGGGCTTTGCGCGATGGGCCGACCCATCTGGCGGGTGATCTCCTCGGCATGGCGATCCTTCTCGGCCAGGAATTTATCGACGGCGGCACCGAGGATGCGCGCGCGTTCGGCGACGGGAACGCGCCGCCATTCGCGCTGCGCGGCGGCGGCGCGAGCAAGGGTGGCGGCGATCTCGGCGGGGCTCGCATAGGGGCGCTCGACATAAACGGAATTGTCGATCGGCGTGATGGTCTTCTGCATGGCAGTCATGATGGATGCGGGTCCTATCCTTAGATGATCTCGAAATAGCGGGCCAATTCCCAATCGGTGATGGCCTTGCGGAATTCGCGCTCTTCCCATTCGCGGGTCGCGGCGTGATGCTCGACGAATTCGTCGCCGAACAAATCGCGCGCCGCTTTCGATTTTTTTAGACGCTGCGCGGCTTCCCACAAGGTGCGCGGCAAATCGAGCTTGGCCGGATGCTCGATCGCGTAGGAATTTCCGGAAATAGGCGCCGTGGGTTCGATCTTATGCTCGATGCCGTAGAGACCGGACCCCAAGGCGACTGCGACCGCGTAATAGGGATTCACATCGGCGGCGGCGATACGGTATTCGACGCGCTGCGATTTCTCCGAACCCGGAATGACGCGGAGCGCGCAGGTGCGATTCTCGATTCCCCAAGTGGCATTGGTCGGCGCCCAGAAACCGGGAATGAGCCGCGAATAGGAATTGACCGTGCTGGCGATCATGGCCAGCAATTCCGGCATCAAGGCCTGCTGACCGCCGATGAACCAACGCATCCGGTCGGAAATGTTGTGCGGCTTCTTCGCATCGTGGAAGACGCTCTTGCCGTCCTTGCCCTTGAGGCTGACATGGGTGTGGCCGGATTGGCCGGGCCAATTATTCGACCATTTGGCCATGAAGGTCGCCATCAATCCGCGCTTCTGCGCCAGCACCTTCATGAAGGTCTTGAAGAGCGCGCCGCGATCGGCGGCTTCCAGCGCCTTATCGACGGCGATCGCGGCTTCGAGCACGCCGGGGCCGGTTTCGGTATGCAGCCCCTCGATCGGCATGCGCATCTTTTCGCACATGTCGAGAATCTCGTGATAGAGATCGGCCCAGACCGAATTGCGGATCACCGAATAGCCGAACCAACCCGGCGTCATCGGCGTCAGATTCTTGTAATTCTTCTCGCGAATCGATTCGGGCGTTTCGTCGAACATGAAGAATTCGAATTCGAGCGCGCTATAGGCCTCGTAGCCCATCTTCTCCGCGCGTTGAAGAACCCGGCGCAGGATGCCGCGCGGACAGATCGCCTCGGCCTTGTCGGCGAATTCGGCGAGGAAGAAAAGCGCGTTGCCTTCCATCGGCAATTCGCGGCAGGAGGAGGGGATAAGACGCACCGGCGCATCGGGATAGGCCGTGTGCCAGCCGGTATATTTCACGTTGTCGAACAATTGATCGTGGCTGTCCCAGCCGAGCACGACATCGCAGAAGCCGAAGCCGTTTTCGAGGGCGGAAAAGAATTTCGCCTTCGACATGTATTTGCCGCGCAGAATCGCATCGCCGTCGAAGACGCCGACCTTGACATGGGTTGCACCGCGTTCCTCGACGATCTTTTTCGCATCAGCGATGGTTTTGACCTGTTCCGGTTTCAACGGCATTGTCCGCTCCCCTTTCTCTCGGCGCTTCGGCGCCCGTTTCTGGATTCCGGCGCAACTTAGCCAAGCGGCGCGCCGCTGGCCAGCGCTTTCGCCAAAGAAAAAGGAGGCGGGGTTGCCCCCGCCTCCCGTGGTTAGGCTAGTTTGCAGTTATTCCGGCTTAGCCATTTCCGCTTCTTCGCGAGCGATTTCCGCTTGACGCTTAGCGACAGCCTCCGGCGTCAGCGGCGGCCCTTGGAAGCGATTGCGCTCGCCCAGCCACCAAAGGGCAGTCAGCACGACCACGCCCCAGAAGAGGAGATAGCCCACCTTCTCATTGGGCGGCTGCACACCGACGATGATCAAAACGACGCAGCCGATGACGGCAAGGATGGCTACCGGTTTGGAAAGACCGCCCAGATTGAAGGGGCCCTTCTTGGTCCAGGAATTGCCCTCGCTCAACAGGCCGGCCGCGATCGGCATGACATAAGAGACATAGAGGAACACCGCGCAGCCCGTGGAAAGAACCACGAAGGCATCGCCATATAGGGTGGCGATGACAGAAAGCACGGCGCTCGCCCAGATGGCATGAGCCGGGGTCCGATGCGCATGGCTGACCTTGCGGAGCCATTTGGAGAAGAAGGGCACCCCGCCATCGCGCGAGAAGGCATAAAGCATGCGCGAGCAGGATGTCAGTCCGGCCAAGGCGCAGAGGTAATTGCTGACCACGATGATGATGACCAGCAAGTCTCTCAGCCAAACCGTCTGGATCTGCTCCATGACGAAATTGAAGGAACCCCAGCCTTTGCTAGCGCCTTCCTCGACGCTGGGCAGAACCAGAACGAACGTGCAGACCATGACATAGCCGAACACGCCGGACCAGAAGACCGAATGAATCATGCCCTTCGGCACTTCGCGGGCAGCATTGCGAGTTTCTTCCGAGGTGTGACCGGAAGCATCGAACCCGGTAATCGTATAGACGCCCTGCAACAAGCCGAGAACGAGAGCCGCCATGGTCGCCGGCATGATCGCCGAGAGCCAACGATCGCCCGCCGGCGGAGCCCACACGCCGCCGCCGGCATCGCCGGTGAGATCGGTAAAGGTGAACAAGCGGCCGATATCAAGACTGCTTGCGGCCATCAACAGGGTCACGATCAGCAATACCGATCCGCCAAAGATCAGATAACCGGCGAAATCCGTCAGCTTCGTCGTGAGGCGGATGCCCATGTGATTGATGAAAGCCTGCGAGATGGTGATCACGGTGATGAAAATCGTTTGTATCCACCAGCCTTGATCCATGAACCCGGCCGATGTCCAGCCGCTGATATCCATCCCAAGGACAGTGCCCAAGAAGAGATCGCGGAAGAGCAGGAACACGCCGAAATTGACGGAGGAGACGACGAACATCAGACCAAGGAGATTGAGCCACGCGGCCATCCAGCCATAGCCCTTGTTCCCCAGCATCGACGCCCAGTGATAGATGCCGCCCGCCGTCGGATATGCGGAGGCGACCTGTCCTAGGGCGCAAGCGACGAGCAAGGCGAAGACCGTAGCCAACGGCCAACCGATACCCAGAGAAGCGCCACCCGCCGCGCTCAGCGATAGCGGGAAAGCGGTGATGCCGCCGGCCAGAATGCAAATGATGGAGAAGGAAATCGCGAAATTCTGGAACAGGCCCATGCGTCGGGAGAGTTCCTGCGCGTAGCCCATGGAATGCAGGACTTTTACGTCCTCATCCATCTGATGATCGTGTTGTGCCATATAAGGATCCCCTGTTTTGTCTCGAATGAGAGCGGTCGAATCGACGACCCATCGCAAAAGCGCGCGCTATATCCATGGCCGCGCCATCTCCGAGCCGTTTCGACTCGCCCCCGATCGACCCAGCGACGAATCGTCGCCGAACCGG
>CAYQAG010000041.1:14538-24114 GCA_964415425.1 uncultured Rhodospirillaceae bacterium | reverse complement strand
ATTACGGCTTGGAAAAGGTCAAGGAGCGCATCCTCGAATATCTCGCCGTGCAGCAGCGGCAGAAGAAAATCAAGGGGCCGATCCTTTGCCTCGTCGGTCCGCCGGGCGTCGGCAAGACCTCGCTCGGCAAATCCATCGCCAAGGCGACGGGTCGGCATTTCGTGCGCATGAGCCTTGGCGGCGTGCGCGACGAGGCGGAGATCCGCGGCCATCGCCGGACCTATATCGGCTCGATGCCGGGCAAGGTCATTCAGGGGATGAAGAAAGCGAAATCCTCCAACCCGCTTTTCCTGCTGGACGAGATCGACAAACTCGGCGCCGATTGGCGGGGCGATCCCTCCTCGGCGTTGCTCGAAGTGCTCGATCCCGAGCAGAACGCGACCTTCAACGATCATTATCTGGAGGTCGATTACGATCTTTCCGACGTCATGTTCCTGACGACGGCCAATTCGCTGCGCATGCCGCAGCCCTTGATGGATCGCATGGAGATCATCCGCATCCCCGGCTATACCGAGGATGAGAAGGTCGAAATCGCCAAGCGGCATCTGATCCCCAAGCAGATGAAGGATCACGCGCTTAAGCCCGAGGAATGGTCGCTCTCGGAAGATGCGATCCGCGATCTCATCCGCTATTACACGCGCGAGGCCGGCGTCCGCAATCTGGAGCGCGAGATCGCCAATCTCGCGCGGAAATCGATCAAGGAAATTCTGCTGAACGAGCTGAAGAAGCTGGCGATCACGCGGCGTAATCTCGGCAAATACGCGGGCGTCAGGAAATTCCGCTACGGCGAAACCGAGAATCAGGACATGGTCGGCGTCACCACCGGCCTCGCCTGGACCGAGGTCGGCGGCGAGATTCTCACCATCGAGGCCGTCACCGTTCCCGGCAAGGGCCGAGTGATCGCGACCGGCAAATTGGGCGACGTCATGAAGGAATCGGTGCAAGCCGCCGAATCCTTCGTGAAATCGCGCGCCGTCGAATTCGGCATCAAGCCGACGCTCTTCAACAAGAAGGACATCCATGTCCATGTGCCGGAGGGGGCTACGCCCAAGGACGGACCCTCCGCCGGTATCGCCATGGTAACGACCATCGTCTCCGTCCTGACCGGCGTCGCCGTGCGGCGCGACATTGCCATGACGGGCGAAGTCACTTTGCGCGGTCGCGTCCTTCCCATCGGCGGGCTGAAGGAAAAATTGCTCGCGGCCTTGCGGGCCGGGATCAAGACCGTCCTCATTCCGGAAGAGAACGAGAAGGATCTCGCCGAGATTCCCGACAACGTGAAGAAGGGCTTGACCATCATTCCCGTCGCGGCCGTGGACCAGGTTCTAAAACAGGCACTCGTTTCGCCGCTGGTGCCGATCGAATGGACGGAACCGCCCGAACTTCCGGCCGCCAAGGATAGCGAAACGGACGAGCGCGGGATCGTCACGCATTGAGATCGGGCCTTAGACTCGCCCAAAATGCGGGGATCGCAGGATTGTCTTCCGGCGATCCCCGTTTTACAATCCGACCAGCCAAAAAATGCCGAAGGGGGAAGACGTGAATAAGAACGATCTCATCGCCGAAGTCGCCACCGAAACCGGATTGGCCAAGACCGATGCGGCGAAAGCCGTCGATGCCATGCTCGAAATCATCACGCGCGCGCTCAAGGCCGGTCGCGAAGTGCGCCTGGTCGGGTTCGGCAATTTCCTGGTCGCGACGCGCGGCGCCAAGAAGGGCCGCAATCCTCGCACCAACGAGGAAATCGACATTCCCGCTTCGAAGCAGCCGAAATTCCGCGCCGGCAAGGGCCTCAAGGACGCCGTGCAATAAGCCTTCGGCCCGGCCATCCGTGCATGCGGGCGATTAGCTCAGCGGTAGAGCGCTTCGTTTACACCGAAGATGCCGGCGGTTCGATCCCGTCATCGCCCACCATGCGCTCATGACCCTTCTCTATGCCGGCGAAAGCGGCGAGGCCGAGGCTTGGACCGATGCCTTGCGTAGGATCGATCCCGATCTTCCCTTGCGCTTTTGGCCGGATTGGGGCGATCCGGCGGCGGTCGAATTCGTCATCGTCGCCGGCGGAGCGCCCGGCGACCTTTCGATCTTTCCCCATTTGAAGGCGGTGCAATCGACCTGGGCGGGGGTCAATCGCCTGCTGCAGGATCGACATATTCCGCCGGACGTGCCGATCGCTCGCATGATCGATCCGGGGCTCACCATCGGCATGAGCGAATATGTCGCCTTTCATGCGTTGGATAGTCTGCGCGGCGGTCCCGCTCTGCGCCGCGCGCAAGAAGAACGACGCTGGATTTCCGTCCCGCAGCGCCGGCCGGAGGATTTCCGGATCGGCCTTTTCGGTCTCGGCGAATTGGGCCAAGCCGCCGCTTCGGCCCTGCGGCGGCTCGCTTTTCGCGTTTCGGGGTGGAGCCGGGAAGCGAAATCCGTGGCCCAAATCGCGACCTTCGCCGGCCGCGCGGCTTTGCCGGAATTCCTGCGCGATCTCGACATGCTGGTCGTGCTGCTGCCCTTGACGCCGGCGACGACGGGCATCCTGAACGCCGATCTTTTCGCCTTGATGAAGCCCGGCGCCATCCTGCTCAATGCGGCGCGCGGCGCGCATCTTAACGAGGCCGATCTCTTGGCGGCGCTGGAATCGGGCCGCATCGGCCGCGCCATTCTCGACGTCTTCGCCGCCGAACCGCTGCCGCCCGATCATCCCTTTTGGTCGCACCCCAAAATCTTCGTCTCGCCGCATAATGCGGCGATTACGCGGCCCGGCATGGGGGCTGCGACCATCGTCGCCAATTACCGCCGCGCGCTTGCAAGCGAGGCGCTGGAGAACGCGGTCGATCGCCGACGCGGCTATTGAGGCGCCGTCACCGTTCCGCCGGCCGGCACGGACGGCAGGCGCAAAGCGGGGTCGAGGCGCACCCGACCCCAAGTCATTCCCCAATGCAGATGCGGACCGGTCGCGCGGCCCGTCATGCCGACATGGCCGATGAGGTCGCCTTGCGCGACGCGATCCCCGACCTTAACCACGATATCCTTGAGATGCAGAAAATTGGTGCCGATTCCGAAACCGTGATCGATCAGTATTGTTCCGCCGGTCAGATAGAAATCCGGCTCGGCCAAGCGGACAATGCCGGAAGCCGGTGCGAAGACCGGCGTGCCTTCGGGCGCGGCGATATCGATGCCGTAATGCGGCGCTTTCGGCTGATTGTTGAGAATGCGCTGGCTGCCGTAAACGCCGCTGATCCGCCCCGAAGCCGGCCAGATGAAATTCTGCAGAAAACCCCGCTCGTCGCTGATAAGCGCCCGGGCGGCGGCGACTTTCTTTTGCTCGGCGGCGATGCGCGCCGAAGTGGCGGCATCCGGTTCCACCATATTGGGATCGAGGTTCTCGATATGTTGAATTTCGTATTCCCGCTGCGCGACGGCGAGGACGATCGTTTCTTCCTGCCCATCGGCATGGCGGATCGTAAGTTCGGCTTTTGCGGCCTGATCGCGGCCGAAGCCGATGACGAAAAGCCCATCCGCGCCGATCGTAACGGGTTCGCCATCGAGTCCAAGGCGGTCGCCGGGCTTGGCATGGCCGACGAGGAACCCGCCCTGGACGGGATCGCCGTCGAGCGCGAGCGGCGGATCGGCCCGAGGATCGACCATGCCGGCGAGCAGAAGGAAACCGGCAAGAAGCAGGAGCCTCACAGCAGCGATCCCTGATCGCCGGAATCGCGGGGCTTGTTGCGGGGCGGGCGCGGCGCCGCTTCGCCGGCGGCGCCATCGAGACTGCGCGCGGCGATCTCGCCGTCATGGAATTGCAGGCGCAGACGCTGATCGGCGCGGATGGCGGCGGCGCGCGCGAGGGGCGCGCCCTCGCCATCGCGGACGAGGACGAAACCGCGCCGCAAAATATCGCTATAGGAATAGCTTTCCAGCAGCCGGCCGAGGCCGGCAAGTTCGCCGGCTTTATGGTCGAGATGATCGGCGAGGCGTCGCGGGTCGAGCTCGCCGCCGAGTTTGGCGAGGCGATTGCCGCGGCGTTCGAGTGCGATGTCGAAACCATGGCGCAAGCGCGTCCAGCCCTCGTTCAAGGCGTGACGCGCTTCGGCAAGGCGCTGGCGCGGCGTTTTCAATTCGGCGGCGAGGCGCAGCAGGGCTTCGTGCCGGCGACCGAAGACATGGCGCTGCGCCTGTTGCCAGCGTTCGTGCCAGAAATCGAGGCTCTGGGTTTTTTCCTCGATCCGCCGCCGGGGATGGGGCAGGGCTTCCGCCGCATGATCGAGAGCGCTTCGTCTTCGATCCTGCCCATGACCCATCGCCTGAATCAGACGATGGCCGAGCTTCGCCATCTCGGCCAGGAGGTCGGCGCGGCGGGGGACGGCGATCTCGGCGGCGGCGGTTGGCGTCGGCGCGCGATGATCGGCGGCATGATCGATCAGCGTCGTATCGGTCTCGTGGCCGATGGCGGCGATCAGGGGAATGCGCGAGGCAGCGGCGGCGCGCACGACGATTTCCTCGTTGAAGGCCATCAGATCCTCGATCGAGCCGCCGCCGCGCGCGACGATGAGAAGATCGGGGCGCGGGATGGCGCCGGTGGAATCGAGCGCATTGAAGCCGGCAATGGCCTCGGCGATCTGCTGCGCCGCTCCGGCGCCTTGGACCGCGACCGGCCAGAGCAAGACGCGGCGCGGGAAACGGTCGGCCAGGCGGTGCAGAATATCGCGGATAACGGCGCCCGTCGGCGAAGTGACGATGCCGATGATTTCCGGCAGGACCGGCAAGGGGCGCTTGCGCGCGGCATCGAAGAGGCCCTCGGCGGCGAGGCGCCGCCGGCGATCCTCGATCGTCTTCAGCAGGGCGCCGATGCCGGCCAATTCCAGCCTTTCCAAGACAAGCTGATATTCCGAGCGTTCGCCATAGGTCGTGATGCGGCCCGTGGCGACGACTTCCATGCCGTCGGCGGGATCGAGGCCGAGCCGCATGGCCTGACCCTTCCAGCAGACCGCCTTGATGGCGGCATCGGCATCTTTGAGCGCCATGTAGAGATGGCCGCTCGTCGCGCGCTTGAAGCCGGAAATCTCGCCGCGCACCCGCACGCGCTCGAAACCGCCTTCCAGGGTTCGCTTGATGGCGAGGCTCAACTCGCCGACCGAGTATTCGCCGATATTATGGCCGGAAGCTTTCGGATCGGAATTCGTCATGCCGCTTTCGCTCTCGTCACGGGCGGGGCGATCATTCTATGATATCGCCGATCGAGTGGCGACAGATTCGTGGGCGAGGCGATGCGCATTTTGGTAATCGGTTCGGGCGGCCGGGAACATGCGCTCTGCTGGAAGATCGCCGCTTCGCCGCTTTGCGACAAGCTCTATTGCGCGCCCGGCAATGCGGGAATCGCCGAGGTCGCGGAACGCATTGCCATCGCGGCGGAAGATGCGGATGGATTGATCGCCTTCGCCAAGGCGCAAGCGATCGATCTCGTCGTCATCGGCCCCGAGGCGCCGCTCGTCGCGGGGCTTGCCGATCGTTTGGAGGCGGCGGGGATCGCCGCTTTCGGTCCTTCGGCGGCGGCGGCGGCGATCGAGGGATCGAAAGGCTTCATGAAGGATCTTGCCGCAAGCTGCGGCATTCCGACGGCGCGCTATCTGCGGACATCCGATCCCGAGGCGGCCAAGGCTTTCGCCGCCGCCTTGCCGCCGCCCATCGTCGTCAAGGCCGATGGCTTGGCGGCGGGGAAGGGGGTCGAAATCTGCGCCGATAGAGCCGCCGCCATCGCCGCGATCGAGGCGATGATGATCGACGGGCGGTTCGGCGATGCCGGGCGGGAAATCGTCGTCGAGGAATTCCTGGACGGCGAGGAATTATCCTTCTTCGCGCTTGCCGATGGCGAATTCGCCTTGCCCTTCGCCTCGGCGCAGGATCATAAGCGCGTCGGCGATGGCGATCGCGGTCCCAATACCGGCGGCATGGGCGCCTATTCGCCGGCCCCGATCGCGACGCCGGCGCTGGAAGCGCGCATCATGACGGAAATCGTCCGCCCGGCGATTGCCGGCCTCAAGGCGATGGGGCGACCGTTCACGGGAATTCTCTTCGCCGGGATCATGGTGACCGCGACGGGTCCGAAGCTTATCGAGTTCAATTGCCGCTTCGGCGATCCCGAATGCGAAGCGCTGATGCTGCGACTCAAATCCGATCTCCTGCCGGCGTTATTGGCGGCGCGTTCGGGCGGATTGCGGCATTTCGATCTCCGTTGGTCGGAAGAAAGCGCGATTTGCGTCGTCATGGCGGCCAAGGGCTATCCCGAAAATCCGCAGAAGGGGAGCCTTCTCCGCCAGCTCGACCGCGCCGCCGCCTTGCCGGGGGTTGTTCTTTTCCATGCCGGGACGGAAACGGCGGGGCCGGGATGCTGGCGCGCGACCGGCGGTCGCGTCCTTGCCGTTTCGGCTTCGGCCGAGAATTTGCGCGAGGCGCAGAGGCGCGCCTATGCCGCTATCGACGTGATCGATTGGCCGGAAGGCTTCTGCCGGCGCGATATCGGCTGGCGCGCCCTCGGTCGAATGGGTTAGATAAAGGGAAGGGCGGTAAAGCCCGATAGAGCGACGAGGCCGACATCATGCGATTGCGATCTTCGACCACCAGCCCCTTCGTGCGCAAAGTGCGCGTTGTTGCGATCGAAACCGGTCAGGACCGCGATCTTGACCTCATCCCGACCATGCCCAGCGATCCCGCTTCCGGTCTTGGCGAGGATAATCCGTTGAACAAGATTCCGGCCCTTATCCTCGACGATAAGACGACGATCTACGATTCGCGGGTGATCTGCGAATATCTCGATTCGCGCCCCGGCGGCGGCAAATTCTTTCCCGCGCCCGGACCGGCGCGCTGGCGCGCCTTGCGCCGTCAGGCGCTCGCCGACGGCATGATGGATGCGGCCGTCCTGCGCATGATGGAAATCCGCCGGCCGGAAAATTACCGTTTTCCCGATTGGGATCGGCGGCAAAAGCTGAAAATGGATCAGGGATTGGCGGCGCTCGCGACCGAAGATCTCGGCACGGTTTTCGATATCGGAACGCTGAGCATCGCCATCATGCTCGATTATTTCGATTTCCGCTTTGCGGCCGAGGATTGGCGGGGCCGCCATCCGCGCTTGGCGGCGTGGCGACAGGCGATCGACCGACTGTCCTTGCAGGCGACCATGCCGCGCGAGTGACATCGCCCGCTTGCAAGCGGGCTTGTCTCGATACGTTCCAGGCTTTGACTTCCGGCATTCGGGTGTGGATATTGGCGCCGAACGCGGCGCTCAGGCGCCCGCCCCGATGCGACAGGTGATTCATGACCTTGAAGCCCAATTCCTTGGCGGCCCGCGATGCGGCCTATCATTTTCACGGTTACACCAATGCCCAGCGCAACGAGCGCGAGGGCGGGTTCGTCGTCGTCCGCGGCCAGGGTCCCTTCGTCTATACCGAGGATGGCCGCGAATATTTCGACGGCATGGCGGCGCTCTGGTGCTCGGCCTTCGGCTTCGGCAAGGAACAGCGCCTGATCGATGCCGCCGTGCGGCAGATGGAGAAGCTTCCCTATTACCACACCTTCACGCAGAAGGCGCCCGAACCGACGGTGGAATTGGCGGAAAAGTTGGTGCGCCTCGCGCCGGTGCCGATGTCGAAAGCCTATTTCTGCAATTCGGGTTCCGAGGCCAATGACAGCGTCGTCAAGATGGTCTGGTATTACAACAACGCGCTCGGCCGACCGCAGAAGAAAAAGATCATCTCCCGCCTCAAGGGCTATCACGGCGTGACGGTCGCTGCCGCTTCGCTCACGGGTCTTCCCTATAATCACAAGGATTTCGATCTGCCGATCGCCAATATCCTGCATGCCGATTGCCCGCATTTCTATCGCTTCGGTCTCGCCGAGGAGAGCGAGGAGGATTTCGCGACCCGCATGGCCGACAATCTCGAACGCCTGATCTTGAAAGAAGGCCCCGATACCATCGCCGCCATGATCGCCGAGCCGGTTCAGGGCGCCGGCGGCGTGATCGTGCCGCCCAAGACCTATTGGGACAAGGTGCAGGCGGTGCTGGCGAAATACGATATCCTGTTGATCGCCGACGAGGTCATCACCGGCTTTTGCCGCACGGCGAATTGGTGGGGCTCGCAGACTTTCGGTCTCAAGCCGGATATCCTGACCATGGCGAAGCAATTATCGGCGGGCGCCATGCCAATCGCCGCCGTTCTCATCAATCAGCGCGTCTACGAAGCGCTGCGCGATAACAGCGCCAAATACAATACCTTCGGCCATGGCATCACCTATTCGGGTCATCCCGTCGCGGCGGCCGTCGCGCTTGAAGTCATTCGTCTTTATGAGGAGCGCAAGATTCTCGACCATGTGCGGACCTTGGCGCCGATCTTCCGCGAGGAGATTCGACACTTCGCTTCCCATCCTTTGGTCGGCGAATGTCGCGGTTCGGGTCTCGTCGGCGCCGTCGAATTCGTGAAGGACAAGATCAGCAAGGAAAGCTTCGAATCCAGCCTCATGGTGGGTGCGACCTTCATCCGCTTCGCGCATGAACGCGGCCTTATCTTGCGCCCGGTCGGCGATGCCATCGCCATCTGCCCGCCCATGGCGGTGACGGCCGAGGAATTGCGGGAAATGTTCCGCCGCTTCGCGCTTGCGCTCGACGATCTTGCGGCTTGGCTGAAATCCGATCGCAGCCTGCACTGAGTTCATGGATTTCGAGGCCTTTTTCGCCGCACGCCTCGCCGAGATCGAGCGCGAGGGGCGCTATCGGCGCTTTGCCGATATCGAGCGCCTACGCGGCCGATTTCCCCAGGCGCTTTATCGCGAAGCGCCCGATGCGGCGCCTATCGAAGTGACGCTTTGGTGCAGCAACGATTATCTGGGATTGAGCGAGCATCCCACGATTCTGGCGGCGATGCGGGAAGCGATCGATCGCTGCGGCGCTGGCGCCGGCGGCACGCGCAACATTTCCGGCACCAGCCACGATCTTGTCCGCCTGGAGGCGCGACTTGCCGCTTGGCACGGCAAGCCGGCGGCGCTCGTCTTCGGTTCCGGCTATGCCGCCAATCTCGCCAGTCTCGGCGCGCTCGGCCGGCAGATTCCCGGTCTCGTCATCTTTTCCGATGCCGAAAATCATGCCTCGATGATCGCCGGCATCCGCGATGCCCGCGCCGAATATCGCATCTTCCGCCATAACGATGTCGCGCATCTCGAATCCTTGCTGAAGGAAGCGGGATCGCAGCCGAAATTGATCGCCTGCGAAAGTCTCTATTCCATGAGCGGGGATATCGCGCCCCTTGCCGATCTCGTGACCTGCGCGCGGCGTCACGGCGCCTTGCTTTATCTCGACGAGGTCCATGCCGTCGGCCTTTACGGACCGGAAGGCGCGGGGCTCGCCGCCCGCGACGGCCTCGCTCAGGAGATCGACGTCATTCAAGGCACCTTGGCCAAGGCCGTCGGTCAGATCGGCGGCTATATCGCCGCTTCGGCCAAGCTCGTCGATTTCGTGCGCAGCACGGCTTCGCCCTTCATCTTCACCACGGCCTTGCCGCCGATGATCGCCGCCGGCGCGCGCTCGGCCAT
>CAYQAG010000041.1:10219-14438 GCA_964415425.1 uncultured Rhodospirillaceae bacterium | reverse complement strand
TCATCTTCACCACGGCCTTGCCGCCGATGATCGCCGCCGGCGCGCGCTCGGCCATCGATCTCATCGCGGGGGCCGACGACCTCCGCCGGTGCCATCGCGAGAGCGTCGCGGCGATGCGTCTTGCCTTGCGGCAACGCGGCTTGCCGGATATCCCCAACGATAGCCATATCGTTCCCGTGCCCATCGGCGAGGCGGCGGCATGCCGCGAAATCGCGCGGCGCCTGCTGGCCGATTGCCGCGCCTATGTCCAGCCGATCAATTATCCGACGGTGGCGCGCGGCGAGGAACGATTGCGCCTGACGCCCGGACCCGCGCATGGGAAGACGGCGATCGCCGATTTCGCCGATGGCCTCGCGCGAATTTGGGACGCTCTGGGCAGGGCGCGGGAAATTCGTTAGACTGCCGCTATGTATAAGGACAACAGCCTGATCCCCGCCGAGGCCGTCCGCCTTGCCGCTCTCGGCCTGACGGCGCGCGGACCCCAGACCTATGCCGATCTCGCGCGCGATATTCGCCATTTCATCGGTCGCATGGTCGGGCCCTCGCTCGATCTTCTGGCGCCTTCGCTGGAATTGCTGATGATCGAAGGCCTGATCGAGGCCGAAGAGGTCAAGGCCGATGCCGAAACGCAGATCGTTCGGCTGAATGCGGCGGGGCGGGAAGAATTGCGGCGCCTGCTGGAAGCCGGGTTGCGCGGCCCCCTCGGCGAGGCCGGCCGACTCGTTATTGCCTTGAAACTCGCTTTCCTGCATCTGCTGCCGCCGGCGGCGCAGCGCCGGCAATGCGAGATGCTGGCCGAAATCTGCGCCAAGGAGAAAATGCGCCTCGCCGATCTTCTGGACGGCGCCCGAATCGGCGCCGCCTTGCCGCCGCTCTTCTCGGCTTGGCTGGAGCATGAAATCGCGCTCATCGAAAGCCGTCGCGATTGGTTCCTCGCCTTGCGCGATCGCCTACCGCCGGCTTGAGAGCCTAGCCGATCGCTCAAGCCAGCGCCGGCGCATTCCGATAGAAATACCAGAGCAACCGCGCCGCCATCGAGCGATGCGGTCGCCAAGATTCGCCGAGCGCGCGCAATTCCGCCGGTTTCGGGCGTTGCGGCAGGGCCTTCAGGCGCTGCGCGGCGACCATGAGGGCGAGGTCCTGGGCCGGTAAAACGTCGCTCCGGCCCAGCGCGAAGATCAGGAAAACCTCGGCCGACCAACGGCCGATGCCCTTGATGGCGATCAGGCGCGCGATGGCATCTTCGTCGCCGAGACGCGCCAATTCCGCCATCGACAGGCGGCGCGTCAGAAAATGGCGCGCGAGTTCGCGGCCATATTCGATCTTGGCGCGGCTGAAGCCGATTCCGCGCAATTCGGCCGGGTCGAGTTCCAGGAAGCGGCGCGGCGTCAAGCGCCCGAGCCTTGCCTTGAGCCGCGCGAGAATGGCGGCGGCGGCTTTGGTCGAAACCTGTTGGCCGACGATGATGGCGAGCAAGGCCGCGAAACCCGGCTTCGTTCGGCGGTCGGGCGGCGGCCCCCAATCGCGGATCGCTTGCGCGAGATCGCGATCGCAAGCGGCGAGGAAAGCGAGCGCCTCTTGCTCGCCCGGCCATTTCTTTCTATCCCCTTTATTCATGACTGGCTTCGTCACCCGTTTCGCACCATCCCCGACCGGCTATCTGCATCTCGGCCATGCCTATGCGGCGCTTTTCGCCTGGATGGCGGCGCGGCAAAGCGGAGGCCGGTTTCTCCTGCGTCTCGAAGATATCGATCCCGCGCGCATCCGGGAAGACTTCGCAACGGCGATTCTGGAAGATCTCGCTTGGCTCGGCCTCGATTGGGATGGGCCGGTGCGGCGGCAATCCGCGCATCTCGCCGAATATCGCGCGGCCCTGGCGAAGCTCGATGCGCTCGGCGTGCTTTATCCCTGTTTCTGTTCGCGCCGGGATATCGCCCAAGCCGCGGCCG
The DNA here is from genome assembly GCA_964415425.1 of uncultured Rhodospirillaceae bacterium. Taxonomy (GTDB): domain Bacteria; phylum Pseudomonadota; class Alphaproteobacteria; order Dongiales; family Dongiaceae; genus Dongia. The sequence goes on along the minus strand of CAYQAG010000041.1, from coordinate 12,489 downwards.
CGCCGCAGGGCGACATATCGCTTTATCCCGGCACTTGCCGCCATCTGCCGCCCGATCATGCCCGGCAACGTTGCGCCGCCGGCGAGGCGCATGCGCTTCGCCTCGATGTCGCCAAGGCCATGGCCTTGACCGGGCCGCTTTTCTTCCATGAGCGGGATCTGGGTCGCGTGGCCGCGCGGCCCGATCGCCTCGGCGATGTCGTCCTGGCGCGGCGCGATGCCCCGGCCAGCTATCATCTTTGCGTCACGCTGGACGATCACGATCAAGGCGTGACCCTGGTGACGCGCGGCGAGGATTTGCGCGAGGCGACCCATATCCATCGCCAATTGCAGGCTTTGCTGGGTCTAAACGTCCCCGATTACGCGCATCATCGCCTCGTGACCGACGAGCAGGGCCGAAGGCTCGCCAAGCGGGATCATGATCTTTCCCTGCGCGCGATGCGGAAGGCGGGGACAATGCCGGCGGAACTTCGCCATCGCCTCGGTTTTCCGGCTGGCGAGGCGCCGGCCGATCGGCTATAGAGAGCCGATTTCTTTATCGGGGCATCCATGTTCGAATTTCTCGATTTCTCCGCCTTCGGTCCGCAATTGGTGGCGCTGGGGCAAGTCATCGTCATGGATTTGGTCCTGGCGGGCGACAATGCCATCGTCATCGGCCTCGCCGCCGCCGGCCTCCCGGCCGAGCAACGCCGCCGCGCCATCCTGATCGGTATTCTCGCCGCGACCGTCATGCGGATCGGCTTTGCCTTGATCGCGCAATTCATGCTGACCTTGATCGGCCTCACTTTCGCCGGCGGCTTGCTGCTGCTTTGGGTCTGCTGGAAATTCTGGCGCGAATTGGAAAGCGAGCGGCGCGCGCGCCTGGCCGCCAAGCGCAAGCGGCTGAGCGCCGAGGAGCGCCAGGAACTCGCCCAGCCGGAAGAGGCGCTGCCCGGCGCGCCGGTCGCCAAGACCATGCGCCAGGCGGTGACGCAAATCGTGATCGCCGATCTTTCCATGTCGCTCGATAACGTTCTCGCCGTCGCCGGGGCGGCGCGCGATCATCCGGGCATTTTGGCTTTCGGGCTGCTTTTATCGATCGCTTTGATGGGTCTTGCGGCCGGTTTCATCGCGGATCTTCTGAAGAAATATCATTGGATCGCTTATATCGGCTTGCTCATCATCCTTTACGTCTCGATCGATATGATCTGGCATGGCTGGAGCGAGCTTTCGCCCTATATGCCGTAATTTCGGGCGAGGCCGAGGCAGAGATCGACGTAATCCGGCCGTTGCGGCGTCAAATGGCCGTGGCGGATCATGAAATCGATCACGACCAAAGCGACATTGAATTTGAAATCCTCGCTCGCGGCGAGAACGGATTCGACGCGGGCGAGCGGCCATAATTCGAAGCCGGAAAGTTCGCCGTCCTGATTGCGCGGCCGGAAATCGAACGGCAATTCGAGATCGTAAACGAACAGGGTATCGTCGCGTAGCGAACCGTCGAGCGTCATGCGATAGGAAAGCGCGCCCGCGGGCTTGGCACGGCGCGCCCATTCCTTCGGCAAGCCGGCTTCCTCGGCCGCTTCCTTGATCAGATTATCGAAAGGACGAATGCCGGCGGGCAGGCCGCCGGCGACGAGATGGTCGAGCTTGCCGGGTTCGATCGGCCGATCCGCCGACCGCCGAGCGACCCAGAGGTGAATTTCGCCATCCAGGCGAACATAGCCGTTGAGATGGACGCCATAGGCCTTGACGCCGAAGGCGGGAACGAGGGCGCGTTCAAGCTCGAAAAGAGTGGGTCCGGCATACGTCTCCGCGATTGCGAACATTTCGTTGCGCCAGCCGGGAACGAGGCCGCGCTCCTTCAATTCGCGCATGGCGGTATCGATGGCGGCGCTGCGATAATCGGGGCGATCGAGATGCGCGGCGATGGCGATGCCGCTCTCGTCGCGATGGAAGACGCTGGGAAATTCCGCGAGCCGATCGGCGAAATCGCGCCGCATATGGCCAATCTTACGGTCGCCAACGCGGAACGACAGAAATTGCGCCAGATCGTGGCGATGGCAGCGGCGGATGCGCTCGAGCAGGCTCATGGCGCGAAGGGGAGAGGTGGGCGCAGGCCGGCGACAAGCGGCAGGTAATCGGGATCGTCCGGGCCGATCAGGCCCTGACGAATCGCAAAATCGAGTTTCGCCAAGGCGGCATCGAACATGAAATCGTCGCTATGGCGCAACCGGTCGAGCAGGTCGCTGGCCGGCAGCGATAAAAATTCGGCGACTTCGCCATCCGCGT
>CAYQAG010000041.1:0-10119 GCA_964415425.1 uncultured Rhodospirillaceae bacterium | reverse complement strand
TCGAGCAGGTCGCTGGCCGGCAGCGATAAAAATTCGGCGACTTCGCCATCCGCGTTGCGGGGCGAAAAATCGCTCGGCAATTCGAGATCGTAATTGAATTGCAGGCCGAGCCGCAAACCTTCCGGCGCTTCGATCGCCAGGGTCGTGATCGAAACGGGCTTGGCAGTTGCGGCAAGGTCAGGCGCGATGCCGGCTTCCTCGGCGCATTCCTTGAGGAGGCAGTCGAAGGGCGAGAGGGCAGCGCCCAGACCGCCCCCGACCATGAGGTCGAGCAAGCCGGGATCGACCGCCTTATCGGCGGCGCGGCGCGCGACCCAAATTTTCATGCCCCAGCCTTGGCCGGTAAAGCCGTTAACGTTCACGCCATAAGCGAGAATGCCGAAAAGCGGCGTCGCCGCGCGCTCCATCAACAGCAAGGGCGGTTCGCCATAACCGCGATTGACGGGATAGAGCTCGTTGCGCCAGCCGTAGATGCGCCCTTCCGCCGCCAATCTGGCCGTTAATCGCGCCATGGCGGCGCTGCGGTCTTCCGGCGCGACGATGGATTCGGAAAATGTCAGCGCATCGGCATAGCGAAAATCGGCATCGATTTCGACGATATGCGTCGCGAGATCGGGCCGCACCCAGCCGACTTGCCGGCCGTCGATTTCGAAGCGGCGATATTGCGCGAAATCGGGCCGCGCATAACGACGATAGACGCGCAACAGGCTCATAGCGCGATGCCGCCAAAATGCCTTATTCCGAACATGTCCCCGCCGCTCTTGCCGGCGAATCTGCGATCGTCCGCCGGGCCGAACCTTACGCCAGGCGCTGGATCAGGAACAAGGGGAAGAGCCATGCCGAAACCTGTGAATTTTCGCCGCGCCTTGCTGACCGCGTCCTGCTTGGCGGCCATTCTGACCGCCTGCGAGACAAGAGAATCCTCGACTTCGGCCGATACGAACGCCCAAGCGACGGTGGCATCCGGGGCTGCGAGTGCCGACGCGATTCCGAATACGGTTTCGCCGCCGCAACCCGCGCAGGTGGTCATCACCCATGGTCTCGTGCCGCAGGAAAAAGGTAAGATTGGCGGCGATTTCGGCGAATTCACGGTCATGCCGCCGCCGGATGCCGGCGAGACGTATGCGCAGATTTCGCCCAACCCCGTCAAATTGGTGGCGGAAGAGCGGGTCTCGACCTTTTCGGTCGATGTCGATACCGCCTCTTATGCCAATGTCCGGCGTTTCCTCATGAACGGACAATTGCCGCCGAAAGACGCCGTCCGCATCGAGGAAATGATCAATTATTTCGCCTACGATTATGCCGGGCCGGAGCGTTCGGAAAGCCGCGAAACGCCCTTTGCCGCGCATGCGGCGATCCTCAAAACGCCCTGGAACGACGATACCTATCTGCTGCGAATCGGCATCAAGGGCGCGGCCCCCGATCTCGGCGATCGGCCGCCTGCCAATCTCGTCTTCCTGATCGACGTTTCGGGTTCGATGAATGCGCCGGACAAACTCCCCTTGCTGAAAGTGGCGATGAAGCTGATGACCGGAAAGCTAACCGCCAAGGATCGCGTTTCCATCGTGGTCTATGCCGGAGCCGCCGGTCTCGTTCTCGAACCGACGCCGGGCGACCATAAGGACGAAATTGTCGCCGCCATCGATTCGCTCTCGGCCGGCGGCAGCACGGCGGGCGGCGAAGGATTGGCGCTGGCTTATGCCAAGGCGAAAGCGAGCCGCATCGCAGGCGGCATCAATCGTATCGTGCTCGCGACCGATGGCGATTTCAATGTCGGCGTTACCGATACCGACATGCTGAAATCCATGATCGAGACCGAGCGCAAGAGCGGCACTTCGCTTTCCGTGCTCGGTTTCGGCGAGGGCAATATCAACGATGCGCTGATGGAAGGCATCGCCGATATCGGCAACGGCAATTACGGCTATGTCGATTCGCTGAAGGAAGCGAAGCGTCTGCTCGGCGACGAGCTCGGCGGCACGATCGAAACCATCGCCAAGGATGTGAAGATTCAGATCGAATTCAATCCCGCCATCGTCGCCGAATATCGCCTGATCGGCTACGAAAACCGATTGCTGGCGCGCGAGGATTTCAATAACGATGCCAAGGATGCCGGCGAAATCGGCGCCGGCCATGACGTGACCGCGCTTTACGAAATCGCCCTCAAGGGCAGTCGCGGTTTGAGCGTCGATCCCTTGCGCTACGGCATGCCCCCGCCGCCGGCGCCGCTTCCCGCCGATCTCGCGGAATTCGCCTATCTCAAGCTCCGCTACAAGCTGCCCGACGGCGCGAAATCCATCCTGCGCGAAATGCCGCTACCGGCCCGCTGGCTGAAAGCGCCCAATGGTGACGACGATGCCGCCTTCGCCGCCGCCGTCGCCGCTTTCGGCCAATACCTGCGCGGCGGCGAGAGACTGGGCGATTATTCCCTAGCCGAGATCGCCGCGCTCGCCAAATCGCATCTGGGGCGCGACGAGGATGGCTATCGCGCGGAATTCGTCGATCTCGTGGAAATGACCGAAGCCCTGAATACGCAATGATTCCCTGACGCCTGCCTCCCCAAGCGTCCCCTTGCGGCGCGGTTCTTCCCCGGAACCGCGCCGTCCTTTATGCTGCCGGCCATGAAACCCAATCGTTGGATTCTGGCGGCGTTCGGCGCCGCGATAGGGGTAGCGCTCATTGTGCTGCTCGTGCAATTGGCCTCGCGCGCGATCGTCGATCGCGAGCGGCAGATGGATTTCGTCTATCTCGTCATCTTGCTCGCGGCGATGAGCGGCGGATTCCTCTTGCGCCTTCGCCGCGCGCCGGGAACGACCTTGGGTCAGATCGGGTTATGGGTCGTCATCTTCGCCGGCCTGATGACGCTTTATTCCTTTCGCGGCGATTTCGCCGCGATCGGCGATCGCTTCCGGGAGACGGTTTCGCCGCTTGCCGGTCGCGCGGAGAGCGGCGGCGGAAGCAGCTTTCCCGCCGATGCGGACGGCCATTATCGCCTGCAAGCGACCATCGACGGAATCGAAACCGTATTTCTGGTCGATACGGGTGCCACCGGCATTGTGCTGTCGCCGGCGGCGGCCAAGGCGCTCGGCTACGATCTCGAAACCTTACCCTTTGGGGGCATGATGCGAAGCGCCAACGGCCTGGTGCGCGTGGCGCCCATCCGCATCGCCGAATTGCGCATCGGTTCGATTGCGATGCGCGATCTGCCGGCGGCGGTCAATTCGGCGCCGATGCCGGTTTCCCTGCTCGGCATGGAATTTCTTTCGCGGCTGAAATCCTGGCGCGTCGAAGGGGGCCGGCTTATCTTGGAGCCGTAGCCTCGACGAGGCCGAGGATATCGCCGCAAATGGCGCCGATATCGAAATCCTTGGGCGTGTAGATCCGCGCGACGCCGCATTGGCGCAGGATCAATTCGTCCTCCGCCGGGATGATGCCGCCGACGATGACCGGAATATCGCCAAGACCGGCGGCGCGCAGCCCGGCCATGATTTCGCGCACCAGCGGAACATGCGAGCCGGAAAGGATGGAAAGCCCGATCACATGCGGCCGCTTTTCGCGCGCGACGGCGATAATCTCCGCCGGCGCGGAGCGGATGCCGTCGTAAAGCACGTCGAAGCCGATGGCGCGCGCGCGTAAGGCAATCTGTTCGGCGCCGTTGGAATGACCGTCGAGGCCGGGCTTGCCCATCAACAGGCTGGGATTGCGCCCCAGGCGCTCGGTCAGGGCGACACAGCGCTCGCCAAGAGGCGCGATCAGCATCGTGCCGCGATCGATCGCGGCACCATCGAGTCCTGTCGGCGCGCGATATTCGCCATAGACGCGGCGCAGGGTATCGCCCCATTCGCCGGTGGTGCAGCCGGCTTTCGCGCAGGCGATCGAGGCGGGCATGATATTGCGCTCGGCCCTGGCATCGGCTTCGAGCGCGGCGAGAGAAGCGGCGACGGCGCGAGGATCGCGTTCGGCGCGCCAAGCGCGGAGATTGCGAATTTGCGCATCGGCAGCCGCTTCGTCGACGATGATAACGCCGCCATCCTTGAGATCGGCGAGCGGCGAGGGGGCGCTTTCTTGGAAACGATTGACGCCGACGATGACGGTCTCGCCGCTTTCGATGCCGTTAAGACGTGCGGCATTGGCTTCGATGAGGCGGCTCTTGAGATAGCCGGATTCGAGCGTGGCGATCACTCCGCCTTGGGATTCGATCGCGGCCAATTCGGTCCTTGCCGCGCCTTTCAATTCCTCGACCTTGGCGGCGATCGCGGGCGAACCGTCGAAAAGATCGGGAAATTCCAAAAGGTCGGTTTCGTAAGCGAGGATTTGCTGCAGGCGCAGCGACCATTGCTGATCCCAGGGTCGCGGCAGGCCGAGCGCCTCGTTCCAGGCCGGCAATTGCACGGCGCGCGCCCGGGCGTTCCTGGAAAGCGTGACCGCCAGCGTTTCCAGCAGGATGCGATAGACGTTGTTCTCTGGCTGATTCGCGGTCAGGCCGAGCGAATTCACCTGCACACCGTAACGGAAGCGGCGGTATTTTTCCTCGGCGATGCCGTAGCGCGTGCGGCAGATTTCGTCCCACAATTCGCCGAAGGCGCGCATTTTGCACATTTCGGTCACGAAACGGATGCCGGCATTGACGAAGAAACTGATGCGGCCGACGAGGGCCGGAAAATCGGCGGGATCGAAATCGGGCCGCGACCGCGCGCGATCCAAGACGGCGATCGCCGTCGCCAGCGCGAAAGCGAGTTCCTGGATCGGCGTCGCGCCCGCTTCCTGCAAGTGATAGGAACAGATATTGATCGGGTTCCATTTCGGCACTTCGCGATAGGCGAAGGCGATGACGTCGCCGGCGAGCCGCAGCGAGGGTTCCGGCGGAAAGATATAGGTGCCGCGCGCCAGATATTCCTTGACGATATCGTTCTGCACCGTCCCTTGCAGCTTCGCGCGATCCGCGCCCAGGCGTTCGGCGGCGGCGATATAAAGCGCGAAGAGCCAGGGCGCCGTCGCATTGATGGTCATCGAGGTATTCAGGCGATCGAGCGGCAGACCGTCGAAAAGCGTCAGCATGTCGCCGAGATGGGCGATGGGCACGCCGACCTTGCCGATCTCTTCCCTAGCGAGGGGATGGTCGGAATCGTAACCGGTCTGGGTCGGCAGATCGAAGGCGACGGAAAGCCCGGTCTGGCCGCGCGCGAGATTGGTGCGATAAAGCGCATTCGAGATCGCGGCCGAGCTATGGCCCGAATAGGTGCGGAAGAGCCAGGGCTCGTCGCGTTGCGCCGGGGGCGTCGCGTCACCGGTCATAGGGCGGGTCCTCGGCATAGCGCGGAAGATCGTCGCGAATGACCAGCCAGCCGCAAGCGGCGCTCGTCCAACCATGCGCTTTGGGTTGCGCATGTTCCGGATGGTCGAGCGAACCCAGCGTGATGCCGATGGTGAGATCGCCATCGTCGCGCATGAAAAGCGGCGTGCCGCAATGCGGGCAGAAACCGCGCCGATTATGAACGGAGGAGCGATAATATTTCGGCTCGCCGGCAAGCTGCACGAAGCGATCGGGGCTCACCTGCGCCCAAGCGAGAACCGGCGTTCCGCTCCAATGCCGGCATTGCCCGCAATGGCAATAATCGATGATCGCACCGGCAAGATCGACGCGATAGCGCAAACGGCCGCAGCGGCAGCCGCCTTCCTGCCAATCGGATGCGGGCGCCGTCGTCATGCGGGATCGAGCGCCGCGAGGATATCGGCGATGAGGTCGTGGCGATCCTCGAGTCCGATCGAAAGCCGCACCATACCTTCGCCGATCCCCTGGCGCTGGCGCAATTCGGGCGCAAGGCGCTGATGCGTCGTCGTCGCCGGATGGGTCGCGAGCGTTTTCGCATCGCCGAGATTGTTGGAGATCAGCACGAGGCGCAAGGAATCGAGGAAGCGGAAAGCCGCCGCCTTGCCGCCCTTCAGGTCAAGCGCCAGCATTGATCCGCCGCCCGACATCTGCCGGCGCGCCAACTCGATCTGCGGATGATCGGGCAAGGTCGGATAGAGCAAGGCGGCGAGCTTGGGATGACCGAGGAGAGCCTGGGCGATCGCTTCCGCAGTTTCGCTCATGCGGCGAACGCGCAATTCCAGCGTCTCCAGCCCTTTCAGCAGCAGCCAGGCATTGAAGGGCGAAAGGGAAGGGCCGGTATGGCGCAGGAAAGGCTGCAAGATATCGGTGATGAAATTCTGCTTGCCGAGGATGATGCCGCCCAAGGTGCGGCCCTGGCCGTCGATATGCTTGGTCGCGGAATAGAAGACGATATCGGCCCCGAATTGCAGCGGCTTTTGCTGGATCGGCGTCGCGAAGACGTTATCGACGATAAAGCGCGCGCCGGCGCGATGCGCGAGATCGCCGACGGCGGCGAGATCGATCAGGCGGAGCGCCGGATTGCTCGGCGTTTCGACGAAGACGACTTGCGTCGGCTTCGCGAGCGCCATTGCCCAAGCATCGAGATCGCGACCATCGACGAAAACCGTTTCGATACCCCATTTAGGGAGAATCTCGGCGAGGATGAATTGGCAAGAGCCGAAGAGCGCATCGCTAGCGACGACTCGATCGCCCGCTTTCAATTGGCAGGCGAGAACGGCGAAGGCGGCCGCCATGCCGCTCGCCGTCGCGCGCGCCGCTTCCGCGCCTTCGAGTTCGGCCATGCGCTCCTCGAACATGGCGACGGTCGGATTGCCGAAGCGCGAATAGACGAAGCGCGGCCGCGAATTGTCGAAAGCGGATTCCGCCTCGGCGGCGCTCTCATAGACATACCCGGAAGTGAGATAGAGCGCCTCGGCGGTTTCGTTGAAATCGGAGCGCCGCTGACCGCCATGGACGAGGCGCGTGGCGGCTCGCCATTCGGGCCGGGAATCGCGTCTTATGGACATTCTGCCCCCAAAGAAAAATCTCGGACCGAAAGGCCGAGATTCGCTTGGCGCCCATCTCTCCCCTTTAGCGGTTTCTTTAACGTGGCCGCAAGCCGGTCAAATCGCCACGAACCGGTCCAGTATCCATGACGGCGGCGAGGTGTCAATCGGCTTGGCAGGCGACCGATCCGCAAGGCCAGTTCAGTATTATAATTAAATTTCTTATTTCGTGTATATAAAGACATTTGCTAACGAAAAGTAGCGCCAATACGGTCAATTCCATCCGCGCTCTTGACGATGCTGCATCTGCGAAGGCACAATCGATTCGCGCTGCATCTGCTAAGAGCAAGCGTGGTAAGCGGGGGGCTAAGCGATGAGCGAGACGGCGGAGATCATTCCCTTAACGAAGGGCAGGGGGCCGCAATCCCTTTACGAGATCGGCGATATTCCGCCGATCGGCCATCTGCCGGAGAAGATGTATGCCTGGGCGATCCGCCGCGATCGCCACGGCCCGCCCGATCGCGCGATGCAGGTCGAAATCGTCGATGTCCCGCGCCCCGAAGCGGATGAAGTCGTCGTCATGGTGATGGCGGCCGGCGTCAATTACAACGGTATTTGGGCAGCGCTCGGCAAGCCGGTTTCGCCTTTCGATATTCATAAAGCATCCCATCATATCGCGGGGTCGGATGCTTCGGGCATCGTCTATGCCGTCGGCACCAAGGTGAAGCGCTGGAAAGTCGGCGACGAAGTCGTCATCCATTGCAATCAGGACGACGGCGACGACGAGGAATGCAATGGCGGCGATCCGATGTTTTCGCCCTCGCAACGCATCTGGGGCTACGAAACGCCCGACGGTTCCTTCGCGCAATTCTGCAAGGTTCAGGCGCGGCAATTGATGGCGCGGCCCCGGCATCTGACCTGGGAGGAAAGCGCCTGCTACACGCTGACCTTGGCGACGGCCTATCGCATGCTCTTCGGCCATCGCCCGCATATCCTGCGGCCGGGGCATAACGTGCTTGTCTGGGGCGCTTCGGGCGGAATCGGCTCGATGGCGGTGCAACTTTGCGCGACGGCGGGCGCCAATGCGATCGGCATCATCTCCGACGAATCGAAACGCGATTTCGTCCTCGCCTTGGGCGCGAAGGGCGTCATCGATCGCAGCGCCTTCGATTGTTGGGGACCCTTGCCCGATGTCGACGATGTCGCCGCCTATGGCGAATACATGAAGAAAGTGCGCGCTTTCGGCAAGGCGATCTGGGATATCACCGGCAAGGGCAACGATGTCGATTTCGTCTTCGAGCATCCGGGCGAACAAACCTTCCCGGTTTCCTGCTTCGTCGTGAAGCGCGGCGGCATGGTCGTCTTTTGCGCGGGCACGACGGGATACAATCTCACCTTCGATGCGCGTTTCGTCTGGATGCGTCAGAAGCGCATCCAAGGCAGCCATTTCGCCAATCTGCTGCAAGCGAGCCAAGCCAACAATCTGGTGATCGAGCGGCGCATCGATCCTTGCATGTCGGAAGTTTTCGCCTGGGAAGATATTCCCGCCGCGCATATGAAGATGTGGCAGAACCGGCATAAGCCCGGCAATATGGCGGTGCTGGTGCAAGCGAAAAGGCCCGGGCGGCGCACGCTCGAAGACTGCCTCGAAGGGTAGCGCTTCCGCCGTGAGCGGATCGCCGTCATCCTCCCTCCTCGATCTCGCGGCGACTGCGCGCGATGCCGCGCGCGCCGTTCTGGCAAAGGCGCTGGCGCGATTGCAGGCCGAGATCGCGCCCGAGGGGCGCATCGATGCGGCGAAGTTGGATGCGCGGCAATTCGCGGCGCATGGTCTCGCCTGGCTCGCGACTTATGAGGCGGCGCTGACGGCGCTTTTCGATTGGGCGGGAGAATTGGCGACCTTGGGTCGTCTCGGCGATCGCGAGGCGTTGATCCTGCGTCTCGGTTGCGGCGAATATCTGGCGCAGATCGAAGGCGGCATCGCCATGGCCCAAGGCGAAATCTGCCGGCCGGCCGATCTTGGCCTTGGGGCCGGCGATGTTGCGCCGCTCACGGCGATCCGCGATCGCCTGATCGGCGGCAAATCCGCCGATCTTCGCCAAGACTTGTCGCTTCTCGTCGCCGACGGCAATGGCGGCGATTTCGGCCTTGCCGATGAGAGCCTAACGCTCATCCGCGATCAATTTCGCGATTTCGCAGATCGCCACAGTCAGGCCGCGCATCGTTGGCATCTCGAAGATTGCTTGATCCCCGACGAAGTTATTGCCGAGCTTGCGGCGCTCGGCGCTTTCGGCATCGGCATTGCCGAGGAATTCGGCGGCGCCGGTCTCGGCAAGCAGGCGATGTGCGTCGTCACCGAGGAATTGTCGCGCGGGTTTCTGGGTTTGGGATCGTTGGGGACGCGCGCCGAAATCGCCGGCGAGCTCATCCATCGCGGCGGCACGGCGGCGCAGCGGCAAAAATTCCTGCCGGCGATCGCCAAGGGCGAGATTCTGCCGACGGCGGTCTTCACCGAACCCGATACCGGCAGCGATCTCGGCAGCTTGAAGACGCGGGCCTTCCGCCAGGGCGGACATTATCGCGTGACGGGCGCGAAGACGTGGATCACCCATGCCGCGCGCGCCGATCTGATGACGATCCTCGTCCGCACCGATCCCGCCAGCCGCGATTATCGCGGGCTTTCCATGCTGCTTGCGGAAAAGAAGCGCGGCATGGCCGACGATCCTTTCCCGGTTGCGGGCTTGCGCGGCGGGGAAATTCCCGTTCTCGGCTATCGCGGTATGAAGGAATACGAACTGGCCTTCGACGATTTCGCCGTGCCGGTCGAAAATCTATTGGGCGGCGAGGAAGGTGCCGGCTTCAAGCAATTGATGGCGACTTTCGAAGGCGCACGCATCCAAACGGCGGCGCGCGCCATCGGCGTCGCGCAGGCGGCGTTCGAGACGGCGCTCGGCTATGCGCAAGAGCGCCGGCAATTCGGCCGGCCGATCTACGCTTTTCCCCGCATCGCCGGCAAGATCGCCTGGATGGCGGTCGAAACCGCGATCGCGCGGCAATTGACCTATCGGGCGGCGCGAGCGAAGGATAGCGGCCGCCGCTCCGACATTCCCGCCGGCATGGCGAAATTGCTGGCGGCGCGGATCGCCTGGAGCCAGGCCGATAATGCGCTGCAAATCCACGGCGGCAACGGCTACGCGCTGGAATATCCGATCAGCCGAATTTTATGCGATGCGCGCATCCTCA
>CAYQAG010000040.1:21773-25034 GCA_964415425.1 uncultured Rhodospirillaceae bacterium | reverse complement strand
CATCTGTCATCTGTCATCTGTCATCTGTCATCTGTCATCTGTCATCTGACTTCTGACTTCTGCCTTCGGATAACACCCGGCCAATCGCGCCCGATGGCGGATCAGGGCGAGGATAAAATCGATGGTGGGAACGGGGATCGCCAGAATTTCGGCGAATTCCGCGACGATTCCGGTCAAGGCATCGATCTCCATCGCGCGCCCCGCTTCCAAATCCTGAAGCATCGACGTCTTGTGATCGCCGACATCGCGCGCCCAGCCGATGCGGGTGTCGATATCGACGCTCATCTTGACGCCAAGGGCGGCGGCTACTCTTTCCGCCTCTGCCATCATCGCCCGGAGAATGGGCTGGATCGCCCGATCCTCGGCCAGCCCCCGCAAGGTTCCCCCCGTCAAGGCGCTCACGGGATTGAAGGCGAGATTACCCCAGAGCTTGAGCCAGATATCGGCGCGGATATCCGCGCGCATCGGCGCCTTGAAGCCCGCCTCGGTCAGAGCGCGCGAAAGAGCGGCCAAGCGCGGGCTCATCGACCCGTCGGCCTCGCCCAGCATGAAGCGTTGGCCGTGTTCGTGATGGACATGGCCGGGGGCCGCGATATGGGCGGCGGGATAAACGACGCAGCCGATGGCGCGCCGAGGATCGAGACCGCGCCAGAGCGCGCCGTCGGGATCGATGCTGGCGAGCGCGCGCCCGGCGAGACGCTCGGCCATCGGCCCCTTGAGGCCATGGCAATACCACCAGGGAATGCCGTTGGCGGCGGAGACGAGGCTGGTCGCGGGGCCGAGCAAGGGCGCGATCTTCCCCACGATCGCCCGCAAGGCCGGCGCCTTCACGCAGAGGATGACGTGATCCTGTTCGCTGGCCTCAGCGGGATCGGCAAAAGCCTTGGGGCGGACGATAAAATCCTCGTTTTCGCCGGTGAGGCGTAAGCCCCGTTCGCGGATCGCCGCCAAATGCTCGCCGCGCGCGATCAGCGTCACATCATGTCCGGCCGCCGCGAGACGCGCGCCCAAAAGACCGCCGATGGCCCCCGCGCCATAGATGCCGATACGCTGCGGGACGATATCCGGTTTAGAGCTGGGACCCGGCGCCATCATCCATGGATCGGCTTGCCGCCAACGGCGAAGGCCGCTTCCTTGATCGCCTCGTTATGCGTCGGATGGCCGTGGAAGGCGCGCGCCACATCCTCGGCGGAAGCTTGGAATTCCATGGCCATGACGCATTCGTGGATCATCGTGCCGGCCTGGGCGGCGATGATATGGGCACCCAAAAGACGATCGTCCTTTTCCGCCGCGATCAGCTTGACGAGACCTTCCGTCTCGCCCGCAGCCTTGGCGCGAGAATTCGCGAGCATGGGGAATTTGCCGACGCGATAGGCGATGCCGGCCGCCTTCGCCTCTTCCTCGCTCATCCCAATTGTCGCCAATTCGGGCGCGGTATAAACGATATTGGGGCAGGTCGCGTAATTCACATGGCCATGACCGCCGGCGAGAATTTCCGCCAAGGCGATTCCCTCCTCCTCCGCCTTATGGGCGAGCATCGGCCCTTGGATGACGTCGCCGATGGCATAAAGGCCGGGAATCGCGGTCGCGAAATTCGCATCGACCGGAATGCGGCCCTTGGCATCGAGAGCGAGGCCGATTTTTTCGAGGCCAAGGCCGGAAGTATAAGGCTGACGGCCGATAGCGACGAGCAGCGCATCGGTAAGGATGTCTTCCGCCGCGCCGCCGGCGACGGGCGTCACGGCAATTTTCACCTGGTCGCCCTGACGCTCCGCCCCCGTCACCTTATGGCCGAGACGGAAAACGAGACCCTGACGCGCCAGCAATTTCTGGAATTGCGCCGCGATCTCGGCATCGGTCGCGGGCAGGATGCGATCCAGGAATTCGATCACCGTCACCTTGGCGCCGAGGCGCCGCCAGACCGAACCCAGTTCGAGACCGATCACGCCGGCACCGATGACGACCATATGTTTCGGCACCGTATTCAAGGCGAGCGCGCCGGTCGAGCTCAAGATTCGCTCCTCGTCGATGGCAATGCCGGGGAGCGGCGTCACAATCGAGCCGGTGGCGATGACGATATGCCGCGCGGCGATTTCGCTGCGCGCGCCGTCGCCGGCAATGATCGCGACGCGGCCCGGCGCCAGGATCGCGCCATGGCCCTTGAGGTAATCGACCTTGTTTTTCTTGAACAGAAATTCGATGCCCTTGACGAGATCGGCGACGACCTTGCTCTTGCGCGCCATCATGGCGGCGAGATCGAGATCGACCGATCCCAATTTCACGCCATGCGCGCCGAAATGCTTTTTCGCCGCCTCGAAATGTTCCGAGGAAGCGAGCAGCGCCTTCGAGGGGATGCAGCCGACATTGAGGCAGGTGCCGCCCAAGGCGCCGCGTTCCTCGATGCAGGCGACGCTGAGGCCGAGCTGCGCGGCCTTGATGGCGCAGACATAGCCGCCCGGCCCGCCGCCGATCACCGCCACGTCATAGGAAGTTCCGTTCATGATCGGGGCGATCCTTTGCCGGTTTTCAGAGTTCGAGCAGCAGGCGCTGCGGGTCTTCGAGGCATTCCTTGATGCGGACGAGGAAAGTCACCGCCTCGCGCCCGTCGATGATGCGATGATCGTAGGAAAGCGCCAGATACATCATCGGCCGCAATTCGATGCGACCCGCGATGCCGATCGGGCGCTGCTGGATCTTGTGCATGCCGAGAATGCCCGATTGCGGCGGATTGAGGATCGGCGTCGACATCAGCGACCCGTAAACCCCGCCATTGGAGATGGTGAAGGTGCCGCCCGTCAATTCGTCGATCGACAATTTGCCGTCGCGCGCGCGCCGCCCCAATTCGCCGATCTTGGCCTCGATCTCGGCAAGGCTCAAGCCATCGGCATCGCGCAGAACCGGCACGACCAAACCCTGTTCGGTGCCGACCGCGACGCCGATATCGTAATGATTCTTGTAGATGATATCGGTGCCGTCGATTTCGGCATTGACGGCGGGAATTTCGCGCAAAGCCTGAATCGCGGCCTTGACGAAAAAGCCCATGAAGCCGAGACGCACTTTATGGCGCTTCTCGAACGCGTCCTTGTAGGTTTCGCGTAAGCCCATGACCGCCGACATATCGACCTCGTTGAAAGTCGTCAGCATGGCGGCGGTGTTTTGCGCTTGCTTCAAGCGCTCGGCGATGCGTCGGCGCAGACGCGACATCGGCACGCGTTCCTCGCGTTCGGCCAAGGCGCGCGGCGCGGCGGGCGGCGTTGCGAT
>CAYQAG010000040.1:0-21673 GCA_964415425.1 uncultured Rhodospirillaceae bacterium | reverse complement strand
CGGGAACCGGGGCGGGCGCGGAGGCCGCAGGGGCGACGGGCTTGGCGGCAAGCGCGGCCAGGACATCGCCCTTCGTCAATCGGCCGTCACGGCCGCTGCCGGAGAGACCGGCCGGGTCGAGCCCATGTTCGGCGACTAGATGCCGGACAGCGGGCGATAAATTGGCGCCGCCGTCTTTTCCGCCTTTGCCGGCAGTAGGTGCGCTCGGCGCGGCGGGAGCCTGCGGCGAAGGCGGCGCGGCGGCGACCGTTCCCGCCGGCGCGATAAGGCCGATCACGGCGCCGACCGGCACCAGGGCACCGGGAATCGCCTTGATTTCGCTCAGGATACCGTTCGCCGTCGCATAAATTTCCTGCGTCACCTTGTCGGTTTCGAGTTCGACCACGGCCTCATCGACCTTCACCGGGTCGCCGACTTGCTTCATCCATTTGGCGATGCTGGCTTCGCTGACCGATTCGCCCAGAGCCGGAACGACAATTTCGATTGCCATGATCATCGACCTCTCATTGCGCGCCGCCGATCGTCAAGGCCGCCTCGACGAGCTGGGCTTGTTCCTTGACGTGGCGTTTATAAAGTCCGGTCGCCGGCGAAGCCGCCGCCGGCCGGCCGATATAGAGTGGCCGCGTCGGCTTGCGCCCGGCCTCGATCGCCGCCGCCTCGATCTCCGGCGCGACGAAACTCCAAGCGCCCATATTCTTCGGCTCTTCCTGGCACCAGACGATCTCGGCCTTGGGAAAGCGCGCCAGCGCCGCCGCCAGGGTTTTCGCCGGAAAAGGATAAAGCTGCTCCAGGCGGGTAAAGGCGACATCGGTCTGGCCGCGTTTTTCGCGTTCCTCGAAAAGATCGTAATAGACTTTTCCCGAACAGAGGACGACGCGCTTCACGCCGCCCGCATCGAGATCGGCGCGATCGTCCGGCAGAACGCGATGGAAGCTGGTGCCCGGCCCCATATCGGCCAGCCGCGATTGGCAAAGCTTATGCCGCAGCAGCGATTTCGGCGTCATGACGATCAGCGGCTTGCGGAAATTGCGCTGCATTTGCCGACGCAAAGCATGGCAATAATTGGCGGGCGTCGTGCAATTGACGATTTGCAGATTGTCCTCGGCGCAAAGCTGCAGATAACGCTCGAGCCGGGCCGAGGAATGTTCCGGCCCCTGCCCTTCGTAGCCATGCGGTAGCAGCATGACGAGGCCCGACATGCGCAGCCATTTGCTTTCGCCCGAGGAGATGAATTGATCGACGATGACTTGCGCGCCATTGGCGAAATCGCCGAATTGCGCCTCCCAAAGGACGAGCGTTTTCGGCTCGGCCAGGGAATAGCCGTATTCGAAACCGAGCACGCCCGCTTCGGAAAGCGGCGAATTGATGATTTCGAAATGCGCCTGATCGGGCGCGAGATGGCGCAGATTGATATATTCCTCTTCCGTTTCCTGATCGATGAGGACGGCATGGCGCTGGCTGAAGGTGCCGCGCTTGCAATCCTGACCGGAAAGACGAACGCCGAATCCTTCGAGCAATAGCGATCCGAAAGCGAGCGCCTCGGCCGTCGCCCAATCGATGCCCTCGCCCTTGCGGAAGACTTCCTCTTTCTGCGCCAATTGCCGCGCGATCTTGCGATTGACGTTGAACGTCGCCGGCACGCTGGTCAAAGCCTTGCCGATCAGTTGCAGCCTTTCCGTCGGAATGGCGGTATCGCCGCGACGATCCTCGCCCGAAGCGACGGCAAGCCCGCTCCAGGCGCCTTCCAGCCAATCGGCCGTGTTGGGCTTGAAGCTTTGCGCGACGGCGAATTCGCCATCGAGGCGCGCCTGGAAGGCATCGGTGATGGCGTCGATTTCGGCCGCGGGGATCGCGCCTTCGCGAATCAATTGCTGGGCGTAAATCTGCCGCGTGGTCGGATGCGCGGCGATCTTGCGATACATCAAGGGTTGGGTGAAGGCCGGCTCGTCGCTTTCGTTATGGCCGTAGCGGCGATAGCAGAACATGTCGATGACGACGTCGCGTTTGAATTCCTGGCGGAATTCCATGGCAAGCCCGGCGCAGAAGAGGACGGCTTCGGGATCGTCGCCGTTCACATGGAAGATCGGCGCCTGCACGCCTTTGGCGATATCCGAACAATAGGGACCGGAGCGCGAGGCGACGGGATTGGTGGTGAAGCCGATCTGATTGTTGATGATGAAATGCACCGTGCCGCCGGTCTTGTAGCCGCTGAGCGCGGAAAGATCGAGCGATTCGGGCACCAGACCCTGACCGGCGAAGGCGGCATCGCCATGAATCAGCAGCGCCATCACCTGTTCGCGATTCTTGTCGCCGCGCTGCTTCTGCTTGGCGCGCACCTTGCCGAGGACGACGGTATTGACCGCTTCGAGATGCGAGGGATTGGCCGTCAGCGAAAGATGGACGACGCGGCCGTCGAATTCGCGATCGGCCGAAGTGCCGAGATGATATTTGACGTCGGCCGAGCCCTGCACATCCTCGGGGTTCGCCGGGTTCCCCTGGAATTCCGCGAAGATCGCGGCATAGGGCTTCTGCATGAAATTGGCGAGCACGTTGAGTCGGCCGCGATGCGCCATGCCGATCACGACCTCCTTGAGGCCGAGCTGGCTGCCGCGCTTGATCAATTGTTCGAGGGCGGGAATGGTCGTCTCGCCGCCGTCGAGGCCGAATCGCTTGGTGCCGGTATATTTCTTGTCGAGAAATTTCTCGAAGATTTCCGCCGCCGTCAGCCGTTCGAGGATCGCCTGCTTGCCGCGCTTGGTGAATTCGCGCTGATTGCGGCTGCCCTCGATGCGGGCTTGCAGCCATTTTTTCTGATCGGGATTCTCGATATGCATGTATTCGACGCCGATCGAGCCGCAATAGGTCTCGCGCACGGCATGGACGATCTGAGCGAGCGTCGCGCTCTGATAGCCGAAGGCATTGTCGATGAAAATTTCCCGATCCATGTCGTCCTGCGTGAAGCCGTAGCTGCGCGGGTCGAGCTCGGAATGGCTGACCTTCGGCTTCAGGCCGAGCGGGTCGAGATCGGCTTCGAGATGGCCGCGCACGCGATAGGCGCGGATCAGCATCATGGCGCGGAGCGAATCCTGCGCCGCCGGGCGGCGATCCCCCGCGCGCCCGCGCCGGCGCGTCGCCGCAGGCGCGCTCTCCTCCTCGTTCTCTTCCGCCGGCGCGATTTCGATCTGGCGGCGGCGCGGATTCCAGGTCGCGCCGCGAATATCGTCGAGCGCGATCGTCGGGGCTTCCTGAAGATCGGCGAAGAATTTGCGCCAACTGGGATCGACGCTTTGCGGATTGGCGAGATAACGCGCGTAAAGCTCTTCGATGAAGGGCGCGTTGGGGCCGGAGAGGAAATTCGCGGGTTCGGTCATGATGGATTCCCTGGCACCGGAGAGATCGGGTCGAACGGTCAAGACTTCAAGGCCGCCAACATGGCCGAGCCCAATCCCGCCGGCGAATCGGCAACCTTGATACCGGCCGAACGCATGGCTTCGATTTTATCGCCGGCGCCGCCCTTGCCGCCGCTGATGATGGCCCCCGCATGGCCCATGCGCCGGCCGGGCGGGGCCGTCAATCCGGCGATGAAGCCGACGACCGGCTTCTTGCGCTTCGCGCGTTTCAGGAAATCGGCGGCCTCTTCCTCGGCGCTGCCGCCGATCTCGCCGATCATGACGATGCCTTCGGTTTCGGGATCGGCGAGGAAAAGTTCCAGGCAATCGACGAAATTCGTGCCGTTGACGGGATCGCCGCCGATGCCGATGCAGGTCGATTGGCCGAGACCGGCGGCGCTGGTTTGCGCCACCGCCTCGTAAGTGAGCGTGCCCGAGCGCGAGACGATGCCGATCCGCCCCGGACGATGGATATGGCCGGGCATGATGCCGATCTTGCAAGCGCCGGGCGTGATGATGCCGGGACAATTGGGGCCGATGAGGCGCGTCTTCGATCCCGCGAGCGAGCGCTTGACCCGCACCATGTCGAGAACCGGAATGCCTTCGGTGATGCAGACGACGAGCGCGATGCCGGCATCGATCGCCTCCAATATGGCGTCGGCGGCGAATGGCGGCGGAACGTAGATGACGCTCGCTTCGATACCGCCGGAAGCAACCGCCGCCGCGACCGTATCGAAGACCGGCAGATCGAGGTGGCGCGTGCCGCCTTTGCCCGGCGTGACGCCGCCCACCATGCGCGTTCCATAGGCGATCGCCTGCTCGGAATGGAACGTGCCTTGCGCGCCGGTGAAGCCCTGGCAGAGGACGCGCGTATCGCGATCGACGAGAACGGCCATGGCGATCAAGCCTCCTTCACGGCGGCGACGATGCGCGTCGCCGCCGCGGCGAGATTGTCGGCCGAGAGGATCGGCAGGCCCGATTGCGCCAGGATCTTCTTGCCGAGTTCGACATTGGTGCCTTCGAGCCGCACGACCAAAGGCACATGCAGGCTAACCTCGCGCGCCGCCGCGACGATGCCCTCGGCGATGACGTCGCAGCGCATGATGCCGCCGAAGATATTGACGAGGATGCCTTCGACATGCGGATCGGCAAGGATGATCTTGAAAGCGGCGGTCACGCGTTCGCGCGTCGCACCGCCGCCGACATCGAGGAAATTCGCCGGCATGCCGCCGTAAAGCTTGATGATATCCATCGTCGCCATGGCAAGACCGGCGCCGTTCACCATGCAGCCGATATTGCCGTCGAGCTTGATGTAATTGAGATTGTGCTTGGCGGCTTCGCGTTCGGCGGGGTCTTCCTCGTCGGCATCGCGCAAGTCTTCGAGTTCGGGATGGCGGAAGAGCGCGTTGTCGTCGAAATTGATCTTGGCATCGAGCGCGAGAACCTCGCCCGTTCCCGTCACGACGAGCGGGTTGATCTCGACGATCGCGCAATCGAGCTCGACGAAAGCGCGATACATAGCGAGGATGAATTTGACCGCAGACGAGACCTGCGATCCGACGAGGCCGAGGCCGAAAGCGATGCGCCGCGCGTGAAAGGGCTGGATGCCGGTCGCGGGGTCGATCGCGACGCGCAGGATTTTTTCGGGATGCCGCGCGGCGACTTCCTCGATATCCATGCCGCCCTCGGCCGAGGCCATCAGCGTCACGCGCGAGGCCGCGCGATCGACGAGCAAGCCGAGATAGAGTTCGCGTTTGATATCGCAGCCGGCCTCGACATAGATTCGCTTGACGACGCGGCCCGCCGGGCCGGTTTGATGGGTGACGAGCGTCATGCCCAGCATGGCCTTGGCGGCTTCGCGCAATTCGTCCTTGGATTTCGCGATTTTGACGCCGCCCGCCTTGCCGCGACCCCCGGCATGGATCTGCGCCTTGGCGACCCAGAGCGCGCCGCCCAATTTATCGGCGGCGGCCAGCGCCTCGTCGATCGTATAGGCGACATGGCCCGCCGGCACGGCGACGCCGAATTGCCGCAGCAGGGATTTGGCTTGATATTCGTGGATATTCATCAGGAGCCCCGATGCCGATCGCTTAGGAACGACCGCCCCCTCAGCCCTTTCGGCCGATGCCCCCGACGATGGCTTGTTTCCTAGAGGAAAAGCGGCGGCGGCGATCGAAATTGCTGTGGTGCAGCAATCCGCACTCTATCACCCTGCCCGGCGGGTTCAAGCCAATTGAACTGGAGCCCGTCGCCGCAGGGTCGAGGATCGCCGCCGGCGCCGAATTTCGGAGGACGGGAAACCGCCCCCCACCGAAACGAACCCGGCCGACCGGCCCATGAAGACCGCCCGACCCGCCGCTTCGGCCGTAAAGGCCATGCCCCGACCCTTTGGAAAGGGCCGGGGCATGAGTGAAGCCTACTTCTTGGCTTTCTTCTTGGCGGCAGGCTTCTTGGCCATCTTCTTCGCGGCCTTCTTGCCCTTCTTCGCCGCCTTCTTGGCAGCCAATTCGATCAACTTGGTCATTGTTTCTCTCCTCATTGAAGCGTCCTCATCGAAGAGATGAGGCCCCTAACGGCCGCGACCGATTTATCGAAGGCGGACCTTTCGGCCGCATCGAGATCGATCTCGACCACTCTCTCCACGCCGGCGGCGCCGATCACGACCGGCACGCCGACATAGAGTCCCTTTACCCCGTATTGGCCATCGAGCCAGGCCGCACAGGGCAGAACGCGTTTCTTGTCCTTGAGATAGGATTCCGCCATCGCGATCGCGGCCGCGGCCGGCGCGTAAAAGGCGGATCCCGTCTTCAGGAGGTTGACGATCTCGGCCCCGCCGTCGCGCGTTCTTTGCACAATGGCGTCGAGCCGGGCGGAACTCGTCCAACCCATTTTCACGAGATCGGGCAGCGGGATTCCCGCCACCGTCGAATACCGAACGAGCGGCACCATGGTATCGCCATGGCCGCCGAGGACGAAGGCGCTGACATCCTCGACCGAGACCTTGAATTCCTCGGCGAGGAAATGACGGAAGCGCGCGGAATCGAGAACGCCCGCCATGCCGACGACGCGGCTCGGCGGCAGGCCGGAGGCTTCCTGCAAGGCGAGGACCATAACGTCCAGCGGATTGGTGATGACGATGACGAAGGCACCGGGGCAATGCGCGCGAATGGCGGCGCCGACGGCGCCGACCACCTTGGCGTTGGTCGCGATCAGATCGTCGCGGCTCATGCCGGGCTTGCGGGCGATACCGGCGGTGACGATGACGACATCGGCGCCGGCGATGGCGGCATAATCCGTGCTACCGCGATAGGCGGCATCGAAGCCTTCGACGGGCGCCGCCTCGGCGATGTCGAGCGCCTTGCCTTGCGGAATGCCGTCGACGACATCGCAGAGCACGATATCCCCCAATTCCTTGAGGCCGGCCAGCAAGGCCAAGGTTCCGCCGATCTGTCCCGCCCCGATGAGGGCGATTTTCTTTCTAGCCATCAATCAGAAGGTCCCGAACCCCTTACGCATTGCCAATCCCCGACCCGGCAATGCCGTCGCGCGATTTCGACCGCGCCCTCTATATATTGAGGTCATACTCTCATTCACCCTCAATAGCAAGAGGGTAGAAAAGAATCGACCTTGGATGCGCCGCTTCGGGACCATACGCATCACGTTAAAAGCGGTTGCCGGAGATAATCGGCGGATTGCATCTCGACGAGACGCGATATGGCGCGCGCGAAAGGATGTCCATCGCTTCCCGTCGGAAAAAGCGCTTCCGGCCGATCGGCGGCGGCGATGATCGTCATCGTGCGGCGTTCGTAAAGCGCATCGATTAGCGTGAGGAAACGCTGCGCGGCATCGGCATCGGCGACGCCCAAGCGCAGCACGTTGTCGATCAGCACCGCATCGAAACGCGCGGCGAGGCTCAGATAATCGGCGGCCCCCAAGGCGCGCCGGCAGAGCGTATCGAAATCGAGCCAAGCGATGCGCCCCGCGGCGCGCGGCACGATCCATTGCCGGCCGTGAACCTCCAACGCGACCGGCGCGCCCTCGGCGCCGTCGGTCAGGCGCCGGAAGCTTTCCGCCATGCGGCGCCGGGATTCCTCGCCGAGCGGCGAATGATAGAGACGCATATCGCGCAGCCGCTCCAGCCGATAATCGCGCCGGCCCCGGAGTTCGCCAATGTCGAGGCGTTGCTTGAGGAGCGCAATGAAGGGCAGGAAGCGATCGCGCTGCAGACCGCCGGCATAGAGATCGTCGGGCGCGTCGTTCGAGGTGGCGACGACGATGACGCCGCGCGCGAACAAGGCGGCGAAGAGGCGCCCCAGGATCATGGCATCGGCGATATTGCCGACATGGAATTCGTCGAAACAGAGCAGCCGCGTTTTTTCGGCCAGGCGATCGGCCAGGCGCAGCAAGGGATCGCGGGCGCCCATCCGACGCTGCCGCCAGAGGTGAAGCTCGCCATGGATTTCCTGCATGAAGGCATGGAAATGGACCCGGCGCTTGGCGGCGAGGGGGGCAGCCGCGAAAAAGAGATCCATTAGCATGGATTTGCCGCGCCCGACGGCGCCATGGATATAAAGACCGCGGCGGCTTTTGTCGGTCGCGCGGCCCGCAACGGCAAAGAGACGCCGCCATAGGCTTGGCGCGGCGCCAGCCTCGGCGGCGATGCGGCGGCAGAGATCGTCGAGCTTTTCCAGGATCGCGATTTGATCGAAATCGGCTTGCCAATGCCGCGCGGCGATCAGCGCGTCATAGGCCTCGCGCAACGATGTCGCGCGCGAGGGCGCAAGCGATGGGGCGATGGCGATAGCGGGCGTGCCGATCGCAGCGACCCCGGACGAAGCCTCGGTCGAAGGCAAGAGAGCGACTCGACTTGCATTCATGCTGCGCGGATAAAAACATATTTTTTCCGCACGCGCCAGATGGAAACGTTTTTGAGAGATGCGCGTCGCCGACCGATGATGATCGGCGACGCGAGAAAGGAGTTTAGAACGGCAGCGGTTTGCCGTTCACATTCGGCGCGCCCATCGCGGGAAGGTCGATCGCGAATTTATCGATCGTCTCGCCGGCTGCATTCGTTCCCGGAGTCGCCAGGCTTTTCAGCATGAAGATAGCCCCCAGAATATCCTGCGCGTCGGGATCGCTCGCCGCCTGAGGCTCGATCCGGCCTCGCAAGGCGTCGAGGCCGGCCAAGGCAAGATTGATACGCCCGCTGGCGCCGAGCGCGTTCTGGGAGGAGAGCGTCAAATCGCCGTCGAGATCGAGACGCAGCAGCGGCGATTTGAGATAGGAAGCGGGAATCGTCAGCGTGACCGGCGATTGAGCGACGGCCTTAGAAAGCTCGACGATAAAACGCTCGACCGCAGCATCGCCTGCCTTCCCAAGCGGATCGGTCAAGGTATTGGCCGTCATATCGCCGAGGGCGGCGAATAGCTCAGCCGCCGGCAGATTCGCGAAATCGAAGGTCAACTGGCTTTCGGCGGGAACGATTTCCGCCGCCGGCACGCCGCCGATTTTCAATTCGGAGAGGTCGGAAATATCGAGCCCGGAATAGCCGAGCGCGATCTTGCCCTTAGCCTTGTCGCGGTCGATATCGCCGGCCGAGAAGCGAAGATCGAAATTGGTCAATTTCAACGACCGATTCCCTTCGCTCGGATTGTTGAAGGCGGCATCCGCGACGACGATCGTGTAATCGACGCCAGAAAAGATTTCCACGGCCTTGAGATAAGCGGCCGCCATCTTTTGGCTCCAGGCGGCCTGCTGTTCCGCGCTTTGGCCGGCGGCAGTGCCTTTCTGCATCTCTTCGATGAGAGCGCCCATTTCGTCGCGCAAGGCCGCGCGGCCTGCGAGGTCGATATCGTAAACGTTATTCAGGAAGGTCACCCGACCGAAGCGAAATTCGTCGCCATTCGTCGTATCCGTCACGCGCAGATCGGCGAGAGCGATTTCGGAAAGCTGATCGTGTTTCTGGGCGGCATTGGGCGCGATGCTCGCCTTCACGGCGATTTCGGCGATGGCGACCGTTCCGGCATTTTCGGTTCCGCCGGGCGCGTCGGGAATGGCGATCGTTACGTCGCTCATAACCCAGTTGAGGCTTTGGAAGTCGCGATCCTTGAGCGAGAAGACGCCTTCGAAATGTTGCGGCTTCACCGCGATGTCGGCCGCCTTGGCGCCCGTCGCATCCTCGATTACGAAACGATCGGCATGAGTTAAATCGGAAAGGCGGTAGCGATCGCCGTCGCCCTCGGGCGTGAGGGTAAGACCGATATCGCCGAGCATCGCCTTCGCCGCCGGATTGGCGAAAGCGAGGCCATGGATCGTGATGCGGTAGGAATCCGTCCCAGCGACGACTTGAACGCGCTCGTGGCGGAGAGCACCTTGCGTTTGCAAGCGTTCGACTTGAAGCAGGTATTGATCGAGCGCGGCAGCGAGCTTTTCGGCTTCGGCCGCGTTGACGGCGGGCGCTTCGGGCGCGGCCGGTTGAGGTTGCGGCGCGGGCGCGGCGGCGGAAACCGCGACGCCATCGGCCGGCACGGTCGCGGCCTCTTCCTTTTTCTCGTCGCAGGCGCCGATGAGGAGCCCGGCGGTCAGCAGAATCGCGAGCGACAATTTTCCGAAGGGCCGCATGATCTTTTCCTTATATGGATATGAGGGAGGGTTCAGAGAAAATCGCGCACATCGGCAAGCCGGCCGGCGATCGCCGCCGCCGCCGCCATGCCGGGACTGACGAGATGCGTTCGCCCGCCGCGACCCTGGCGACCCTCAAAATTGCGATTCGAGGTCGAGGCGCAGCGTTCGCCCGGCTCCAGCCGGTCGGGATTCATGGCAAGACACATGGAGCAGCCGGGCTCGCGCCAATCGAAACCGGCTTCGGTCAGAATGCGGTCGATGCCTTCGGCCTCGGCCTCGGCTTTGACGAGGCCGGATCCCGGCACGACCATGGCCTGCACATGCGCCGCGACCTTGCGGCCCTTGGCGATGGCGGCGACCGCGCGCAAATCCTCGATCCGGCCATTGGTGCAAGAACCGATGAAGACGCGATCGATCTTCACCTCGGCGAGCGGCGTTCCGGGCGCGAGGCCCATGTAATCGAGCGCGCGTTGCATGGCTTGGCGCCGATCGGCATCGGCGAGCGTCGCGGGGTCGGGCACGCGTGCGGTGATCGGCAGCACGTCCTCGGGGCTGGTGCCCCAGGTCACATGCGGCGCGATGGCGCCGACATCGAGCGTCACTTCGCGATCGTAACGAGCGCCGGGATCGCTGGGGAGAAGGCGCCAAGCGGCGATGGCCGTTTCCCAAGCGGCGCCCTTGGGAGCAAGCGGGCGACCGCGCAGATAGGCAAAGGTCGTCTCGTCGGGCGCGATCAGTCCCGCCCGCGCGCCCGCTTCGATCGACATGTTGCAAACCGTCATCCGCCCTTCCATCGAGAGATCGCGGATCGCGGAACCCGCATATTCGATGACATGACCGGTGCCGCCGGCCGTGCCGATCTTGCCGATGATGGCGAGGATAAGATCCTTGGCGGTGATGCCGGGCTTCCGCGCGCCTTCGGCCAGGATGCGCATATTTTTGGCCGGGCGCTGGATCAGCGTCTGGGTGGCGAGGACATGCTCGACCTCGGAGGTGCCGATGCCGAAGGCGAGCGCGCCAAAAGCGCCATGGGTCGAAGTATGCGAATCGCCGCAGACGATGGTCATGCCGGGCTGAGTGAAACCCTGTTCCGGCCCGATGATATGCACGATGCCCTGGCGGATATCGCTCATCGGGAAATAGGGAATGCCGAAATCGCGGCAATTCTTTTCCAGCGTTTCGACTTGGATGCGGCTTTCCGCCTCGGCGATGCCCTTGGAGCGGTCCGTCGTCGGCACGTTGTGATCGGCGACGGCCAAGGTCGCCTCCGGCCGACGGACGCGCCGCCCGGCATTGCGCAAGCCTTCGAAGGCCTGGGGCGAGGTCACTTCGTGGACGAGATGCCGGTCGATATAGAGCAGACAGGTCCCGTCTTCCTGGCGATGGACCAGGTGATTGTCCCAGATCTTGTCGAAGAGCGTCTTGGCCATGGTCCTGTCCTTCGCGCTAGCGGCGTGCGGCGATTATTCCTGGCCGGCGGCCTGAGTTTCGCCGCCGGTCAATTCGGCGATCCGCGCCGCCTTGCCGCGCCGGCCGCGCAGGTAATAGAGCTTCGCGCGGCGAACGTCGCCGCGCCGGACGAGTTCGATCGAAACGAGGCGCGGGGAATAAAGCGGGAAGACGCGCTCGACGCCCTCGCCATAGGAAATCTTGCGGACCGTGAAGGAGGAATTGATCCCCGCATTCTTGCGGGCGATGCAGAGGCCCTCGAAGGCCTGAACGCGTTCGCGATCGCCCTCGACCACTTTCACATTGACCTTCAGCGTATCGCCGGGACGAAACTCCGGGATCTTGGCATTGGCGGCCAGCTTCTTCATCTGCAGGCTCTCGAATTGGCGTAGACTCGTCATGATCGTCTTCCTTTCTCGATACGGGAACCGAAAGGCGGCTCCGCTTAGGGTTTCGCGTCGGCGGCGGTCAACCCACCGTTTCGGCTGCAATAGGCGGCCCAAAGATCGGGCCGCCGCGATTTCGTCGCGGCTTCGGCCTGGGCGTGGCGCCAGGCGCGGATTTTTTCGTGATGGCCGGAGATCAGCACCTCCGGCACAATGCGGCCCTGCCAGGAAGCGGGGCGCGTGTAATGCGGATATTCGAGGAGGCCGTCCTCGAAACTTTCCTCGTGCAAGGTCGCCTCGGCGCCGAGGACGCCCGGTAATAGGCGGAGGCAGGCATCGACGAGGGCGATGGCGGCCGGTTCGCCGCCCGAAAGCACGAAATCGCCGAGGCTGATTTCGCGAAGCGCGCGCGCCTCGATCACCCGTTCGTCGATTCCCTCGTAACGGCCGCAAAGCAGAATGACGCCGGGTCCGGCGGCAAGTTCGCGCGCCAGGGCTTGATCGAAGCGGCGACCGCGCGGGCTGAGATAAATCGCCGGCAGGTTGGGCGCGTCGGCCCCGGCCGCGGAAAGAGCCGCATCCAGAATATCCGGACGCATCACCATGCCGGCGCCGCCGCCGAAAGGCGTATCGTCGACCGTGCGATGGCGATCGGTCGCGAAATCGCGGATGGCGATCGTCTCCAGCCGCCAAAGCCCGGCCTCGGCCGCTTTGCCGGCGAGGCTATGGGCGAGCGGTCCCGGAAACATCTCCGGGAAAAGGGTGAGGATGCGTGCGATCCAGGGCGCGGCGCGGCGGGTTTCGGTCATGCCGCCCCTCCCGCGTTTTCCGGTTTCTCCAGCGGCGCGAAAAAATCCGCCGGCAGATCGACGACGAGGCGCCGCGCGGCAAGATCGATGACGGGCACGAAACGCCGCGCGAAGGGGATCGCGAAATCGCCCTTAGGTCCGCCGGCGATATCGAGGACATCGCCGGCCCCGTAATCGGCGGCGGAGCGGACGCGACCCAGCGCCATCCCCGCCGAATCGAAAACGGCAAGACCGACGAGATCGGCAAGATAGAATTCCTCGTCCTCGGTCTTCGCCGGCAAGAGCGCGCGCGGCAGGAACAATTCCTGACCGACAAGCGCCTCGGCCGCATCGCGGGTTTCGCATCCCGCGATGCGCGCGATCAGCACGTCCGATCCCGAGCCGCGACCGGAAAGATCGAGCGCGAAACGCGCCTTCCCCGCCGCATCGAAGAGCGGGCCATAGGCGGCGATGTCTCGCGGGGAGGCGGCGAAGGATTTGACCTTCACCTCGCCCTTGAGGCCATGCGCGGCGATAATGGCGCCCATCAGGATCATCCGCTCGGTGTCCTTCATCTCTGCGGCGGCAACGCGACCGATCGCTTACGCCGCCGGAGTTTCGGCGGCGGCAGCGGCAGAAGCCGCCTGGGCCTTGGCGCGTTCCTGCGCCTTGGCCTTCGGCAAATGCTGGTTCGTTTGCGCATGGCGTTCGGGCGCCGCCATCAAGCTCGCCTGGGCGAAGAAATGCTGCACACGCTCGGTCGGCAAAGCGCCCTTCGCCAGCCAATGCTTGGCGCGCTCGATATCGAGCACGACGCGCTTCGGATCGTCCTTCGCCAGCATCGGGTTATAGGACCCGATGCGTTCGACGAAACGACCGTCGCGGGAAAAGCGGCTTTCCGCGACCACGATCCGGTAATAGGGGCGCTTCTTGGCGCCGCCGCGAGCAAGACGAATTTTCAAGGCCATGATTGTCGATCTCCTTTATCGTGGCAATGACGTTGCGATTTCCGAAAAGACGAACTCATTCGTGCCGATGGCAACAAGCTTCGATCTTGTTGCCGTCGGCATCGATGACGAAAGCGCCGTAATAATCGGCGTGATAATGCGGCCGCAATCCGGGTCGGCCGTTATCGGCCGCGCCGAGCTTGCGCGCGGCGGCATAAAAGGCATCGACTGCCTTCCGGCTTTCCGCCGCGAAGGCGATATGGGCGCCGCCCTGGCGATTGGCCGTGGCATCGACGCGGTCGGGGGTTCCGATCCAGAATTGGGTCGGCCGATCCTTCGCGCCATAGCCATGGGCGACGAGGCCCTTACCCGGGATATCGATATCGCGCTGGCGCCGATACCCCAAGGTGCCCAGGACGGCATCGTAAAAATCCCGCGCGCGCGCAAGATCGCCGACGCCGATCGAAAGATGATCGATCATCGCAAGCCACCCATTCCGCCCATGCCCCCGAAACCCCCGGAGCCGCCCTTCATCAGCGCGCCGAGGCCGTGGCGCATCATGCCCTTCTGCCCCAGCTTGGCGACCTGTTTCATCATGCGCGCCATGTCTTGATATTGCTTGAGGAGCTTGTTCACCTCTGGCACGCCGACGCCGGCGCCCTTGGCGATGCGGGTCTTGCGCGAGGCCTTGATGAGATCGGGCAGGCGGCGTTCCTTCGGCGTCATCGAGGAAATGATGGCGAGCGATCGCTTCACCAGGCGGTCGTCGACCCGGTCCTGCAATTGCTTTTGCATTTTGCCGATTCCGGGCAAGAGCCCGACGATGCCCGAAAGCCCGCCCATTTTCTGCATCTGGCGCAATTGCCGGGAAAGATCGTTGAGGTCGAACTGGCCCTTTTCCATGCGGCGGGCGAGTTTTTCGGCTTCTTCTTCCTCGCTTGCCGCCATCGCCTTTTCGACGAGGCTGACGATGTCGCCCATGCCGAGAATGCGCCCGGCCAAACGATCGGGATGGAAATCCTCGAGCGCGTCGAGCTTTTCGCCCGTGCCCAGAAGCTTGATCGGCTTGCCGGTGATCGCGCGCATGGAAAGCGCGGCGCCGCCGCGCGCATCGCCGTCGATCCTCGTCAACACGATGCCGGTGATGCCGATCCGTTCGGCGAAGGTCTTGGCCGTCGTCACCGCGTCCTGACCGGTCATGGCATCGGCGACGAGCAGGCTTTCATGCGGCCCGACCGCATCGCGGATCGCCGCCAGCTCTTCCATCAATTCCTCGTCGATCGCGAGGCGGCCGGCGCTATCGAGCAGCAGCGCGTCATAGCCTTCGAGCTTGGCGCTGGAAAGCGCGCGCTTGGCGATGGCGAGCGGCGGTTCGCCGGCAAGGATGGGGAGCGTGGCGACCGCGACCTGTTCGCCGAGAATCGCCAATTGCCGCTGCGCCGCCGGGCGGCGCGTATCGAGGGAGGCCATCAGGACGCGCTTGCCCCCGCTTTCCTGAAGCCGTTTCGCGATCTTGGCGCTGGTCGTCGTCTTGCCGGAACCTTGCAGGCCGAGCATGAGGATCGGCACGGGTGCCGGATGATTGAGATCGAGCCCGCGCGGCGCCGGTTTCGCGGCCTCGCCCGGCGTCGCCGCCGGCGGCGTTCCGTCGAGCGTGCGAATGAGGGCATCATGGACGATCTTGACGACCATCTGCCCGGGGGTCACGGATTTGACGACCCGCTCGCCGACAGCCTCGCGCCGCACTTCGGCGATGAAATCCTTGACGACGGGGAGCGCGACATCGGCTTCGAGCAAAGCGAGACGGACTTCGCGCAAAGCCTCGTCGACATCGGCCTCGCCGAGCGCGCCGCGCCGCGTCAGCCGGTCGAGAACCCCGCTCAGTCTTTCGCTCAGTCTTTCGAACATGGCCGTCCGGTCGTTCCGCTTGCGCTCGCACCTCGCGAATTTCGGCCAAAGCCCAAAAGCGCCCGCGGTCGAAACTCGACGGCGGACGGGGGCTCCCTTGGGAGCCTTCGGCTCTGGCAGAAATCGCTAAAGCGAGCGGAACCTAGGGGATCGGCAAGCGCGAGTCAACTGGGGCCGAAGGCGGTCCCTGCCGCGCGCGTTCGGCCAATTCGCGGCGTAGCCGGCGCAATTCGCGTCTTGCCGGCGCGCTCGCCATCCAGAAGGCGAAAAGACCCAGCAGGAAACCGAAGAGCAGAACGCCGAAGGTGAAAAGATAAAGCGGCGCCGCGATCTCGATCGGGATCGGCCAAAGATCGAGGGTCACGGCTTCGCGATTGAGGACGGCGAAAAAAATGGCGCCGAGCGCGAAAGCCGCCGCCAGGATCCAGCCCAAGCGTTTCATTCTTGGCGCTTCATCGCCGGCGCCGGACCGATCAGGTCTTGGGCTGGGCCGCCGCTTCGGCGGATTCCGCCCGGCCGTTCAGCCGATCGCGCAATTCCTTGCCGGTCTTGAAGAACGGCACGACTTTCTGATCGACGGCGACGGACTCGCCCGTCCGGGGATTGCGGCCCTTGCGCGCTTCGCGGAATTTGACGGAAAAGGCGCCGAATCCCCGCAATTCGACGCGATCGCGCCGCGCCAGGGCTGCCGTGATTTCCTCGAAGATCGTCCCCACGATCCGCTCCACATCCCGATGATAGAGATGCGGGTTCATTTCGCTAATCTTCAGAATGAGTTCCGATTTGGTCATCGTCCCCCGCTTATCGTCCGCCGTTTGCGGCCTCCCGTGCTGGGACCCCTTTCCCCCTTATGACGATCCCCCGAGGAATGGGTCCCCGACATTCCCACGGAAACCGAGCCGGCCCCGGGATTGCCCAAGGGGCAAGGGTGGCGGGAAAAAGCGGCCTCGTCAAGACCTAACCCGCTCATTTGCCTATGTTTTTAAGAGATCGCCCCAGACGGGCCGCAAGATTTCGGGGCCGGACGCGATCTTGCGCCCGGCCCCGATAGGGAAAATTAGAGTCGCCCGCGCCGCGCTTTTCGCGCGGCTGGGGATTATTCTTCCTCGCCCTCGGCCGGCTTATCCGCCGCCTTCTTGGGCTTCTTCGCCTTGGACAAGGCGGCGCCCAGGATTTCCCCGAGGCTCGCCCCGGAATCGCTGGAGCCGAATTCGGCCATCGCCTGCTTATCCTCCTCGACCTCGCGCGCCTTGACGGAGAGCGTCAATTTGCGGGTCTTGGCATCGATTTGGGTGATCTTGGCATCGACCTTTTCGCCGGCGGCGAAACGTTCCGGCCGCTGCTCGGCGCGATCGCGGGCAAGATCGGCCTTCTTGATGAAGCCCATCATGCCCTCGCCGACGCTGACTTCGATACCGCCATCGGTGACGGCGGTAACGGTGCAGGTGACGACGTCGCCTTTCTTCAGACTGGCGGCGCCGGCGGCGAAATTGTCTTTCTTCAGCTGCTTGATGCCGAGGCTGATGCGTTCCTTCTCGACATCGACGTCGAGCAGCTTCACCTTGACGCGCTGGCCCTTCTTGTAATCCTGCACGGCGATTTCGCCGGGCCGGTCCCAATCGAGATCGGAGAAATGCACCATGCCGTCGATATCGGCGGTGAGGCCGATGAAGAGGCCGAATTCGGTGATGTTCTTGATCTCGCCCTCGAACTCGCTTCCCGCCGGATTCTTTTCGAGGAAAGCCGCCCAAGGATTGGCGAGGCATTGCTTGAGGCCGAGACTGATGCGCCGCTTCGCCTGATCGACGTCGAGCACCATGACTTCGACTTCCTGGCTGGTCGAGACGATCTTGCCGGGATGCACGTTCTTTTTCGTCCAACTCATTTCCGAGACATGGACCAAGCCTTCGATCCCCGGCTCCAATTCGACAAAGGCGCCGTAATCGGTGATATTGGTGACGCGGCCGCGGAAGCGGGTGCCGGTCGGATATTTCGCGGCGACGCCTTCCCAGGGATCGGCTTCGAGCTGCTTCATGCCGAGGCTGATGCGCTGCGTTTCGGGATTGAAGCGCACGACCTGGACATTGACGCTCTGGCCGATGGTCAAAGCCTCGCTCGGATGATTGATGCGCCGCCAAGCGATATCGGTCACATGCAGCAGGCCATCGACGCCGCCGAGATCGACGAAGGCGCCGTAATCGGTGATGTTCTTGACGATGCCTTGCAGGACTTGGCCTTCCTTCAGGCCGGCGACGAGTTCGTTGCGGGCCTCGGCGCGGCTTTCCTCAAGCACGGCGCGGCGCGAAACCACGATATTGCCGCGCGCGCGATCCATTTTCAGAATCTGGAAGGGCTGCGGCGTGCCCATGAGCGGACCGACATCGCGGATCGGCCGGATATCGACCTGACTGCCGGGCAAGAAAGCGGTCGCGCCGTTGAGATCGACGGTGAAGCCGCCCTTGACGCGGCCGAAGATGATGCCGGTGACGCGCTGATTGTCCTTATATTGCTTTTCCAGCGCGACCCAGGATTCCTCGCGCCGCGCCTTCTCGCGCGACAGCACGGCCTCGCCGTTTTTGTCTTCCATGCGTTCGAGATAGACCTCGACGACATCGCCCGGTTTCACTTCGGCCTTCTGGCCCGGCGCGTCGAAATCCTTGAGCGGGACGCGGCCTTCGGATTTGAGGCCGACATCGACGAGCGCGAATTCGCCTTCGATCGCGACAATCGTTCCGCTGAGAACGGAGCCTTCGAGGCCCTTGGCCGCGCCGAGGCTTTCTTCCAGCATCGCGGCGAAACCGCCCTTGCCGGCCTTGGCGGCGGGATGATCGTGAGATTGCGCGGCGCCGACACGCGCCAATGAAGATTTAGCCATGAATATCTAGTCCTTTCGTTACCGTCGTCGTTTCCGGCCGGCCGGTTGGCTCCGGCGGTCTTCCAGAGAGATTTTCAAGAATCGGCGGGATCGGCCCGGTCTTCGCTATCCGGCGCGGCAACGATCGATAATCGCCCGCGCCCTTTGGAAAACCGCTTCGATGCCGAGATCGGAAGTCTCGATGAGAACGGCATCTTCGGCCGGTCTCAACGGCGCCGCTTCGCGCGTCTGGTCGCGTCGATCGCGGGCCTCGAGATCCGCCAAAACCCGCGCGTATATAGCGGCCTCGCCCTTGGCTTGCAACTCCTCGACCCGGCGCCGGGCGCGAGCGGCGGCGGAAGCGGTCAGGAAAATCTTGACCGGCGCCTCGGGACAGACGACGGAACCGATATCCCGCCCATCGAGAACCGCCCCCGCCTTGCCGCCCGGAGGGGCGGCCGCGAAGCGCCGCTGCCAGCCGAGCAAAGCGGCGCGAACGGCGGGCAGGCTGGCGATCCGCGAGGCGGCCTCGCCCGCCGCTTCCGAGCGAATTTCCTTGTCTTCCAGTAGCTTGGGGTCAAGCGCGGCGGCGAGGATGGCCGGGTCTCCGCCCGAGCGCAGCGTCGCCAACCCGACGGCGCGATAAAGGGAACCGGTATCGAGATAGGCGAAATCGTAATGCCGGGCGATCCGCCTTGCGAGCGTGCCCTTGCCCGAGGCGGCCGGGCCGTCGATGGCGATGACGAAGGGCCGGGTCGCGGGAGAAAGGGTCATGCGCCGAGGGGTTCGATCGCGCCTCCCAGGCTTCGCATCAGATCGACGAAGCCGGGGAAACTCGTTTCGATGGGCGCCGCATCGTCGATCTCGACGGGCGCGCGCGCGCCGAGGCCGAGAACGAGAAAAGCCATGGCGATGCGATGATCGAGATGGACGGCGACCCTTGCACCGCCCGGCGGCCTTCCCTTGGCGCCGGTCACGATCAGCCAATCCGGGCCTTCGCGGCAGGCGATGCCGCAGGCGGCAAGACCGCGCGCCATTGCGGCCAGACGGTCGCTTTCCTTGACGCGCAATTCGGCAAGCCCCGTCATTTCGGTTTCGCCCTCGGCGAAGGCGGCGGCGATAGCGAGGATCGGATATTCGTCGATCATCGCGGGGGCGCGTTCGGGCGGCACCCGCAAGCCGTGAAGCGGCGCGTGGCGGATGCGCAAATCGCCAATGCGCTCGCCCGTTTCCAGGCGCTCGTTGCCGATTTCGATATCGGCGCCCATTTCGCGCAAGGTCGTAATGAGGCCGATGCGATGCGGATTGAGGCCGAGGGATTCGATGGTGATATCCGATCCCGGCAGGATCGCCGCCGCGACGATGGGAAAAGCGGCGGAACTGGGATCGCCGGGAACGAGAATGCGCCGCCCGCGAATTTCCGGTTGACCGCGCAGGCTAATGACCCGGCCCTTGCCCCCGGGCAAGGTTTCGTGGGCGATTTCGACGCCGAAGCCCTGAAGCATCAATTCCGTATGATCGCGCGTCGGTTCGATCTCGGTCACGCAAGTCAAGCCCGGCGTATTGAGTCCGGCCAGCAGGATCGCCGATTTCACTTGCGCCGAGGCGACCGGCAATTCGTAAGCGATGGGGAGCGGCGATGCCGTGCCGATCACCGCCAAGGGCGGGCGCCCGCCGCTTCTGGCGATCACGTTCGCGCCGATCCGGCGCAAGGGATCGATCACGCGCTGCATGGGCCGCGATCGCAAACTGGCATCGCCCGTGAAGAAGGTCGTCATCGGATAGGGCGCGACGAGGCCCATCAGCAAACGCGTTCCCGTGCCGGCATTGCCGAGATCGAGCACGTCCGAGGCTTCGGCCAAGCCGCCGATGCCGCGCCCGACGGCATGCCAGAGGCCGCGATCGTCGCGCCAAACCTCGCCGCCCAATTGCCGCATCGCCGCCGCGCTGCGTAAGACATCCTCGCCTTCGAGTAGGCCATGGATTTCGCTTTCGCCCAGGGCCATCGCGCCTAACATCAGCGCGCGATGGGAGATGGATTTATCGCCCGGAACCCGGATGCGCCCGCGCAAGGAATCGGCGCCGCGCGCGCGCCAGGGACCGGCGGGAAGAGCGGCGGAATCGGTTGGTCGGCGGGATAAGACGGGTTCGCTCATGGGGGAGGCAACGCGTTCGCGGGTCAAATCGGGCGTTTTCGTTATCGGGATCGGGAGAAGCGCCCCTCTCTAGCACGAAACGGGGGGCGCCGGAAAAGAGCGATTTTCGAACCGCCGCAAGCCGTTGACAGACGGAAAGCATCATGGCAAGTGACCGCGCGTTTCGAATTCTGGATCGAGACTTGCCAAGGATTGAGCCAAGGAGACCGCTCGTGAGCAAACCGGAATGGGGCACCAAGCGCATTTGTCAGAGCTGCGCGGCGCAGTTCTACGATATGCGCAAGTCTCCAATCATCTGTCCGAAATGCAAGGCGACCTATAATCCGGAAGCGGTCGCCCGCAAGCATCGCCGCCCGCCCGAGAAACCGGCGCCGGTCAAACCGGCCGCCGCCGAGGACGATATTCCCCTTCCCGAGGTCGAGGCGGAGGTTGCGATCGGCGAGGAGGAAGCGGTGATCGAAGATACCTCCGAACTCGGCGAGGATGACGAGGATATCTCGGAGGCGATCGAACCCGGCGAAGAGGAGCGCTGAAGCTTCCGCTCCCTTGAACCCGGGTTCAAGGCCGGTCATTTTAGGCTTGCAACCGGCGGCGAACCGACCTAGAGCTAGCCGCCGTCGTTTCTTCGGATCCCGGGCCCATAGCTCAGCTGGGAGAGCGCCACAATGGCATTGTGGAGGTCAGCGGTTCGATCCCGCTTGGGTCCACCAGATCCTCCCCCCATCGGTCCATCCCGCCGATGGGGGGTTTTCGTTTAAGGATCAGCGCGCGAGCCGCCGATAAAGGCACCCCATCGCCGACCCGGCGAGCGCGAGGGCCAGCGCGAACAAGATCGGGATCGGCGCCGGCATCTCGTATGCGAATTCCAAGAAGACCCAAAGATAACCTATGCCGAGCGCGCAAAGTACGCCGCCGAGGGCAGCCCAGGCATAACCCGTAAAACCAATCCGCGCGAGGCCATGCTGCGCAAGGCTATTGGCGAGGGCGAAGATCGCCGCATAGGGCCAGAAGACAAAAACGGCGAGCGCGACGAGCATGGGCATCGGAATATCCATATGCGGGATTTCGCCGCCTCTTTCGCCCGCCAGCCGCACGATAATAATCAGAAACAGCAGAACGGAGGGAATAAAGGCAAGGCTCGTCGCCAACAAGCCGAGAATTATGGGACCCCA
>CAYQAG010000039.1:6231-25240 GCA_964415425.1 uncultured Rhodospirillaceae bacterium | reverse complement strand
AAGTGATTTCCGCTTCTCGGGGAGGATGACATGGCCAGCAATCTTCGCATCGATCGCGATCGCCTTTGGGCGAGTCTCATGCGCATGGCCGAGATCGGCGCGACGGAAAAGGGCGGCGTCTGCCGCCTGGCGCTGACCGATCTCGATCGTGAAGCGCGCGATCTTTTCGTCGCTTGGTGCCGCGAGGCCGGCTGCACCATCCGCATCGACAAGATGGGCAATATCTTCGCGCGCCGCCCCGGCAAGGACGATAGCTTGGCGCCGGTCATGACCGGCAGCCATATCGATAGCCAGCCGACCGGCGGCAAATTCGACGGCATCTATGGCGTGCTCGCCGGGCTTGAAGTCATCCGCACGCTGAACGATGCGAATTACGAAACCCAGCGCCCGGTCGAGATCGCGGTCTGGACCAACGAGGAAGGCTCGCGCTTCGCCCCCGCCATGGTCGCGTCGGGCGTTTTCGCCGGCGTTTTCGATCTCGATTACGGTCTTTCGCGCGCCGATCTTTCGGGGAAGACGATGGGCGAGGAATTGCGGCGCATCGGCTATGCCGGGCCGGAACCCGTCGGCGGGCGGCCGGTCCATGCCTTTTTCGAAGCGCATATCGAACAGGGGCCGATTCTGGAGGCTGAGAAAAAAACCATCGGCATCGTGCAAGGCGCGCAGGGCCAGCGCTGGTTCGAGGTGACGATGACGGGGCAAGAAGCCCATGCCGGGCCGACGCCGATGAAGGTGCGCAAGGACGCCATGGTCGGCGCGGCTGCCGTCGTCACGGCCGTCAATCGCATCGGCCACGACAATCAACCCTATGCCTGCGCCACGGTCGGCTTGGTGAATTGCAGTCCTAATTCGCGAAACACCATTCCCGGCAAAGTCTTCTTCACCATCGATCTGCGTCACCCCGAGGATGCGATCCTCAGCCGGATGGCGGCATCGGCCAAGGCGGCGGCGGAAGCGGCGGCCGCGGCCAACGGCCTCGCTCTCGATTTCAAGGAAATCTGGTATTCGCCGCCGGTCAAATTCGATTCCGCCTGCGTCGCCGCCGTGGCGGAAGGCGCCGCCGAGCTCGGTCTTAGCCATATGCCGATCATCTCGGGCGCCGGTCACGATGCCTGCTACATGAATCGCGTCGCGCCGACGGCCATGGTCTTCATCCCCTGCGAAGGCGGGATCAGCCATAACGAAATCGAGAACGCGACCAAGGAGGATTGCGGCGCCGGTTGCGACGTTCTGCTCCGCGCCATGATCGAGCGCGCCAATGCCGCCTGAGATAAGGCGCGACGATCGCCGGGCGCAACCCGCGAACGCCGCCGATATCGCCATCGATATCCGCGGGCTCGGCCTCGTCTTTGCGACGGCCGATGGGTCGGTCCACGCCTTGCAGGATATCGATCTTACGATTGCCAAGGGCGCTTTCGTTTCCCTGATCGGGCCTTCAGGTTGCGGCAAGACGACGTTGCTGCGCATTCTCGCCGATCTCGAACGGCCGAGCTCGGGCATAGTCAGCGTCAACGGCATGACTCCCGCCGAGGCGCGCTCGCGCCGCGCTTATGGCTATGTCTTCCAATCGGCGGCGCTTTATCCCTGGCGGTCGGTGCAGCGCAATGTCGAATTGCCGCACGAGATCATGGGCATCGGCAAGAAAGAGCGCGCGGAAAAGGCCCGGCATTATCTCGACCTCGTCGGGCTTTCCGGCTTCGCGCATAAATTCCCCTGGCAATTGTCGGGCGGCATGCAGCAGCGCGTCTCGATCGCTCGCGCGCTCAGCTTCGATCCCGATCTCTTGCTGATGGACGAACCCTTCGGCGCGCTCGACGAAATCACGCGCGATCGCATGAACGAGGAATTGCTGCGGCTCTGGGCGAAGACAGGCAAAACCGTCGTCTTCGTCACCCATTCGATCGACGAGGCGGTGCTGCTTTCGACCCGCATCGTGGTGATGAGCGCCAGACCCGGCCGCATCGTCGAAATCATCGACAGTAATCTGCCAGCGACGCGCAATCTCGAAACGCGCGACACGCCGCAGGCGCTCGATCTCATCCACCGCGTCCGCCTCGGCCTCAAGGCCGGGCATTCCTATGACGAGGTGCGCGGGTGAAAAGCGGCGCGCTGGCTTGGCTATCGCCGCGCGGGCGGATTCTGCCGGTGATCGTCGTTCTTAGCGTTATCGTCGCCCTTTGGTACGGATTGGCGGTCCTGCTCAACTGGGCCCAGGTCGCGGAGCGCCTATCGCAAGGCGGCGCGACGCCCGATTTTAGCGAGATCGTCATCGGCACTTGGTCGATGGAGCGCCCCGTTTTGCCGAGCCCCGATCAGGTCGCGGCGGAATTCGTTCGCACCGTTTTTCTGGTCAATCCCGCCTCCAAGAAATCGCTGGTCTATCACGCCTATGTCACGGCCTCGGCCACCTTGTTCGGCTTCGCATTGGGGGCGATGCTCGGCATTCTGCTCGCCATCGGCATCGTCCATATCCGCGTGCTCGACAAATCCCTGATGCCCTGGATCATCGCCTCGCAGACCGTGCCGATTCTCGCCATCGCGCCGATGATCGTCGTCGTGCTCGGCAATATCGGCATCGTCGGTCTCGTCCCGAAGGCGATCATCTCGATGTATCTCTGCTTCTTTCCCGTCGCCATCGGCATGGTGAAGGGACTGCGTTCGCCCGATCCCCTGGAACTCGATCTCATGCGCACCTATTCGGCCGATGCGGCGCAAATATTCTGGAAACTGCGTCTGCCGGCCTCGGTGCCCTTCCTTTTCGCCAGCCTCAAGGTCGCGGTCGCGATCTCGCTGATCGGCGCCATCGTCGGCGAATTGCCGACGGGGGCAAGCGCCGGGATCGGCGCCCGCTTGCTGACCGGGTCCTATTACGGTCAGACCGTGCAGATTTGGTCGGCGCTTTTCGCCGCCGCCTTTCTCGGCATGGGCCTCGTCTATGCGATCGGCGGCATCGAGCGCGCGACGCTGCGCCGCGCGGGGGCAAGGCCATGAACCCGATTCTCGTCACGGCATTGCTGGCGGCGGTCACGCTGGTCTTTTGGATCGCCTTGGCGCGGCTTGCCGCCGGCCCCGGCGATCGCTTCCGCACGATCCTGGTGCCGGCGCTTTTCGGTCTCGGCCTGCTGATCGGCTGGGAGATGATCTGTCGCGGCTACGGCATTCCCGGTATTCTCCTGCCGCCGCCCAGCGCCATCTGGGCCGCCTTCTGGCGCGAAGCGCCGATTCTGGCCGAGGATTTCCGGCAGACCTTCCTCAAAGCCGTCATTGCCGGATTCCTGATCGGCAATGCGCTCGGCCTTATCGTCGCCTTGATCGCTGATCGCTTTTCCTTCCTGGAACGCGGCCTTTTGCCGCTCGGCAATCTGGCGAGCGCCGTTCCCATCGTCGGCATCGCGCCCATCATGGTCATGTGGTTCGGCTTCGGCTGGGAATCGAAAACCGCCGTCATCGTCTTCATGATTTTCTTTCCCATGTTGGTCAATGCCTTGGCCGGGTTGCGGGCGGCCGATGCCATGGCCGGCGATCTGATGCGCAGCTACGGCGCCGGTTATTGGCAGACGCTTCTGAAATTGCGCCTGCCCAGCGCCTTGCCTTTTCTCTTCAATGCGCTGAAGATCAACTCGACCCTGGCCTTGATCGGCGCCATCGTTGCCGAGTTTTTCGGTTCGCCGATCGCCGGCATGGGGTTCCGGATTTCGGTCGAAGTGGCGCGCATGAATGTGGATGTGGTGTGGGCGACGATTGCGCTGGCGGCTTTGGCCGGCTCTTCCGCCTATGGCCTCATCGCGCTGCTCGAACGGCGATTCACCTTCTGGCATGCTTCCTATCGCAGCAAATTCTCATCGTGAAACAAGGAGCGAAGATCATGATTTCGATGAACAGGCGTAAATTGCTGACGACGGCCGCGACGGCCGCCGCCATTCTGCCGCTGGGCCTCGGCGCCCGCCGCGCTTTCGCCAAGGACAGCTTGACGCTGCAATTGAAATGGGTGACCCAGGCGCAATTTGCCGGCTATTACGTTGCTAAGGCGAAAGGCTTCTACGACGAGGTCGATCTCGACGTCACCATCAAGGCGGGCGGCCCCGATATCAATCCGAGCCAGGTGATCGCCGGCGGCGGCGCGGATGTCGTGCTGGATTGGATGCCCTCGGCGCTGGCGACGCGCGAGAAGGGCGTGCCCCTCGTCAATATCGCGCAAGTCTTCCAGAAATCCGGCATGATGCTGACCTGCCGCAAGGATAGCGGCATCGCGAGTCCCGCCGATTTCAAGGGCAAGACCTTGGGCGTCTGGTTCGGCGGCAACGAATATCCCTTCCTCAACTGGATGAACAAGCTCGGCCTTCCGACCGACGGCTCGGCCGAGGGTGTGCAGGTTCTGAAACAGGGTTTCAACGTCGATCCCCTGTTGCAGAAACAGGCGGCCTGCATCTCGACCATGACCTATAACGAATACTGGCAGGTGATCGAAGCCGGCGTCAGCCCGGACGATCTCATCACCTTCAAATACGAGGACGAAGGCGTCGCGACCTTGGAAGACGGCGTCTATACGCTGGAAGCGAGCCTCGCCGATCCCGCCATGGTCGATAAATTGGCGCGGTTCCTGAAGGCCTCGATGAAGGGCTGGGATTACGCCGTCGCCAATCAGGCCGAGGCGGTCGATATCGTCCTCGAAAACGACGAGACCGGCGCGCAGACCAAGGAGCATCAAACGACGATGATGCAGGAAATCGCCAAACTGGTCGGCGAGAATCCGAAGGGCACGGGCTGGCTCGACGAAGCGGCTTACGAACGCACGGTTGGGACGCTGATGTCGGGCGGTTCCGATCCCGTCATCAACAAGGCGCCCGAAGGCGCCTGGACCCATGCCGTGATGGAAAAGGCGCTCGGCATGTAATCGGGAAAAGCGGGGCGAAGCGAAGCCTCGTCCTTAGCTCTCCCTAGCCTTCCGACCCCCGCGCGGAACCCAACCCCGCGCGGGGGTTTCTATTGCCGGGAATTCGGAGCGCGCTGGCCGATTTTTGCGGAATTTGCGTCGATTTCATGCTAATTGCGTCGATAATCGACGATTGAGGGTCGGAAATCGTCGGCATTCTAAGCGCGACCCCCATGGGATTCGGGGGCGGAAGGCGGGGAGGGATTACCCATGATTCTGGCGCGCAAATTGCTGCCCGCTTTCGTGCCCTTCCGGATTCTGCGCTACGGCTTGCGGCGGAAATATCCGGCGCAGCGTTTCGTGCCGTCACCCAAGGATCTGAAGAAAACTTACGATGTCGTCATCATTGGCGGCGGCGGTCACGGCTTGGCCACGGCCTATTACCTCGCCAAGGCGGGCGTCACCAATGTCTGCGTGTTGGAAAAAGGCTATCTTGCCGGCGGCAATACGGCGCGCAACACGGCGATCATCCGCTCCAATTACCTGACGCCCGAGGGCGTGCGCTTCTACGAGCAATCGCTGAAGCTCTATCGCGATCTCTCGCAGGAACTCGATTTCAACATTCTCTATTCCGAGCGCGGACATTTCACACTCGCCCATACCGATGCCGCGATCCGCACCAGCCGCTGGCGCGCCGAGGTCAACAAGCATTTAGGCGTCGATTCGGAATTGATTTTTCCCGACGAAATCCGCCGGCTCTGCCCGCATCTCAATCTTTCCGACAAGGTGCGCTATCCGATTTTAGGCGCGCTTTATCATCCCCCCGGCGCGATCGCGCGGCACGATGCCGTCGCCTGGGGCTATGCGCGGGGTGCGGCGGCGCTTGGTGTCGAAATTCATCAGCAAACGCCCGTCACCGATATCCTGATCGAGGCGGGCACGGTGAAGGGCGTGGTCACGCCGCGCGGCACGATCCATGCCCATAAGGTGTTGCAGGCCGTCGCCGGTTCGACTTCGCTGCTCGCCAAGATGGCCGGGTTCCGGCTCCCCATCCGCACCATTCCCCTGCAAGCCTGCGTTAGCGTGCCTTTGAAACCCTTCCTCGATCAGATCGTGGTTTCGGGATCGCTGCATGTCTACGTTTCGCAATCCTCGCGCGGCGAATTGGTGATGGGCGGATCGACCGATCCCTACGGTCTCTATTCGACGCGCTCGACCTTGGATTTCAAGGAAGGTCTGCTCGGCCATATGCTGGAATTGCTGCCCATGCTGGGCGAGGTGAAGGTGCTGCGCCAATGGGCGGGCATGGCCGATATGACACCCGATTTCAGCCCGATCATGGGCAAGACGCCGATCCGCAATTATTATATCGACAGCGGCTGGGGCACATGGGGCTTCAAGGCGACGCCGGTTTGCGGTCTCACCATGGCGCATACGATTCGCCACGATTCGCCGCACGATCTCATCAAACCCTTTTATCTCGATCGCTTCGTCGATTTCGCCCAGGTCGGCGAAAAGGGCGCGGCTTCCGTCGGCCATTAAGGGGAAACGCCATGAAGATCATGACTTGTCCCTTGAACGGCCCGCGCAATATCAGCGAATTCGCCTGGGGCGGCGAAGTGAAGATCATGCCCGACCCCGCCGCGGTTTCGGACCAGCAATGGGCGGAATATCTGTTTCTGGAAGACAATAAAGCGGGCATCGTGCGCGAATGGTGGTGCCATCTGCCGACCTCCTTCTGGTTCATCGCCGAGCGCAACACGCTGACCGACGAAATCTTGCGCACTTACCCTGCGCCGGAAATCTTCGCCGCGCGCGTCGATTTCGCGCCCGCCCCGCCGGCGGCGAAATCCGATGCCGGGGATAAAGGGGGCGCCGCATGAATTCCCAGACCCGATTGCCGCCGCCTTTCGGTCGGCGCCTCGATCGCGACCGGACAATCCGCTTCCGCTTCGAAGGTCGCGAAATCGCGGGCTTCGCCGGGGATTCGATCGCCAGCGCCCTCATCGCCGACGGGCAATGGATGATCTCGCGCTCGTTCAAATATCATCGCCCGCGCGGGCCGCTCACGCTCTCCGGCCAGGATGCCAACACCCTCGTTCAGATCGGCGCCGAACCTAATCTGCTCGCCGATTGCCGAGCGATCGCGGAAGGTCTCGATGTCCGCGCGCAGAATTATTTCGGCAGTTTCGAGCGCGACGCGGCGCGCTTCATCGAGAAGCTGCATCGCTTCCTGCCGGTCGGTTTCTATTACAAGACCTTCCACGAGAAGAAAGCCTCCTGGAAATTCTGGGAACCGATCG
The DNA here is from genome assembly GCA_964415425.1 of uncultured Rhodospirillaceae bacterium. GTDB lineage: Bacteria > Pseudomonadota > Alphaproteobacteria > Dongiales > Dongiaceae > Dongia. The sequence goes on along the minus strand of CAYQAG010000039.1, from coordinate 18,064 downwards.
TGCGGCGCCTCGCCGGGCTCGGCCGCATCGATCCCAAGGCCGATTTCCATCATAGCTATTACGACAAGCAATATCTCTTCGCCGATGTCGCCGTGATCGGCGCGGGGCCGGCGGGATTGGCCGCCGCCTCGGCGGCGGCGATGGCCGGGGCGGAGGTTTGGCTGATCGACGAGAACCCCGAACTCGGCGGCAGTTTCGGTCATGGGCGCTTCGATGCCGAAGGCCGCCTCGGCGCGGCGCGGCGGCAGGAAATGCTGACGAAGCTCGGTTCCCTCGAAAACCTAAGCGTCCTCGAGGGCGCGGTGGCGACGGGATTATTCGCCGATCATTGGCTTTCCCTCGTCAAGGGCCATCGCTTCTACAAGCTGCGCGCCAAGGCCGTTATCGTCGCCACGGGCAGCGCCGAACAGCCGGCAATCTTCCGCCAGAACGATCTGCCCGGCATTCTCTTCGCCGATGCCGCGCAACGCCTGATGCGCCTTTACGGCGTGAAGCCGGGCGAGCGTTGCCTCATCCTAACCGCCAACGATCAAGGCTATGCCGCGGCGCTCGACGCGCTCGATGCCGGGTCGCAAGTGGCGGCGATCGTCGATCTCAATCCGGCGCCCGGCGATTCGGTCATGGTCGCCGCCTGCCGCGCGCGCAACATTCCGATCTTCGCCGGCCATGCGATCCGCGAAGCCTTGCCGGCACCCGATCGCCGGCGCGTCGCGGGGGCCGAATTGGCGCCGATTCTGGCGCCCGGCAAATTGGGCGCCGTCGCCGCGCGCATCGCCTGCGATTCCATTTTGATCTCGGTCGGCGTTCAGCCCTTGGCGCATCTGCTGCACCATGCCGGAGCGAAATTCGCCTATTGCGGCGATTGCCATATGTTCAAGCCGGAAACCCTGCCCGCCGGTCTCTTCGCCGCCGGCGCGGTCAATGGCGTCTTCGCGCTCGATGCCGTCATCGCCGATGGCGACCGTGCCGGCCGCCTGGCCGCCGCCGCGGCCTTGGGGCGGAGCTTATCCTCGCCGCCCGCGCCGGTTTCGGCCGCCGCCGCGGGTGCTACCGGGCGGACGCATCCCTGGCCGATTTTTCCGCACGAAGACGGTCTCGATTTCGTCGATTTCGACGAGGATCTGAAAGTCGAGGATCTCGCGAACGGCATCGCCGACGGTTACGACAATGCCGAATTGCTGAAACGCTATTCGACGGTCGCGATGGGTCCGAGCCAGGGCAAGCATTCGGCGATCGCCGCCTTGCGCCTCCTCGCGGCGGAGACCGGATTGGCGCTCGCCGATCTCAGCATCACGACGCAGCGTCCGCCTTACACGCCGGAGAAATTCGGCCATCTCGCGGGCCGCGTCTTCGAGCCGGAGCGCTTCACCGCCATGCATCATCGGCATTTGGAACTCGGCGCGCAGATGATGCCGGCCGGTCTCTGGTGGCGCCCGGCCTATTACGGCGCCAAGGAAAAGCGCGCCGAAGCGATCCCAGCCGAGGCGATGGCGGTCCGCGAAGGCGTCGGCCTGATCGACGTTTCGACCTTGGGCGGGCTCGATATTCGCGGCCCCGATGCCGCCGAATTCCTGGAACGGCTTTATGCCTCCGCCTATAAGAAATTGGCGATCGGGCGGTCGCGCTATGCGCTGATGCTGGATCAGGCGGGCGTCGTCATCGATGACGGCGTCGCCTGCCGCTTGGCCGAGCAGCATTTCTATGTGACGGCGACGACCAGCGGCGTCGATGCCGTTTATCGGCAGATGCTGCAATGGAATGCGCAATGGCGGCTCGACGTCGATATCGCCAACGTCACGGCGGCTTATGCCGGGGTTAACCTGGCCGGGCCGCAATCGCGCGCGGTTCTCGCCAAGCTCGATATCGATACGGAAATTTCCGCCGCCGCCTTCCCCTATATGGGCGTGCGCCTCGCGCGCATCGCGGGCATTCCGGCAAGGGTGATGCGCGTCGGTTTCGTCGGCGAACTCGGCTACGAGATTCACGTTCCGGCCGGCATGGGCGAAGCGCTGTGGGATGCGATCCTGGCGGCGGGGCAGGAATTCGGCATCCGCCCCTTCGGCGTCGAGGCGCAACGTCTGCTCCGCCTGGAGAAGGGGCATATCATCGTCAGCCAGGATACCGACGGCCTCACCAATATCTGGGAAGCCGGCATGGGCTGGGCCATCGCCAAGGCGAAACCCTTCTTCGTCGGCGGTCGCGCCAGCGCCATTATCGGCCGAACGCCGCCGCAGCGGCGTCTCGTCGGCTTCACCCTTGCCGACCCTGGCGATCCCTGTCCCGAGGAATGCCATTTGGTGCTGAAAGGCGAGGAGATCGTCGGCCGCGTGACCTCGGCCGCCTTTTCGCCCAGCCTCGGCAAGACGATCGGCCTTGCCTATGTCCATGGCGAGGATGCCGCGCCCGGTTCCGCCTTCACCATCAAGATCGGCGGCAATCGGCGAATAACCGGCATCGTCACGCCCTATCCCTTCTACGATCCCGAAAACAAGCGGCAGGAGATGTGATCATGTCGCTCGCGAAGCCCGTTATGCCTCAGCAATTTCCGCGGCGTTCCTTCCTCTATCGCGAGCTCGCGGCGCAGGGCGCCGAATTCGGCGGATTGGGTGACGCCGCCATCGCCTTGCGCTTTTCGGGGGATAGCGAAAGCGAAATCCGCGCCGCGCGGCATCTCGCCATCGCCGATCTTTCCCCCTTGCCGCGCAGCGGTTTCAAGGGACGCGGCACGATCGATTGGCTGATCGCGCAAGGACTGACGATCGGGGAAGAGAGCAACAACGCTTATCCCCAGACGGGCGGCGAATGGGCGGCGCGCCTCGCGCCCAACGAAATTTTCCTGCTCGATTCGCTCGCGGGCAGCGGCGAACTCATCGGTCGCCTCGAAACCGCTTGGCGTTGGGAGGAGGCAATCAATTCGCCGCAGGGCTATCCGATGCCGCGCCGAGAGAGCCATGCCTGGTTCCTGGTGAGTGGTGAAAATTCCGCCGCGATGTTCAGCAAGATTTGCGGAATCGATTTGCGCCCGGCGAAATTCGCGGCCGGAAGGATCGCCCAAACCTCGCTCGCCAAGATGAGCGCCATCCTGATCCGCGCCGATCTCGGCGCGACGCTCGCTTTCCATGTTCTCGCCGATAGCGCCGCGGCGAGTTATCTCTGGGCGGCCTTGCTCGACGCGATGCGGGAATTCGATGGTCGCGCGATCGGGATCGAGGCGCTGCGTCATCTGGCGGCATGAGCCGATCGCCGATCGCCGATTTCACGGCCGCCCGCGACCCGGCGGCGGCGCCTTTCCGCCTGGCGATCATCCTCGTTCCCGGCTATGCGCTGCTCTCCTTCGCCTCCGTGATCGAACCCGTGCGCGGCGCCAATCGGCTGACCGGCCGTGCGCTTTATCGCTGGTCGCTGTTCGGCGAAAGCGTCGGCGCCGCCGTTTCGAATAGCGGCATCGATGTCGCGGCGCGAAGGGTAGGCGAACTCGATCCCGGAGATTTCGACCTCGTCATCCTCTGCGCCGGTTCGCAGATCGAAGCCAAGGGATTCCCCGCGATCGAGGCGCAGCTGCGGCGCCTGCAGCGCATCGGCATTCCGATCGCGGCCGTCAGCACGGGGAGCTTTCTCCTCGCGCGGGCCGGGTTGCTGGCGGGGCGGCGCTGCACCATCCATTGGGATTACGCCGATTCCTTCCGCGAAACCTTTCCCGATATCGAGTTGACCGGCGATCTTTTCGTCGTCGATGGCCGCATCCTGACCTGCGCCGGGGCGACCGCCGCGCTCGACATGATGCTGCAATTGGTGCAATGCCATCATGGTCGCGAATTGGCGCATCAGATTTCCGATCAATTCCTGCATGGCGGCATCCGCTCGGCCGGCGAGGGTCAGCGCCAAATGCTGATCGACGGGCAGATTCCCCATGCTTTGCTGCGCCGCGCCGTGCAGCGCCTGGAAGCTTCGGTCGAAACGCCGATCCTCACCACCGAATTGGCGAGGGAGCTCGGCATCTCGCAACGCCAGTTGGAGCGCTTGGCGCGTAAATATCTCGGCACCACGCCGGCCAAGTTCCAGATCGGGCTGCGCGTCCAGCGCGCGCGCCGCATGCTGCGCCAGACCGATCTCAGCATCGCCGAGATCGCCATCGCCTGCGGCTTCACCTCGCTCTCTTATTTCGCTAAAATCTATCGGCGGCAATTCGGCGTGACGCCGCGCTACGATCGGCAGAGCGCCTGACGGGCGCTTGACCGGGAAGGGATGAAGCGGAATGGCGCGCGGCAAGGGAAAGGCGAAATCGCCGGCCAAGGGAAGCGGCGAGGGGCCGGGACGCGACCGGCGGCGCCAGCCCGCGCCGGCGGCGGGCGATCTTTTCCAGGATCCCCATCACGTCCGATCGCAGCGCCGGCGCCTGGAATCGGCGATCGGCCAGGAGGTGCGGCGCTTACGCCAGCATCTCGGCATGACGGTCGCGCAATTGGCGCGCGGCGCCAAGATGTCCTCGGGCATGTTGTCCAAGATCGAGAACGGCCAAACCTCGCCATCGCTGGCGACGCTGCACGAATTGTCGCAAGCTCTGCATGTGCCGGTGACCGCCTTCTTCCGCCGCTTCGAGGCCGAGCGCAGCGCCACCTTCGTCAAGGCGGGGCAGGGATTGCCGATCGAACGGCGCGGCACGCGCGCCGGCCATCAATATCAATTGCTCGGCCATTCCATCGCCAGCGGGCTTGCGGTCGAGCCCTATCTCATCACGCTCACCAAGGATTCCGACGTCTTCCCGATCTTTCAGCATGATGGGATCGAACTCATCTACATGCTTGCGGGCGAAGTCGGCTATCGCCACGGCGCTAAGACCTATCGCCTGCGCCCCGGCGACAGCCTGTTCTTCGATGCCGATGTCCCGCACGGACCCGACGAGCTCGTCAAGCTGCCTTGCCGCTATCTTTCGGTCATCGCCTATCGGCGCGAAGGCGAATGAGCCTCGTTTCCTGATAGGAAACAAAGTTTCCCTTCCTTGCCAAGCCCCGGGCGCCGCGTTATGATGCTGGCCGATATCCCGTTCGCTGGAGGCTGGGCATGTGCGGCATCGTCGGTCTTTTCTTGAAGAATCCCGAACTTCATGCCGATCTCGGCCGCCATGTTGAGACCATGCTGATCGGCATGACCGAGCGCGGTCCCGATAGCGCCGGCATCGCCGTCTATCACAGCCCCGTCGCCGGCCAGCGGACCAAGGCGACACTCTTCCATCCCGATTTCGATTATCCCTGGCGCGATCTCGCCGGCGCGATGGCGAGCGCGCTCGACATCGAGACGGAGATCGAGCGCAAGGGCAATCACGCGCTTCTCATCGCCGAGGCCGAATCGCAAAGCATCCTGCCCTGGCTGAAGGCGGAGCGGCCGGAGGTGCGGATCATGGGCTTCGGCCAGTTGATGGAAGTCTATAAGGATATGGGCCTGCCGGCTTCGGTCGCGACCCGTTACGGGCTTGCCGCCATGCAGGGAAGCCACGCGATCGGCCATACGCGCATGGCGACGGAAAGCGCGGTGACGACCGAGCATTCGCATCCCTTCACGCCGGCCGCCGATATGTGCCTCGTCCATAACGGCTCGCTTTCCAATCATAACAATCTGCGCAAATGGCTGCGCAAGCGCGGTCAGGAATTCGATACCGACAACGATTCGGAAGTGGCGGCGCGCTATTTCGCCCATCGCCTGGCCGAGGGCGCCAGCCTCGCCGAAGCGATGGAGGCGGGCTTAAGCGATCTCGACGGTTTCTTCACCTTCACCATGGGCACCAAGGACGGCTTCGCCGTTTTGCGCGACGGGATCGCCTGCAAGCCCGCCGTCCTTGCCGAGACCGAGGATTGGGTGGCGATGGCCTCCGAATTCCGCAGCCTCGCTTATCTGCCGGGCATCGAAACGGCCAAGATTTGGGAGCCGGCGCCGGCGACCGTCTATACTTGGAGCCTGCACTGATGGCCACCCTCGATCTCGCCAAGATGCCGCTGCGCGAGGTCAATGCGCGGCTGCAAGCCTTGACGGCGGCGGATAACGATCGGGTCTGGCGTCTCGTCAATCCGCATGGCGAACATGCTTGCGCCGTCGGCCTTTCGCAGCCCGTCGAAATCCATATCGAAGGTCATATCGGCTATTATTGCGGCGGCATGAATCGTGAAGCGAAGATCGTCGTCGAGGGACAATGCGGCGTCGGCGTCGCCGAAAACATGATGTCCGGCGAAGTGCGGATCAAGGGCAATGCCTCGGCCGCGGCGGGGGCGACGGGGCAGGGCGGATTGCTGGTTATCGAAGGCGATGCCGGGACGCGCTGCGGCATTTCGATGAAGGGCATCGATATCGTGGTCAAGGGATCGGTAGGCGCGATGGGCGCCTTCATGGCGCAATCGGGCGCGCTCGTCGTCTGCGGCGATGCGGGGGCGAGCCTCGGCGATTCTCTCTACGAAGCGCGGCTTTACGTGCGAGGCAAGGTCGAAAGCCTGGGCGCCGATTGCGTGCCGAAGAAGATGACGCCGCATCATCTCGCCAAATTGCAAGCCTTGCTGGACCGCGCCGGCATCGCCGCCGAAGCGCGCGATTTCAAGCGCTACGGTTCGGCGCGCCGGCTCTACAATTTCCATGTCGATCATGCCGATGCCTATTGATCGGCGATGAGGGAGGCCCGCCAGCGATGAGCGCCGATGCGAAAGTCGATCCTCGGGCGTTGCGCCCTTCCGCTACCTTTCCGCAGCATGTGCTGCAGGAAATCCATCGCGCCGCCGATCAGGGTCTTTACGAAATTCGCGGTTTCGGCGCCAAGCGCAAATTGCCGAGTTTCGACGATCTCGTTTTGCTCGGCGCCTCGGTCTCGCGCTATCCGCTCGAAGGCTATCGCGAAAAATGCGCGACCGAGGTGACGCTCGGCACGCGCTTCGCCAAGAAACCCATCACCCTAAAAATTCCGATCACCATCGCCGGGATGAGTTTCGGCGCTTTGGGCGCCAATGCCAAGGAAGCGATCGGCCGTGCCGCCACCGCCATGGGCACCTCGACCACGACGGGCGATGGCGGCATGACGCCGGAAGAGCGGGAAAGCTCGAAAACCCTGGTCTATCAGGTTTTGCCCTCGCGCTACGGCATGAACCCCGTCGATCTGCGCCGCGCCGATGCGATCGAAGTCGTGGTCGGTCAGGGCGCGAAGCCCGGCGGCGGCGGCATGTTGCTGGGGCAAAAGATCACCGAACGCGTCGCGGCGATGCGCAATCTGCCGGTCGGCATCGATCAGCGTTCGGCCTGCCGGCATCCCGATTGGACGGGGCCGGACGATCTCACCATCAAGATCCAGGAATTGCGCGAGATCACCGGCTGGGAAAAACCGATCTATGTGAAGGTCGGCGCGACGCGCACCAAATTCGACGTGGCGCTCGCAGTCAAGGCGGGGGCCGATGTCGTCGTCGTCGACGGCATGCAAGGCGGGACGGCCGCGACCCAGGACGTCTTCATCGAACATGCCGGCATTCCGACCCTGCCGGCGCTCCGCTTGGCGGTCGAGGCGCTGCAGGAACTCGACATGCATCGCAAGGTGCAGCTCATCATCTCGGGCGGTATCCGCTCCGGCGCCGATGTCGCCAAGGCGCTCGCCATGGGCGCCGATGCCGTCGCCATCGGTTCGGCGACGATGGTCGCCTTGGGCTGCAACAAGCCGATTTATGTCGAGGATTATCACGCGCTCGGCACCGAGCCCGGCTATTGCCATCATTGCCAAACCGGCAAATGCCCCGTCGGCGTGACGACGCAGGAGCCGCATCTGCAGGCGCGGCTGAAACCCGAACAGGGCGCGCGCTGGCTCCGGAATTATCTGACCGTGATGACGCTGGAATTGCAGACTTTGGCCCGCGCTTGCGGCAAGAGCCATGTGCATAATCTGGAACCGGACGATCTCGTCGCGCTTAGCGTCGAGGCGGCGGCCATGGCCAAGGTGCCGCTTGCCGGAACCGACTGGATTCCGGGAACGGGGCGGTATTGAATATCGGCGTCGGGGCCGCTTAGCCCGGCGCCACCGGCATTCTCGAAAAGGGGAGAGAGAAGATGAGTCGGGATCTAGCCAAAATCGCCAAGGAACGCGGGATCAAGTATTTCCTGATTTCCTATACCGATCTTTTCGGCGTGCTGCGCGCCAAGCTGGCGCCGGCGGCGGCGATCGGCGACATGCAGCGCGAGGGCGCCGGTTTCGCGGGCTTCGCCACTTGGCTCGACATGACGCCCGCTCACCCCGATCTTTTCGCCAAGCCCGATCCCGACAGTCTCATCCAATTGCCGTGGAAGCCGGAAGTCGGCTGGCTTGCCTCCGATCTGTGGATGGACGGAAAGCCGGTCGAAGATGCGCCGCGCAATCTGCTGAAGCGCAAGATCGCGGAGGCCGCCAAGAAGGGCTTGCGGCCGCGTTCGGGCGTCGAATGCGAATTCTTCCTGATCTCGCCCGACGGCAAGGCCATCGCCGATGCCGCCGATACGCAGGAAAAGCCCTGCTACGATCAGCAAGCCTTGATGCGGCGCTACGACGTGATCACGGAAATCTGCGATTCCATGCTGGCCCTGGGCTGGAGCCCCTATCAGAACGATCACGAGGACGCCAATGGCCAATTCGAAATGAATTGGCGTTACGACGATGTTCTCGTCACCGCCGATCGCCATACCTTCTTCAAATACATGGCGAAGGCGATCGCGGAAAAACACGGTCTGCGCGCGACCTTCATGCCCAAGCCCTTCAGCCATCTGACCGGCAATGGCGCGCATGCGCATATTTCCTTCTGGGACAAGACCGGCAAGGTCAATCTGTTCGGCGACGCGAAGGGCGAGCTCGGTCTTTCCAAGCTTGCCTATCAGGTGCTGGGCGGCATCCAGCACAATGCCGCCGCGCTCTGCGCGATCTTCAATCCGACCGTCAATTCCTATAAGCGCATCAACGCGCCGCGCACGCTCTCGGGCGCGACCTGGTCGCCCAATACCATCACTTGGTCCGGCAATAATCGCACGCATATGATCCGCGTTCCGGATGCCGGCCGCTTCGAGCTTCGCCTCGCCGACGGCGCCGCCAATCCCTATCTGCTGCAAGCCGGCATCCTCGCCGCCGGTCTCGACGGCATCGCCCAGCGCCGCGATCCCGGCAAAAGACTCGACATCAACATGTATACCGAAGGCCATACAGTCAAAGGCGCGCGCAAATTGCCGCTCAATCTGCTGGACGCGCTTCGCCTCACCGACAAAAGCGAGGTGTTGCGGCGCGAATTCGGCGATGCCTTCGTCGATTCCTATGTGCGCATGAAGACCGAGGAATGGAACGCCTTCACCAAGCATCTCACCGAATGGGAACGGCAGAACACGCTCGATTGCTGAGCGCAAAGGGCGATTGCTGCGGCGCAGCAGAGGCGTTTCCGAGCGGGAAACAAGATTTCGTCTGGTGAAACGCGATTGCCTGTGTTAGATTGCCGCAGGATCGAATCGGCGCCCTAGCCGGATCGCCCGCGGGAACGGGCGATCCTCCAAGTTCCGCCAGGGCGAAGGACGGGGAGACGCTTGCGGTGGCGAGCGTGGATTGCGAGAGGGGGAATAATATGTCCGGCGATCTTCGTTCGCGCATCGACGCGATGTTCAAACTCGATCGGCTTTTCGCCTATGGCTTCGTCGTCGCCCTATGGCTGACGGTGCTGCTGGTTCTCATTTCGGTGCACGGGCATATCGTCAATCAAGGGGTCGAGATCGTCTGCTGGATCGCGGCGGCCATTCTGCTGCTCTTCAATACCGCCTCGATCGTCGCCATGGTCCGCCATTACGGCGAGGATCGCGATCACGTTTACGGAATCGATATCAAGCATCTGGATGCCGGTCGTTAAGATCGGTCGGGGAGGGGGAAATGGCCAAACGTTACGTGCCGCCGCAGCAAAGCGCCGCCGGCCAGTTCATCGACGTCGTCGTTGTTCTGGCGCTGGTCTTCGGCGCGCTTTTCCTGCCGCTCTGGCTTGAGATCGCCGTTCCGTCGCGCGTCGAAAAACTGCCGGCCGGCGTGACCTATACGATGCAGGCCAATGCCGACGGGACGGAGAGCAAGGTTTGGACGGGCCTCACCTGGGAATCGCTTGGGCAGAATCCCGTCATGCAGCAGCAATGGGAAAAGCTGGGTTACACGCCCGAATCGGCGGCCGATATCATCACCATGCCGTTCGAATACACGATCGACGGCCTCGGTCTTCTCCTCACCGCGCTCGTCATTCTCGGCTATTACGTCTATGTGCTGATCGTGTCCAAGCGCGAATACCGGGAGATCATCCGCGAGAAATTCGACTGACGCGATGCGTTGAGCGATGGGGGAAGCGATGAATAGTTGGGAAATCCTCGAATGGGCGGCCTGGGCGGTTTCGGCGATCCTGCTGTTATGGATGCTCGCCGATGCGCTCAAGGTCGGTCGCCAGTTCAACGAGGACACGCTGATGAGTTCGCGCGAGGGCGTCGACGAATTGTTCGCCGACGACAACAAGAAGGGGGCTTGAGCCATGAGCGATATTGCCGCCAATCCCGGTTCGGGCAAGCCCGTCCATCTCAACCTGCTGAAGGTGCTGGGTCCCGTCCATGTCTGGGCGCTGGGCGTCGGCATCGTGCTGGTCGGCGAGTTCATGGGCTGGAATTACGGCGTCGGCAAGGGCGGCGCCCTGGGTGCGCTGATCGCCGCCTGGGTCATCGGCCTGCTTTACACCTGCGTCGCCATGATCGATTCCGAAGTGACCTCTACGGTCGCGGCGGCGGGCGGCCAATACGCGCAGGCCAAGCATACGGTCGGCCCCTTGATGGCCTTCAATGTCGGCCTCTATCTCGTCCTTGCTTATACGATGCTGGAAGCGGCCGACGTTCAGGTCGCCGGGCAATTGATTCAGATCGGCGTCGGGCGCGTGGATTCCGCGGCCGGCGATGTTCTGACGGCACCGCATTTCTGGCAAGCCTTCACGGTGCTTTCCCTGGTTTTCCTGGCATGGCTCAATTATCGCGGCGTCTTCATGACGCTGACCGTCAATTTCATCATCACGGCGGCGGCCTTCGCCTCGATCCTCGTTCTTTTCGTCGGCCTCGAAGGTTGGAATCCGGATGCGCAATTGTTGCATAAGGATCTCTTGACCGATCTGCCCTATGGTTGGATCGGCGTCATCGCGGCCTTGCATTTCGGCATCTGGTATTATCTCGGCATCGAAGGCACTTGCCAGGCGGCCGAGGAAGTCCGTTCGCCGGGCCGCGCTTTGCCCTTAGGCACGATGACGGGAATGATCACGCTGCTCATCGCCGCCGCGCTCACCTGGTATCTCGTCTGCGGCATCCTGCCTTGGGAATATGTCGGCTGGGATCTCGAATTGGCGCCGCTTTACGATACCGCCAAGATTTCCGGCAGCGTCTTCCTGGAGATCGTGCTTTTCGTCGGCACCTTCTTCTCGGCTATCGCCTCGGCCAATGGCTGCATCAACGATGCGGCGCGGGCTTGGTTCTCGATGGGTCGCGATCGCTATCTGCCGGCTTGGTTCAGCGCCGTCCACCCCAAATACCGGACGCCCTTCCGAGCGATCATCTTCCTGATCCCGGTTGCGGCGATCTTCGCTTTGCAGGTGCCGCTCGCGCAGATCATCACCTTCTCGATCCTCTCGGGCCTGCTGAATTATACCTTCATGCCGATCAATATCTGGAAGTTCCGCAAAATGTGGCCGCTGGGTTCGATCCGGCGCGGCTACGAGCATCCCTTCCATCCCCTGCCGGCGATCATCCTGATGCTGCTTTGCATCGCGACCTATTTCGCCGTCTATCTCGGCTATGGCCG
>CAYQAG010000039.1:0-6131 GCA_964415425.1 uncultured Rhodospirillaceae bacterium | reverse complement strand
TCTGGATCTATCGGCGCGATCGGCGGCGCTTCGAGAGCGAGCGCGAAGTCTTGTTCGCCGAAGCGCACGATCTTTTGGACGATGCGGAAATCGACCGCGCGCCGATGGAATATCCGCGCCTGCGGGGTCGCTATCGCGGCCAGGCGGTGACGATCGAGGCCATCGTCGATCACATAGCGGTGCGCAAATTGCCTTCGCTTTGGCTGAGCGTCACGGTCAAGGCCGATCTTCCCTTCGCCGGCAGTTGCGATATCTTGGCGCGCTCGCACAATGTCGAGTTCTATTCGCCGGCCATCGCTTTCGATCACGTTCTGCCGCGACCGCCCGAATGGCCCGAACATTTGACGATCAAGAGCGATGCGCCCGAAGCGATGCCGCCCCGCGAAATCCTGGATCGGCATATCGACCTCTTCGCCGAGCCGCTGACGAAGGAGTTGCTGATCACGCCGCACGGCGTCCGTTTATTGCGTCAGGCGGCGCAGGCGAAAAGGTCGGAATATCTTGTGTTGCGGCAGGCGCTCTTCGGTCCGGTCGTCTTGCCGCGCGCCTTGCTGGTCGATCTCCTTGACCGCGCCTTGCGCCTGATCGAGGATTTGCGCCGCGCGCCGAAAGCGGGCAAGGGAGATCGCGTATGACGGATCAGCGGCAATCGGCGGCGCCCCCCGCGCGCAAACCGCTGCATCCCTATTGGGTGATGTTGATCGCGATCCTCGCGCCCGGCAGCGGCCATTGGGCGGCCGGGAATATCCAGCGCGGCATGATGTTCGCTTGGTTCATGTTCGTGCTGGGTTGGATAAGTTGGCGCCTGACGACGCCGGAGATCAGCCTCGTCGGCCGCCTCGCCGGAGGGCTTTTCATTTATATGATCTCGATCCTCGACGCCTATCGCTTGGCGCGGCTGCGCTGGGCGGAATTCCATCGCGGGCCGTCAAACGCAGATCATCAATAACCCCGTGCCGGCCATGACGCCGAGCAGGATCGAGGATCGGCTCCAGCGATAGACGAGGAGCGCGAGGGCGGCGGCGGCGATCCGCGCGAGCAACGGCGTTTCGCTGAGCGCGCCTTGCGGCAGCAGGATGAGCCGCGAAATCAACCCGGCAAGCAAGGCATAAGCGAGCGCGGCGAACCAGCGCATGAGCTTGCTCTCGGGGTCGATCCGACCCGAAAGCAGAACGCCCAATCCGCGCCACGCATAGGTGACGGCGGCACCGCCGAGGATATAGAGCCAAGTCATCGCGGTTTCCCCCGCCGGTGGCGCTCGCCGATCAGGAAAGCGAGCGAACCGCCGATCAATCCCGTCGCCAGCAAGCCCCAATCGGGGCTGAGAAGATGGAACAGCGGCCCCAGGATCGCGCCGATGATCAAGGCCGGCGCGCGATGGCGATGGGCAAGATCGGCGACGAAGATCAGCATGAAATAAAGCGGGTTGATGAAGACGAGACCGAGCGTCGCGGCCGCAGGCAGGCCGGCGCTCGCCAGAAAGCCGAGCGCGGTGGCAAGGATCGTCGCCAGCCAGAGGACGAGCGTGAATCCGGCGAAAAAGGGCAGGCGCTGCGCCGGCGGCATGGCGGGGCAGCGCTGCATGGCGATCGCCCAGCCGGTGATGGCGATGAAATGCGCGGCCAGGAAATATCGCCAAGAGAGAGGCCCGCGTTCGGCCGCGCCTTGACGCAGGATCGGCAGCAGCGTCGTTACCATGGGCAGAAGCCGCGCATTGGCGAGTGCCACGGCGACGATCGCGGCGAGCAGCGACCCGCCGGCGGCGTAGATTTCGACGAGGGCGATCTGGCCGGGCAAAGCCCAGCCCAAAGTCGTCGAGATCATCCCGGCGATCGGGCTCCAGCCCGCCTGATCGGCGAGCGCGCCGAAGCCGATATAGCTGGCGCCGAGAACGATGGCGGGCATGCCGCAGGCGGCCCGCATCCCGGCACGCCGCGCCGCCGCCGCGCTGCCGAAATCCGTCGGCCAGGATGTGTCCTTTGCATCGGTCGCGGTATTCATCCGGCCCTCGGCTTTGCGCGGCGCGTCGGCTGGGCGGTTGCGGGATCATCGGGCCAGTCATGGCGCGGATAGCGACCGCGCAGATCGGCCCTGACGGCGCGATAGCTCGTCTTCCAGAATCCGCCGAGATCGCGCGTCACCTGAACCGGGCGGCCCGCCGGAGAGAGGAGATGCAGCAGCAGGGGGACGCGCCCGGCGGCGATGCGCGGCGTCTCGCCGAGGCCGAACATTTCCTGAAGGCGGACGGCGAGAACCGGTCCGTTCTCCGCCGCATAATCGATGGGAAGGCGCGATCCCGAGGGAAGAGCGACATGGCTGGGGGCGAGATCGTCGAGCCGATGCATCTGGGCGCGCGTCAACCCGGCCTTGAGGATCGCGTGAAGATCGAGATCGGCGAGATGCGCGATCCGGGTCTTCCCCGCGAGATAGGGGCCAAGCCAAGTTTCGAGATCGGCGAGAAGGGCGCTGTCCGACCAATCCGGCCAATCGCCGCCGGGATCGCCGAGGCTCCGCAGGAACGCGACCCGCGCGCGGAGCGCAAGCGCTGCCGGCGACCAGGGCAGAGCGCCAAGGCCGAGTTCGCGAATACCCGCGATCAGGGCCGCGGATTGCGCCGCGCCATCGATTGCGCGCAGCGGTTTCTCGCGCAAGGCGAGCTCGCCCAAGCGCCATTCGCGCCGTGCCGTCACGCCGGCCGATTGCCTATCCCATTCGACGCGATCGCGAGGGAGGATGAGATCGGCGAAATCCTCCTCGATCTCGGCCAGGGTCAAGGGCGCGGCGAGAAAGATTCGCGCCTCGCGCTCGCCATCGCCGAGGCTGGCGATGGCAAGGAATTCCTCGCGCGCCAAGGGATCGAGCGGGTCGAGCGCGGCGCCCCGCCCATTGGCAAGGCGGAATTTCCCGTCCCGACCGCGCGACCGGGCGATGCGGTCGGGATAAGCGAGGGCAAGAACGCGCCCCGTCGCCGCCATAACCGCTTCCAACGATTCGGGCCAAGCGAGGCCGATCTGCCGGCACCAGATTTCCGCCTGTCGGCGAATCCGCCGCATACGTTCGGAGGCGCCGGCCTTGCCACGAAACGCTTCGAGACGTTGGCGGAGATCGGCATCCGGCATCTGGCCGCGATCGGGAAGGATATCGCGCTCGCTCAGCAAGGCGGCGATGGCGCAAGCGATCGCGCCCCAGCCCTGCGCCTTGGCCGTCAGGATCATATGGGCAAGACGCGGATGAAGGCCGAAAGCCGCCATGGCGCGGCCATGCGCATTTGCCTTGCCGTCTTTCGCCAGCGCGCCCAATTGGCTCAGCAATTCGCGCGCCTCGGCAAGATGCGCCGCGGGCGGCGGGTCGAGCAGGCGCAATCCGGCGGGATCGCGCGTCCCCCATAACGCGAGTTCGAGCGCGAAGCCGGCAAGATCGGCCGTCAGAATCTCGGCCGGCGGATGAGCGGGGAGGCCGCGTTCGCTCTCTCGGCTCCAGAGGCGATAGCCGATCCCCGGCCCCTCGCGCCCCGCCCGGCCGAGGCGCTGATCGGCATTGGCGAGCGCGACGCGCCCCGTCATCAACCGCGTCAATCCCGTCACGGGATCGAAGCGCGCCCAGCGGCGCAGACCCGAATCGATGACGATGGCGATCCCTTGCAGCGTCAGCGAGGTTTCGGCGATGGCGCTGGCGAGAACGATGCGGCGGCGCCCCTGGGGATCGGGACGGATCGCCGCCTCTTGCCGATCGAGATCGAGTTCGCCGTGCAGCGGATAGTAGGCGATATCGGCGCCGAGATCGCGGGCGATGCGGCCCTCAAGGCGGCGGATTTCGCGCTGGCCGGGTAGGAAGACGAGGATATCGCCTTGCGGCGAATCCCGGAAAGCGAGGCGGATCGCCGCCATCAGGCGATCTTCGAGCGAGGATCGGGGATCCTCGCCCAGATGCTGCACCTGGACCGGCCAGGATCGCCCGGCGCTCGCGATTCTTTCGGCCTCGGGCAGGAGGCGATCGAGGCCAATTCCCTCCAAGGTCGCCGACATGACGATGAGGCGGAGATCGGGGCGGAGAACCGCCTGGCTTTCGAGGGCGAGCGCCAAGGCGAGATCGGCATCGAGACTGCGTTCGTGAAATTCGTCGAAGAGCAGGGCGGCGATGCCGGGAAGTGCCGGGTCGGCCTGCAGGCGGCGCAGGAAAAGCCCAGTCGTCACGCATTCGATCCGCGTCTTGGGGCCGATCCGCCGCTCCAGGCGCAGGCTATAGCCGATCGTCTCGCCGATCGCTTCGCCCCTTTGGCGGGCCATGCGCTCGGCCGCCGCGCGGGCCGCCAAGCGGCGCGGTTCGAGGACCAAAATCCGCCCGGTCTTCGCCCAGGGCGCCGCCAGCAGGGCCGGAGGCAGGCCGGTCGTCTTACCGGCGCCGGGCGGGGCTTCCAGGATCAATTGCGGTCGGCGCGCGAGGGCGGCCAGAATCTCCGGCAGCAGGTCGAGAATGGGTAGCGAATCGGACATGCGGCTTTATAGCAGTCCGGCGCGGTTTTCCGCCTGTTGCCTAGGCGGCGGGGCTATGATAAAAGCCGCCCGCCTTTGACGGGTTGGGAAGCATTCCCGCGCCGCCGGTCGGCCTGGGGCGAACTCGCGAATGGTTTGTAAAATCGTTGCCGATCAGGGTGTTATATCCGGGTCGGAACGATAGCGGCGCGCTGATCGGGAAGCGGGGATTCGAGGTCGATATCGTGGCGGCGGGAATGACGGATCAAAGCGGATTGGCGATGCGCTATGCCTTGGCGCTTTACGAGCTGGCCGAGGCCGCGCGCGAGCCCGATCGCATCGCCGCCGATCTTACCAAGCTTTCCGCCATGATCGAGGGATCGCCCGACCTTGCCCGTCTGCTGCGCTCGCCCTTGCTTTCGCGCCAGGATTTGGGACGCGCCATCGCCGCTTTGGCCGAGGCTGCGGGTCTTCTGCCCCTGACGCGCCGTTTCCTCGGCCTGCTTGCTCGCAATCGCCGCCTCTTCGCCTTGCCGGCCATCATCGCCGCCTATCGCCGCCATTTCGCCGCCAAGCGCGGCGAAGTCACGGCCGAGATTCGCGCAGCCCGGCCGCTTTCCCCGGCGCAGCGCGAGGCGCTCGCCGCCGCCATCCGCCGCATCGCCGGGGCCAAGGTCGAAATCGATATCGCCGTCGATCCCGCGCTGATCGGCGGCTTCGTCGTCAAATTGGGAAGCCGTCTCATCGACGCTTCCATCCGCACTAAGCTCAGCAAGCTGCAATTCGCCATGAAAGGGATTGGATAATGGAAATCCGCGCCGCCGAAATCTCCGCCATTCTCAAGCAGCAGATCGAGAATTTCGGCAACGAAGCCGATGTCAGCGAGATCGGCCAAGTTCTCTCGGTGGGCGACGGCGTCGCTCGCGTTCACGGCCTCGACAATGTCCAGGCCGGCGAAATGGTCGAATTTCCGGGCGGCGTGCGCGGCATGGCGCTCAATCTGGAAACCGATAATGTCGGTATCGTCATTTTCGGCGAAGATCGCGCCATCAAGGAAGGCGATATCGTCAAGCGGACGGGCGCCATCGTCGACGTCCCCGTCGGCAAGGGGCTGCTGGGGCGGGTGGTCGACGGTCTCGGCAATCCCATCGACGGCAAGGGGCCGCTGAAGGATGTCGTGCGCCGCCGCGTCGAGGTTAAGGCGCCCGGCATCATCCCGAGGAAATCGGTGCATGAGCCGATGCAGACCGGCCTCAAGGCGATCGACAGCCTGGTGCCGATCGGTCGCGGCCAGCGCGAACTCATCATCGGCGATCGCCAGACCGGCAAGACGGCGGTCATTCTGGATACCATCCTCAATCAGAAAGCCGTCAATGCCGGCACCGACGAATCGAAGAAGCTCTATTGCGTTTACGTCGCCATCGGCCAGAAGCGTTCGACCGTCGCCCAGATCGTGAAGACGCTGGAGGATAACGGCGCGCTCGATTATTCGATCGTCGTCGCCGCCACCGCCTCGGAACCGGCGCCGCTGCAATTCCTGGCGCCCTATACGGGCTGCGCGATGGGCGAGTATTTCCGCGATAACGGCATGCATGCCGTCATCTTCTACGACGATCTTTCGAAGCAGGCCGTCGCCTATCGCCAGATGTCGCTGCTGCT
>CAYQAG010000038.1:0-26980 GCA_964415425.1 uncultured Rhodospirillaceae bacterium | reverse complement strand
TTTTCTGCACAATAAAGAGGCGAGATGGACCTCCCCGAAATGGTCTTTCTCTTGTCACTCCGCCGCGCGTTTGAGATTGGGCCGCGTCGCTAGCGCCTTTTCGTAGAGCGCGATCACGCGCTGGCGTTCCTCGCCGGCCAAGACGAGGCGCGGCGCGCGCACGGTTTCGCTGCCGAGGCCGACGATCTGCTGGCCGAGCTTGATATGCTGGACGAGCTTGATTTCGGTATCGAGATGCAGCAGCGGCGTGAACCAGCGATAGATCGCGCGCGCTTCTTCCAGCCTACCGGCTTGCGCGAGCGACCAGAGAGCGACCGCCTCGGCCGGGAAGACGTCGGCCAAACCCGAAACCCAGCCATGAATGCCGAGCGCGGCGCTTTCGAGGACGAGATCGTCGACCCCGGCGAAAAGACGGAAGCGTGATCCCGTTTCGATATGAAGATCGGTGATGCGGCGGATATCGTCGGAGGATTCCTTGATCGCGACGATATTGGGGATCGCCGCGTAATCGGCGAACATCGCGGGGCGGATATCGACGCCGTAAACGATGGGATTGTTATAGACCATGATGGGAAGCCGCGTCGCCTTGGCGATGGCCGCGAAATGAGCGAGGGTTTCCCGCGCATCCGATTTATAGACCATGCCGGGAAGGACCATCAGCCCGTCGATGCCGATTTTCTCGGCATCCTGCGCATAGCGCGCGGCCAGGGCGGTCGTGTATTCGGCAACGCCCGAGAGAATGGGCACGCGGCCGCCGACGACTTCGCGCGCGGCGCTAAGGACGGCGCGCTTTTCCTCGGGGAGAAGCGAGCAATTCTCGCCGACCGTCCCCAGCATGATGAGGCCATGCACGCCGGCCGCGAGCAGGCCCGAAATCTCCCGCTGCGTTGCGGGAAGATCGAGCGCGCCATCGGTCTTGAATTGGGTGGTGACGGCCGGGAACAGGCCCGACCAGGCGATCTGCCGATAATCCATTCTCAAGTCTCCTCCAAGGAAAGCCGCGATCCGGCTTGATTTCTGAATTTGCATATTGTATACAATCTACAAATCGAGTCAATACGGAATTTGCCATGCCCGATGACGGTTTTCCGGCGCCCGAGCCGATCGCCAAGCGGACGCTCGCCGAGGATGTCGCCGACCATTTGCGGGCGCGGATTCTCTCCGGGCGCTTGGCGGCGGATACGCCCCTGCGCCAGGAGGCGCTCGCCCGCGAACTCGGCGTCAGCCGCATTCCGCTCCGCGAGGCGTTGCGGCAATTGGAGGCCGAGGGGCTCGTTCACCTTGCCGCCCATCGCGGGGCGAGCGTCGCACCCTTGAGCGCCGCCGAGGCCGAGGAATTGTTCGACCTCCGCCGGCAATTGGAGCTGGGGCTCCTCGAATGCGCGCTCCCGCGCCTGCGCGAGGGCGATTTCGCCAGCCTGGACGCCATCCTCGACGAATCCCGTAGCGATGCCGCCCTCGCCCATTGGGGCGAAATCAATTGGCGCCTGCACGAAACCCTCTATCGCCCGGCCGAGCGGCCGATCACGCTCGCTTTCCTGCGGCGGATTCACGATCGCATCGATCGCTATCTGCGCCTCGAAATCGCCGTTTCCAAGGCGGGGCGCGAACGCGGGCTGCGGGAGCATGCGGAACTCGTCGCCTTGGCCCGAGCGGGCGAAAGAGATGCAGCTCTGGCGCTCCTCGACCGGCATATCGCGGCGACCAGCGCCAATCTTCTTGCCGCCCTTGCCGCGAAACGCGAATGACGCGGCCGAAAACAGCGCGAAAAATTGCGGCGCGGGAAGGTCCGCGCCTTTCGATCCGCATCGACCTTGCGCCAGGGCGGAAAATCGGCCCCGGCAAGATCGCCCTGCTGAAGGCGATCGCGGATTCGGGATCGATCGCGGCGGCGGCGAAGGAATTGGGCATGTCCTATAGCCGCGCCTGGGATCTCGTCGAGGATTTGAACCGGCTTTTCCGGCACCCGCTCATCCATGCGCGAAGCGGCGGGCGGAAAGGGGGCGGCGCGGCGCTGACGAAAACCGGGCTCGCCGTTCTTGCTCTCACTCAAAAGATCGAGGGCGCAGCCGAGCGCGGCACCGCCCGACCTCTCGCCGCCCTCGCGAGAATCGGTCGGCGCCGATGAAAACGATCTGAGGGTTTTCCATCTTTGGCCCTGATCCACGCGGCCCATCGTCAAATTTCCATGCCTCTGTGACGGCCGTCATAGCTTCGGGCGATATATTGTTTCGCGGAGTCGTGGTCGGAAGGTATAATCGCGCCGAGGATTTAACGAGACTCCCCCTCGTTTTACAGGAGACCCATCATGACGACTTTCGACGGCGCGGGCGGCGGTAAAGGTTTCGGCATCAATTCGGGCAATCAGACGATTGTCGTTAATTTCGGCGCCTTCGGCACGGACGACGTCAATCCGGCCAATGCCGGCGAGCTCGATACCCTAGTCTTCCAGGGCAGCCAGATGACAGCCCAAAATATGATTTTGACGCAAGCGGGGGCGGATACGATCGTCACCTTCGAGGGCGACAATGCGACCAAGGTCGTCCTCAAAAACACCAAGGTGGAAGCCTTGGAATCCGTCGCCGGCAAAGGCAATTTCCAGTTTTTCGGACAAATGGCGTTGATGGATAGCGTGGATGTTTGGAGCGCCACTCAGGCTGATGGAACCGTTAATCCCAATACCGTGACTTTCCTGAACGCCAAGAATAATAACGTGACCGGCTCGAGCCAGAACGATGTGATCAACGGACAGGGCGGGAACGATACGCTGGTGGGTAGTTTGGGCGCCGATATTTTGCGCGGCGAGGACGGCAACGATCTTTTGGATGGCGGCTCCGGTATCGATATCCTGGTCGGCGGCAAAGGCAATGACACCTATCAGGTCGACGTTTTTAACGATCAGACCGTCGAAACCCTGAATACCAAACAGGGCGGGGGCGTCGATACTCTCGTCGTCTTCTCGAGCGTCGCAGCCCTCTTCGCGCTCGGCCGCAATCTGGAGAATCTTGCTATCAATCAGGCCGCTCAAGGAACGAGCGGTTACGGCAATTCGCTCGCCAATACGATGACGGCCAGCGTCGCAGGCACCAGCCTCTACGGCGCCGGCGGCAACGACACGCTGAAAGCCACGCAGGCCGGAATCTCGCTCGCCGGCAATGCCGGGAACGACAAATTGCAGGTCCTTAGCGGCACCAATTTCCTATATGGCGGACCGGGTACGGATACTCTGATCGGCGGATCGGGTATCGACAATTTCTTCGTCGATTCCGCCAAGGACAAAATCGTCGAAACCGCCGCGACCGGTACGGATACCGTATTCGCTTCGACATCCTTCAGTTTGAAATCCTTGACCAAGGTCGAAAATCTCTGGCTCGACGAGGGCGGCGCTTTTAGCGCGACCGGCAATGCGCTGAATAACGATCTCCGGGGCAATGCCTCCGCTAATACCCTCGACGGCGCGGCGGGAGCCGATCAACTCTATGGCGGAGCCGGCGCCGACATTCTGATCGGCGGCAGCGGAGACGACCAGATGATCGGCGGTGCCGGCAACGACACCTATTCCATCGATTCCGTCGGCGATAAAGTCGATGAGCAAACGAATGCCGATAGCGGCGATACGGTTATCCTGACCAAGGCGGATTTGTACGACGATTTCGTCGATTTCACGAAGCTCGCCGGCATCGAGAACGTGACCTATAAGGGCAATCTTGCCTGGATGTTCACCGGCGACAATAAGGCCAATATCCTGATCGGCGGATCGAACAACGACACGCTCGATGGCCTGGACGGCGATAATATCCTCGACGGCGGCAAGGGCGCCGATACTCTGAAAGGCGCGGACGGCGACGATATCTACATTATCGACAATAAGAACGATCGCGTCGTCGATAGCGGAGATCCCTTCGTCAGCCTTAACGACCTCATCCGCGCTTCGATCAATATCGACCTTAATGCCGTCGACGCCACCAATACCCCATTTTACACCAATATCGAGCACGTCACCTTGACCGGTAAAGCGGCGCTAACCGCGGCGGGGAATGGCGCCGCCAATACCCTGACCGGCAATGCGGGTGCGAATATGCTCAATGGCGGGGACGGCAAGGATATTTTGATCGGCGATGCCGGGAACGATAGCCTCATCGGTGCGGCGGACGACGACACGCTTTATGGGGGAGCCGGGAACGATATTGCTGTCTTCATCGACAATAAGGCCAATGCGACGATTACCTATGACGGCAGCAAGGGCGCGCTGATCGTCACCACCGCCGACGGCACGGATACGCTTTACGGCATCGAAACCTTGCAATTCTTGGGCGGCAGCAAGATCGCCATGCCGGCGATCAAGGATGCTAACGGCGCAGCGAATACGGTCGCGGAAAACGCCGCCGCCGGAGCCTCGGTCGGGATCACGGTTTCGATGACGGGCACGAGCGTCAAATATTATCTGGTCGACGACGCCAATGGACGTTTCACCATCAATGCCGATACGGGCATCGTCAGCCTGGCGGGGGCGGGCATTCTGGATTACGAGGCGAATGCGACGCGGACTATCGTCGTGCAAGCCGTCGATACCAGCATTGCCAATCAGCATAAGATGTCGGAAAAGAATTTCACGATCAAGATTACCGATGCGCAGGAAATCGCCGGCGGCGAGAAGACGAAGGAAGCCGGGCTCAACGATATCGATCTTGCCGCGCTCGCTCCCAATCGCGGATTCCGGTTCGATGGATTGGGCGATTTCCATTATGCCGGCTATTCGCTGGCCGTGGCGGACGATATTAACGGCGATGGCTACGACGATCTTATTATCGGCAGCCCTACTGCCGATTCGGCCTATATCGTCTTCGGCAAGGCGGGGGGATTCGGGCCCGGCGATCGTCTCGATCATCTCGACGGCAGCAACGGGTTTCGCATCGATAGCGCAGCCGCTTACGATCGGCTAGGGGCCTCGGTTGCCGGCGCCGGCGATATCAACGGCGACGGCTTCGGCGACCTCATCGTCGGTGCGCCTTATACGGATAATTTTTCCCCTATGACTCTTTCGACCCTCGATAATGCCGGAACGAGTTATGTGATTTTCGGCAAGGCGGGGGGCTTCGCGCCTGTCCTCGATGCCAAGGCTATCGACGACGGCACGAACGGCTTCGCTCTGCGGGGAACGAGCGGCGACGGCTATAGCGGTTTTGCCGTTTCCGCGGCGGGGGATGTGAACGGCGACGGCTATGACGACCTCGCCATCGGCGCGCCCAATACCAAGATCAACGGCAACGATAAGGCGGGAATTTCCCATATCGTCTTCGGCAAGAGCGATTGGTCGGCGGGGTCTTTCGATCTTACCGGATCGTTCAATGACGGGACGGACGGCATCCGCCTCGACGGCGCCGCCTTCAACGATCAAAGCGGCCATGCCATCGCGGGGGTAGGCGATCTTAACGGCGACGGGTTCGACGAAGTCCTGATCGGCGCACCTTATGCCGATCCCGGCGGAACCGATGTCGGGACGGGCTATGTGCTTTTCGGCGGCGCCAATATCGCCGGGCCGGTCGCGCTGAGTTCGCTCTTTTCCCTGCCGGGCTTGGCGAGTCTGCCCCATTCGAATGCGGGCCTTGGTGTCGCCGGGATCGGCGATATCAACGGCGACGGGTTCGACGAACTCGCTATCGGTTCGGATGGCTTCAGTGGATATTCAGGCTCGGTCTTCGTCGTGTTCGGTGCGGCCAATCTCCAATCCGCCACGATCGATCTCGCGAGCCTCGACGGCAGCGACGGATTCCGCGTCGACGTCTACGACTTCTATGGCGCGATATCCGCGGCGGGCGACGTCAATGGCGACGGTTACGACGATTTCATCATCGGCGCCTATTACGCAGGTTATGGCACGATCGATTCGGGATCGGCCTATCTCATCTACGGCAAAAGCGATTGGTCGGGGAGCAATGGGAAAATCGACTTGACGCAATTGACGCCTGCTCAGGGTTTCCGCATCGACGGCGCGGCCACAGGCGATCTTGTGGGGCGCTCGGTTTCCGGCGGGGGCGATCTCAACGGCGACGGCTTCGACGACCTCGTCATCGGCGCGCCCTATGCCAATCTCAACGGCATCACGGATGCGGGTTCGACTTATGTCATTTATGGCGGGAATTTCACCGGGCAGACCATGAAGATCGGCACGTCCAAGGACGATAAGCTGACGGGAACGCTCAATGCCGATATCCTGAATGGCGGTCTCGGCAACGACATTCTGACGGGGAAAGGCGGTGCGGACGTTTTCCAAGGCGGCGCCGGCAATGACGAATTCCATGTCGGCGATATCGGCTTCGCGCTCGCCGATGGCGGCGGCGGAACGGATACGCTGAGCCTGGATTTTGCTGGCGATATCGGACTTGCCGGTCTTGGTCTTGCTCATAAATTCGGCAATACCGCGAATATCGACATCATCGATATGGAGAACGGGTTTATCGATAACGCCCTGGTCTTAACGCCGGAGGATGTCATCGCCTTCGGTGCCGATCTTCGCAACGTCAACGAATTCGACGTCGATTCGCTGGGCGGGCTCGATAATGCTCTTAAAATCGACGGCGATATCGGCGATGCGCTGACGTTGACGGGTACGGGCGGATGGATGCAAAGCGTCAATCTCATTCCCGGCTACGATTTTTATCAGGCCGGCAATGCGATCTTCATTCTGGTAGATCGCGATATTACCGTTAGCATCGTTTAATTCGGGCTTTCGTTTCTGGATTCGGCCTTGCCGCCGCGCGCGCTTCCCGCTACGTTTCGTTATAGTCGATTGGCTATAACGAAACGCGAGCGGAATCCATGCAGCCATCGTCGCGGAACCAGTCGTCGGAAGCGCCGCTGTACGATTCTGCCGATATCCGCCGTTTCGTCATGGTCGGCGAAGGCCGACCATCCACGAATTCCTGGCCGGCGCAGCCTAAGAAGCGGCACGAAAGTCGTGGATGGCATGCCTCCGCATGCCATGACGGAGAAGGGCATGGCCGAGCGCGCCTTTTCCTTGCGCTGCTGATGCTGGGGCTGGCCATTCTTGGGGGCCCCGTCGCGACGCGCGCCGATCCAGCGAAGATCATGATCTTCACCGCCGCCAGCCTCAAGAACGCGCTCGACGACGCGGCCAAGGCTTTCGGGGCGGCGCATTCCGTCGAAATCGCGATTTCCTATGCCGGCACCTCCAATCTCGCGAAACAGATCGAGGCGGGCGCTCCGGCCGATCTTTTCATCGCCGCCGACGAAGCCTGGATGGATCATGTGGAAAAAGCGGGACTGCTGCGCGCGGGATCGCGCCGCGATCTCATCGGCAATCGCCTGGTTCTGATCGCGCCCCGGGCGGCGATTGATCGTTTCGAGAATTGGCCGCAATGGGCCGCCCGGATCGGGGATCGCAAATTGGCGATGGCGGATTGGGTCGGCGTCCCGGCCGGGAAATATGGCCGCGCCGCCTTGGAACATCTCGGCCTCTGGGCCGAAGTCGAATCCCATATCGTTCAGGGCGCCGATGTGCGCGCGGCCCTGGCCTTCGTCGCAAGGCGCGAAGCCGCTTTCGGTATCGTCTATGCGAGCGATGCCTTCGTCGAGGCGCGCGTCAGAATCTTGGCCGAATTCCCGGCCGATTCCTATCCCGCCATCCGCTATGCGGCGGCGCAATTATCCGGCTCCGACAATCGCGCAGCCGGGGATTTCCTCGCTTTCCTCTCCAGCCCGGAAGGCGCGGCCATCTTTCGCGCTTACGGATTCCAACCCTTATCGGCGCCTTAAATCATGTTCGCCCTGACGCCCGAAGAAATAACCGCCATTCGCCTCAGCCTCCGCGTCGCTTTCTGGGCGACGGCGATGAGCCTGCCGGTCGCGGCTGTCTTTGCTTTCGTCCTCGCGCGCTATCGCTTTCCGGGGAAGACGCTGCTCGACGGCCTCATTCATCTGCCGCTTATCCTGCCGCCCGTCGTGACCGGCTATTTGCTGCTGCTGCTTTTCGGCCGTTACGGTTTTTTCGGCGAGCTTCTGGAGCGCGTCTTCGGCATCGTCATCGCCTTTCGCTGGACGGGTGCCGCCCTGGCGGCGGCGATCATGGGTTTCCCGCTTATGGTCCGCGCGATGCGGCTTTCCTTCGCCGCGATCGATCGCCGCCTCGAAGCAGCGGCGCGAAGTTTGGGCGCGCCCGGATTCTGGGTCTTCCTGACGGTAACGCTGCCGCTTTCCCTTCCCGGCATTCTCGCCGGCGCCCTGCTCGCCTTCGGCAAGGCGCTCGGCGAATTCGGCGCCACGATCACCTTCGTCGGCAATATCCCCGGCGAAACGCAGACGATTCCGACCGCCATCTTCGCCTATATCAATGTGCCGGGCGGCGAGGCGCCGGCCCTGCGCCTTGTCGCCATCTCGATCGCCATCGCCCTGCTTGCTCTGATCGCTTCCGAAATCCTGGCCCGCCGCTTAGCCGCCAGGATCGAAGCGCCGACGCCGTGAGGCGGCGATAACGATGGGTTCCGATCGCGATATCGATATCGCGCTCGCGCGCCGGATCGGCGATCTCGATCTCGATTTTCGCCTTCTCGCGCCAAGCGGCGTGACCGCGCTGTTCGGTCCCTCGGGCAGCGGCAAGACGAGCGCCATTCTGATGATCGCCGGCCTCATGGCGCCCGATTCCGGCCATATCCGCATCGGCGGGCGCCTGCTTTACGATTCCGCCACGGGCATCGATATTCCCGCGCATCGTCGGCGCATCGGCTGCGTCTTTCAGGAAGACCGCCTCTTTCCCCATCTTTCGGTCGCCGGCAATCTCGATTACGGCATATGGTTTAGCGGCGGGAAAAACCCCGGACGGCGCGCGCAGTTGATCGATTTGCTCGATCTTGGGCCTCTGCTCGACCGCCGCCCGCGCAGCCTTTCCGGCGGCGAGAAGCGCCGCGTCGCCATCGGCCGCGCCTTGATGGTCGCACCCGAAATCCTCTTGCTCGACGAACCGCTCTCCGCCCTCGATGCCGCGCGCAAGGCCGAAATCCTGCCCTATCTCGAAATTTTGCGCGACGAAACGCGCATTCCCATCCTCTATGTCAGCCATGCGATCGAGGAAGTGACGCGGCTGGCCGATCATGTCGTCTATCTCGCCGCCGGAAAAAGCCTTGCCGCCGG
Source organism: uncultured Rhodospirillaceae bacterium (assembly GCA_964415425.1). Classification (GTDB taxonomy): domain Bacteria; phylum Pseudomonadota; class Alphaproteobacteria; order Dongiales; family Dongiaceae; genus Dongia. The sequence goes on along the minus strand of CAYQAG010000038.1, from coordinate 17,833 downwards.
CCCGGTCGATCGGGTCTTCGCCGATCCCGCCTTGATCGATATCGCCGCGCAGAACGAGATCGGCGCCATAATCCGGGGCCGATTGCTGGCGCAGGAAGATCGCGATCGCTTGAGCCTCGTCGAAACCCCGCTCGGCGAATTGCGCGTGCCGCAAATCGCGGCAGCGCTAGGCAGCCCCATCGCCTTGCAGATCAAGGCGCGGGATATCGTGCTTAGCCTCGATAAGCCGGGAGCGATCAGCGCGCTCAATATTCTGCCGGCACGCCTTGTCGCTTTGCACCCGCTCGCCTCGGGCTCCTGCGCCGTCCGGCTGGATTGCGCGGGCGTTACGCTGATCGCCTTGGTCACGTCGCGTTCGGCGCGCCAGCTCGATCTCCGCCCCGGCCTTTCCCTTTACGCCATCGTCAAATCCGTGGCGCTCGACCGGCGCGGCGGACCGATGGAATAAGTTGAAAACCGATTATCGGCCGGCGATCATTTTGGCGAGGTCGCGCAACAACGCCGCGCGCTCGCGATCGCTCGGCAAGTTTTCGATATGACGATTGAGCCGGATCGAGAAATTGGCAAGATCGTTATGCCAATCCCAGCCCTTGGCGATGGCGGCCAGCGCGCCGGCGGAGAGGCGCGCCGGTTTCTCGCCGGGAATTTCGCGTGGAATTTCGCCGCCAAGATCGTAACGCTGATCGAGATTGGGGCGAAAGATATGATCGGCCGGAATGCCGAGATCGGCGATCGCCTTGGCCAAGGCCAAACGCGCCTCGTCCTCGCCATGGACGACGAAGAGGCCGCGCCGGATCGGCTGGCGCGCGGCGATCCATTTCAGCAATTCGCCGCGATCGGCATGGCCGGAATAGACATCGATTTTGCGGATCGTGGCGCGGACTTCGATTTCCTCGCCCTGAATGCGCACGCGCTTGGCGCCTTCGACCAGCAGACGCCCGAGCGTTCCCGGCGCCTGATAGCCGACGATCAGCACGGTCGATTGCGGCCGCCAGAGATTTTCCTTGAGGTGGTGGCGAATGCGTCCGGCATCGCACATGCCCGAAGCCGAGATGATGATGGCGCCCGAGGAAATGCGCGCCAATTTGCGGCTTTCCTCGCCCGATTCGACGAAGCGGATATTGGGGCCGCGAAAGGGGCTCGACCCTTCGGCGAAATGCGCCGGAGCGATATCGGGCGAAAGACAGCTCATCGTTTCGCCGAGATGGCGCTCGAAGACCTCCGTCGCGCGGATGGCGAGCGGCGAATCGAGAAAGATCGGCGCTTTCGGCAATTTCCCGGCCGCCATCAGGGCGACGAGATCGCTGATGATTTCCTGCGAACGCTCGATGGCGAAGGCGGGGATAATGAGATTGCCGCCTTCCTTCAGCGCGGCGCCGACTTCCGCCGCCAGCGCCTCTTGCCGCGCGGCATCGTCGAGGTCCTGGCGATCGCGGTTGCCATAGGTCGATTCGACCACCAGATAATCGATGCCGTGCGGCGCTTCGGCCTCTTCCTGCAACGCGCTTTCGGCGGGGCCGAGATCGCCGGAGAAAATCATTTTCGTCGCCTGAACGTCGGAGCCGCCGGTCGCGACATCGATCTCGATCGAGCCCGATCCCAGGATATGCCCGGCATTCCACCAGCGCGCGCGGATGCCGGGCGCGATATCGCGCCAGCCGCAGATTTCGAGCGCGACCAAACGCTCCAGCGTCGCTTCGGCATCGGCCCGCGTATAGATCGGCGTCACCTCCGCCTCGCCCTTATGGCGGCGGCGGCGATTGAGCTGCTCGACCTCGCTTTCCTGGATGGCGCCGGCATCGGGCAACATGAAGGTGAGGAGATCGGCCGTCCCCGAAGTCGTCAGGATAGGCCCGCGATAACCGGCCTTGACGAGTTTCGGCAATTGCCCCGAATGATCGATATGGGCATGGGTAAGGAGGACGGCATCGATCTTTCGCGGATCGAAGGGAAAGGCCCCGTAATTCAATTCCTTCAGGGTCTTCGAACCCTGGAAAAGCCCGCAATCGATCAGCACGCGCGCCTTCGGCGTCGCGATGAGATACATCGATCCCGTCACCATGTCGGCGGCGCCGTGGAAGGAAAGGGTGACGCTCATCGGAATGCTCCCTCCGCCTAAACTTCAGCGCAGCCCGTCGGGCAGATCGCGCTTGCGCCGGGCGATATAATCGCGCAAGGCCTCGTCTATCGCGCGATCCAAGGGCGGCGCCTCGTAGCGCGCGAGCAGCGCCTGCGCCTTTTCCGTCGCGCGGCGATTGGCGTCCTTCGCGCCTTCGGCATCCCATTGTTCGAAGGAATTGTTATCGGCGACGGTCGAGGTATAAAAGGCAGTCTTGAAATTCCGCTGCGTATGCGCGCAGCCGAGGTAATGCCCGCCGGGCCCGACCTCGCGCAGGGCTTCGAGCGCCAAGGCTTCGTCCGAAAGATCGAGGCCGTCGGCGAAAATCCGCAGCATGGCGATCTGATCGGCATCCAGCATGAATTTGCCGTAACCCGCCGCGAGACCGGCTTCCAGCCAGCCCGCCGAATGCAGCACGAAATTGACGCCCGCCATCAGCGTCGGAATCATGGTCCCTAAGCTTTCATAGGCGGCCTGAGCATCGGCGATCTTCGATCCGTTCAGCATGCCGCCCGAACGCACCGGCAAATTATAGCGCCGCGCCAATTGCGCGACGGCATAGATCATCATCGCCGGTTCCGGCGTGCCCATCATCGGTGCGCCCGATTGCATGGAAACCGTGGTGACGAAACTCCCGTAGACCATGGGCGCGCCCGGCCTTACGAGCTGCGCATAGGCGATGCCGGCCAGAACCTCGGCATTCAATTGCGCGATGGCGCCCGCCGTCGAAGCCGGCGCCATGGCCCCCGCCATGATGAAGGGCGTGACCAGCACGGCTTGATTGGCGCGGGCATAGACGCGCAAGGCGGAGAGCATGGTCTGATCCCAAACGAGGGGCGAATTGCAATTGACGACCGAGGTCAGAACCGTATTCCCCGCGGCGATGAAATCGGCGCCGAACAGAATCCGGCAGAGTTCCAGCGTATCCTCGGCGCGCTCCTCGGCCGTGACGATGCCCATGAACGGCTTATCGGAATAGCGCATATGCGTATAGACGATATCGAGATGACGCTTCGGCACCGGAACATCGACCGGTTCGCAGATGACGCCGCCCGAATGATGGAGATCGGGCGTGAGATAAGCGAGCTTCACGAAATTCTCGAGATCGGCAAGCGTGCCGTAGCGCCGCTTGTTCTCGAAATCGCGCACGAAGGGCGAGCCGTAAGTCGGCGCGAAGACGGTGTTCTCGCCGCCGATCTCGACATTGCGTGCGGGGTTACGCGCGCGCTGGGTATAGCGCGCGGGCGCCTTGGCGATGAGGTCCATCAGCAAAGCGCGATCGATATGGACGCGCTCGCCGCGGATATCGGCGCCCGCCTTTTTCCAGGCCGCGAGCGCGATCTCGTCGCGGAAATCGATGCCGATTTCTTCGAGAATGGTCATCGAGGTCGCGTGAATGCGCTCGATCCCTTCCGCGTCGAGAAGCTCGTAGCGGGGAATCCGCCGCCGAATCTGAGATCGCTGAACGAGCGGCGCTTCGGCCTCGGCCTTATGGCGGCCGGCCGTGCCGCCGCGACGCTTGTGCAATGCCGATTCGGTCATGGCCGCTCTCCCTTCGCGATGCCGCGGGGGGCGCCTTTCCGACCGGGAAAGACGCCCGTCGCCGGACCTAGCATGCCCGTTTACCGTCGCGGGGTCGAGAGCGATTCCCACGGCATCAAGATCGCGACGGAAATCCGACCGCCCCCTCACCATCGGCTCTTTCCCCCTCACCTCGATCCTCTCCCCCACTTCGTGGGAGCGAGGAAGATTACGCGGCGCCTTCCCTCCCCCCTTGGGGGGAGGGTTAGGGTGAGGGGTTGCAAAAATTCGATTGTTACCGCTTAGACGAAAGCTTCTCGCAGCTATCTTTCGCCGTCCAGGGCATAGCCGGCCGAGCGCACGGTGCGGATGAGGTCGAGGGAGCCCGGCGGATTGATCGCCTTGCGCAGGCGGCGGATATGAACGTCGATGGTGCGCATTTCGACATAGATGTCGCGGCCCCAGACGTGATCCAGCAATTGCTCGCGCGAAAAGACGCGCGTCGGATTTTCCATGAGAAAGCGCAGCAGGCGAAATTCGGTCGGGCCGAGATGGATTTCCCGCTCGCCGCGATAAGCGCGATGGGCGACGAGATCCATGGCGAGATCGCGATAGATCAGCCGCTCGGCGCCGCTTTGCGGCCTAGCGCGGCGCAGGGCCGCGCGGACGCGCGCGACGAGTTCGGCCGGACTGAAGGGCTTGGTCACGTAATCGTCGGCGCCGGTTTCGAGGCCGCGAATGCGATCCGCCTCCTCGCCCTTGGCCGTCAGCATGATGACGGCGATGCGCTGGCCGTCCGGCAGGCGGCGCAATTGCCGACAGATTTCGAGGCCGGAAAGCCCCGGTAGCATCCAATCGAGCAGAACGAGATCGGGTTCGAGATCGCGGATCGCCGTCAGCCCCGCCTCGCCGTCGCTCTCGGCGGCGACGCGATAGCCGGCCGCTTCCAGATTGTAGCGCAGCAAGGCGGAGAGGCTGGGATCGTCCTCGACGACGAGAACGAGCGGCTGGGCGATTTCGCTTTTCTGCGCCTTGCGGGTCTGGGCGCGCTCAGGGCTCGAAAGCGACATTCGTCGTGTCTCCCTTCGGTCTCGCCTCGGCCAAGGGCTGGCCGTGGATCAGGAAATAGACGGTTTCGGCGATATTGGTCGCGTGATCGCCGATGCGCTCGATATTCTTGGCGATGAAGAGCAGATGCGTCGCGGCGCCGATCTTGCGCGGGTCTTCCATCATATAGGTTAGCAATTCGCGGAATAGGGAATTGTACATGTCGTCGATCGCCTCGTCCGATCGCCAGGCGGCGACGAGGCTTTTGGAATCGTCCCGCGCATAGGCGGAAAGCACGTCGCCGATGAGGCGCGCGGCCAATTCGGCCATGCGCGGAATGAGATTCGTCGGCCGCAAGGGTTCGCGCTGATTGAGATAGAGCGCGCGCTTGGCGATATTCTTCGCGTAATCGCCGATGCGCTCGATATCGGCGGAAATCTTGATCGCGGCGACGACCTCGCGCAGATCCTTGGCCATGGGTTGGCGCAGCGCCAGAATGCGCAAGGAATCGTCGGCGACGCGGTGTTCGAGGTCGTCGATCAGGAGATCGCTGGCGATGACGCCTTGCGCCAATTCGGAATCGCGCCGAGCCAGTGCCTGAACGGCATCCTGCAATTGCGCCTCGGCGCGACCGCCCATGGCAAGAATTTCGCCGCGCAGGCGCTGCAATTCCTCGTCGAAGCTTTTTACGATATGCGCATCGTTTTTCGCCGTCATGTCCTGCTCCCTAACCGAAGCGCCCGGTAATATAGCCCTGCGTGCGCTCGTCGCGCGGGCTGGTGAAAATCTGCGCCGTCTCGCCCCATTCGACCAAGCGGCCGAGATGGAAAAAGGCGGTCTTCTGGCTGACGCGCGCGGCTTGCTGCATCGAATGCGTGACGATGACGATGGTGAATTTTTCCCGCAATTCGTCGATCAATTCCTCGATCCGCGCCGTCGCGATGGGATCGAGGGCGGAACAGGGTTCGTCCATGAGGATGACTTCCGGGCTGATGGCGATGGCGCGCGCGATGCAAAGGCGCTGCTGCTGACCGCCCGATAATCCGGTGCCCGGTTGAGCGAGGCGGTCCTTGACCTCGGCCCAGAGGCCGGCGCGCTCCAGGCTGGATTGCACGATCGCCGCCAATTCCTCGCGGTTTTCCGCCATGCCGTGAATGCGCGGACCATAGGCGACATTGTCGAAAATCGATTTCGGGAACGGATTGGGCTTCTGGAAGACCATGCCGATCCGCGCGCGCAAGTTCACGACATCGAGAGCGGGCGCGTAGATATCCTCGCCGTCGAGATCGATCCGGCCGCGCACATGGCAATTCTCGATCACGTCGTTCATGCGGTTGAGGCAGCGCAGGAAGGTGGATTTGCCGCAACCCGAAGGGCCGATCAGCGCCGTCACCTGACGCGCCGGGATATCGAGGTCGATCGCGAATAGCGCCTGTTTATCGCCATAAAAGACGTCGACTTCTCTTCCCCGCATTTTGATAGGGGTATCCGTCATCAACGGGGCTCCTTCACCAGCGGCGCTCGAATTTGCGCCGGACATAGATCGCGATCGCGTTCATGGCGATCAGGAAAATCAAGAGAACGAGGATGGCGGCCGAAGTCTTGTCGACGAAGCCGCGCTCGGGCGAATCGGCCCAGAGATAGATTTGCACGGGAAGGACGGTCGCGGGATCGAGCGGGCCATGCGGCACATCGACAATGAAGGCGACCATGCCGATCATCAGCAGCGGCGCCGATTCGCCCAAAGCCCGCGCCATGCCGATGATCGAACCTGTCATGATGCCGGGGACGGCGAGCGGCAGAACATGATGCAGCACGACTTGCAGCGGCGAGGCGCCGATGCCGTAGGCCGCCTCGCGGATCGAGGGCGGAACGGCCTTCAAGGCGGCTCTCGTCGCGATGATGATCGTCGGCAGGGTCATCAGCGACAGCACCATGCCGCCCACCAAGGGCGAGGAGCGCGGCAGGCCGAAAACGCCGAGCAGCAAAGCGAGGCCGAGCAGGCCGAAGACGATCGAGGGAACGGCCGCCAGATTGTTGATATTGATTTCGATGAGATCGGTCAGGCGATGGCGCGGCGCGAATTCTTCGAGATAGATCGCGCTCATCACGCCGAGGGGCAGGCTGAGCAGCAGAGCGACCAGCATGGTGAAAAGCGAGCCCATGAGCGCGCCTAGGATTCCCGCCTGTTCCGGTTCGCGCGAATCCCCGCTCGTCAGGAAATCGATATTGAAATTCCGGCGGATCGCGCCGCGCTCGGCGAAGGCATCGAGCCAAACCAATTGCTGATCGCTAACGCCGCGCTGATCGGCCGATAGATTACGTAAGGACGGCTTTTTCAGCAGCAGATCGATTCTGTCGTCGAGCAGCAGCCAAACCCGTTGAGCCATGCCGATCCGGCTGGGATCGGCCAGCACCATTTCCCGCAAGCGATCGCCGGCCCCCGAACTCAGCAAGGCGAAAAGCTGCTTGCGTTGACCGCGATCCTGGATATCGGGAAAAGCCGCCTTCAAGGCGTCCTTGACGAGGCCCAGATAATCGCCTTTGGCCAGGCTTTGCGGATCGCGGGCGCCATTCGGGGAAATCTTTTCCGGCGCGAAGACGATATCGAGCGCGATTTCGCTTTGCCGGAAGGCGCCCTGACCCTGAACGACGATCGAGGCGAGCAGGAAAACCAGCGCGCCGAGGGCAAGGGATACGGCGGCAAGGCCGTAGAATTTGAACCGACGCTCCGCCCGCCGGCGCTTGGCGAGGAAAGCCGGGGAGAAATCGGGGCGCCGCGCGGGAAGACCGCCCGATAGGGGAGGTTGCTCACTCATAGCGTTCCCGATAGCGCCGCACGATGCGGAGCGCGATGACATTGAGGAAAAGCGTGACCAGGAAGAGCACGAGGCCGAGCGCGAAAGCCGCGAGCGTCTTCGGGCTGTCGAATTCCTGATCGCCGACCAGCAGGGTTACGATCTGCACCGTCACCGTGGTGACGGCGGCGAAGGGATTGGCGGTCAGATTGGCGGTCAGGCCGGCGGCCATGACGACGATCATGGTCTCGCCGATCGCTCGGCTGATGGCCAGCAAGATGCCGCCCATGATGCCCGGCAAGGCGGCCGGAACGACAATATTGCGCACCATTTCCGATTTCGTCGCGCCCAAGGCATAGGCGCCATCGCGCAGGGATTGCGGCACGGCGCTCATCACGTCGTCGGTCAAAGAGGAAACGAAGGGGATGATCATGACGCCCATGACGAGACCGGCGGCGAGCGCCGATTCGGAGGCGACGTCGAGGCCGATGGCCGCGCCGAAATCCCGCAAGGCCGGCGCGATCGTCAAAGCGGCGAAGAACCCATAAACGACGGTCGGGATGCCGGCCAGGATTTCGATCAGCGGCTTGACGATCCCGCGCACCGGCTTGCTGGCGTAATCGGAAAGATAGATCGCCGCGAAAAGACCGATCGGGACGGCGACGGCCATGGCGATGAAGGTGATGAGCAACGTGCCGGCGAAAACGGGGATGGCGCCGAAGGCTCCGGATTGACCGATCTGATCGGCGCGAATCGCCATTTGCGGCGACCATTCGAGACCGAACAGAAAATCGATTGGCGAGATGCGGACGAAAAAGCGCACAGCCTCGACCAGCAACGAGAAGACGATCGCCAAGGTCGTTAGAATCGAAATCAGCGAACAGAGCAAGAGAAGGATGCGAAGCGCGCGTTCGACGCGATTGCGCGCACGGAAATCGCGATTGAGGCGCGGGCGCAGGATCGAAAGGGCGCAAGCGAAAGCGGCGAGCAGGGTGGCGCCGGCCGCTAGCATCGCCCAGCGGGGATCGAGACCGAAAAAGGGAATCGCCGCCAAGCCGGCGAAGAGAACGACGATCGCGGGAATGAGGACGGAAAGGGCTAGAAACGAACCGTGATAGACCGGCCGCGAATGAAGATGGCGGGGATGCCCGCCGGCGCTGGCGATGGCGCGCCTTCTGCCGGAGGCGAAAGCGAACAGGCCCAAGAGAACGAAAGCGATGGCCAAGAGAGCGGCGATCGAGGCGAGAGAGGGAGGCATCACACCTTGGCCCCGTCGGCAATCCGCATCGGCGCGGCGCGGCGCCTAGGCCCTGGTCCGCTATCCGAGCTTGGATTTTTCTCCCGCATCCCCGCCATCCCCCGATCCTGATGCCGTCATTGTATAAGGCAAAAAGATTTCAAATTTATTACATAATATATTGTTATTTTACATATAGATAAATGGCTCGGCTGGCGGAAATCGACCAGCCGAGCCATTGCCGGAGAGATAGATCAGAACATCGGCGTGAGGGCCATGGCGGCATCGGCCGATTTCTTATGCTCATCGGCCGGCAGCGGGATCATGCCCCGATCGACGAGATAGCCGTCTTCGCCGCTCGCCTTATCGCTCATGAATTCCGTCACGAATTCCTGCAAGCCGGGAATGACCCCCACATGCTGATTCTTGACGTAGATATAGAGCGCCCGCGAAACCTCATAGGTTCCCGAAGCGATATTCTCGAAGCTCGGCGCGACATTATCCATCAGGCTGCCTTGCAGGCGGTCGCCGTTTTCGGCCAAGAAGGAATATCCGAAGATGCCGATTGCCATCGGATTGGCGGCCAGTTTCTGCACGATGAGATTATCGTTCTCGCCGGCATCGATATAGGCGCCGTCCTCGCGGATCGTGCCGCAGGCGGTTTTCTTCGCTTTATCGTCGGCAAGCGCCTCGATCTCGGCGATGCCCTTGCAGCCCTTATCCATCACCAGCTCGACGAAGGCATCGCGCGTGCCGGAAGTGGGCGGGGGGCCCAGAACCTCGATCTTTTCCGCGGGGAGCGCGGGGTTGATATCGGCCCAGGTCATATAGGGATTGGGAACGAGCTTGCCATCGACCGGGACTTCCTTGGCGAGCGCCAGCCAGATCTCCTTGACGGTGAAGCTATAGCGGGTGTGGGTATTGGCATTGGCGAGCACGATGCCGTCGAAGCCGATCTTCACTTCCGTGATCGAGGTCACGCCGTTCTTCTTGCAGAGTTCGATCTCGCTTTCCTTGATGGCGCGCGAAGCATTGGCGATATCGGGCGTATCCTCGCCCAATCCGCCGCAGAACAGCTTCAAGCCGCCGCCCGTGCCGGTCGATTCGACGATCGGCGTCTTGAACCCGCCCGATTTGCCGAATTCCTCGGCGACCACGGTCGCGAAGGGATAGACGGTCGAGGAGCCGACGATATGGATTTGATCGCGGGCCTGGGCGAGGCCGGCAAAGCCGGGAACGAGGCCGAGAATCGTGCCGGCGAGGAGGATCGGTTTTATTGGCATGGGGATTGTCTTCCTTCTTTTCCAACGGGGCGGGAACTGCCTTCGCTGCCGTCATAAGAGAGGGATGTGACAAGCCCGTATCGGCGATATGAAAGAATTATGACAGCGCGCTCAAAGCGGCAGGATTATTGCGAAAACGCTACCTTCGCCGGGAACCGAGCGGATATCCAAGCTGCCGCGATGGCGGTTCAGAATATGTTTGACGATGGCAAGCCCCAGCCCCGTGCCGCCGCCTTCGCGCGAGCGCGCGGGATCGGCGCGATAAAAGCGTTCGGTCAAGCGCGGCAAATGTTCGCGCGCGATGCCGGGCCCCCGGTCGCGAATGTCGAGGCGAAAGGCGCGCTTCGCCTCGGGCGCGCGCGGCAGATGGCGGCGAAGCGCGAGATCGTCGGTCACGAAAGCGGCGGAGATTTCGATGGTCGAGCCCGCGCGGCCGTATTTGATCGCATTGTCGATCAGATTATGGAGCGCCTGGGTCAATTCGTCGGCATCGCCGAGGACGCGCGGCCAATCGGCGGTATCGGGAATGAGGATCGACATTTCGCGCGTCGCGGCGCGCGGCGCCAAGAGAGCGACGACCGATCGCAGGATCGCAGCCAAATCGACTTCGCCGGTCGGGCGCTGATGTTCGTTGAGTTCGATGCGCGACAAGGAGAGGAGATCGGAAACGAGGCGATCCATGCGGCGGGATTCGGCCAGCATGATGTCGAGAAATCGCGCGCGCGCCGCCGCGTCTTCCTTGGCCGGCCCCGCCAGGGTTTCCAGGAAACCGATCAAGACCGCGAGCGGCGATTTCAATTCGTGGCTGACATTGGCGACGAAATCGCTTTTCCAACTTTCCCGGCGCCGCTCGGCCGTCGCGTCGCGCAAATGGATCAGCAAGCCGTCGGCGAGCCGCGCCATTTCGGCCTGCCAGGCACCCGAACCGGTTTCGGGGATTTCGATCGACCGGCGCGCCTTGGGAGCGGCGGCCAGCAATTCCTCGCAAGCCGTCAGAACATCGGGGTGGCGCAAAAGGCCGAGCAGGCTCCGCCCGACGAGGTCAAGGCCGAAGCGGTCCGCAGCGGCGGCATTGGCTAGGCCGACGATCCGCGCGGAATCGACGACGAGCAGGGGATCGGCAACGGCATCGAGAAGATTTTGCGCCTCCCCGGGCGACGGATTGGCCGGGGCACGGCCGGAATCCCCGGCAAGGCCTTCCGGCGGCAAAGCCGCCCGCCGCCGGAGGCCAAGCGCCGCCGAAATTCCAGCGAAATCACGGAAAATTGCGCTTAGGGTCTTCTTCATGGCATCAATAGGGATGATAATATGAAAGTCGGATCGGGGCGACCCCCGGCCCGAATCGACGCAACCTCAACCGGCGAAACAGGAACACGATCATGAAGATCCAGCGCTTCCTCACCCTCGCGGCTTTCGCTTCGGCTCTGACATGGGCCCTTTCCGCCCCCGTCTCGGCTCAACAATATCAGCCCTGGCAGGGAACCACGGCCGAGCAATTGCCGGCCATCCTCAAGGAATTGACGGCTCTCGTCCAGCAGGCCGAGCGCGATCGCGCCGCCTCGCCGGATTTTGTCGACGACCTCTACGATCTCATCGACAAATACGAGGCGGTCGCCGCTGCCAATTTGCCGCCCGCCAAATTCTTCGACAATTTCTCCGACGGCAATTTCACTGCCAGTCCCGCTTGGAAAGTGAGCGCCGGCCAATGGTCGGTCGATCGCTCGGGCAGCAATATCGGCCTCGTCAGCAAGATCCGCCAGGGCGGCAATCTCGGCAATCTCCTGGGCGTGTTGCTGACGCCGCAGGGAGCCCAACCCGCCCAGCCGCAGCAGCAGCAATATGCGGCGATCTATACCCCGGCGAAATTGCCCGAAGCCTTCTTGATGAAGGTAAAGCTGACTTCGAAGGACCCTTACGGATCGATGAGCTTCGCCCTCTATCAAGGCAATGGCGCGCAGAATTTCTATCGCCTCGTCTATCAGCCGGGCAATGCGCAGGGGCTCCTGCTGCAACTCGTGACGCCGCAGGGCGCGCGCAATATCGCCGCCTATGAGGGCGGCGTGCGGTTGGAAGACGGGCGCGCTCACGATATCGCCATGAGCCGCGATCCGCGCGGCCGCTTCCTGGTCACGGTCGATGGGCAGACGGCGATCAAGGCCAAGGACACTAGTCTCAAGGGCAATTTCGACGGCGTGCTGCTGATCAATACCGGCGGCAGCTATTGGATCCGCGAGATCGGCATCGAACAGGCGCAGCAGTAATAACGCGGCATTCCGTCAGGCATATCCGATCCCGCATCGCCCTTGGGCAATGCGGGATCGGGTTATGCATAAACCGCCCATCGGATCGACACGGGGCCGCCGGATTTCCACATCAGGAACCGATTCGACCGCCGCCTTTTTTGGTGATGGCGACGACAGCCGGGCGCGGTGGCAATTTGGCATCGAAATCGGGCCAGCGCGTCGAGGGTTGGTCGAACCGACTACCCTCTTCATCGGCCGGATGCTGCACCGCCAGGAACAGGGTTGCGCTATCGGGCGTAAACATGGGCCCGCACATTTCCGCGCCGCGTGGGCAACCGAAGAAGTGCCGCGTGACGGCGCGGCCTTCGCCCTCGGTAGCGGCCGCCCAGATGCCGTCGTGAACGCCAAAATCGGTGAAACCGTCGGTCGCGATCCAGATATTGCCGTCGCTATCGAAGGCGATATTGTCCGGATTGGCGAACCAACCCGAATTGCCGACATCGCCGCCGTAATGGCCGCCATTCTCGGCCGGATCGCCGGCCAGGAGGAACATTTCCCATCGCGCTTTCGGCGCGGCGTGATCGCCGCCGGGCGGAACGATCTCGACGATCTGACCCCATTTATTCTCGGCGCGCGGATTGGCTCTGTTCAGATCCTCCGCCTTGCGTTTGTCGTTCTTGGTGAGGACGACATAGACCTTGCCGGTCTTGGGATTGACCTCGATATCTTCCGGCCGATCCATCTTGGTGGCGCCCATCAGATCGGCGGCGCGGCGCGTTTCGATTAGGATATCGGCTTGATCGGCAAAGCCGTTCTCGGCCGTGAGCGGCCCCTCGCCATGAACGAGCGGCAGCCATTCGACGCTGCCATCGTCGCCGAATTTCGCAACCGCAAGAACGCCTCGATCCAAGAGATCGCCATTGGCTCTTCCGCGCGCCGGGTCGAACCGATCCTCGCTAAGGAAGCGATAGACGTATTCGAAGCGCTCGTCGTCGCCGCTATAGACGACGATGCGGCCATCGCCGTTGAGGATAATCGCGGCGCCTTCGTGCTTGAAATGACCGAGCGCCGTGCGCTTTACCGGGATCGATGCGGGATCGTAGGGGTCGATTTCCACCAGCCAGCCGAAACGGCTGGGCTCGTTCGGTTCCTTGGTTACGTCGAAGCGGGCGTCGAATTTGCCCCAGGGATAGGAAGGCTCGCCCTTGATGCCGTAACGCTTGAAATAGTTTTCGTCCGGCACGCCCTTGGGATCGCCGCCGAAATACTGATGGAAGTTTTCCTCGCCGCTGAGGATCGTTCCCCAGGGCGTCCATCCGCCCGCGCAATTGTTGATCATGCCGAGAACCTTGGTCCCCGAAGGATCGCCGCCGGTCTTCAGTCGCGCATGGCCGGCCGCCGGGCCGGAAATTCGCATCGGCGTGCCGAGATGGATACGGCGATTATAGGGACTATCGCCGACGACGCTCCAGCCATCGCCCGTCTTCACGATCTCGACGACCGAACCGCCATGCGCCGCCTGTTCGATCGCGACGCTTTCGGCCGTGCTTCCCTCGGCCGCCGCCTTGGGATCGGCGAAGCCCGGAAGCATGAGATGCGGAATCGTATATTCGTGATTGACCCAGAGCAATCCGCGATCGCTGGCGCCCGATCCTTCGGGCAAGGGCGAAAAATGCACGAAGTCGTTGTTGTAGCCGAATTGCTTGGCTTGCGCGGCGGCCGATTGACCGAGGGGATCGAATTCCGGAGCATCGGGCAGAACCTTATCGCCCCAGCGAATGAGAACCTGCGCCTCGTAGCCCTCGGCAAGGACATGGCTTTCCGTATAGCCATGATCGATCGGCGTGAAGGTAAGCCCGATCGCCGCCTGCGCTTCGCGCGCGCGACCGACGAACCCGAGACCCAAAGCGGAAACGGCAGCGCCGGCCATCAATCCTTTCAGCGCGGCGCGCCGCGACAACCGCCGAGCGACGATCTCGCTCATGGTCGATCCGGCGCTTTCGTTCGAGGGCGCGCAATCGTCTTCGTCGTAGAAGCGCGCGGGCGATCGGTAATGGCGATTCTCGGTCATGAATGTCTCCTTTTCGTTAAGGAGCGCGACCATGGCGAAGGAAAATTGCCGCTTAGTGATGCGGCCATGACAAAACGATGATACGGCGAAAGCGGCTCGCTTAGCGTAAGTCTTTCAAGGCAGAACGGCCAAATCGATTCCTTGGGCAAGGCCGGGGATCGCCGCTCCCGAGAGACGCTGCGCCGCCGCCATCGGGCGATAGCCTTGCGCGCAAGCGAGATCGTAAGTCGCGCCCGCGACGATCGCGGCGGAGCCTAGCGCCTTATTGTGCTTTTCGAGCTTGGCGCAAAGATTGACGGCGTCCCCGATCACGGTGAATTCGAGGCGATTCTCGTCGCCGACCGCGCCCACCACGACCCGGCCCGCGGCGACCGCGCCGCAGACTTTCAAGGCGAGGCCATCCGCCGCGACCTTGGCCGCCGTCCAATCGCGGGCAGTCGCGATCGATTCTTCGAGCGCGCGCAAAGCGCGGGCCGCGAAATCGGGCAAGGGCGCGCTGGCGCCGAAGGTCGCCAGAATGCCGTCGCCGAGGAATTTGTCGATGACCCCGCCATGACGCTGCACGATCGGCACCATCAGCGCCTGATATTCGGCGAGCAGCCGCATCACCCGATCGGGCGGCAGGCCGGCGGCCAAGGTCGTGAAGCCGCGCACATCGAGATTGAGGATGGCGACATCGCGCGCCTCGCCGTTTCCCGCCGAGAGCGAATCGCCGCTGCCGCCCAGCCGCCGCGCGATTTCGGGATCGAAGAAACGGGCGAGATTGCGCTTCTCGCGCGTCTGGCGCACGGCTTCGACCAATTGCCGGCGCGCGCGATGGATGGCGAAGGCGAGAATGGCGCTCACCATCAGGATGGTGATGATCTTATCGAATTCGGCGCCGAGCAGAATCGAATTCGACGTCATGTAATGGCGGTAATCGTGAGTGATCATGGAATCGGCGGAATCGGCGAAGACGACATAGAGAATCATCGCGAGCCAGCCCAAAGCCGCCACCACGCCGGCGAGGATGAGATAGCGCGCCTCGAAGCGGAGCGCGCGCAGCGCGATGAAGATGAAGACGTAAAGCAAAGTCGGCGCCTTCAGATAAAACGAGGCGGGCTGGGCGTATTGGATATGAAAACTCCAGATCAGCGCATAGAGCAGCGCCATGTCGAGGACGATGGAAATCGCGACCAAGGCGAAACCCAGCCGCCAGCGATAACTGACGTAAAGATGGATCAGCGTGAACAGGAAATAGACGCCGATGGCGCCCGGCGTCAGCCAGGTTTGGGTCGGCGTCGAGCGCCCGGCCAGAGCGTAGAGCGCGGCGAAGACGAGCGCGATCGCCAGCTGAATCCAGGCGATCAGCCTTTCGCTGCGATCCTGTTCGTCGGCGATGGCGGCGCGGACGCCTTCCGGCAAATCCGTATCCCGATCCGGGGCAAGACGCGGGGCGATCGGTTCTGGCATGATCCGCACTCCCTTCGCTGGGCCGGGATTTTTAGAACATATGCCCGAAGCGCACGGCCTTGGTCTTGAGATAGCGCCGATTGTGATCGTTCGAGGGGAAGACATGCGGCACGCGCTCGACGACGCGGATGCCGCATTGCGCCAGCCCCTTCACCTTTTCCGGATTGTTGGTGAGCAAGCGGACATTGCCGATTCCCAATTGGCGGAGGATTTCCGCGGCGGGGCGATAAAGCCGTTCGTCGGCGCCGAAGCCGAGTTGCAAATTGGCTTCCAGCGTATCGATGCCGCGATCTTGCAGGCGATAGGCGCGCAATTTATTGACGAGGCCGATGCCGCGCCCTTCCTGAGCGAGATAGATGAGAATGCCGCTGCCGGCCTTGGCGATCGCCTGGATGGCGCCGCGCAATTGCTGACCGCAATCGCAACGCAGCGAGCCTAGAAGATCGCCCGTCAGGCATTCGGAATGGAGGCGCAGCAAAACGGGACTTTCGGGATCGGGCCGGCCGATCAGAATGGCGAGATGTTCCTTGCCGCCATCGGCGGGGCGGAAGGCGACGATCTCGGCCTCTTCCGCGCCTTCGAGCGGCAGGCGCGCGGAACCGACGCGGCGAAGCTGCGCCGCCGCCGCGCGCAGACTGGGCGTCAGATCGCGGGCTTCGAGCCTAAAGGCGGAATCCTCGGCGAGGCTTTCGCCGGCGACCGGCACGAAAAGCACGGCCGGCAACAATCGCGCGGCTTTGGCAAGCTCGATCGCCGCCTCGCTCAGCGCCGGCGAAAGATCGGCGATGGGGGCGAGATCGAGCGCCGCGAGATCGGGCTCGATGCCGGTCGGGTCGGCGATCTGGCGCAAGGTTTCCGGGCCAAGATCGGGTGCGAGGGCAAGTGCGCAAGGCTCGCCCGGCCGGACCGGCGCGAAACCCAAATGCTGCGCGCGCTCGGCCGTCACGAGGAGCGCGAGTTTGCCGCCCGACGCCGCCGCCTGCAATCCGGCAAGCGTCCATTCGTCCAAGGTCTCGATGGCGGCGACATGGGCCGCGAGCGGACCGTCGCGAAGAATAACGGCGCCGCCCCGGCGCAATTCGGCCAAGGCGCGCTGCAAGCCGATAAGGCTCCGGGCGGAATGCGAAGCGGGATCGCGAGACGTATTTTCCGGCATCATCCTTGGCGATATGCGCCTCTTTCCGGGGATGGGTCAAGCCCGGAGGACGGCCGCGAAACGGCGCAAGTTTCTTGTCGCCGCCGCGCCGCGATGCTATGGCGTTAAGCGGGAAAGCGAGGGGAATCCCATGGCGAAAGCCGCGGCGCATCACATCCTATTGATCGACGACGATACGGCATTGCGCGCCACGCTGGCCGAACAATTGCGCCGCGACGGGGAATTCGTCTGTTCGGAGGCCGGCAGCATCGCCGAGGGGTTGGCGACCGCCAAGGCTAGGCGCCCCGATGCCATCCTGCTCGATGTCGGCCTGCCCGACGGCGATGGCCGCGAAGCCTGCCGGCAATTGCGCGCGATGGGCATTCTGGAACCGATCATCATGGTGACGGCTTCCGGCGCCGAATTGGACACGATCCGGGGTTTGGAATCGGGGGCCAACGATTACGTCGCCAAGCCTTTCCGGCTCGGCGAATTGCTGGCGCGGCTGCGCCGGCATCTCGCGCAACATGCGCAAAGCGAGAATGCCGTGCTGACGATCGGCCCCTATCTTTTCAAGCCGAGCGTCAAGATGCTGCTCGACGCCGCCAAGAACCGCAAGATTCGCCTGACCGAGAAAGAAACCGCGATCATCAAATATCTCTATCGCGCGGGCAACGCCGTCTCGCGCGACCGGTTGCTGGGCGAAGTCTGGGGCTACAATGCCGGCGTCACCACCCATACGCTGGAAACCCATGTCTATCGCCTGCGCCAGAAGATCGAGCGCGATCCCGCCAAGGCGGAAATCCTCGTCACCGATCCCGGCGGCTATCGCTTGGTGCCGTGATCGCCGTTAGGCAAGACCGAGCGTCTTCGCGAGGCCGAGGCGCTGCAATTTCCCGGTCGGGCCCTTCGGTATTTCGTCGAGAA